>NZ_JBDVMZ010000013.1:0-19773 GCF_039969895.1 Algoriphagus sp.
AGCTGTAAATCCAGAATGATTACTTAGATGTTTTCTCAATCGTTCATTCAGATCCTCACAGGAATGACCAAGATAAAATTGATCCAGAATAGAAGAATGCAATACGTAAAAATGACAGGCCATAATTATTCAAAAAAAAAAATCCCGAACGTAGAATCCGGGATTGAATGTGGGAGTTGAGGGATTCGAACCCCCGACCCTCTGCTTGTAAGGCAGATGCTCTGAACCAACTGAGCTAAACTCCCAAGAAATAATTATTGCTCACTTTTGAGCGTTTAAGGTAAGATGTGGGAGTTGAGGGATTCGAACCCCCGACCCTCTGCTTGTAAGGCAGATGCTCTGAACCAGCTGAGCTAAACTCCCATCTTTGATCCCCTTTCCGTTCGTAAGGGAATGCAAAGGTAATTTCTATTTCCTCTTAAGCAAATACATTTTGAAGTATCGAACCTAAACTATTGAAAATGAGAAAGAATATTTATAAAATATTTTCTAAAGAAAATTGTTGCTGACTAAATATCAAATTTAATCCCTTGCGCCAGCGGCAGTGTAGAGGAGTAATTAATCGTATTTGTCTGGCGACGCATGTAAGCTTTCCACGCATCAGAACCTGACTCTCGACCTCCACCGGTTTCTTTTTCTCCACCGAAGGCACCGCCAATTTCTGCCCCTGAGGTACCAATATTGACATTAGCAATCCCGCAATCAGAACCAGCCACAGAAAGAAAAGCTTCTGCTTCACGCATATTCGTAGTCATGATCGCTGAAGAAAGACCTTGAGGCACTCCATTTTGCATGGCGATAGCCTCTTCGAGCGTGTTGTATTTCATCAAGTACAAGATCGGGGCGAAAGTCTCATGCTGAACAATCGCAAAGTCGTTCTTTGCTTCATAGATAGCTGGCTTCACGTAGCATCCTGACTCGAATCCATCACCGTTCAGCACGCCTCCTTCTACCACTACCTTCCCTCCTTCTTTCTTGACTTTTTCTATCGCATCCAGATACATATTCACCGCATCTTTATCTATCACAGGACCTACGTGGTTCTTTTCATCCAAAGGATTCCCAATTACCAATTTGGAGTAAGCAGAGGCCAATCTAGTTTTCACTTCCTCATATACATTTTCATGGATTATCAACCGACGCGTACTTGTGCACCTTTGACCAGCTGTACCTACAGCTCCAAACAACGCCCCACGTATGGCCATATCCATATCGGCATGCTCAGTGATGATAATGGCATTATTTCCCCCTAACTCTAATAGAGATCTACCCAGTCGTCTTCCCACGGCCTCGCTGACCAATTTGCCCATCCGGGTAGATCCTGTTGCGGAAACAAGTGGAATCCTAGAGTCATTTGACATCAACTCGCCTATTTTGTAATCTCCATTGATCAAAGAGCAGATACCTTCCGGCATTCCATGCTTTTCAAAAACTTGACTGGAAATATGCTGACATGCAATCCCAGAAAGTGGTGCTTTTTCCGAAGGCTTCCATACACAGACATCCCCACAAACCCATGCCAACGCTGCATTCCAAGACCAAACGGCAACTGGGAAATTAAATGCAGAAATAATTCCAACTATTCCCATGGGATGCCATTGCTCATACATCCGATGACCAGGACGCTCAGAATGCATGGTCAGGCCATACAATTGTCTGGAAAGCCCAACCGCAAAATCACAGATATCAATCATCTCTTGCACCTCTCCTAGTCCTTCTTGGTAAGACTTTCCCATTTCATAGGAAACGAGCTTTCCTAAATCAGCCTTCTTTTCTCTCAATGCATTTCCTATCTCGCGGACTATTTCCCCTCGCTGTGGAGCCGGAACTTTCCTCCAGATTTCAAATGCACGTTGAGCTTGCTCAATTACTTTTTCATAGGCCTCCTCACTTGTTGCCTGTACCTTTCCTATCAAAGTCCCATCTACCGGGGAAAAAGATGAAATTGACGATTCCCCAGAATCAATCCAGTTTTTACCTTGTGATGTTCCTAAATTTTGGGGTTTAAGCCCGAGTCTTTTCAAAGAATTTTGAATTCCGAATTGATCTTCCATTGTAATTAAAGGTTATTATTCATTTGAGGCCTTCTCGCTAGTTATAGCAGAACTACTTAGGCTTCAAGTTACTCTTTTATGATTATTCGCACAGGATTCACCTTATTGAAATTCTTCTTAAAGCTCTTCCCAGCGTAAATCTTATAGATAAAATTGATTCGATAGTCTCCGGTGTTTACCGCCTGATCATATTGATCAACATCGATTAGGTTTAGATTCTTGTAAATATAGCTTGTGGTAATCGCAAACCGTGGACCGTTGTATCCAAAAAAACCACGCAGATAAAAGGTGGGAGCAACTCCCCAGCTTTTTTGTTCCTCCACATTCCTCCACTTTGTATATCCAATACTTAGATTGACTGCAGCTAAACCTGTCAAATAGAAATTTTCCCAAAAAACAAGAGTCCCAGCCATTCCTGCATTGGGCCCTACCATAAAATAGCTTGCCTTATCAAAGTTAATCCCTTGTGTATCAGGAGTAGTGGGCAGCAATAACGAGTCACCTCTCATATTCCCTCCATATCCTTCAATACCGACAAATGGCGAATAGGCCGACTTTTTTTGAATAGAAGACTGATTCCAAGCAGCAGCTATGGATAGTTTTTCACCAAAAAACAAATAATTCAAGTTTAGTCCCAGTGAAATTTGCCGCAAATCTTTTCTCAGATAATCCTCATCAGAATTTGGTCGGTCTTCAGCATCTATCTTATACCCATTATAGAATTGACCAAAAAAATCCACTATAACCTTCGGTGCATAGATATGGGAATGCAAGTCTAGATTGCCATTCCAATCGCCAATTTTATCCGGATACAGAAAACTTACAGGAAAAGAAGCATTAATTGTGAGATCCTGATAAGTAAATCCAAGACCCATTTTAAGACCTGTATTTGGTTTTAAAACTAGCTTTTCATTAAACCGAGGTGTGTTCGCTACCAACCTAGTGTACTTCCTCGTAAAAAACATCCGTGAGGCAATGATATCGCGTGAGCTTTCTACGTAGCTGGAATCGTATTGGAATTTTGTCCGCTGCGCAAAAACATGATTGCTTAAAATAAGAAGACTGAAAATTACTAAAACCTTAACTCGGATCATGGTGGCAAAAATATCACAGGTCGAAAGTTCACTAAAAATTACTCAAAAAAAAATCCGGGTCAAGACCCGGATTTTCTTTAAAAGAGCTGAAGTTATAAAAGTATTTATTTTAAAATAGATACACGTAAAAATCAATTAATTGCGAAAAGTTGATTAATCACCAGTTTAAAGTTATGAATTACAGATAATTAAACAAATTTTTGCTTTAGTATTTTCAATAATACCAAATCATAGTAACATACAAACACAGCCGTGACCGTGTCTTGATATGCTATTAAAATGGTGAAGTATTGCCTTATATTGCAATTCTTAAAACGTCTATCTTCTTACGCTTGCACCCGACCATCTCCATTATCATCCCCTGCTACAACCAAGCAAAATACCTTCAAGAATCAGTTGAATCTGTTTTGAAATCCAACTATACAGCGATTCAACTGGTCATCGTCAATGACGGATCCACGGACAACAGTAAGGAAATAGCAGAAAAACTCAGCGAAAAATACAGCAATATCAATTTTCTAACTCAAAAAAATTCAGGCGTTACTTCAGCTAGGAACAAGGGGATCGAATTTGCTGATGGAAAATACATACTCCCATTAGATGCTGATGACCTTATTTCACCAAATTACATTTCAGAGGCCATCAAAGTCTTGGAAGAGCGCCCAGAGGTAAAAGTTGTTTATTGTGAAGCGGTGAAATTTGACCAATCAGGGCAAAAACCCTGGAAACTCAAAGACTTCAACCTGAGCTTACTAGCGAGAGATAATATGATTTTTGTGAGTGGGATTTTCCGAAAGGTTGATTGTATGGCTGTGGGTGGATTCAGTACCGATATGAAAATGGGACGGGAAGATTGGGAATTTTGGATCAAAATGCTGAAAAATGGAGGTGAGGTGGTCAAACTTCCATTCATTGGCTTTTTTTATCGACTGCACGGCGGCAGCAAGCGAAAGAAAACAGGAACGAAACAAAAAAAGAGAGAGCGAATTGCCTACCTAAATACGAAGCACATGGATTTTTTCGAAAGAGAACTCAATGGCCCACTTCGCTTCCAACGAACTTGGTCCAAAGCTTACAATACCTTACTAAAATTTCTGGGTAAACTTTAATCAAATCTTATCCATTCCCTTCCAAAACTTAAGAAAGTAATACTTTAGCGGATTACTGTACTTGAGTTGCTTCCAAGGACGGCTCGCATGCGGTCGATGCCAAACAGGCGCATTCATTAGCACATGATTTTTGAAACCGAGCTCGATTGATTTCTTCGAGATAAAAGTATCATACCAATCCTTTGCTTCATCTAACCCTACAAAATCGTAGCTTTCCAGAAAATCTCTAGAAAAAAGCGTGCAGCAAAAACTCAAACTTCTGGCAGTATCGATCACGGATTCCTTCACTCCTTTAAATTTCAAATAGGGAAAATTTACTACTCCTTTATCATCTACTGTCACCGATCCAACCAGACCTGACTTGGCATTTGCCTTTTGAAAAGCTAACAAATCACTTATCGTATTTTCCTGCACCACCACATCTGACTCTATTACTAGGAGTGGAAGACTGGCCTCATTTGCCATTTTCTGAGCCCTCTGAAGGACTAACTTGTAATTTGGCGACGGATGATCAGTCAATTCTTCGAGATGAATCAAGTCATATCCAATCGCAAGCTGATTGCCCACCAACCCAGCTTTGGTCTCCTCTGTACTGAAGTCGTTAAAAATAATATGCCTCACTCCTACCGTGGAGCTAGCTATAGCCCTAGCTGTATCCAACGTAGTCTCTAAAGAATTTTTTACTGGGGTGATTACTAATACTTCAGCCATTGCGAAATTTTTCTCAAAAATAGGCCTTTCTTTTTAGGCAAAAAATAACCCCGGCATTTGCCGAGGTTAAGTTCTACGATTTATTGCCTCAGAATTGTTTTCAAGAAAGCCTAAAGTTTTGAGCGTATGCCCAACTTCCAAATTGAGACCACTTCGGTCATCGACCGAGGCTTCAAAGTAAAAAGCTATACCTGAATCAAAATCGTTATGCAGGCAAAATTAAGCCAATTCGTTCAATGCCTTTTTCATTCTATTCAAGGCATCTACCAGCTCCTCATCCGACGCGGCATAAGAAAGTCTGATACAATCCGGTGCGCCAAAGGCTGCTCCTGTCACCAATGACACGTGAGCTTCAGCTAAGAGGTATAGGCAAAGATCATCCGCGTCTTTTATGTCATGTCCTTTGGCCGACTTGCCAAAGAAAGCGGTGACGTCCGGGAAAAAATAGAATGCGCCCTCAGGAATATGAGTTTTGATTCCTGAAATATCACGAAGAAGATCCAGCACCAAGCCTCTTCTTCTTAGGTAAGCATTTGCCATTTCTGTAGTCGGAGTCTGATCTCCAGAGATACCTGCCAAGGCCGCACGCTGAGCGATTCCTGTCCCTCCAGAGGTGAATTGACCCTGCATTTTTTCCACAGCTTTGGCAATGAATAAAGGCGCGCAGATATATCCCACTCTCCAGCCAGTCATGGCATATCCTTTAGAGAAGCCATTCACGGTTATTGTTTTGTCAAACATGCCAGGAAATGACCCAATGCTATAGTTTCTGCCTGCGAAATTGATTTTCTCATAGATCTCATCAGCAATCACCATAATATTCTCATGCTTTTTCACTACATCTGCTATCGCTTCTAGTTCTTTTTTGCTAAAAACAGAACCTGTAGGATTACATGGTGAGGAATAAATTACCGCTTTGGTCTTTGGCGTGATCGCAGCCTCGAGCTGTGCAGCGGTAGCTTTAAAGTTATTTTCTAAGGTTCCTTCGATCAAAACTGGAACTCCACCAGCCAACTTGATAATCTCAGCATAACTTACCCAGTATGGAGAGAAAATCACTACCTCATCACCTTCGTTGACAATACACATGAAAACATTGGCGATAGAATGCTTAGCACCAGTAGATACAACGACATTTTCTGCCTTTGCATCTGCGATATCATTTTCTTCTCTCAGTTTCTTTGCGATAGCTTCTCTCAAATCCTGATATCCTGCCACAGGCGGATATGAAAAGTACTTTCCTTCATCAATGGCATCTTTTGCAGCCTGTTGAATATGCATTGGCGTCTTGAAGTCAGGCTCGCCTAGACTCAGGCTGATGATATCGATTCCTTGTGATTTCAGCTCTCTTGCTTTTTTTGCCATGGCAAGAGTGGCTGATTCCTCCATATTGATTATCCGTTCTGATAAAATAGAATTCATTGTTTGAGCGTTTTTATTACAAATTCCTCAAAAATAGATAGAAGATTATAAAATCTAAACAATCTGTGGCTTTTGATCTCTAAATGTTATTTTTGGATAAAATACACCGAAGTAAATTGCGTTTTTCTTAAAGATGAGTAGATTTTATATCAGTTTTATTTTCTTGCTGCTGCTGAGCAAGTTTACTTTTGCCCAAAAAGAAGAAGCAAAAACCCAATCAGACCCTGATTCTTCAGGCGTCGTAAATTCTCGGTTGCTGCCTACCACTATGCCATTGTTACTCTTTGATGATTCGAAGGAAAAAGAAGAGAAAAAAGAAAAAAAGAAGAAAGCACGCAAAAATGAATGGTTTGGAATCAAGACCCGAAAAGGCTACACACGAAGGGAAATTCGTGGGCAAGTGATTTTTGAACAATTCAACTACACAGACGCTACCCGCCGGCCAGATCCTTACATCAGAGATGTATATTGGTTTGATCCACAGGAAAAAAGTGTAAAATCGAAAGAGTATGAAGTGGGTAAAGGATACTTACTCCATGGCCCATACGAGCGATTAGTCAATGAAGTAGTGGTGGAAAGTGGCATGTATTACTATGGAACAAAGCATAAAACCTGGATGCTGTACGATTCCAACAACATACTTCAAGATAAAAATCACTACGCCGAAGGCTGGCCGAGAGAGTCTAGAACCCGCTATTTCGACCAATCCACCAAGACGATTCAAGAAATAATCCCCGTTCAGTATGGCCTGGAGGAAGGAAATTATTTCTATTTCTATGAGGACAAGCAAATAGCTGTCACCGGTGAGTATCAGTACGGTGAAAAAGTGGGGCTTTGGACTGAATACTGGGACACTAACAACACGAAGGCTATCAGAAAGCGAGAAATTCAATATCAGGAAACAGCATATACGAAAAATTTCCGCCCTTATATCCGAGCTGAATGGGATAAGGACGGAAATTTAGTCTATCGAAAAGACAACTGACCTATTTCTCTCGAAACTTAAACTGCTGGCCTCCCACGGAAGCTTCGTACATCAATCCGCCTTTGGTACGCGTAAATACCGCCACACCATCTACATATTTTGCATTGGCTGAAGCTCCTGAAGCGGCAGCTACCGCTGACACCTGAGCTGACATTTCTACGTTATTTGCCTTGAAGCGATCAAATGCCTCGGAATCCTCAAAGAAGACCACTTCTGAATATGCCTGACCACCTGCCTGAAAACCAATGGTTATTTGGGTCATCTTGGCATAACCTACCTGACTGCCGCCTTGAAATGCCACACCGTTTCCAGCTGCACCTCCGATTCCCAAACCACCCTTGCCAACATTAGGAAGTATGATGTAGCCATACGAGGAATCAAACAACTCCTGCATACTCGGGTCATCCTCTAGGAATGCCGCTTTTGCTTCCATACTATCTTCTTCGATTTGCTGGTCTTTCTTAGCATTTTGAGCAAAACTTGTCATCGCCAGTAGGGCAAAAAGAAATGTAATCGTTACTTTTTTCATGATTAAATATTAAAGTTTGAAAGGGATGTTTTTAGTAAAAAGCATCTTCAAAATGCCTAAAATTGATTGTTCCTGACCTGTCTTTGTACACGCCGATTATGTCAAAGCGTATATCACCATGCCAATCATTTTCGTAAATGAAATTGTCAGCGGCCTTAATTAACAGTTTTCGCTTGACAGAATCGACGAACTCTTCTGCAAATCCGAAGCCAGTTCCCGATCTGAATTTGATTTCAACAAAAATTAACAAACCTCGATGCTTCATGATTAAGTCAATTTCTGCATGGCCCGATCGGTAATTTTTCTCGACAAATTCGTATCCTTTACCAACTAGCCAGTCCGACGCAAGTAGTTCAGCCCGTTTTCCGGAATCGTTGTGTTCAGCCATCTTGGATATTTGTTTAATTTTGAAAAATCAATGATCGAACCCGATTTGAAGTCAGTTGAAAAATAAATCCTTCGGGACTCGCCAATGAATGAAATTATTAATAAAAAAGTAGAATTCCGAGATCTCGGACTGCTTGATTATCAAGCCGCTTGGGACTATCAGGAAAAGCTATTTGCTGAAACAGTGGCGCTAAAAATCAGCAATCGTACATTGGATCCCGCGGATCAATCCCCAAGCAACAATTACATGCTCTTCGTAGAGCATCCTCATGTTTTCACCCTAGGGAAAAGTGGCAAAGAAGAAAATCTGCTTTTGGATGAACAAGGCCTAGAGAAGCATCAGGCACTGTATTATAAGATCAACCGAGGAGGAGACATCACCTATCATGGCCCAGGTCAGTTGGTGGGTTACCCTATTTTAGATCTGGATAATTTCTTTACAGACATACACAAATACCTGAGATTGCTCGAAGAGGCGATCATTTTGACTTTAGCCGACTATGGAGTAGTCGCTGGTCGAATAGAAGGGCTTACGGGCGTATGGCTGGATCATCTAGAACAAAAGAATCCAAGAAAAATCTGCGCAATGGGCGTGAAATCTAGTCGCTGGGTGACCATGCACGGCTTTGCTTTCAACGTCAATGCGGATATAAGCTACTTCGGCCACATCATACCCTGTGGGATAGACGATAAAGCGGTGACCTCTCTACACCTAGAACTGGGAAAGCCCGTGAACATGGAACATGTAAAGGCAAGAGTGAAGCAGCATTTGATTGAATTATTTGAAATGGAGCGTATAGAACTTATATGAAAAAAGATATTGATTTCAGTCCGGTGACTGGAGTAAAACTAGCGATAGCCAAGGAAGAAACACCCACCGGAACCGAATGGGCAGTGTATATCATAAACCTAAACATGATAGAGCTGACCCATGTGATGATCACTTCCAAAGGATATGGGGAAATAAATGGAGAAATAAAGAAAACTTCTACCCTACGCCATAGCATGGAAGAGCTAGGAGAGCAATCGGTAGCGAAAGTAGAGGCGATTGACCCAGCTGTATTTGTGTTAAACAATGAGTTTTGGGTGAGCTATTATATTATGGATCAGATTTTTGATAAAAAGTTTATCTTTACTTCGGGCAGTTTCGAAAAAGAATTTATCAAGATGATTCCCGAAATTGGCCTAGAAGGAGTTCTCCACGCATAATAAAAGCTTATGGCAGATTTTTTGGAACAATTGAATGATATACTTTTTCTAGATATAGAGACAGCCTCACTGACCGAGAAATTTGAAGATCTGCCGGAGCGAATTCAAGAAGAATGGCTGAAGAAAGAACGTAACATCAAACCTTCAGACGTAAATACAGAGCCCGGCTCCTTATATTTTGACCGAGCGGGAATACACGCCGAATTTGGGCAGGTAGTTTGTGTAGGAGTTGGTTATTTTCAATGGATCAAAAAGGACAACAAATTATCTTTTCGATCTAAATGCTATGCAAATACCGAGGAAAAGGAACTTCTTTTAGAATTCAAAGCTTTGTTAGAAAAGAAAAAATGGATTCTTTGCGCGCACAACGGTAAAGAATTTGATTTTCCTTATCTCTGCCGCAGAATGCTAATCAATGGAGTTGCTCTGCCGGAGCCTTTGCAAATCGCAGGAAAAAAACCCTGGGAGGTTCGCCATCTTGACACGATGGAGCTCTGGAAGTTTGGAGATTACAAACATTACACCCGCTTGGAGCTTTTAGCTTCAATTTTTGGAATTCCATCTTCAAAAGATGAGCTTGACGGAAGTCAGGTCAACACTACTTTTCATCTGGAAGGAGACATAGAAAAAATCAAAAAATACTGTCTTAGAGATGTGGAAGTTACCGCCAAAGTGTTTTTAGCGATGAATCCTCAGGTAGAAAATCCGGAGATAGAAATCATTCATCTACAAGATTGAACAAACGAAAACAAAGATTAATGGGCGCAGGGACATAAATCTTTTTACCTTAACCTTAATCAACAACCCTAATCATGGGAAAGAAACCACACAGAAAAAACAACAGTAAAAACAAAGGAGGAAAACAAACGGATGCAGCCGGCTTGGCTCGTCGTATCCTCCAATTTTTAGATGCACACTACGGAGAAGAATTCAACTCCAAGCAAATCATCAAGAAACTAGAAATCCGAGACGCCCTCACCAAAGGCGGCGTAGAACCCGTCCTGAGTAAATTGGTAGAAGCGGGATCCGTTTCTAGAAATCCACGAAATTACTACTCATCCACTCAAGACCCTGAATTCATAGAAGGCATTGTGGATTTTGTAAATCCTCGCTTCGCATTCATCGTTCCACTCGATCCGGAAAAGGTAGATGGCGATATTTTGGTCAAAGAAGCCGACATGAAGCAAGCGCTCGATGGAGATAAAGTCCGAGTGATGGTCTATCCTCTGAAGGGAAAAACAGGAAGAGTGGAAGGCAAAGTTCTCGAGGTAGTAGAAAAAAACCGAGATGAATTCGTAGGCCGAGTAGAGATTTCTCCTCGATTCGCCTTTGTGGTTCCTGATTTCAAGAAAATGCATAAAGATATCTTCGTGCATAGAGGAGAACTCAATGGAGCTCAGCACGGGGAAAAAGTAGTAGTCAAACTTACCGAATGGAGAGATGGCGACAAGAATCCTACTGGAGAAGTCATCCGTGTACTCGGCAAAGCTGGAGAGCATGAAGTGGAAATTCACTCCATCATGGCTGAATTCGGATTGCCATTCGAGTATCCTGAGGAGCCAGAGAAAGAGGCTGAAGGGATCTCTGAGAAGATCACAGCAAAAGAAATCAAGAAGCGTAAAGATTTCAGAGACATCTTGACTTTTACAATTGATCCTGCAGATGCTAAGGATTTTGATGATGCTATTTCTTATAGAAAATTAGAAAATGGTAATCACGAAATCGGAGTTCACATCGCTGATGTAACTCACTACGTGCAGCCAAAAACGGCATTGGAAAAAGAAGCATATAATAGAGCGACATCAGTTTACTTGGTTGATCGCACAATTCCGATGCTTCCTGAGCGCCTGAGTAATGGACTTTGCTCACTACGTCCGCATGAAGACAAGCTAACTTTTGCCTGCGTATTTGAAGTAGATGACGAAGCAAATGTGAAAAAGCATTGGATAGGTAGAACGATCATTCATTCAGATAGAAGATACGCCTACGAAGAGGCTCAAGAGAATATTGACACACAATCGGGTGATTATTATGAGGAATTGACTTTGCTAAATGGCATGGCGAAGAAAATCCGTCAGCGTAGATTCAAGCATGGAGCTGTCAATTTTGAGACGGTGGAAGTGAAATTCAAGCTGGATGAAAAAGGCACGCCACTTGGTCTGATGATCAAAGAACGAAAGGACATACATAAACTCATTGAGGAGTTCATGCTTCTAGCAAACAAATACGTAGCTGAATTTGTCTTCAATAAAAATAAAGGAAAAGACACTTTTGTTTATAGAACTCACGATTCTCCAGATATGGAACGACTGGATACGTTCTCTGGCTTTGCGAAGCGATTTGGACATGCCTTCGATATAGAAAATGAGAACACTATATCCAAAGCACTCAATAAGCTGATGGAGGACATTCAGGGTAAGCCTGAGCAAAACGTACTAGAGCAGCTGGCAATTCGCAGTATGGCAAAAGCCAAGTACACTACTGAGCCAAAAGGGCATTTTGGTCTGGCGTTTCCCCATTATTCCCACTTCACCTCCCCTATTCGACGCTACCCGGATATGATGGTTCATCGCCTACTTGAGCATTATTTAGAAGGTGGAAAATCACCTGATGCAGAACCATGGGAGCAAAAATGTGTTCATTCTTCAGAGCGTGAAAAACGAGCTGCAGATGCCGAAAGAGCTTCCATCAAGTACAAGCAAGTAGAGTTTATGTCACTCGCTGAAGATAAAGATTATGAGGGAATTGTAGCTGGTGTCACAGAGTGGGGTGTATTTGTAGAGATCACCGAAACCAAATGTGAAGGCATGATCCGAGTACAGGATATGGACGACGATTACTATGATTTCGATCAGAAAAACATGCGATTAGTTGGTTCGAAAACAAAAAAAATGATCACTTTGGGCGACAAAGTGAAGGTCAGAGTAGTTAATACCGACATTGACCGTAGAACGATAGATTTGGAATTTGCAGATAATGATAAAAAAAAGCCACGCGCACGAGTTATTAGGTAAACTGGAAACATTCGTCCAGGATTTACATAGTACACTTGAACTAGGAAGAAATCCCCAAGAACTATATGACCCCATTACCTATATTCTAAACTTGGACGGAAAGAGAATCCGTCCTTTGCTTAGTTTATTGGCATACGGGATTTACAAACCAAATCCAGAAGATATTCTGAGCCAAGCTGCAGCTGTGGAAGTTTTTCACAACTTCACCCTGATGCATGACGACATCATGGATGATGCGCCGTTGAGGAGAGGAAAAGACGCAGTTCATGTGAAGTGGAACAAAAACGTCGCTATCCTTTCTGGAGATGTAATGCTAGTAAAAGCATACGATTTACTTCTACTTACCGAAGCAGAGAAGCTAGGTGAAGTGATACGACTTTTCAACAAAACAGCTTCTGAAGTCTGTGAAGGACAGCAATTCGATATGAATTTTGAGTCGTTAGAATTGGTATTTGAAGAAGAATACCTCACTATGATCCGCTTAAAGACCGCTGTACTTTTAGGATTTGCTTTACAATTAGGCGCTTTGCTGGCTGGTGCAGATAAGGACGATGCTCAAAAGCTGTATGATTTTGGAGTAAACATAGGGGTAGGTTTTCAGCTAAAGGATGACTTACTCGATGTGTATGCAGACCAGGCAAAATTCGGCAAACAAGTTGGCGGCGATATTATCTCCAATAAAAAAACATTCCTGTTGATCAAAGCATTGGAGCTTGCGACAGGCGAAGATGCCGAAACCTTAAACTATTGGCTAAATCAAACAGATTTTGACAAAGATGAAAAGGTAAAGGCTGTACGAGCCATCTATGAAAAGTTAGGAATTAGAGCGTTAGCGGAGTCTAAAATAAACTCCTTCTTTGAAGCAGGGTTTGAGCAATACGATGCAATTTCCTTCAATAATGAGGACTATTTTCTCGAACTAAAGCAATTAACAAAAGACCTAATTCACAGAGAAAAATAGATGGATTTATCAATTACGATTGTCCTGATTATCATCACAGCAATCAGCAGCTATTATGGAATCAATAATGGCGCCTACATGGAGCGATGCATGTTCACTCCATATATTATCAAGCGAAATAGTCAGTGGGAGCGTTTTATCACTTCAGGCTTCATTCACAAGGATTATGTTCACCTTTTCTTTAACATGTTTACGTTTTACTTCTTCGGTGGAGTTGTAGAGCAAATACTAGCCTATAAGTTTGGGGGAATACTTGGGGGAGTAATTTATGTGCTTTTCTATGTTCTGGGCATTGTGATCTCTGATATCCCAACCTATTTGAAAAATCAAGACAACAGTTACTACAGAGCATTGGGAGCCTCCGGCGGGACTGCTGCTACAGTTTTTGCCAGCATTATTATATTACCGCTTTCAGATATTTGCCTATTTGGGATATTATGTTTGCCAGGATTTATCCTTGGAGTACTTTTCCTCTTGTATTCCTATTTCAAAGGAAAGAATCAAGATGACGCGATCAATCACGATGCTCACCTTTATGGAGCAATTTTCGGAATTGTATTCATTCTGATTATTTCTCCGGAAAGCGCTACGACATTTGTAAACCAAGTACTGAGTTATAGACCATTTTAAGAAATAGATTACCATATCAAAACCCGGCTGATTACCATTAGTCGGTTTTTTTATGTCTAAGTCCAAAGGTACGGATCACTCAAAGCCCTGATCTAAAAAATTCATAACAAACGAATATTGGATTAAGGATAACTTGACCTTTACTAAGATGATTTGCTTTAAAAGCTATATGATTATCCGCAATAATGCTAGCCACCTTATATTCCTTGCTTATCTGGTTGGAAGACCGAAGCGGCCTCAAATCTTAAGTTTAACATTTGCTAAATTGCTTATTCCACCTTACTGGTAAAAATGCGGATAATCATAAAAAGCTATAATGCCTACAAGCCTTTCGAACATTAGGTCAAAAAAATAGCTCCCTCTGATAGAAGGAGCTTTTATTAATTGTTGGTTGCTTATATTAAGCTTCAGCAGGCAATACGCTTACGTATGATCTGCCATCAAATTTCTTTCTGAAGGTAACAACCCCGTCAGATGTTGCGAACAAGGTATGATCTTTTCCAAGACCAACGTTCTCACCTGGGTGATGCTTAGTACCTCTTTGTCTTACGATAATATTACCAGCGATTACTACTTCGCCACCAAATTTCTTCACACCAAGTCTCTTGGATTGTGAATCTCTACCGTTTCTGGAACTACCGACGCCTTTCTTATGTGCCATGGTTTTATTCTTTTATAGTTTTCTAAAAAAGAAAACTTAGAGTGAAATAGTTTCTATCAATACTTTGGTGAAATCTTGTCTGTGACCGTTCTTCTTCTTGTAGCCCTTACGACGCTTCTTTTTGAAGACGATGACTTTATCACCTTTTACATGATCCAGGACTTTCCCAGATACCAATGCTCCTTTGAGAAGGGGAGCTCCTACGGACACAGTTCCATCAGCCTCAGCTAATAGTACCTGGTCGAATTCCACGGAAGCGCCAGTTTCAAGGTCTAGCTTTGGAGCATAGACGAACTGATCTTTTGTTACTTTGAACTGCTTACCTGCGATGTTTACAATTGCGTACATAATTCTAGATTCTTTTGAAATCGGAGTGCAAATATAAGGAAGTTATACAAAACAAAAAACCTAGCTTCAGAAATTAATCCTGCAGTGATCGGTAAAAACCTCCGCTTCCCCTCTCTTTATCACCAAACATCCCAGTTAACCCACATTTCCTTGCAAATCTTTCACAGAAATCACCCTGCAAAATTTTGTTATATGGGCTCCAACAGATTGATGATCAAAATATTGACGAGTTCAATTTCTATCAATTTTAGCTTGAACGAAGTTCAAAAATCAAGTTGAATTTGAGTTGAAAATCTTTTTCCAAAATTATTTTCAATTAATACAAAGCCTTTCATTTGGCTACTTAATTAACTTAAAACTCTATCCATTCCAGCCTAATTATTTGATTAAATGAATGATATGTAAATTATGACTTGAGGTCAAAAGCTGAGTTAAACAAACTCGTGACAGGTTTTATTTCCCATTTTTGATTAACATATTTGCTTAAAGGCTGTTCCTAAAAGGCAGCTTTTGTTTTCGAAAGCTATTCTTCCAGTTAAATTTTACTTAGAGTTAAAAAGATTAAAGAATTCTTTACCCATGCAAAACGAACCAATTTTAGAAGAGAATAAAAATCGATTTGTCTTATTTCCAATCCAGCACGATGATATTTGGCAATACTACAAGAAAGCTGAAGCCAGCTTTTGGACTGCCGAGGAGATTGACCTAGGTCAGGATATGGTAGATTGGAAAGCTTTGAATGATGGGGAGCGCCACTTCATTTCTCATGTTTTAGCATTTTTTGCAGCCAGTGACGGAATTGTAAATGAAAACTTGGCGGAGCATTTTGTTTCTGAAGTTCAATATACTGAAGCCAAGTTTTTCTACGGTTTTCAGATTGCAATGGAAAATATCCATTCCGAAACTTACAGCTTGTTGATTGACACCTATATTAAAGACGCGGTAGAGCGGGACAAGCTTCTTCATGCCATTGAGCACATCGACTGCGTTAAGAAAAAAGCCGATTGGGCGTTGAGATGGATTGACAATGGTAACTTCCAAGAACGCCTTATTGCTTTTGCGGCCGTAGAGGGCATCTTTTTCTCAGGTTCATTCTGTTCTATATTTTGGCTAAAGAAAAGAGGTCTAATGCCAGGACTTACTTTCTCTAATGAATTAATTTCCCGTGACGAAGGCCTACACTGTGACTTTGCTTGTCACCTCTACACCAAACATCTCAACAATCAGCTTCCAAAGGAAACGGTAAGAGAGATCATACGTGATGCCGTAGAAATCGAAAAGGAATTTGTAACAGATGCCCTCCCAGTAAGGCTGATTGGAATGAACGCTGATTTAATGTGCCAATACATTGAGTTTGTGGCTGACAGACTTCTCACCGAGTTGGAGTGCGAAAAAATCTGGAACAGTACGAATCCTTTCGACTTCATGGATATGATTTCTCTTCAGGGTAAAACTAATTTCTTTGAAAAAAGAGTAGGTGATTACCAAAAAGCAGGAGTTATGAAATCTAATGAAGGCTCAGACGATTCACCAAGGTTCTCCATCGGTGAAGACTTCTAATTAAAACTTTTCCCTCAATCTAAAAATCCCATAGAAATGCTAGTACTAAAAAGAGACGGTAGGCGAGAATCAGTTCGATTCGACAAAATCACAACTAGAATTGAAAACCTCTGCTACGAGTTGGATTCTAGATTTATTCAGCCAATAGACGTTGCCAAAAAGGTAATTGATGGCTTGTATGATGGAGTATCAACAACCGAACTGGATAACTTAGCTGCAGAAGTTTGTGCCTCTCTTACGGTAAAGCACCCCGACTATGCGATACTTGCTGCAAGGATTGCTATTTCAAACCTTCACAAGACCACAAGCCAGTCTTTTTCTAACACCATGAAAAGGCTCTATACGCATGTGAACCCACTGACTAATGAGAATGCGGCACTGTTAGATCCTGAAGTTTACGGGATCATAAAAAACAACGCTGTAAAATTAGATGCAGCGATAGACTATAAGCGGGATTTTGGCTATGACTATTTTGGATTTAAAACCTTAGAGAGAAGCTATTTAATACGATTGAATGGTAAAGTAGTAGAGCGCCCTCAGCACATGCTGATGAGAGTGGCTGTAGGGATTCACAAAGAGGATTTGGATTCAGTAATTGAAACGTACAATCTACTTTCTGAAAAGTGGTTTACCCATGCTACTCCTACGCTTTTCAATGCAGGTACTCCTAAGCCTCAACTTTCATCCTGCTTCTTGCTGACGATGAAAGATGATAGTATCGATGGGATTTACGACACCTTAAAACAATGTGCTAAGATTTCCCAGTCGGCTGGAGGTATTGGTCTTTCTATTCATCATGTACGAGCTAAAGGTTCCTACATTAAGGGCACAAATGGTGTCTCAAATGGTATAGTACCTATGTTGAGAAACTTCGACATGACTGCACGTTATGTGGACCAGGGTGGAGGAAAAAGAAAAGGTAGCTTTGCCATCTATCTGGAGCCTTGGCATGCCGATATCAAAGATTTCTTAGAACTGAAGAGAAATCATGGAAAGGAAGAAATGCGAGCAAGAGATTTGTTCTATGCACTTTGGATTCCAGATCTATTTATGAAGCGTGTTGAGCAAAACTTGGAATGGTCATTATTTTGCCCTCAAGAAGCTCCAGGGCTATCCGAGTGTCATGGAGAAGAATTCGAGAGACTGTATGAAAAGTACGAGCGAGAAGGCAAAGCTCGTGAGACTATTAAAGCACAGGAATTGTGGTTTGAAGTTCTGGAATCACAAATTGAAACTGGAACTCCATACATGCTTTACAAAGATGCTGCGAATGGTAAATCCAACCAAAAGAACTTAGGTACTATCAAATCCTCTAACTTGTGTACAGAGATCATCGAGTACACAGCTCCGGATGAAGTAGCCGTTTGTAATTTGGCTTCAATTGCTCTTCCAAAGTTTGTAACCCAAGGTTCAGATGGAAAATTATTTTTTGACCATCAAAAGCTCTATGAGATCACCAAAGTAGCTACCAAAAACCTAAACAAGGTAATCGATGTCAATTATTATCCAGTGGAAGAGGCTAGAAGATCAAACTTCAGGCACCGCCCTATAGGATTGGGAATTCAAGGTCTAGCAGATGCATTCATTATGCTGCGCATGCCTTTTGATTCTCCAGAGGCAAAAGGGTTAAATGAGGACATTTTCGAAACCATGTACTTTGCAGCGGTGGAAACTTCCATGGAGCTGGCTAAAGTTCAAGGTACTTATGAAACTTACGAAGGTTCTCCAGCATCCAAAGGTGAACTTCAGTTTGATCTCTGGGGAGTTAAACCAAAATCTGGAAGATGGAATTGGGCAGAAGTAAAAGAAAAAATCAAGAAGTACGGTATGAGAAACTCTCTGTTGATGGCTCCTATGCCGACAGCTTCTACTTCTCAGATCTTGGGTAACAACGAGTGCTTTGAGCCTTACACTTCTAATATCTATACTAGAAGAACCTTGTCAGGAGAGTTCATCATTGTGAATAAGCACTTAATGAAAGATTTGATTGCTCTTGGCCTTTGGGATGACACCATGAGAAATAGATTGATCTCTACCAATGGCTCCGTCCAAAACGTACCAGGCATCCCGCAACATATTAAGGATCTCTACAAAACAGTTTGGGAGATCTCTCAAAAGATAATCATCGATATGTCTGCAGACAGAGGAGCATATATCTGTCAGTCTCAAAGCATGAACGTGTTTATGCAGGATCCAAACTTTGGAAAATTGACCTCCATGCATTTCTACGCTTGGAAAAAAGGATTGAAAACAGGAATGTATTACTTGAGATCTCAAGCAGCTACAGCAGCTATTAAATTCACGCTGGACAAGACTGGATTTGAGCCAAAAGTAGAAAATGCACAGAAAGAAATTGTCGAGTTGAAATCACAAAAACAAGACGCTATAGCTTGCTCACTGGATGATCCAGAAGGATGCGAAATGTGTGGAAGCTAAAATTTAAATTCATTAATCTTCTAAAAGCGTTTGAGAAATCAAGCGCTTTTTTTTACCCACTAATCAAAGGAAATGGATACCAAGAGCATAGAAAAATCCCTTGTAAAGCTATCTAACGATACCGAAAAAGAATTTGGTATAATGACCCCTCAACATATGGTTGAGCATTTGACTCTCACAGTGAAAATTTCTTACAAGATCAAATGGCCAGAATATGAGGTCTCCGATAAAATCCTAGAACAGAAAGAAAGTCTTCTATATAGTTCAATGAATTTTCCAAAAGGACTAAAAGCACCAGGAAGTGAAGGAGAGTTAATGGCCTTGAAATATGCAAATCTACCTGAAGCCAAAGAAAATCTTCTCCGCAGTATAGAAGAGTACCATTCATTTTTTCACTCCTACCCTGAAGCAGTCACTTTACATCCGAGGCTGGGCTGGTTAAAATTCTCGGAATGGGAAATATTTCATTTGAAGCATTTCAAGCATCATTTTGAACAGTTCAGAATTTGGTAGAAGAATAGAAAAACCCAGAAACAAAAAAACCCTTTGGGTATTAACCAAAGGGCTTTGAATAAATGAGGCGGCGACCTACTCTCCCGGGTGTAACCCCAGTACCATCGGCGCTGCAGGGCTTAACTTCTCTGTTCGGGATGGGAAGAGGTG
>NZ_JBDVMZ010000014.1:0-548294 GCF_039969895.1 Algoriphagus sp.
TGAGACCTTCCCGATGTATCGGGACAGGCATTATAACCAGCTGACCTACCACTCCAATAGTTTAATTTGTCACTAGTTGATGAACTTTTTCATCAATGCTAAGCGGAATGATGGATGCTAACCTGAGACCTTCCCGATGTATCGGGACAGGCATTCTAACCAGCTGAACTACCACTCCGTTTTTCTCATCAACACGATCATCTTAGACTTCTCTTCAACTACCCCGTTTTTGAGTGATGCAAAGGTATGTTTTTGATCCGTCTTTGCAAAAGTAGATCCAAAATTTTGCAGGATTAATTCGTATTAACTTCTATCTCAATGAGATATTTTTTTGAGTCAACACCTACTGCTCGGGTTATTTACTTTGAATTCTCACTTAAGCTGAAACTTCAAGAGCTTCTACTTTCTATCAAATCCAACACAAGCGTAATTTCTCCTTCCAACTCTTCAAGTAAAGAATTCAAATATTCAGCGTCAAAAGTGTCTAAGTGTTCTAGTTCAGTCGCCATTTTAGCTAATAGGCTCATCCCTGCAGAACTAGCCGTACCATAAAGCTTATGACCAGCTTCTTTAAGCTGTTTTAGATTTTCTCTTTCGATCAACTTTCGCACTGTTCTCAACGTCTCCACTAATTCAGATTTTACTATTGTCAGGATTGATTGTAGGACCTGAGGATCATGGTCGGTATAGTTTTGCAGCTTGGACGGATTATAATGAAAATCCACCTGAGAGGCTTTTATTCCCTCATCTTCTCGCTTGGAGTTCACCGAAGGACCAAGCCATTTATTCAATACCGTCAATACAGTTTCCTCCACTATTGGCTTTACCACAAAATCATCCATTCCAGAAAACAAACATTTTTCCCGCTCGCCTTTGACATTGCCCGCAGTAAAGGCGACGATAGGAACATGGGTATCTTGCTCTAACAGCCTTATGTTCTTTGTAGCCTCATAACCATTCATCTCAGGCATTTGGACATCCATAAAAATGATGTCTGGGAATTCTTTTTTACAAAACTCCAAAGCCTCTAGACCATTCTTCACTTCTACTATAGTCGCGTTAGGAGCAATTTTCCTTATGATGGTACGTGCTAAAAGAGTATTAACTAGATTATCTTCGGCAACTAATACCGTGAATGCTCTGGATGGTGCATCTACCTCACGCACAATCTTACCCTGCTGATTACTCTCTGGATTGTTCACCTTTGAAAGCGCATGGAAGAAGTCATGAATTTTGATAGGTTTGATCAATCTATGCTTCACATGAAGCGCCTTACAGCTCTCAATGATTTTATGATCGTCTGAAGAACTGTGCAGTAACATAATCGGCAACTCTCGCTCTGCCACCGGAAAACTCTCTCTTATTTTCTTAATGGTCTCCAGGCCATCCATAAACGGCATATGGTAATCCATCAAGATCAAATCAAATGGTTCTCCACTTGCCATGACTTGCAAGGCTTCAAAACCATTTTTCGCTTCTACAGATTTAATATTTTTAAGCAATAGCATCTGTCTGACAATCAATCTATTGTTTTCATTGTCATCCACAATTAACACTTTTCCGATCGTATCCAGATCAGTCAGAGCAATAGCGTCTCCCTGTTCTGTTTTCAACTTTACATCAAAGTAAAAGACACTGCCTTCACCCGGAAAACTTTGCAAATGCAAGCGGCTATCCATCAATCTCAGCAGACTATTCGAAATAGTCAGGCCAAGACCTGTTCCGCCATACTTTTTGGTAGTAGAACTGTCTTCTTGTGAGAAAGCTTCAAAGATTTTTGACTGCTTGTCAGGACTGATCCCTATTCCTGTATCTCTAACTGAAAAACGAATGCAATGCTCTTCACCTAGGTTTTCGAGTATTTCTATTTTCAATTCTATTTCACCCTTCTCAGTAAATTTAGAGGCATTACCCAGAAGGTTGACTAGTATCTGTTTTAACCGAACTGCATCTGTATAAACAAAGCGTGGAATTTCCGTGGAAATATTCAAAAGCATTTCCAATCCCTTGCTTTGGATTTGATAGGTGATGATATCTGTAGCTTGTGAACAAATCTCATACAGATCGCACTTCTCTACGTCCAGCTCCAATTTGCCTGCTTCTATTTTAGAGAAATCAAGAATATCGTTGATAATACTTAATAAGGCATTTCCTGATTGATTGACAATGGACAAATACTGATGCTGGGTTTCATTCAGCTCAGTTTTCAAGACCAAATCTGTAAAACCAATGACTCCATTCAAGGGAGTCCGTATTTCATGACTCATATTTGCCAAAAACTCAGACTTGGCGACACTCGCCTCTTCGGCAAGCTTCTTAGTTCGCACAAGTTCAAGCTGCGCTTTTTTTGAGGCATCTATGTCTTGAAAAGTCCCAAAAACGCGCTTGCAAACTCCGTTTTTGAATTCAGCATGCCCAAGGGCACGTACCCAGATTTCATTTCCTAAATGAGTAACTAGCTGGAGTTCCAAATCCCATGATTTCCCTTCATTGACAGAAGACTCAAGCGCTTTGATTATTGTATCTCTGCTTGACCCTTCTTTATAAAAATTAATACCTGTTGCCACATCTGGTTTATAATCCAAATCTACTTCATGGATTAGCTTAGTCATTGGAGTCCAAGTGACTTTCTGGTGTTCCATGTCAATGTTCCATCCCCCCACTCTGGCTATTCTACCAGTCTCTTCAAGTAGCAATTTGGTCTGCCTTAAATCCTCCTCTAGCCTCACTCTACTCGTTATATCTATCGCATTACCAATCACATAATAACCGTCTCCCGTACTATTTTTCTCCAGCACATTATTAAACATCCAAATAAATCGCTCACCATTCTTATGCTTAGTGATCATTTGACTACTCAATTTCCCCTCTGCTTCTATAGCTTTCAGGTATTCGCCTACTGCTTCATGTCGCGATTCAGGAATCAAATCATATAAACTCATTCCCAACACCTCTTCTACCGTATAGCCGAGCATCGCAGCACCAGAACTATTCACGGTGAGAAAATTACCATCCAGGTCGTGAGTCCCCATGAATCCCTGTGAATTCTCAAAAAAGATACGCTGTCTCTCCTCTCGCTGAGCAAGATCAGCATCTCTGATACTTATCTCCGTAATGTCTCTAGCTATGGCATAAAGCTTACCTGTGCTTTCATCAGGAGTGGCTACCCATTCCAGTATTTTATAGGTTCCATTCTCATGCTGAAATCGGTGAGAGAAGTTTACTGTTGGATCTCCCTTGGCTAATTTTTGAATTTCTTGTTGCGTTTTTTCTAAATCATCCGGATGAACAAGCTCAAAAAATGAGGTGGTCAATAATACTTCAGACGTCCATCCCAGCAATTTTGTGAAAGATGGGTTGATTTTTTTGAAATAGCCATCTGTACCGGCTATACAAATCAGATCATTGGATATATTAAAAAGTACCTCAAGATTGCTAAATTCAAGAAGGTATTTTCTCTCTTTCAAAACTGCTGCAGCTTCCTCTGCTAGCAATTCTAACACCTTTTTCTTAGCGTCATCCAGTTTCCCTGGATCTGTGTCCAAGACAGCCAAAAATCCAACTATCTCGTTAGCTGCATTTCGAATCGGAAATCCTGCCAAAAATCCAATAGCTTGATTGGCAAGGACCGAGTTAACTTTTGAAGGAAATTGACATTTAGATATATCCTGATATTCAAAAAACCCAGAAGATTGGACAGCAATGAATTTGATTAAGTTTAAAAGTAAATCATCCTGAAAAGTAAACCCTACTGCATCGCTATACCATTGCATCTCCGAATCCCTCACCGCGATTATCGACTTCCCAGTACCACATGAAATTGATACTAATTGATTGATTCGGATGAATGAACTGTCTTGATTAGGGTGGAAATTTTGAAAGCTAGAGAGGGAATTTTCGAAAACATCACTATCCAACAAAGGAAGATTACTCATAAATAAACTTGGGAAAGACAATTAAGCTTACGCAAATTAGATATCTGAGTTTATAAACAAAAAATTGCGGTATTATTATATTTTCACTTAAAAAGCCTCCATATAGCCGATTTAATGTCAAAATAGAAGAAGCCTGTATTTAAATGTAGTTGGTACATAGTATAAAGCAATTAGTCATCTATTTTGAAAATCTGGATACTATGAGCTCGTCAAAAATAAATGTGGCACAACTGATAAGTGGTATCCCTCCCACCATGAATTAAAATTTTACTCTGGATTTTTTGATGGAATAAGTAGCTGTATCAAGGCTGCAAAAAGCATAACAGCTAAACAACCTATTGGATTGTACCACAAGAACCCAATGTCCCAAAGGTTTCCATCCGTCACATCTCCGTTGTTGAAGTGAACAAATAAAACTAGTCCTTGTGACAACAGTGCCGCGAGGAACACGGCTTGCCCTTTCACCCATTTCATAAAGAAAGCGACTAGGAATATGCCCAAAATAGTTCCATAAAACAGCGAACCAAGTAGATTCACCGCCTGAATCAAATTCTCAAATAACGATGCATAAGTAGCGAAAAGAATAGCCCCGATTCCCCAGAAAGCGGTAAACAACTTCGATGATTTTAAGTAATGCTTATCGCTAGCTGCTTTTTTGATTGATCTCTTGTACAAATCTATGGTAGTAGTAGAGCCCAAAGCATTCAGTTCCGAAGCCGTTGAAGACATAGCCGCAGAGAAAATCACCGCGAAGAGCAACCCAATAATCCCCTTCGGTAGGTTATCCATCACAAAGCGCATGAACACATAATCTGTATCCCTAGTCTCAGCAATAGGATCGTTAGTAACTATGAGGTCTTTGACTTCTTCGCGAATCGTACGCTGTTCAGATTTCAATTGGCTCAGTCGTTCACGAATTTCAGTTTCCCGACTCAGATCCTTTTGTTCGATAGCCTCAAGCATCTCTAGGTAGGATGTCTTAGTTTGCTTGAAATTGGCAGCATAATCTGTCTCCAAATCTTCAAATTCGCTGGCATATTCACTCTCTCGGAGCTTGTCAGTTTGAACGGTATTGAAAACTACCGGAGGTAAAAAGAATTGATAAAAAACAAAAACCATCACTCCTATAAACAGGATAATGAACTGCATTGGGATCTTCAGGAAGCCATTCATGATCAAACCCATCCTACTTTGCGCGAGCGTCTGACCAGATAGATAGCGCTGAACCTGGCTTTGATCAGTGCCGAAATAGGACAGAAAAAGAAACACTGCCGCAGTCATCCCTGACCAGACATTGTATCGATCTGAAATATCAAATTCCAAATTGATCATATTTAATTTGTCCATTTTCCCAGCCACATGCATGGCTTCTTGGAAGGAGATCGGGAGCATTTGAATCACGATTATTCCTGCCAAAATCATACCTCCCATCATTACCGCCATTTGTTGCTTTTGGGTAATTGAAACAGCCTCTGTTCCGCCAGAGACGGTATAAAGTATCACTACTGATCCGATTAGAATATTTGTAGCGGTGAGGTTCCAGCCTAGCAAGGTGGACAGAATAATAGCTGGTGCATAAATAGTAATACCCGCAGCCAATCCTCTCTGCACAATAAAAAGCAGCGCGGCAAGTGTCCGCGTTTTCAGATCAAATCGGTTTTCCAAAAACTCATATGCGGTATAAACTTTCAGTTTGTAATAGATGGGAATAAAAACCACCGAAATGACAATCATCGCTAGAGGCAATCCAAAATAAAACTGAATGAATCGCATTCCGTCTTCGTAAGCTTGGCCAGGAGTGCTCAAAAAGGTAATGGCTGAAGCTTGAGTGGCCATAATTGACAAACCAATAGACCACCAATTCATGGAGTTTTTACCACGTAGGTAGGAGTCTAAGCTCTTTGGCCCATAGGTTTTATAAATCCCGTAGGTGGCTATTAGTGCCAGTGTGCCAAATAGTACTACCCAATCTAAGGTGCTCATGCGTAAGCAATTTGAAGCCAATAAAATAGAGCCATGAGTAATACTAGTGCTGCAATCAGCCCTAGGTATAGATATTTCCAGCGAATCTGCTTCTCTTCCAAAACTATTGCTCGATCAAGTTTATAAATAATTTAGTGGCGCCAGGAACTCCCGCCGGTAATTCTCTGAAGAATGAAATCCCTGTATAGATGTAGGTTCCTTTACCATAGTTAGCATAGATCAGAGAGCCATTCAAGGGATCTTCTCCCGGATCTTGGAAAGACAACGGAGTAGAATATTCAGGAGCGATATCAGATTCAAAATACAATCCTCTTTCCTGAATCCAATCGTCAAAATCCGCAACGGTGATTTGGTTTGGTTCAGCAAGAATTGGATGCTCCCAATCCGCTTCGAAAGGTGAATTCTCTACTGTCACCCGATCCCGACTGATAGAAAATGGATAAGGACCTAGATTCTCTATCAAAAGCGGACGACTCACATTGTATTGCACTACTAAAGTTCCTCCGTTCTCCACATACGTCATCAGGTTCTGTTGGTTTGCGGCTAGTTCTGTATTGGTGTTATAGGCTCTGATTCCAACTACTATGCTTTTGTATTGGGAAAGATTTTCTAATGAAAAGTCAATGATTCCGTCCACCTGATAACCTAAGGAGGTAAGCACAGCTGGCACATCGTCCCCAGCTCCCATGATGTAGCCAATTTTTGCCCCAGATACTTTCCAGTTCTCCTGTATCAAATTGATAGCTGCCGGAGAAAAATAAGTAAGGTTTGGAATGTGTTTGTAGGAAATTCTATGCGTTATTTGGTCATAAAGTTTCCCTTCTGAAGTAGTAAACTCAGCTATAACTTCCCGTTTTTCATTTTTATCCAAGTTGAAAGAAACCTGATAAATTCGCTTTTTCTGAGCGATATTCTCTTCAGTTCCCAGAATTTCGAATTCTGACTCCTGAAGGTTTTTAAAAGTCAATTTACCTTTTTTCATTTCCCCATTGAAATTGACAGAAATGCTAACGACTGGATCTACACCGGGGATCAAAAAGACATTCTGGTCAGAGACGTTCAGATCAATCTCCGGTACAATGGTAAACGGCTGCTTTACCTCGCCATCTACTTGATCATTGTATTTGTATTCCAGGGGAATGATTATTTTGAAATTCTGACCGTTGATTTTGAACATCAAATCACCACCCATTTTCAAATCATTGAAGGGTTTACCAATCATTTGCTGTTCTTCGACGTCATAGATCGCATCTACTACGGGATTGATTAACCAATAGGGTTGCGATAAAGGTGTGTTGTCTGCAATTGTAAATTCCACAGGAATTTGGGCAGGTTCGTTATTGGTTACGCTTTTCTTGTCAGATACATAGTATGTATCATAAAGTTGCAACGAAACGTCGGTGAGCAAAACAGCAGAAGGGTTATTGACTACCAACCTGGCTTGAATTTTTTCACCCGCATAGCCAAGTTCTTGATCAGTCACAAACTCCATTTTCAATCCCAATAATTCAAAAATCAACTCATCCACTTTCTTTGTCTTTTCTTCAACCCAAGCTTCTTTAGTGTTTAGTTGCAAAAGCTTCGAGCGAATATCAGTAAGGGCATTTAAGTTGACTACAGGTTCAGTAAAATTGAATTTATCAATTGCACGTTGAATCATAGTCTCGATTTCCTTTCCTCCCTCTAGTTGCGCCCATCGGTTTGGAATTCCCTCAAATGCTGAGGTCTTAAAGGGTTCCCCTTTAATAAATTGAAGGTTGTCATCTGCTGCACCAATTCTTGGAGTAGCTCCAAAACCTTGGGATTTGTGCATGGTACGGCTATCAGCAGCGATTTGACTATAAGTTTGGCCTAGGAGACTATTGAATTCTCCCACTTTAAACACTGCATATTGCTCGTTTTTGTCGGCTTTGAATTCCCCTCCGAAATTGTAGGAATTCCAAAAGATTCTCTTCGGTTGCCAAGTTTGTACATAGTCCAACTGCTCCGGAAAAACCGATGGATTCGAAGCTAGGTCAAAGGCCTCTTCTGCCAGAATCGCTGAAGTGGTGTGATGTCCGTGATTTCCACCTGGCTCCGTATTAAAGCGAGTGATAATAATGTCCGGACGAAATTTTCGTACTATCCAGACCACATCTGAGAGCACTTTTTGTTTATCCCAATTTTGAAGCGTTTCGTCAGGATTTTTGGAATAGCCAAAGTCCATCGCGCGCGTAAAAAACTGCTTTCCTCCATCTGTAGCACGTGCCTGCAACAATTCTTGCGTCCGGATTTGCCCTAGCTCAATTCCTAGTTCCTTACCAATTAAATTTTGTCCCCCATCACCCCTAGTCAAGCTCAAATACGCAACCTCGACATGTTCCCCATTTCTTAAGGCCGCAATTAACTGCGTATTCTCGTCGTCGGGGTGAGCAGCCACATATAGCACTCGTTTAGTTTCCTTCAGTTGCTGAAGCTGGTGATAAATAATTGAAGAAGGAACAGATTGTGAAAAACAGATCAGACTAGGTAGCGAGAGGATAAAAAAAGCTATGCTTTTAAGAAAGAAAGGTTTTGACATAGTTGGGCACGATTTGTAGCCACAAGCTAGAGTAAGCCGAAGTGAAATAAAAATACTTTTTGATTAAAGGAAAAAGAAGCAGTTAAGGATTCACAATTTTCCTCACTTTTCCGGGTATAGTGTATCCTAGAGTGAATTCAAAAAAGTCTGCTTTCGCCTCATGTGCCTTTATTTGCACGCCCGCGAATACATGATCAGTTAATCGATAGCGAACGCCAATTCGCTCGTAGAAACCAGCAATTTCTTGGTTGAGGTCAGCTTTGCTTAAATATACGCCAAAGGCAATAGGCATATAGAGTTTTTCGGTCAGTTTCCACTCCCATGATCCCACCACTGCAAAAGAATTGACGTCAGTAAAAGAGATGTTTTCATCAGGAAAACGCTCATGAGCACCTGCGCCATAAAACCAATCTATGCCTATACCACCACGATATTTATAGGATATTTCCCAGAGGTAATTGACACCTACACCCCCACGGAAATAAGCTTTTTCTCCAATTTCATAGCTTTTCAACCCCGTGTACGCCGCTATATTCCAAAAACCTCTTTTCTCTAAAGGAGGAAATTCCGGTTTTGAGCCGGGGTTGAATGGTTGGTTATCCAAGTTTAATCGCAGGCCTAATGCAATAGGAACGAAATTTACTCCAGCGTTCGGTTTTTTGATGGAGCCATTCGAGTAATGCTTCGTGCCAATAGACGAAAATACTTCAAGCGAGTTGGTCAACCTATACGCAGCCTTGATGCCGAAATGAATGTGAGCATTGATTGCGGTACTTACAAAGCGGTTTAATGGATTGGTTTCGGCATCGTAGGGATTCATGTTGAAGCCTATACCCACTTGGGAATAATAGCTGAAATTCCACTTTCTATCAACGTTGATTTTCCCAAAAGGAAATTCCCCAAAGGCATAAATACCCATGGGGCGACCTATCTCGGAGTAATAATTGAGGGCTGAGGTGAATCCGAGGCCATAGCTAGGAAATCTATTGATGTAATTATAATAAGTGTTTTGATTACTTCTCCATCCAAATCTCACATCTACACCGGCATAATCAATTTTGTCAATGAGTTCGTCTGCCCAATCTTTATTATTCCCTATCATCGGGCCTCGATCGTAAGAAATATCAATGAATTTTTCTGATTGTGCATTGACTAAGAAGGGCATTAAACCAAAAAAACCATAGACTACCGCCAGAAACAATTTCAATCTCATCGCAATTTCACTTTTCAAGTGGCAAATATAAAACTTAAGTAAAAAGCTGACAATCATTTTTTGAGCATATCTCCCTAGGGTATAAGTTTCACCTTTTAAAATAAAAAAGCCTCTGAAGTTAAATTCAGAGGCTTCCACAATTTTTTATTGATGGCTATTAATTACCATCCATCCAGTTTGGACCTTTCAGCTCCACCAGTTTCTTATTGTATTTTTCAGCTTCAGCTTCATTCTGCAATCTGGTGTGTACTTGATACAAAATACCCATGATGTCAGTATTGTCTGGTCTGATCGCAAGTGCTTTCTCGAAGTAAGGGATTGCTTCTTTGTAATAAAGATTAGCCTCCTCTGTCATAGAGCTCGCTTTTGCCTCCCATTCTGCATCTGATAAACCACCGATTGCTACTACGATCTCTCTTGATTTCTCTATCAAAAGCGCTCCGGTATAATAATTACCATCATAAAACTCTGGGTCAGCAACAACTGACTTTTTGTAATCTGCTAAAGCTCCGTCAATATCTCCAGCCTGCTCTTTCAAGTATCCAGATCTCAAGAGAATCCCTGGATTGTTAGGATCATTTTTCAATGCTTCCTGAATAGATGCCATTGCTTCATCCATTTTGTTCAGCTGAAGTAATAGTTGAATCTCATATTCAGCCAAAACTTTATCCTCAGGATAATCTTCTCTACCGCGCATGATGATGTCATAGGCAGCTTCTGGATCAGAATCTTCACCACTAATGATTTGAACCATTAGATAATAAACCGTCAATTTATTGTAATCCTCTACATCGAGCAGGTACTCATAATGCTTTTTAGCCTCGTCATATTTCCCAATTTCTTGAGCGATAAAGCCTGCATTGTAATGAATAGTAGTATCAGAAAGATCTATATCACCGGCAAGATTGAAGAATTCGTAAGCCATTTCTAGATCACCGGCATTGTATCTTTCTCCTCCTTTGTCAAAAGCGGTGTTTTTCAGCGTATTGATATTGTATGGACGAAGGTTGCCAGGAACTCCTGGCATATCATCAGCGTAAATTTCTTCGCCTACTCCTGCTTCCTTATCGCTACCAGCCATTTCAAAGGCCTTATTGTAAGTAGCCAATGCAGCCTCACCGATTTCTAGAGTAGATGCAGTATTAGATGAATCCGAACCAAACATCTTGGTCTCGATTTGGGCCTTTAGAAGGTAAGTTGCAGGATCACCTGATGTTTCTGGATCAGCACTAGCGGCTTCTATATCAGCCATTGCAGCAGTTAGATCTCCAGATTTAAAGTTTTTCTCTGCAGAGCGGACTACCTTTTTTTGTCCAAAAGCCAAGGTCGTTGCACCGATCAAGGCCATTGATAGAATTAGCTTCTTCATTTTAGCGTATTTTTCTTGTTTGGTTGGTTATTCTTTAATTTCACTTGCATCATCAGAGGAATCTTTTGAGTCGCTAGTAGAAGAGTTATCCTCAGTATTTTCTCCTGTGATTACTGTGGCATCTTCTATCTCTTCTACTTCTTCTTTTGATATTTTTTCTACAGAAGAAATTTCGTCATTCTCTCCTATTTTAATCAATCTAACTCCTTGAGTAGCTCTACCCATTACACGAAGTCCATCTACGGAAATTCTAATGGTGATACCTGATTTGTTGATAATCATCAAATCATCTGTTTCAACTACTTCCTTGATTGCGACAAGAGCGCCTGTTTTCGCAGTGACACTCATTGCTTTTACTCCTTTACCTCCTCTGTTGGTGATTCTATATTCATCGAGGTTAGAGCGCTTACCGTATCCTTTTTCAGATACTACGAGTAACGTCGCATTTTCTTCAGATGCACATACCATGCCAATCACATAATCGTTATCATCGTTTAACCTGATAGCTTTTACGCCTGTGGCTGTACGTCCCATAGGCCTAACTGCAGTTTCATTGAAGTGGATTGCTCTACCAGAGTTCACAGCGATCACGATATGCTGATTCCCATTGGTCATTTCTACATTGACTAATTGGTCATCCTCGCGAATATTCAGTGCAATGATACCGTTTGTTCTAGGGCGACTATACTGTTCAAGGGTAGTTTTCTTAATAATACCTCGCTTAGTCACCATCACCAGGAAGTGATTGTTCAGGTAATCTTGGTCATTCAGATCAGCCACCTGAATGATCGAACGAATCTTATCGTCTTGTTCAATACTGATTAGGTTCTGAATTGGTCTGCCTTTGGAAGTCTTTGATCCTTCCGGAATTGCGTAGGTTTTCAACCAGAACAATTTCCCTTTGTCGGTAAAGATCAGGAGGTAATTATGCGTGGATGCAGTGAAAAGATATTCTGTAAAATCATCCTGCTTAGTACTCACACCACGTGAGCCAACTCCACCTCTGCCTTGTGTTCTATATTCGGTAAGCGCGGTACGCTTCACATAACCTTCATGAGAAACAGTGATAATCACTTCCTCATTTGGAATCATATCTTCATAGCTGAAATCTTCTGCATTATGCTCGATTTCAGTTCTTCGGTCATCAGCATAGCGAGTCTTCATTTCTGTAAGCTCTTCTTTGATGATTTCCATTCTCTTATCTTCGTTTGCAAGGATTTCTTTGAGTTCTTCGATCAAAGCCATGATCTCATTGTACTCATTGATGATCTTCTCACGCTCCATTCCTGTCAAGCGCTGCAATCTCATGTCGAGAATAGCTCTTGCCTGAATTTCACTCAATTCGAATCTCTCTATCAAACCATTTCTTGCAGTCTCAGGATCTGCAGAATTTCTGATCAAGGAAATAACTTCATCCAAATGATCCAAAGCGATCAGATATCCTTGGAGAATATGCGCTCTTTTCTCTGCTTCTCTCAGCTCATATTCCGTCCTACGAATCACTACCTCGTGTCGGTGATTGACGTAATGAACGATCATATCTTTCAGATTCAATGTTTGAGGCCTCCCTTTTACCAAGGCGACGTTATTCACTGAAAATGAAGTCTGTAGCTGTGTATGCTTATAAAGATTATTAAGGACGACACTAGAAATCGCGTCACGCTTCAGCTCATATACGATGCGCATCCCAGAGCGATCTGACTCGTCACGGATGGCAGAGATACCTTCTATTTTCTTTTCATTGATCAAAGCTGCGGTTTTCTCCACCATATTAGCTTTGTTCACCATATAAGGAATCTCTGTGATAACGATCATTTCTTTGCTTCCACCGTCTTTGGTTTCCACATTAGCTTTACCTCGCATCACCACTCTACCACGCCCGGTTTCGAAGGCAGCTTTTACACCATTGTACCCATAGATAATTCCACCTGTAGGAAAATCTGGTGCAACGATATGCTCCATCAATCCTTCAACAGTGATTTCATTATTGTCTATGTATGCGATTATCCCGTCTATGACTTCTCCTAGATTGTGCGGAGCCATATTCGTAGCCATACCCACGGCAATACCTGAAGCTCCATTCAATAGTAGTGCTGGTACTTTGGCAGGCAAGACAATCGGCTCCTTCAGAGAATCGTCAAAGTTGAACTGAAAGTCAACCGTCTCTTTGTTGATATCCACCAAAAGCTCCTCGGCAATTCGCTTTAGTCTAGCTTCAGTATAACGCATCGCAGCTGGATTATCTCCATCTACAGACCCGAAGTTACCTTGACCATCCACCAGGGGATATCTCAAGGACCAAGGCTGCGCCATACGAACCATGGTCTCGTACACTGCAGAGTCACCATGCGGGTGATACTTACCGAGTACCTCACCAACGATTCTGGCAGATTTCTTATAAGGTTTGTTATGCAAAACTCCCAGCTCCTGCATCCCAAATAGGATTCTTCGGTGTACTGGTTTTAGTCCGTCTCGGACATCAGGAAGCGCTCTTGAAACAATAACCGACATCGAATAATCGATGTAGGCGCCACGCATTTCCTCTTCAATATTAATGGGGATGATGTTTTCGTTTTCTCCTTGAGCCATATAATGCTATTCACGGGGTCGATTAAGCTTGCAAGATAGTAAAAAGCGACCGGTTTTGAAAAGAGATTACAAACACCAAAGACGATAATCAAGACTTTAATACCACTGCCCTATTTTCCTGTCTTGAAAATTAAAAATACCACTTCCCCTATACTCAATTCCGTTGTGCATGTGCTTCATCACTACGCCGCATCCAGCAATTTTGCACCGTTTTGTCCCCGGAAACCGAACTGCAAGTCCTACTTGCATTGCATAGACCTGCTGATCAAGGTCTTGTACCTCTGAAAAGTCCGAAGATGCGTAGGTAAACTTCCTGAAATCAGCTCCACCTTTAATGAAAATCTTCGTGTAATCTGAGAAATCTCGCTCCACTCGTAAACCCAACCCGTAATAATTCTTGTCAGACACTGCTAATCTTGGCGTGTATGGATCCGGGCCAACATCAAGTGCCGGGTCATACGATTTTTTCAAATTCAACTTCCCGAATTCTGCTTCTAAAATAAACCTCCAAGGATAATTCTGTCTAGCACGCTGACGAAGTTCTGACTGCATGTAGAGATTGGACGAAGAATAGTTTCTATATCTCCAATTCAAAAATGATCTCCTTCGAGCCGCATCGTAAAGAACCAAACCTACAGTTCCGTAGAGCTTATCCGCTTGGTAAGTAGCTCCTTCGAAATCAAACTGGTAATCACCGCCTTGCATGGGCGCGAGATTACCCCACTCCTGACCGAAGCCTCCTCCTATAGTCAGTAGGTTAAACAAATTAACCCGAACTCCACCGTTCCAATTTGGAAACACCCAGTCTCCACCTTTCATTTCCAAGGGATTATCCTCAGAAATATCTAAGGGATCACCATTCAGATTTTGGTAGCGAGAAAAAGGGTAAAGGCTTGGATTTGGTGAGTAAAAACTTGTTCCAAATTGCTGATAGGCACCTCCTCCGGAAAGTTCAACACTGAACATTTCCAACACATTTCTAGCCACATTCCCTATTCCTGACTCACTCTTAGGGCTTTTTGCTTTTTCGGAGATTCCAAAAATATCTTCTTCCTGGGCATAAGCACCGGTGAGAATAATAAATAGAAATAGGGTGATGGGCAGCTGTCTATAATTCATACTTTTCTAAACGAAGGCTTGAAACTCTTGGTGTGAAATTAAAAAAAAATGCCTCCCAATTAGGAGGCATCTTCATAATAACTTCATTTTAATCTTATTGACCGTCTGTTTCAGCTGGGATATCGGCTTTTTCAGCTGCTTGCTTTGCTTTCATTTCAGCGATCATAGTATCTAATTTCTCTTGAACTGCCGGATCTGCTTTAGTTGCTGCCAATACTTTATTGTAAGTACCTGCTCCCAAAATTTCCTCATCCATGATTAAGCCTGTCTTATATTCTTTCAACACACTTTGAAGCGACTCCTGGAAATCTTTTACGGCGATAAAAGCAGTTTTTTCTTCTTCGGTAACTTTAGCTTCAGCCATTTTAGCTTCATCCCCCCAAGCCGCTTTAATCTCATTATATCTAGCGCCCCCCTGGAAAATCTCATTTTCCAATATCATCGCTTTCAATTCTTCAGTCTTTGAATTCACATAATTATCAAATGTCACCTCTACATTTGCATATTTTGCCAAGTCTTCATCTGTGACTTTCTCCTCATCCTGTGCGTAAGCAGCAAAACCAAGGAACGCGAATAACGCTCCGAAAAGCAATACTTTTTTCATAAACATTGTGATTTTAATTTCTGTATAATCTTCAATAAAAAGCGAACTCTCCAGAAAATCAAGAAAAAAAGGCCGATTTTAAGGTATTTTATGATAAATGGTAAGACCAAATTCTAAAGAAGAGGAATCTCTTTGAGCTGTTGTATAGTATGAGCTGGATCGGAAGAATTGAATACAAAGCTTCCCGCAACCAATATATCCGCACCCGCGGCTTGTAATTTTGGAGCATTCTCTAGATTCACTCCTCCGTCAATTTCAATTTTTGTCTTAGCTCCTTTAGCTAAAATCAACTCCTTCAATCGGGATACTTTGGAATAGGTGTTTTCTATAAATTTTTGCCCCCCAAAACCAGGATTCACCGACATCATACATACTAAATCAATATCCTGAATCACTTCAGCCAATAATTCCACCGGCGTATGAGGATTAATAGCCACTCCTGCTTTTGCCCCAAGCGCTGTGATGGCTTGTAACGTACGGTGCAAATGCGTGCAGGCTTCATAGTGTACTGAGATCATTTCCGCTCCTGCTTTTCTGAAAGCCTCCAGATAATTATCAGGATTTACGATCATGAGATGTACATCCAATGGCTTCTGTGCATGCTTTTGAATCGCCTCAGTCACAGGAATTCCGAAGGAGATATTCGGAACAAACACCCCATCCATGATATCAACATGAATATAATCCGCAGCTGAGGAGTTTAGCATTTCCACCTCTTTTTGAAGATTTGCAAAATCTGCTGCTAGAATAGACGGGGCAATTAGTAATGACATTATTTTGATTTTAATAGTGTAAAAGCAGAGGCTAACTCCGCATGAAAGGATTAATGGCGGATTAATTTACTCTGCTTGATCAAAGTAAGATCTTGCATCTGAATCATGTAAAACCCTGGCTTCACTCCCTCCAAAAGAATCCTGAAAGGCTCCTTAACTGATCCTCGAATGATGGATTTGCTTTCTAACAAACGCCCGTTGAGATCGATCAGAGAAAACTCAGCACTCAGGCTATTCCCAAAATGAATAAACAATTCATCGCCCAAGATTGGATTAGGATAAACTTTCCACGCGAGAGGTTCCTCAGGCTCTTCTACAGCCAAAATTTCTCCATATAGGGCATCACGAAAATTTGGAATTCCATATCCCAATAGATTATCGGGATCATCGGCTTGGGTGCCGCTATTCAAAAGCGCTTCAATCAATTTATCTTTTGTCCATTCTGGCTTGGCTTCCCAAAGTCCCGCCGCCAGCGCAGCGATTTGCGGAGCAGAGAAAGATGTGCCATTTGCAAAACCTACTTGTCCATTGGATCTAATGAGCACAGCCCCTTCGCCTAAAGCGGCCAAGTCTGGCTTGATACGTCCATCGCCTGTCGGTCCTCGCGAACTTGAACCCGCTACCACCAGCTCTTTTTTGACAGAACCTATTGCTAAAATGCCTGGAGCATCTGCAGGCGAAGATAACGTAGAAGGTTGAGGCCCATAATTCCCCGCGCTATTCACTACCAAAATTCCTTTGCTGGCAGCAATCACTGCACCACGCGCAATAATGGTAGTTTTACCATCCATGTCTGCTAAGGTATAGGTCATCGATGGATCATCAAAATCATAATATCCTACCGAACTATTGATTATATCTGTGCCCAAACTGTCTGCATACTCAGCTGCACGCACCCAATTGTATTCCTCTACCCAATATTCAGTGGCCACTTCCTCTGTGATTGCCAGTATATAGTTGGCATCAGGAGCCCCAGCGAGCATTTTGCCTGGTTCATTCGATGCGATCAGAGATAGCACATTCGTCCCGTGCTGATTGTCAGTATAGACATTGGTATTCCACGGTCGCACAAAATCTTTTGTACCTAGTATTCTCCCCGGATTTTGTAAGTGAGCCAGTGAGCTTGCCGTATTTGCTCCTGGAAAACCTGCATCAAAAACCGCTACTGTTATACCCTTTCCGGTGTAACCTTCTTCATGCATTTTATCAATACCAAGAATTGAATTCTGGAAGTCGTACGCTTCCTCATCCGTAGCCAATACACGGGCATTCGCTGTTTCTGGAGGACAATAGCTATGAGTGACTGATGCAAATAATCTTCTTCCAATCCGTGCATTGGGACTTGGGATAAAACCTCTGGCAACTAGCTCCACTCTATCTACAAAAGGCAGAGAAGCGATCTCCACAGCACTTGCAGCATCTGTGACCAAAATCGTGGCATTGAACCACTTGCTTGAATAAAGTATGTAATTCGACTTCTGATAGACAGCATCTACATATTTCTTAGTCACTGGAAGATCTAGACTATCAGGAGCAACACCTTCCCTATTTCTTCGTGCTAATGCTTTTTGACTTAGAAATTCACCCGGGCTAGCTAAAGAAAGGGTTTCCTGAGGCTTGTATTTATAAAAAACAGCATAGCGATCCTGTGCAATCAATTCACCTGAAAAGACTATCCCAAGTATTAGGCAAGCTAAAAATTTAATCTTTTCCATAGTCAGTCAATATCATCTTAAGATTAATACCTGAATCAATCAGCATTTCACCTAAGCAATCATTCCTAGAGCAATAGGTCAATACTTCCTCATACTTTTCTATCATACCTACGCCTTTTTCATACACTTCATAGCGTATATCTCGATAGGTCACTTTGTCATCACTGTTTTCCTGTTCTATTCGAACTAGGTTTCCAGATTTGATCAACTGGAACTCATCTTCTACTTCGCTTCGGTAAGCATTTCCATTCCAAACTACTCCATCTTTAGGTGGAAAAACCAGAGGAACCAAGGGTTGATTTTCAATCGTTCTCACCAACGCTTGCTCTCTTTGGATAATGGTATAGTCCAGAACAGGGTTCCAAGTTATCTCATCCAGTGATTTGGAACGACTGACGATAAAAACCTGCTCCCCCACTTCGTTAGTATAAAAACTCCTGATCCGATCCTTAAAGAAAAAAAATTCCTGCTCTGAATCATTTTCCCCGAAATAGGTGATCTGCATCGCATCATAAATCCAAAACAACCCAACTTCCAACGGCTGGTAATCATATCCCAAGTCCACTGGCTCTTCTTCTATTTCTCTATCGCAAGAGGAAAAAAGAAGCAGTGTAAATCCTAAAATAATGGGTAGCAGTTTCTTCATTGTGCCGTTCAAAGACTAAAAATACTAGTATTTTCTCAATTTTCGGGTAAGCCTCAGTTCATACAGTTTCGAAATACTTTTTTCAAGCCAATCATCCTGCATAACTTAGCCGATTCAAAATTTGAACCATGGCATTAAGCACTTTTGTAAAAATAAGCGGTATCACAAATCTCTCAGACGCCAGATATTGCTCAGGTATGTATGTTGATTTGTTGGGTTTTTCCCTAGAAAACGAATCTGAAAAATTCATCTCACCTACCCAGTTCAGTGAAATCACAGGCTGGGTCTCTGGGCTTGAGTTTGTAGGAGAATTTCTAACTTATAGTGTGGATGAAATTGTGAATACACTGGAGAATTATCCCACTATAAAATGGGTAGAGCACGATAGAATAGAGCCTCTAGTGGCATTGGAAGGAAAGGGTTTTGGCTTGATTTATAAAATGGATCTAAAGGAAGTAAGGCACATCGAACAGGAAGTGGCTACTCGCCTAGACCAATCTGGAATAATTTTTCATATCACTTCAGAAACCGAGGAATTGGATAAGGATGACAAAGAATCGATTAAAATCCTTAGCGAAAATTGCAAAGTGATTCTGGGTGTAGGAATTAGCGCCTCCACTGTTCATGAAGTCATAAAGGAGCTAAATCTCTATGGAATATCACTCACTGGTGGTACAGAAATCAAACCTGGTTTGAAAGACTTCGACGAGTTAGCTGATATCCTCGAGACATTGGAAGTAGAGGATTAGTCAACGATTGACCAACTAAAGCGAAGATTCGCCAGCACCTATACTCTTTGAACTTGAGTACCTCATTAGAGAGAAAGACTCTTCTAATACTTGCTAATCCACTCGCTCTAAAACGAGCAACCGAACCTCGATGAATTCTGGCCCTGCGATTTCTGAAGCCTTAAGCACAAGGGGGTGACGCCCTTTCTCCAACTGTATCAGTCCCAACTCTAAGGGTTTAAAATCCTTTTCGAAGGATTCATCGCGGGCTACACGATCGTACTCCACAGCCACAAAATCTGACTCATTAGCTTCTGTCACTACTGTGGACACTTCATTCCCTTGGTGTCTCAATAAAATCGAAGAACCTACCGCCGATTCTGCACAGGCATAATAAATCGTCGCCTTATAATTCCCTGAAGTGAGAATTTCTGTATCCCAGGTTACACTATCGCTTTTGGCTTTCCAATTGGTGAAAAACGAGGAATTGGGATGAATGCTGGATCTCTTGATATTTCCATGCGGCAGACCATCCCTGGCTGGTAGCAAGGTGAATTTGCTTTCTTTATATCCTACTGGAAAAATCTCCTCTCTATCTCGATTGAGTTCTGAAAGCACGGAGTTTATCCACGCATCTTTTGCGCTTACTAATTCAGACATTACGTTTTGAGATGGTTCAGCTATGGGATTCAGCTGACCAGGATCTGTGCTTAAGTCATAAAGTTGACCATCCTTATCGAGGATATATTGCTGATTTCGAATGCTCACATTTCCGTTCCAGTGACTATAGACGTATCGGTCTTTCCATTCTTCGTCAGATCCCATCAGAAGTGGTTTCAAACTCACACCATCCAGCGGTTTGTCGAAAGGATTTGTGATCCCTGCCAGATCTACTAGGGAAGGCAAAATATCTATCGCGCTTGCCACCTGAGCAATTAACTGTGGCTTCAGATGATCCTTCCAGAAAACAATGAATGGTGAGCGCACACCACCTTCGTCCGTACTTCCCTTGACACCTTTCAATCCGTCATTCCATCTCCAGCCGTTCGGACCATTGTCAGACATGTAGATGACGAGGGTATTTTCTTGCAATTCTAACCTTTCCAATTGGCTCATGATCTTACCCACATTCCAGTCGATATTTTCGCACAAGGCGTACGCGGCTCGTGTTTTATCCAAAATATCTTTATCTGCATAGCGATGCGTAGTATCTATGGGAGCATTTTTGTATTTGTCCCACCATACATCCGGCACTTGCATAGGGCTATGCGGTGTATTGTAAGCTAGGTAAACGAAGAAAGGTTGGTCAGAACTTTTCTCGATAAATTCCATCGCATGGTCTGTCAGGTCATCGATGATGAATCCATTCCCGGTGGTCACTTCCCCATTACGCTCCAGCATGGGACTGAAGTAATTGCCCCAATGTCCTGAAGTGAAGCCATAGAATTCCTCAAATCCACGGTCATTAGGATGATAGGGGGATTGGGAGCCGTTATGCCATTTGCCAAAAGCAGCTGTGCTGTATCCATTGGCTTGAAAAATATCAGCAATGGTTTTTTCGTCCAGATCCATTCGCTCCCCTCCCTCTGAGGTAGAATAAATATTGCTGCGAGGATGATACCTTCCCGTCAGAATCTCCGCTCTAGTAGGTGAGCAAACAGGATTTACATAAAATCTTGTGAATTGAACTCCTTGGTTGGCCAGCTGATCGATGTTGGGGGTATTGATATAAGGATTTCCGTTGACCCCCAGATCTCCCCAACCCTGATCATCCGTTACAATGAGGATTATGTTTGGCTTTGGAGATTCTTGCGTTTCTGAAGTACAGGATTGGGAAAAAAGCATCCCTATCCCAAGTAGAATCAAATTGATATAAACGAGGTTTTGTGAACTTTTCATGGCTTGGTTTAATAGGATAATATGGTATGAATAACTAACAAATGGGTATGCCCTGTAAGCTAACTAGCTAATCGCCTACTCCACTTTGGTTATTCTTTTTTCCAGCTGAGATTTACCGATCACCATTCCTGAGGCATGTTTTTGCGCAATGTCCACCAAATCCGCTACGACCTCCGGCTGCAAATCTGCTAAATCAAAACGCTCCGATGGATCATGGCCCAGATTAAAAAGTGTCGGCTTTTCCAGTTTGACAAGTTTCTCAGGATACCCGGCTGGGTTGTTACTGTAAAAATAAGCTTTGAATTCACCTTTTCGTACCGCAAAAAGTCTGTCACCATGATAATAGAACATTTCATCTCTTGGTATAGCTTTTTCACCTCGGAAAACTGGACTCAAATCAAACCCGTCATAAATTCTATCCTGTGGCACTTTTGCGCCAGCAAGGGAAGTAAAAGTCGGCAGAAGGTCTAAGGTACTTCCCATCTTAAATACCACGCCCGGTTTCACATTACCAGGTCCCCAGATCACCGTTGGGACGCGGACGCCACCTTCGTAACTGGTTCCTTTTCCCCCAAACAGAGATCCTGAACTACCACCCTGCTCATTGTAAACTAACCAAGGCCCATTGTCAGAAGTGAAAACGACGTAGGTATTATCATCCAGTCCATGCTGCTTCAAAGCTTGAAGAACTTCCCCTACTGACCAATCAATCTCCTCGATGACATCCCCGTACAGGCCGCGCTCACTAGTTCCAAGGAAATCATCCGAAGCAAAAAGCGGCACATGAGGCAGATTGTGGGCGAGGTACAGAAAAAATGGCTGTTCCTTATTGGCTTCAATAAATTTGACTGCCTCCTCGGCATACCTCCTGGTGATGGTTGTTTGATCTGCAGGTTGCTCGATAATCTGCTCATTTCTCATCAAGGGGACATTGAAGTATTCAATTTTCGAATTTCCAAAAGCTTCCTTAGTCGTGATGTCGTTTATCCGATCCATGTCGTTGCTGTAGGGGATTCCAAAGTAAGAATCAAATCCATGGCTAGTGGGTAAGTATTGAGGTAAATGTCCCAAATGCCACTTCCCTATTGCTGCTGTCGCATATCCCTCCTTTTTGAGCAGGGTTGCAATTGTATTTTCATAGGCTGGCAATCCCCCATCAGAATCTGGAAATAACACCCGTCTATTATTGCTATACATCCCGGTTCTCACAGGAAGTCGCCCGGTCAAAATCGCTGATCTACTCGGCGTACAGACGTTGGCTGCTACATAAAAAGACGTCCATTTCTGCCCCTCTACTGCCATCTGGTCTATATGAGGAGTTTTTAGGGTAGGATGACCAAAAGTTCCCAAATCTCCATACCCCTGATCATCGGTAAAAATGATGATAAAATTGGGCTTGGAATCTTTTACTGCTTGCGCTAAAAGCTGAGAAGAGCAAAGGACTGATACAAAAAACAGCTGAGTGAGGAATAGGTGTATTTTCATAGGTTGATGGTTTTAAAAGAAAAGTCCTGACATTTCACCCATGTCAGGAACTTTCTCCTCCAAAATACAGAATTTGATTTACTTCAATACCACATCTTCGATTTTAGCTTCATTACCACCTATAATAGTAGCATAAGAAGCTTTCATCTCTTCCAATTTCTCAGGGTTTGATTCCGCCAAGTTGTTGATTTGCCCGATATCATCTCTGAGGTTATACAATTGATAGTTGGGGTCGTTACCGATCTCAATATTTACGGATTCTATTTTCGCTGCCCCTTTATACGGAGGAATCATGATCCAATCGCCTTTTCTCAAAGCCGTTCTTCCTGTAGCCTCCAAAATCAATTCAGACCGGCCATTTTTTTCCTCTCCCAGAAAAGCAGAAAGGAGGTTTTGGCTATCAGCTGTCGTTTCCGTACTACCTGTCAAGGAAGCCAGAGAACTTAGCAAATCAAGTTGACTGACTAATGCGTCTGATACCTGAGGCTGAACTTTTCCTTTCCAATAAACCATAAAAGGTACTCGCGTACCCGCCTCAAACAAACTGTACTTTCCACCTCTGAGTGGACCGGCTGGTTTGTGATTCCCGATTTTCTCCACGGCATCATCATAGTAGCCATCGTTCAATACCGGGCCATTATCAGAAGAGAAAATCACCAAGGTATGCTCAAGCAAGCCTTCCTCCTCTAATGTTTTGATAAATTCACCAATCATCCAGTCCGCTTCCAAAATAACATCTCCTCGTGGCCCCATACCCGATTTTCCTTCAAATCTCGGGTGAGGAGTTCTTGGCACATGCGGCTGCTGGAAAGCGTAGTAAAGGAAAAATGGACCGTCCTTGTGAGATTTTACGAAGCTCTGAGCTTTTTCCAAAAAGTGATCCGCCATGTCCACATCAGACCACTTGGCTGCTTCTCCACCTTTCATAAAACCAATTCTCGGCACACCGTTCACGATGCTATTGTTGTGGCCGTGATGCCATTTCATAGTCGTTAGCTCTGGATTGTCTTTGCCAGTTGGCTCGCCTTCGAAGTTCTGGTCGTAGCTAATTTCTATAGGATCATTCGGGTCTAGATTCACTACTTTCCCATTTTCTATATAGACCGTAGGTACTCGATCCTGTGTGGCGGCCATGATGTAACTGTAGTCGAAACCTACTTCATTGGGACTTGGGCTAATGTGCTCATTCCAATTTACGTCACCACTCCCAAGACCTAGATGCCATTTCCCTACTACGCCAGTTTGGTAACCCTGACCTTTCAACATCTTAGGAACAGTCATCTGGGAAGTACTGATCAGCAATGGCGCCGTGCCGGGAAGGATTTTCGCATCCTTATTTCTCCATGGATAAACCCCAGTCAACAAAGCATACCTACTCGGCGTGCAAGTGGCCGAAGTCGCATAGCCATTGGTGAAGCGAATTCCCTCATTCGCCAGCCTGTCCATATTCGGCGTACTAAGCTCAGTAGCGCCATACGCACTCATATCACCATACCCCAAATCATCCATGTAGATAATGACGATATTTGGTTTTTTGTCATCCATTAGGGAGGAACTCTTCTCTGACTTGCTGCAGCTCATCAGCAAGGTGATCCCTAACAGTCCAAGTACGACCTTAATCATGATTTTCATAGTTCACTATTTTGTTTAATCTAAATTTTTAAAAATTTAAGCACTATCAGCTATTTCTCACCTAGTTTGAACTTTCATCCTTGATCGATTTTGCTTAGCTGTCAATAAGATTTCTCTTAGCCAAACTTCACTTCAATCACTTCCTGTTCACCGAGTCCTGCCACGAGTCCTGCATAGGTTTTCACCGAGCCATTAGCTTGTTCTCGCACTTCTACTCGGTGCTTATCATGGGAAAAGACCTTCGGCTCAAACGTAGTAGTATGTACTGGAATCGAATATTCCAATTCCCCGGTAGTCTGATTATAGACTGAAACCAAAGGGTTATCAACACCTTCCAAATTCAAGGTTTTCAAAAATCCCACAGCCTTTCTGGCGTAATTGTCCTGCTGGGTCACTGTCAGCGGCCAACCCTCATATTGCCCAGTTGGGTTGGAAATAGGATCAACATTTCTTGGCCAGCATTCGATTTTCATCGTGCGATCCTTCTTATCAAACGTAATGATTCCATAGCCTGTCCCTCTATCGTATATCCTGGCTGGTTCAAAACCAGATTTGTAAGGGTTGGCGACGGCCATGATAGTCATCTTGTTTCCGAAGCCATCCTCGAAATCTCCTGTATTTTTGGCCCCCTGCCTGAACGGCTCATGACCCTCTGGGACTTTTGGCCACCAGCGTCTTGGCCAGAGGTTGTTCAGAGCCGGACCGGCAAATGCATATCCAGCATCTCGGAATTCCTCCACTCCATACTGAACTGTACTCGCCAAATGCTGATCTCCAGCGATGTGCAATGCAAAGGCTTTACGGATAATTCGAACTGCTTCATCCCTACCTTTTTGTGGCCAGCCATTCGAATCCATATCTGTGGTAGGTGCGTCGCCAGTGACATATTCACCTTTTTCAGGAGTAGGCAAACTAGGCACTATGCTATCAATAATGCTTCCTTCGGGTAAAGTAGCGACCGTACAAAAATTTGTCTGCGACAAAACAGCCTTCATCTGTACTCCTGAATTCCATTTTTCTGACCAATCCTGAAGAAAATCAAGTTGTCTTTTCCCTAACAGCTCAGCGTCAATATCGTAATACTTCTTAATATCAAATTCGGGGTTTTGGATAAAGCCATTCATAACCTTGGCTTCTTCAGGCAAGACGTTTTTCGGTGCAGACTTGAATTTTCTATCCTCCAAAATAGCAAAACTCACTCCCCCATATTCCCAATCAGTGTAATAGACATTGATCCCCTGCTTCACGGGCGTAGGATCGTGGGCGTCTGGCAGATGGCTTGTCTGACAATTTTGGACCATGTTTACCCATTCGGCAGGCATTTTATAGCCACCTTGATCTTGTGCTACGTAACCCCAACCTTCATCCGTAGGAGCATGCGCGCCGCTTTCACCCCAGACGTTGCCATGATAGACATCGTGATCATCAGGAATAATAGCAGTAGGAATCGTCCTAAAGATATCGCGGTAAGACCACCCGAACATATACCATTTGTGCAGATAGTCTAGGTAAGATTTCTCTAACGGGCTCGTCTGTATTCCAAAGCCTCCAGTGCCTTCATAAAACTGGTCTCCTAGGAAAAAAGCCATCTCAGGTTTATGTTTTACCACGTGATTTACCACCTCCTGATCCGGAAAACCATGGTCTGCATTGCAGCTGAAGACAGCGACTTTTAATGGTTCATCGGTCTTAGGCTGCGCGGCGATTTCCCCGTAATAAAAGAACTCCTGGTTAGTATCCTTCAGCGGAATGTCTATTCGGATTCGATAAGGAATCATTTTTTCATGATTCCAATCCTCTATTTTAAAATTTGCGATCCTACCGTTCGGATCGAGTACCGTAATTTGCGCGGTTTCCCAAGTAGCTCCAGGTTTGATTTGAAAAGCTACTTTTAAACCAGTAATCTGCTCTAAAGGTGCAAGTTGTGCGGTGAGCTTTAGGGTATTTTGATGTAAAGTATATTGAGCAAAAAAGATAGGGCCAAAAACCTGATCAGGGGATTCTACGATTTTCTCTCCTTGAAAAACCCAATCAGAAAATGCAGCTAAACTGGTTAAATCCTGATTTTCCTTTGGGCAATGAGAAACCAAAGCCAGATTGCCTTGCAGATCCTGATGTTCAATCCCTTCAGAAGTTAATGCGATGGAATCACCTTCGTTCGATCCTGACAGGATCAAGGAATATTTCCCCTGAACAAAGGTGCTTTTTAAAGTAAGTGATATTGGTGCGGATAAATCCAACTTTTCATCACTTAGCTTATCGCCTATCATCAGTTGCCCAGATCCGGTAATCCCAACGTCCAACCCTTTTCCAAATACAGCTGCCGAACGGTAATCGGCAAAAATTCCCTTCGCTCCCAACCTAAAACCAACATAAGCCCCGCTGATTCCTTTCAAACTTAGATTTTTCCAATCAATAGTCACTGACTGCTGAAAGTCCTTCTTCTCCTCGCCCAACTGATGGGTAAGAATGTGCAAAGCTCGATTGGGTGCTGAGATGTTACATTCGGCTTTTCCTCCAATTATCTCCCAGTCCTGCAGTCTATTGCCCCAAAATTCTGGGCCAATCCACTTCATATCTGGCCAGTTTTCCCAGTTGCTCTTGAATCCCGCCTCTTCTGAGCCCAGAAGTTTTTTGATACTAGTGAATCCTTGAGAGAAGAAAAATGGCGTGGAAAAGGTGGTTAAAGCCATTGCCTTGACAGCAGATCTGCGTTTCATAAGTCTGAGAAAGTGGTTAAAAAGTAAATTTGGGCAATTTGCCCTAAATACCAATTAAATTAGGATAAATGGCTGACATACTCGATGGAAATATTTTAGGCTGCATTTCTTAGACCTATTTCTGTCGAGTTTTCACTTAGAACTCATACTAAAAGCTAAACGAATAAAATAAATAGAAAGCCAATGAACTCTCATCCATTGGCTTTCTATTTCTTACTAGGCAACTTCAATTACCCAATGATATTTGCATCGTCATCCCATTGAATAACGGTACCACGATCCGCCATTTTGAGGTATTGAGGAATGTATTTTTCTTCCAATTTTACGCCGTGCTTTTCCATTACTTCCTGAGGAACTCCATCCCAAGCATTAGGCTGGTTACCTACATAGCCTATGTATTTCCAACCCTCAGGAGTAGAGAAATAACCTGAGCACGTGAGGTTGCGAAGCATGTTGAACCAGCGAACTGCTCCTTCATATGCTGGGGTAGCTTTATCCGGCCATGCCACTTCATCTACGATGGTAATGACTTCAGATTCGCTTAGCGCATTGAATGACTTGCCAAATTTCTCATCTGCTTCGAAATCTAACCACATCAATCCACCACGCATGGGTGTCTGGTAGTAAGGCATATCCTTCATGATAAATTCCATAAAATCAACCACGCCCACCTCAGTAGCTGCTGGAGATTCGTCGTCTTTCGGCATGATAATATCCACTAGAGTGCTTAATTTTTTACGCTCTTCTTCAGTGAAAAACGTTTCTGAAAGTAACTCTTGATCACGTTCCTTCTCCTCTTGTGTCCTGCCTCCAATAGTGCCTCCAGCCAATAATGCATTTACTGGCAAAGCCTGCTCTTCAGGAGAACAACCTGCCAATAATAAACCTGTACCGACCGAGCCGGTAAAGAGTAATTTGAGATTTTCTCTTCTATTCATGGTTTAAATGTTTTTCTTATTCAATTCAGAAACAATGTAATCGGAAGTTCTCCATGCCAAAGCCAAAATAGTCCAGGTTGGATTTTTATCAGCCTGAGACACAAATGGACCTGCATCCACTACGAACAAGTTGTCGCAATCATGTGCCTGACAGTTTGAATTTAGTACGGAGGTAGCTGGGTCATTACCCATGCGAGTGGTACCCACTTCATGAATGATTCTTCCTGGTGCTAAAAGGCCATACTTAGTTTCAGGACCTGGCTTTGAGCCAAGCAAAATTCCTCCTGCTTCAGTTAGGATTTCTTCGAAAGTATCATGCATGTGTTTTGCCTGCTTTACCTCTTGATCAGTCCAGTTGTAATTGAATCTCAAAACAGGAATTCCATATTTATCCACCGTATTTGGATCAATCTCACAGTAATTATCAATCATAGGGATACTTTCTCCTCTACCGGACATTCCCATAGTAGAGCCATAGAGCTTCCTGATATCTTTTTTGAGACCCGTGCCGTAGCCTCCATTTGGACTAGGTGCGCCGAATTCGTCCGTGATGTATTTTCTCATAGAGTCCATACTTCCTCCTGTACCATAGGCAGGTTGGCCCATTCCACCCCAATACTCGATATGATAGCCTCTGGCAAAATCCAATTTCTTATTATCTCCCCACCACGGCGTGTACATATGCAGCCCACCTACACCATCTTCATTGTATCGCTCACGACCCATCAAGCTAGGCACGATAGCCATTCGATCTGTTCCGGTGGAATCATGGAGGTATTTGCCTACCATTCCCGAGCTGTTGCCTACACCATCCGGATGTGATTTAGACTTGGAATTCATCATAATTCTCGCTGATTCACAAGCTGATGCACCTAGCACAACTACTCTAGACTTCAGTTTGTACTCCTTCATATCCTCTTTGGAGACAAAAGATACGCCTGTTGCTTTACCACTTTCATCTGTGGTCACTTTCCTTACCATGGAGTGGGTGTAGAGGTCAACTTTACCTTTTTTCATGGCCGGGTGAACCAAGCACGTTCCAGCTGAGAAATCTGCATATACTTGACAAGCTCTGTTGCATTGACTACAGAAAAAGCATACTCCTCTTTCCTTGCTGATAGGTCTAGTCAGCATAGATAAACGGGATGGAATCATAGGAATTCCCACTTTATCTGCTCCTTTTTTCATGTAAAGTTCATGTAGTCGGGGCTTAGGAGGAGGAAGGAAAAAGCCATCCGGCTCATTATAAATCCCCTCTTTGGTACCAAATACACCGATCAACTTATCTACTTTGTCATAATACGGCTTCAAATCATCGTACCCAATAGGCCAATCATGCCCCAACCCATCGATACTCGCGCGCTTAAAATCATTAGGCCCAAAACGTAAAGAAATACGGCCCCAGTGATTCGTTCTTCCGCCGACCATCCTGGATCGGAACCAGTCAAACTGAGTTCCATTTTTTCTAGTGTAAGGCTCTCCATCGATATCCCACCCACCAATGGCTGCGTCAAAATCGCCAAAAGGTCGGATCCTCGTGCCGGCGCCTCTACGTGGTGACTCCCACGGTGGTCTTAGCTGCGTACGATCTTCCTCTTTGGCTGGGTCAAAATCGCCACCCGCTTCTACTACAGCAACAGAAAGTCCTGCTTCTGAGAGAATTTTGGAGGCCATCCCACCTCCTGCTCCTGAACCTACGATAATAACGTCATAGGCTTCACCAGAATTTTTGATTTGAAAACTCATTGGATAGAATTTTATTTTTTGAAGTGAATACGTGATTGAAAGAGAAAATCAGAGTAGCACTGCCCTCTATTCCATTTCTACCAATCCTAAATAAACACAATTATTTCTTTAGAACCTTTCAAAAATTCCGGGTTCAAAACCGCTACACTTTCTAAAATCAAAAAATCCCATCGAATCTAAATTTGAAATAGCCTTGGAATATGCAGAATCTTAATTCTACTGGGCATGGAAGCTCTTCTTTGGCTTTTGATAGATAAGATGATAGTTTTTGATAAATGGATTCTAATTGGTTTGAGTACATATTGACTAAAAATATCTTGCTCTTGCCTTTTAAATAAAATCCTGATTTTCTGATCTCCATTTTTGTAAGATTCGCGGAATTCAATAAATCAAAACAGGATACTACGACATACCTTCTTGCAAGGTGTAGGCTAAATTCGACAAGCGAGAAAACCATTTATCACGGATTCACTATTAATAAAACTCCAATCCTAAACTCCAGTCTCTGCGGTCTAGAAACCAATTAAAATGCAAAAAACACTACTTACCCTTTTAATCTCATTTTTTATCACGGCTATTTTTGCTCAATCAGGAGTAAAAGGAAAGCTTATTGACCAATCTGAAAACAACCCACTGGAATACGCTAGTGTGTCAATATATCTTCTCAAAGACAGCACCCTAGTGTCTGGAGTGGTGACAGGTCAAGATGGACTGTTTGTCGTTGAAAATCTAAAACCAGGCGCATACTACCTACTTGCTCAATTTCTTGGCTACACCACAAAAACAATTTCAGGGATTTCTATTTCGAAAAATCAACTTCAGGATCTGGGTACAATTTTTTTAAGCCCCGATCAGCAGTTACTCAGTGAGGTGGAGGTTTCTGGAAAGAAATTCACTACGATGAATAAGGTAGATCGCCTGGTATATACTTCTGAGAACTTTCTCACAAGTCAAGGAGGAACAGCTACAGATGTATTAAGAAATCTCCCTTCTGTCAGTATCGATGGTCAAGGGGAAATAGCTGTTCGGGGCAGCAGCGGATTTGTGGTTATGATCAATGGCAAACCTACGCAATCAAGCCCCGAAGCGTTACTTTCCCAACTTCCTGCCAATGCACTAGAAAGCATAGAACTGGTCACCTCTCCCTCAGCCAAATACGATCCGGAAGGCAAAGCTGGAATCATCAATATCATTACGAAAAAAGGCGTCACTGACGGAACATTCCTACAAGTAAACGCAAAAATAGGAGCGCCAAGCATTCAGCCATACGACAATCTAGACAATCCGCAGCGCTATGGGGCTGATTTCACGCTGAACCATAAAAAAGCCAAATGGGATCTTTCTCTAGGCGGTAACTTCCAACGAAATGATACTAATGGCCGCAGAGAAGGTGAAGTCTATACCATTAGTGGAGATACTACGACTTATTTCCCGTCGGACGGTGAAAGAAGCACTGATGCCAAAACCTACTCTGGAAGATTCACGCTGGGATTTACACCTAATCAATCGAATGATTTTAGCCTGGGTTTTTATGCTGGGAAAAAGACTGCGGATCGAACGGCTGACATACTTTATTACGACAATCACGCCGTAGTGAATGGAGAGCGGCTTTATACGATGCAATACTATAATGAAAACCTTAGAATTCGCCGAGGAGACTTCGTACTTGGCAGCTTGGACTACGCCCATATTTTTCCCAACCAATCTCAGCTTTCAGGCTCTTTTCTCTATGAATACACCATGCTAGGCGGGCCTACTACTAATCGCAATTTGGGCTACCCCGACACCAGTATTATTTATCAAGACGAGTATAATACCAACGACAACCCTCTGCATGGAACAAGGTTTCAGGTTGATTATCAAGCAGCGCCTAAGCCCTTTGGAACATTGGAATTCGGCTATCAATACCGATTCCTGAATCATACCGGCGACTTCGTTTATGAGCGAAAAAACAATGAAACGGGTGAATTTGAATTGGTTCCGGAGTTCTCCAGTACAGTTGATTTGAACAGAATTCTGCATTCCGCTTATGGGCAATTAACAGGCACTAAAGGTAAGTGGAGCTACTCAGCGGGCGCAAGGCTAGAAATCATGGATAGAACACTGGACTTGACTGACAAAGCCGGGACAGTAGATACGACTTACTTGTATGATTTTGTGAAGCTATACCCTTCAGCAAGTCTGCACTATTCGTTGAATGATGAACTGCAACTCAAGACTTCTTACTCTCGACGCGTAGAAAGAACGACTACTTTCAAGATGAATCCATTTCCGGAGCGAGAGCATTCCGAAACGTTAGAGCAAGGTGATCCTACGCTTTTGCCTGAGTTTGTTGACTTGGTGGAATTAGGTGTGGTTAAAAACTTTGGGGACAATTTATTTACAGCTACTTCCTATTTCAGGAATGTACAAAACCTGGTGAACCGCGTCAATACCGTATATAATGACACTATCTTAAATAGAATTTACTCTAATGTGGGAACTGGGAAATCGATTGGTTTGGAAGCAGGTTTGGAGCTGAACCCTACCGATTGGTGGCAGATTTTCGCTGGCGCAAATGTGTATCATTATTCTATTAAGGGAGAATTTGACAACCAACCTATTAATACCGAAAGCTGGATTTACTCTATCAATGCAAACACCAGCTTTAACTTCGGCAAAAACTGGGAAGCTCAGTTGGCTGTAAATTACCTTTCTCCTACCAATACCGCGCAAGGAGAAGATTCACGCTTTCTTTCACCTAACATGAATATCAAGAAAACCTTCTTGGATGGAAGACTCAGCGCAACTATGCAGTGGCAAAATATCGATATGGGACTACTTCCTACAAATGAGCAACGAATCACTACATGGCAAGAGGGTGAATTTTACACCACGACCAATTATGTCTATGAGGTCGATGTGATACAACTCAATATTAGCTATACGTTCAACAAGCTGAAAAACAACTCCAAATTCATCAAGAGTGAGTTTGGCGAGCAGGAGTTTTAGGTAAAAATCAAACTGATAAACAGTAGCGAAGCGTGCTATTGACCCGTAATGGAGAAAACTGTTGTTATGAAAAATTTCTTTGGTCTCTTTTTGACACTATTTTTAGTCACAGCCTGCATCGACGATCCAGATCCTGAAGGCATTTTGATTCGCGTCGAAAATGCCTCCTCTGTAGATTTTAAGGATATCAGGATAAGCTCTGGATCCACACCTGTAGAATTTAGTGATGTCAAAGCTGGTAAAAAATCAGAGTATAAAGAATTTGAATCTGCCTATCGCTACGGATTCGTAAGCCTACTAGCCAATGGTACAGAATTGAGAATTCAGCCTTTTGATTACGTAGGAGAGACGCCACTTTCCAAAGGCTATTATACTTACAAGCTCGATATAGATGATTCAAATCCTGACAATATATATTTACTAATGGAACTGGTAGTAAAGAATTAGAGTTATCGAACTCATTTTCAAGGAGATTGAAATCAAGGCAAAAAACCATCAAAAATTTCTTTATTTTTTTTCGATTTGATTTAGCAAAAAGTGTTTGCCAGAAGTAAATTTTGCTACATTTGCATCCGATTCAAGAACAAGTCGAGAGTCAAAATTAAATAGTTCGGGGTGTAGCGTAGCCCGGTATCGCGCCACATTTGGGATGTGGAGGTCGTAGGTTCGAATCCTGCCACCCCGACTTTATAGCTTCTGATTAATTTCAGAAGCTTTTTTTGTGCTCATTATTTTTCCAAAAATCTTTAGGCTCTAAATGCTTACTGTATTTTCTTCCTCATCTAACAATAGGCTACATTTCGTTAGCGAATAGCTCAATAAAAAAAGAGCTACCTCCCCAAGATGGATAGCCAATTTTGCTAAGTGAAAAATGACCTTGCCCATTTCTTTTCGTTTGGTTACATATTCGTCATCCAAAGTCACAAAACATCTCCTTAAGCGCTTTCCAATTAGATGAATTCTGCAAGTAGCGCTCTCTTTTCTTTAACAAATAGGATTGAATCTAATTCTCCCTGGTCTGTGTCCTCACCGACCACTCCCTCGAATACCGAATCCACACCAAATAGGATTGAAACAGAACTACCTATAAGTTTTTAACTGAAAAATTACCTGCTAGTATCGCCAACTTAAACGCTTCTCTTAGCGCTTTTTTGTTTGATGAAATTTTGATTGAGGAAATAATTCAAGTTGCAAAAAAAGCAGGGCTAACTTCCCCATGTACCTAGACCATCGGGTTAAATCAGTTTGCATTTCAGTGCCTAGTTTTTCCCTAAAATGCTATCGATTTCGACATTTCTAAAAGCAAATCAATTCCACCGGTTTACTTTTTAGTAAGAAAACCTGTTAGCAAAAATCCAACAAGGAAAATCGTCATGGTCCCCATTACGATCGTCAGGTTGGTATGCAGCGTATTCTGAAATCCTTCCAAACTAGTCCCTTTCCATAAAACCGGAGAAAGACTCATCCATCCGATCACCACCACGCCGCATAGAACACCAATCGCTGCTGCTTTGCTCGTGGCTTTTTTCACCACAAAGCCTAATAAGAACAAACCTAAAATCCCTCCACTGAAAATAGAGGAAAGAGCCCACCAAGCTTCCAAAGCACTGGTCACACCATTGAAAGCGAGCGCTACCATAATCGCTAATCCGCCCATCACAAAAGAGCTCACCCGCAAAACACGCAAAGATTCTGCTTCAGTGGCATGAGGATGAATATATTTCCGATAATGATCTGAGAGAAATACCGTAGCTGAGCTATTGATACTGGTAGATACCGTACTCATGCCTGCGGCAAAAATAGAAGCAATCAGAATCCCCGTCACCCCTGTAGGTAGTCCTGAGACAATGAAATAAGGAAACACCTTGTCAGCATTCTCTGCCAGCCGTAATTCTGCCGGTAGCAAGTCCGGAAAAGCCTGATAGTAGGAAAACAGGGCCGTCCCTATAAAGAAAAAAAGCAAGGAAACCGGAACGTACAGCAGACTCCCCAACCAAGTGGATCTTACCGCTTCTTTTTCTGTTTTGGCAGTGATGTACCGCTGAACATAGCTTTGATCAATCCCAAAATTCTGAAGATTGATGAATAAGCCATATATCAAAATCATCCAGAAGGTGGATTCCACAAAGTTGAAGTTGAAACTTCCCAGACTAAATTTATCTGCCTCGGCAGCGATGGTAATAACTTCTCCTGGGCCATTCGGCATGGCAAATAAAATCACTACCAAGCAAAGTAACGCCCCTCCTATCAGCACAATTCCCTGAATCGCATCCGTCCAAATCACCGCTTCAATCCCTCCAAGCATCGCATAGACTATCACTGAAATCCCCGTGCAGCTAATAATCATCGGAATACTCCAGCCAAATAAGGCATTCATAGGAAGTGCCAACAAATACATAATCGCACCCATTCTAGCGAGCTGTGTAAGTAAATAACAGATCGAAGCATAGATTCTCGCCCAAGATCCGAAGCGGGTTTCCAAATAATAATAGGCAGACTCGCTTTTGAGATTTCTATACAGTGGCACGAAATAGTTAACTGCTATCCACGCTGCAAAAGGAATAGAAAGACTAAACACAAAGCCATTCCAATTGGACAAATACGCATTTCCAGGCAAAGCCAAAAAACTGATACTACTTACAAACGTAGCAAAAATTGACATCCCAATCGCCCAACTCGGAAGCCTTCCCCCACCCGTAGTGTATTCTAAGGCAGTTCTTTTCCGGAAGGAAAAAGAAATCCCAAATCCCACGATCGCGGCCATGTAAATTAAGAAAACGACTAAATCTATAATTGGCAAATCCATGTGGGTTTAGGTGTTTTAGGGTGTAGGAGAAATCAGCTTTAGATTTATGATTTTACGAAATCTTGCCACTCAATTAATAAAATTCTTAATTGATAATGACTACGATTACACAAGCTCATTCTCTTTCAACATCACTTCAATCTTCTCAACTCTTTTTCTCAATTCCGCCTCTTCCTGGGCTGAAAAGATATACAATGGAGATGCAAAAGCTGCCTGACATAGACCTGCAAAGGACATCGCTGTTTTCAATCCTTTCAGATAGCTGGACTTATAATCACCGACCTGGTAAATATTTCTGCTGATTTCCATCACGCAGGCGTGCAACGTTTTAATTTTCTTAAAATCCCTATCTACCACCGCAGTGTACAGCGCCACATAAAGTTTCGGGTAAAGATTTGCTCCACCGGAAACCCCACCATGACTGCCCATCAGAACCGTTTCTGCCATCATCTCCTCTGGGCCTACCATCAACATGAATTCCTGTTGATCCTGGAAAGCGTGGCAAAGCGATTGAAAATAAACTCCATGTGCAGAGCTGTCTTTCAGCCCAATAATTCGCTCATGTGCTGAAAGTTTGATGACCGTAGCTAGGTCCAGCGTAAGCTTGGTATGAGAAGGCATATTGTAGAGATACATAGGAAGGGATATCGCATCAGCCAACTTTTCATAATACACACAGAGCTCTTGCTGATCGATATTCATGTAAAATGGTGGAGCCACTACCACCGCATAGGCTCCAGCACTAGCTGCAAAAGCTGCCAAAGAAATGCTTTCCTCCAAGGCTACATCCGTGATTCCAACTAGAATAGGCACTCTTCCGGCCACGCGATTACACGTCTCTACGATAAGTTCTCGACGTAGATTATAGCTCAATCCCGAAAACTCACCCGTAGTACCGAGAATAAATATCCCGTGAACTCCACCAGAAATCAGGTGTTCAATCAGTTTTTCCACGCTTTGAATATCCAAAGATCCATCAGTATTCAAGGGCGTGATCATGGGCGGGATAATTCCTCGAAGTGGAATTCTATTTTTAGATGAAATCGACATGTTAGGAGTTGAGTAAGGTGGAGAGATCTACGGTATATATCTGGAAAAAGAAAGTAGCATTTTGGTAAACTTTGCGGTTATAAGCGAGCAAGTAGCCGGTGTTGGACCAGTTAATATTGCTCAATGCTTGAGCGGAATCTGTGGGCGCAGTCAAAACCAACTGAGTTTTTCCATTGGCCACAGCAGTTACATAGATAGCCTCATTTGACCCATACGCGAGATATTTACCATCTGAACTGAGCGCAAAACCAGTATCTGCAGAAAAGTTATTCGCTGTGATAGCTTTGACTTCACCTCCATTTGGAGAAACAGCACAGATCTGAAGGATTCCTGCATCGTCTCTTTGGTAAAAATAAATCTCAGATCCATCGGGAGAACTTCGGATCCATTGCCGGGGACCTTGCACTCCAGGGTTTTTCTTCGTCGTGGTAAATGTCAGCCTGCGTTGTTTCACACCTTTGGGAATAGTAGGCAGTATCATTCTATTTCCAGCCTCCACAGATCCCCTCAGACTTTGAAAATCATCAGGAATATCAGCAATGAATACTTCAGTCACTTTCTCACCAGAAGCAGAAACCACATCTCCCAAAAATGCCAACGCATATTTTTGAGTAGTACCAGCTGCAGTAATATAGCCTGAGTTCCCTACCCAACCCTCTTCATAAGCCTTGCTAATAGTATCTGATCCAGGCTCAGGATTAGGATAAACTTCCGCCAGCAAGATGGCGAAACCAGCGCCATCAAAGTTCTCTGCATCCACTTCTCCATGGATTTTCACACCTTGTCCAACCAGAAATGCTCCCACCGTGCGCAGGTCCACGATGGCGGGATTTGTTTTGGACTCCTGTTCTAAAATAGCATCGTTATAGGTAAAGCTAACCAACTGTCCATCTGCGCTAAAGGAATAAGCATGCGAACCTCCACGTAAGGATCCAGCTGTAAGAGGTTCCCGCACATTCCGAGCTTCTAAGGGTATCGATTTTTTGGCATCATCCAGATCTCTTAGCATCGCAAATCTTCTGGTGAATCCATAAGGAGTTTGCTCCGAGGCATTCCTTAATCCATGAATAAAAACCACTTGATTTTTGATAGGATGAAAACTTGCAGCTCCTACACCTGGCCCAAAAACAGTTTGGTTATCTAGCTGGTAAATCATTCGAATAGTTTTTGTTTTCACATTCACTAGCTGAATGGCGCCATTCTCCCCGATCTTCGTTTCGTCATTTCTACTGTCAAAGACGAGCCATTGATCATCCCGAGAAAAAGCCTGACGCTGATTCAAAAAGTGACCGCTTGCTACATTGGTCAGTTGGACTTCATGTATTTCTCTGGAAAAAGAATCACTGCTCATGCTTGGAGTCTTGGTATTGCATTGTACAAAAATTAAAAACAGTAGAGGAACTAGCCTTGAATTCAACATTGCTATGAGGGATAATTGCCCTTGCTGAACAAAAAGTCCATCTGTCGAAGAGCATAGTAATCCATACTTAGTGACCAGGTGAGAAGGAGACTGTCTCTTACCTGTTGTTTTTGATAAAGCCACTTTGGAATACGCATTGGATGAATTCAAAAACAGATGATTGGTACAGATACGCTTTCCAGTGGTAATCTTAACAAAGGCAGAGATCAATTTCCAAAAGTCATTGAGGTGACATTTCGTTGGAAAAGCTCAATTCATTTTGACCCTAGAAGTATTGACTCTGCCGTTGTTTGGTTTATTCCTTTACTGGTTAAATTTTATCCGGCACCTCAAATCCGGGCCTGTATTCTCGAGTCAGCATCTTGTCTGCCTCGGGGTCATTGACAAAGGTCTCCGATTTAGGATCAAAGTCCAGCACGCGTCCAAGTCGGTAAGCTATATTACCCAAATGAGCCAATCCAGAAGAAAGATGGGCAGTCTCTACCGGGCCATTGAGAATAGACTTATCATGTGCTCGAACAGCCTCTATGAAGTTGGTGAAATGACCATCAGTACCTCCGGCTCCCCGATCCATGCCTGAAGCTGCGGCTCCCCCATCGTCGCCGGATATTCCCGGCGTACGGTCATTTCCTAAGTAGGTCTTGAATTTATCATAACCATCGACCACCAGGTAGCCTTTATCCCCATAGAAAATATTACCCACTGTCGCACCGTCCTCTGTATTGGTGTACCAAGGCCTAACTTCGAATTGGATGATTTTATCTTCATCAGGGTAATTATAAATGGAAGTCAGCACCTCAGGTGTCTCTTTGCTATCTTTCCAAAGGTATTTGCCACCCATAGAGGTGATCTTGGTAGGAAAACCTACATCCAAACCCCACATGCAAAGGTCCGTCTCATGAATTCCCTGATTCCCTACATCTCCATTGCCATAGTCAAAATGCCAATGCCAATTGTAGTGAACTAAATCATGGGTAAAAGGTGCCTTAGGTGCAGGCCCAGTCCACAAGTCATAATCCAAACCTGCTGGTACGGGAGATGGGCCTTTGATACCAATATCTCCACGCATTCTAAAAACTAACCCGCGAGCCATATAAACTCTTCCAATATAACCTTCCCGCATCAATCGGATCGCTTGCTGCACCGCTGGAGAGCTACGAAGTTGTACTCCATGCTGCACGATTCGATCGTATTTTTCTGCTGCCTCTATCATTCTTCGACCTTCGGAAATATTATGGGAGCCTGGTTTTTCTACATAGACATCTTTCCCAGCCTGACAAGCCCAGATCGTAGCCAATGCATGCCAGTGATTTGGGGTAGCTAGACTGACTACATCGATATCTTTATTGTCGAACACTTTTCTCAGGTCTTGCTCCAGCGCTACATCTGTTCCGTATTTTTCCTTAAATGTCTTCTGCCCGGCAGTCAACAAGTTCATGTCAGGATCGCAGAGCGTAGTGACCTGCACATTATTTTGAGCCATAAATCCCTGAATATGACTCTTGCCCCGTCCATTGATTCCCAGTACAGCGGCATTGATTCTGTCATTCGCTCCAAAAGCGGAGGCGGGAATAAAGGTAGGCAGCACCAAAGCTGCCGATCCAGCAATTGCTGTCTTTTTGATGAAAGTTCTTCTTGATGGTTCTTTGCTCATAATCTTAGGCTGTTAGGGGTTTGGTTGTAGGATCATACTCAGCATTTTTGCTGGAAACACAATCTGCAACTTTGATCTCAGAATAGAAAGTAAAAAATGATAGGATGTTTGGTAAATACTGGCAACGGTCTATCAAAATGAACACAAAAGCAAAGGAGACTTAGTAATTATTTCAAGTATTCAGTAATTGAATAAATTATTCCTAAATGAACTTCTAACTTAGCCCGAACAACCCATAATCATTTCCCCCTATTCAAAATGTTTGAAATTGAGCAAATAGACCATGTTTTAATCATCATCCCAACAGGAACCCGAGAAGAGGCGAAACGCTTCTATGTAGAAAAACTTGCTTTAAAAGAAATTCCGGGCGATCATCCTAGCGGTGCGATTTGGGTATGGATGGGAAACATAGAATTGCATATTCGTGAGGAAGACGTGCATCAAAGCAATTCGGCAAGACACGCTGCATTTGTGGTCAAAGACCTCAAGGCGATCAAATTATTCTTGCAACAAGAAGCTATTGAAATCAGCTTTTCCTCAGCGATAGAAGGCCGCGACCGCTGCTTTTTTCGAGATCCCTGGGGAAATAGATTTGAGTTGATTGAATTTGATTAATTGATTCTTGCCTTACACTATCGAGGATGATAGTAGAGAACGCATGAATCAACTCCTAGCTTTTCCCCTTAAATCAAAAATCCTCACCCTCAGTGCAGAGAAATAGCTGTTGTGTTTTTGGAGTTTGAGTAGTAGGAGGCAATTACAAAAGCTAGACCTACGGGGAGAAAAATAGTAAATCCCAGAATGACTAGCGGATAAAATGGAAGTAACCCCAGCGAATTCCAAAGCAAAATCCCTTGCAAAAACAGGACTAGCTCGGTGGAAACGAACCCGAACATAAGCATCCATAACCCCGCTTTGGAAACTTTATTGGCTGGAATAAGACCAAACCGCAGGCATACACCTAAGCAGGTTAAGGTAAATACACCCAGCATTATTAAATGAATAAAACCGATAAAAAACTGGCGGATTTCAGCCGAGGCAGCTAAAAAAGAAGGAAGTATTAGCGTGAATTGAATTCCCGTTTTGATCAATAGAGACAGCAAACCTACGTTTATCAAGACATCGCTCAGGTCTGCTTTTTCATGTTTTAAATTCATCCATTTTTTCACGACTGGAAGAAATATTTTCCCAAAAACTAACAGCTGAATCACCACACCTATTCCATTGAGGTAGTTAAGTATGGGAATTGGATAGGACCAATACGCAGGCAAACCATAGGTGAGCACAAGGGAAAGTTGCAATAACCAGAACTCAGCGTTCCGGACAATCAGCAGAATCCCTTTTCTCTCTAGGGTCAAAAACAGAAATACCAACACCGAATATACAAACCAACCATTGAACTGTAGGTGTAGGAAAAACTCTATGCTGGCGAAATACAAGGGATCGAGTTTGCCGAAATTCACAATCACCACGGGCAAAAACCAGACGCCAATCGTAGAGATAATCATCCAAAAAATCGCCCATTTCCCAAATACATAAGCCGTTTTGTTCGGAAGTTTATTGAGATCATAGAATAGCAAATAGGCAATTCTGTAAGCAATCAACAGGTGTGCGGTAAGCAATGAAATACTCAAAATCGTGTACCCATTCACCACAAAGGCAGCTGTCATTAATAAACTTACCAGGACATTGGTCAACAAAAGCCTGCGATAAGCTTTTGGGTGGCGGAGATGCGGAGATAGAAAAAAGATGAAAAGTGTACAAATGACCGTAAATCCCCACCCGAGCATGGCAAGATGAGAATGCGCATGAAGCACATGGGTATATTCGTAAAAGGGTAACTCGACCACCCAAAACAACCGCATACTTGCTCCCAACAGCGCTGAGATCAAAAAGAGCCAAAGCCCCCAGCGTACATAACTTTTTTCAGGTGTTGGAAATTGAGCAGAAGTTTTTACCGAATTCATGGATGAAGAGTAATTACTTGAGAAAGCAAAACTAACTTTATCACGTGAAAAACCTTGAGTAAATAAGCTAGATAAAAAGTAAGCTTTTTCTAATATCGCCTAATTTTCAAAGGCTATCAATCAAAAAATACACCCGTTTAAAACGAATGTTCTGCTTACTTCGCATAATTTTTACTTTCTTCGAAGATCTAAAAAAGCCCAAATCTCACTAATAATTAAAAACTGTTAGTTTAAAAACACACTATGAACGAAATTATAGAATCAATAAATGCGGTCGTTTGGAGTAACGCACTAATTTTTCTTTGCCTGGCTGCCGGAGTTTATTTTTCATTTGCTACTAAATTTCTTCAAGTCACTTATTTGAAAGAAATGGTCACGCTCCTTTTCAATGGAGAATCATCCGAGAAGGGAGTATCCTCCTTTCAGGCATTTGCCATAGCGATCTCAGGAAGAGTAGGAACCGGAAACATCGCAGGCGTAGCTACTGCTATCGCTATGGGTGGCCCTGGAGCCATCTTTTGGATGTGGGTGATTGCCTTTTTGGGCGCATCTTCGGCATTTGTGGAATCTACGTTGGGTCAGATCTACAAAGAAGTAAACGACGGAGAATACCGTGGTGGTCCTGCCTATTACATAGAAAAAGGCATTGGCAAAAAGTGGTATGCCATGTTGTTTGCCTTTGCTACCATCCTGGCTACGGCGGTTTTCATGCCAGGTGTACAGAGTAACAGTATCGCCTTAAGCGTGGACAATGCCTTCGGAATTCCAGTGATGTACACCGGGATTGTCATTACAGCCTTGATGGGGTTGATTATCCTTGGAGGGGTAAAAAGAATCAGCAAAGTAGCTGAGGTAGTTATTCCATTTATGGCTGGAGCCTATATCCTGATGGCGCTGATCATTATTTCAATCAATATCACTGAAGTGCCAGCTGTTTTTGCTTTGATCGTCAAATCTGCCTTCAACCTAGAGGCAGCATTTAGTGGCGTCTTTGGTATGGCTATCGCATGGGGAGTCAAAAGAGGTATTTACTCCAACGAGGCAGGTCAAGGAACTGCTCCGCATGCAGCAGCTGCAGCTGAAGTGAGCCACCCTGTGAAACAAGGATTGGTACAGTCTTTTTCTGTGTATGTGGACACTTTGTTTGTCTGTACTGCTACAGCTTTGATGATTCTCTTCACTGGGCAATACAATGTAGTGAATCCCGAAGGTGGCTTTATAGTCGAGAATCTTCCGGGCGTGGCATTCGGGCCAGAGTACACACAGTTTGCTGTGGCATCTCAGTTTCCATCTCTTGGAGCAGGTTTCATTGCAGTTTCTCTATTGTTTTTCGCCTTCACCACGATCATGGCATATTATTACATCGCTGAAACCAACCTTAGCTATTTGATCAGAAACACCACTAATAAATGGGCTATATGGGTCCTTAGACTTGCAATATTGGTAGCCACTTTCTACGGAACGATCAAAACTGCACAGATGGCTTGGACCATGGGTGATATAGGCGTGGGCTTGATGGCCTGGCTGAATATTATTGCAATTATCCTGCTTCGAAAGCCAGCTTTCAAAGCGCTGAAAGATTACCAGCGTCAGAAAAAAGAAGGCAAGGATCCTGTGTTTATTTCCAAGGATGCAGGGATTGATAATGCTGATTTCTGGGTGAAAAAGAATTAGATAATTTAACCGCAGTGTTCGCAGAGGACAACGCGGAGGACACAATCAATTTCTCAAAAGAACATATAAAGCCGGCAAACTAATTTGTCGGCTTTTTTTGAATTTATTTAACCAATAGCAGTAATTTGTTTTGAAGTATTACCCGTAAGACATTGAGCACTAAGGTATCAAAGAAATGAAAATTAACAGCGAACGAACAGTCAGCATTTTTGAGGGAGGTAAAGAAGGTTGGGAAAGTTCAGGCGAATTCAGAAAAAAAATCCATCAACTGAAGAGACAGATACAGGATAAATACAAGCCTGAATTGTCATTGGAGAAAAATTGGTTCAAGCGCTTGATCCTCAAAACTCGTATATGGCTGGAAATCAAGAGAAATATCAGTGCAATGAAGTCAGGTAGAAATCTTCATATTTCAATCTAGAATAAAATGAGAATTTTCTGTCAAGTAATGAATTAAAACTATGAAAACTCTAAAAACCCTCCTCACCTGCCTCTTTCTGCTCACAATTCTAGGATGTGAGGATGATTCTGATCCCTCCGTTATTTCAGTGGAAAAATATGTAGAGTTATTAAAGCAAGGAAAGTACACTGCTGACCAGTTGCCAGATTTTTCTTCTAGTGACATACCAGCACTTCTAGCTTATAGAAATGAAAGCCAACCAATCAAAGACTTTCCTGTCAATACGCTTTCATCCTCATTGACTTTAGAATGCTCATTAGGCATGTATGTTCTATGGACCATCGAATCTGTCCGAGCTCGCGCTACAAACTCTCAATTCCTCTTTCAAACCTTCCCATCCCAAAATCCAGTTGTAGAAACTAAGGTAGATTTTGGATGGATAGAACAAAGCGATGCTGTTCGTGCAACAGTAGCTCAATCCTACTTTGACTGGTGGGAGAACAACCAAGATAAAGGCTTCGAAAATTTCAAAGCAATTGATCCCTTACTTTCTACTGAATATCGCTGGCATTAATTTGACTACCCTATCAACCATGTAGTTTGAATTTCGAAATCTGTCATAATTCCCGGGTAGCTGAATCAAAATACTTTTCCTTCAACCAAAACGACACTCGAACTAGCAGAATCAGCGCGGGAACCTCCACCAATGGCCCAATAACTCCGGTAAATGCTTGGCCTGAATTCAATCCAAAAACTGCTATCGCCACAGCTATCGCCAGTTCAAAGTTATTTCCAGCTGCTGTAAATGCCACCGCAGCAGACTTATCGTAAGTTCCTCCCATGGCTTTTGTCAAGAAGAATCCAATCACAAACATCAACGCAAAGTAGATCAGTAGCGGAAGCGCGATTCTCACTACATCCATAGGAATCTCCACAATGAGCTCACCCTTCAACGAGAACATCACCACAATCGTGAAAAGCAAAGCCACCAAAGTCATGGGTGAAATCGCCGGAATAAAGGTGTTATTGTACCATTTCTCACCTTTTGATTTCACCAAAATAACTCGACTCAAAATCCCCATCAAAAATGGAATCCCCAGGTAAATCGCTACACTTTCTGCTATAGTCCCAATTGATATATCGACTATCGCTCCATCAAAACCGAAATACGGAGGAAGAATTGTAATAAATATCCAGGCATAAAAGCTATACGCAAACACCTGAAAAATACTGTTCAGAGCCACCAGCCCTGCTCCATATTCACTGCTTCCTTCCGCCAGATCATTCCACACCAACACCATCGCAATACACCTCGCCAAGCCAATCAAAATCAATCCCACCATGTATTCTGGATAGTCATGTAAGAAAATGAGGGCTAAGCTAAACATCAAAACCGGGCCGACTATCCAGTTCAAAACCAACGAGATAGAAAGAATTTTAACATTCTTAAAAACTTTGGGCAATAGCCGGTAATCTACCTTTGCCAATGGCGGATACATCATCAAAATCAACCCTATAGCGATGGGAATATTCGTAGATCCTACGCTGAATGAATTGATATATGTAGAGCTGGATGGAAAGAAATAACCAATCCCCACTCCTACGATCATCGCAAGGAAAATCCATACGGTCAGGTATTGATCTAAGAAGCTTAATTTTTTATGAGCCATGATTAGTGAGCAATGGAAATACTAGCAAAAACGTAGCACATTTCAGACGCGATTTGCATGGAACGTTCGTCGTATTTGTCTGCCTCTTCCGGCGTATCGTCAAATGCTTTTGGATCTTCAAAACGCACCGGAATCCGACATTCTGTGCCAGGTATAAAAGGACAGTTTTCATCGGCATGCAAGCAAGTCATCACCGCAGCAAATTGGGTGGAGCGATTGATAGGATCATCAAAAAGCTTAGAAAAAGCCACGATCGGATCAGCTTCATTTGAGTGAAACACGAAATACTTTGGGTTTTCTTCACCTTTTTTACTTACTCTAAATCCGCTTCTTTTGATGGATTCAACCGCTCGCTCATTGAAAGCTGTCACTTCTACCCCACCTGAAAAACAGTGGGCAGGTACTCCAAAATAATCGGCAGCAGTCTGCGCCCAGATCTGAGAAAACTGACTTCTCCTAGAATTATGAGTGCAGATGAAGTTCAGATTAAGCGCTTCGTGAGCATCCACTTTTTGCTGAATGTAGTCGATAAGCACGCGCAAGATTTCTTTTCTTTCATCTGAAATGGGAAGCTGCCGCGCTTTCTCCATAGTTTCTGCCAATGCTGGCAGCAATTCAATTTTTTCCGTGTTCATACGAGATGGGGTGGAAATGAATTAACAACAGCCAGAACCAGGGACACAAGATTCCTCAGAAGCTTTCAAAACAGAAAGCCTAACTTTTGGCTTGTGCTCGGGAATTCCACATTTCTCCTTGGCCAAACAATCTGTTTGCTTGTTAGTCAAAAGGAAGTTTTTGCCATCAAAGTCCAACCCAAACTTCCCAATTGTTTCTGCCTGATACTCCACTTCTACTTCCAGATCTTCCAGTTCCAGCACTTTTTCAGAAAGCTCTATAATGTGAACCAGCTTCTCAGGATGAAGCCTGTGATTGTAGTCATCCGCATTCCAAAGTTGGAAGTTCGCAACATTCTCAGTTCTCACTGTCCCACCACAATCAATAAAATGTTTGGTGATTTTGCCTACTTCAGTGACGTGAAAGTGAGTTGGAACCAAGTCTCCATTAGGAAGTTGGAAAGCTATATTGTCCAATTGGTTCAGGGCTGATTTTACTTCAGATATTTTCATAGTTCTATTAGGTTTAATGTGATTATAAGCTTTAAATGGGTACATTTTTTTAGCAGCACTCTCCCTTTGTTGTTACTTCATGGTCAAAAAAATCATTGAGAATTTGCTTCATTTTGTTCCAGTTTTCCCTGTGAATACAGTAGCAGACGCTCGTTCCTTCTATATTTCCTTTGATCAGTCCGAGTTGCTTTAACTCCTTGAGATGCTGAGAAATAGTGGGCTGCGCCAAACCGATCTGTGTGACCAGGTCCCCACATACGCAGGTGTCCATCTGAAATAAATGCTCCAGAATAGCCACTCGAGCTGGGTGAGAAAATGCTTTTGCAAAAAGAGCTATCTCATTTTGCCTTTCAGTAAATAACTCAGATTTAGTAAGTCCCATGATTAACCATTGTTTCATTGCAATATTACGATACAAGACTTCTAATTTCAACTTTCTCCTAGAAAAACTTCTGCTTGACTCCAATTGTATGATCTAAATCAACTTATCAGTGCGAACGATCCCTGCCAAAAATCGGTTTTCTCCCCGATCCCAAGGCTGATTTTATCATTGGAAAAATATCAATCCTGAATCCTTGGCTATAGAAATGAATGATCTTTACTTTAGCGATTGGGATTACCCATCCTTAAAATCCAGGTAAAGAAAAAGGTGTTACCCTACACAACTAAATCAGAATTCTACCCAAGAAAACTTCAACAACAAATTCATTCAGAACCATCCTATGCAAAACAAGAAACTCACAGACTTCATCAAATTAGTACTAGAAAATATGCCTGATGACTGGTTGAAACTGACCACTCATAGGCTGGACATTTACGATGAACAACTGGCCAAAACTGAGTTTCTCGCTCAAATAGAAAACTTTTTTACGTCTGGTTTTCCAGCACAGGATCAAATCAACAAGACATTAAGTGACATGCCCACGGCATACGATTACATCAGACTGGGACATCCCCTCTCCTGTATTTTGGAGTGGGCACTAGCCAAATCTGCCTCCCTTCCTGCCGATCATGTCATCAGTTTTTCTTCTTACACCATGCCTCTGATGGCAGTATTGAGAAAAAATCTACTTGGGAAAAAAGCTACCGAAATCTTCTATTCTTATCAGTTACCGGCATCATTTGATGAGGAGCTTGTAAGAAAAGTTTACGGGTATCAGTTCCAAATGACTTGGGTAGAAAATGAGGAAGAGCTCCATAAAATCATGGCTGCTTCACAAGATACATCGGCTACGAAAAGCACAATTTTCATTTCCGAAAATTCAGTTTCTCAGGAAAATAAGCTACCAACTGGAATTGATTTTTTCCTCAATATCTACCCAGATAAGGGGAGTGTAATGCTGGTAAATGGAGATCAAAACCAAGGTTATATTTCAGAAATACAGCATGTCAGAAGACGGGAGACCATAGCCATGACGCCTTCCAACTGCCTCAGTGCTCTGCATATGCTGATAGGTCAGAACGACCAAAAGCACCTAGAAACTGATTCTGAAACTGACAAAAAAGCGGTTCTCGAATCTATCAAACAGATAACTGGAACCACCGCCACTCCTCTGGTGGCTTCGAGCGGACTTTCCATGCAGTATGCGATTATGATGGGACTCATTGACGAGGCTCAGCAAAAGCACCCCTCCAAGAAAATTAGGTTTATTGTACCTCCTAATTGCTACGGAGGAACCAACGATCAAGCACGTCGGGTGGCTGCTTGCCTGCCCGATGTGGAAATCGTTGATTTGTTAGTAGATGGGGAAAATGACATGGTGCAAAGCATAAATAGCGTATTAGCACAGCTGGCCACTGAGGATGCAGTTCCTTTTATCATCGCCGAAATCCCAACCAACCCAAGGGTGGAAGTTCCGGATCTTTTCAGTTTGAAGGAAGCGCTTAGTGCTTCGCGCAAAACAGAGACAGGTGAAAATGCAGTGGCCCCGGTTTTCATTTTGGATCAGACGTTTTGCCCGGATTTCAGCTTTCTGGGAGAGGGAAAAATCCTCTCTACTGTAAAGGCTATTTCCTATGCCAGCGGATCCAAATTCCCCTCTGGAGGAAAATGCACCGCAGGCTATTGTGTGGCAAATTCGCTTGCGGAGGAGCTATTGCCAAAAATAGAAACTCACCTAAACCTCTGCGACAATGAAGCCACATCACTGCAATATGCCCATTTGGCTGAGCAATTACCATCCATGAATCAGCGAATCGAGGACGCCTACGTCAATACCAGAGAGTTTGTGAATTTCATCCGTGAAAGCTTACCTGCTGCCAAAATCAACTTTGTGTCCGAAGAACTGGCAGAGCTGGGTTTCAAACCTTCTGTTTTTTCCCTCGATCTACCTACCAAAGGAGAAACTGCTCAAGAACAAGAAGCTTACAAAAGAGCGCTCAATCTAAAATTGATCAATAAGATGATCACTGAGATTCCCGATGAAAGCAAATACTGTGTGAGCTACGGACAGCTGAAAGGATGCTATTGGACTATCCCCGCCACTTCTACTCAGGGCACGACTAAGGAAGGGGACAAGGATTACATCATACGGGCTGCGCTTTCACCAAAATTGGATCTGGAGCTTCACAAAAAAGTATTTCGAGAATTCGTAGAGGAGCTTTAAAGAAGGTGAGTTTGGGGATTTTTTTCCAGATGGTAAAAGTCCCTTGCTCAGCCAATCATCTACCCTCTAAATGCCTAGAAAAACTACGCGGCATGAATTCTATAGGTAATCAACTCTTACGAAGTGATGGTTCTTTCCTGATATAAAACCAGACAAGTTAAAAAGTCCTTTAGATAGCATGCCCGAAGTTTCTTACCCAAATTCAAGGTATTTCAAACCAGCTTCAACTTAGCTTGTTTACTTATCTCAGACTTCCTGTTAAATATTGCCCGCGGAACTTTAATCTGGTATTTTAACCAAGGCTTTGCATTGGGATTAGTCCTGAACATCAAAAACAACTAAAAACCAGGTAAATAGCAAGCGGTCCATAGTAGCATTCCGGTAACTAAGCCAATTGCAGCGTAGCAACTAATTTTGAAGTATTTTGGACAGTTAATCAGAGTTCTACAGTAAATGATGGGGTATGAACTCAGGAAAAAATTCCTTAGCTCGGCACAGTCAATCTAATAACTACATGAAAGATCTAGCAAAGAAAATAGTTTTAATCACTGGAGGAGCTTCTGGAATCGGCAAAATAATGGCTCGGCTGATGCTTGAGCGGCAGGCGAGAGTGGTGATCTGGGACATTAGTCAAGAGGCCATAGATGCCACTATCGCTGAATTTTCCAGCAAAGGTTCAATCGCTGGTTACCAAATCGATGTGTCTAAGGTAGATCAGGTAAGTGAAACCGGGAAGAGGGTGAAGCAGGAAATCGGCGTGGTAGATGTGCTGATTAACAATGCAGGAATAGTGGTAGGTAAGTATTTTCATGAGCATTCAGCAGATGACATCTCCCAAACGATGGATATCAACGCCAGCGCACCTATGCAGGTCACCCGGGAATTTCTAGGTGGAATGATCACCAAAAACGCAGGTCACATTTGCAATATCGCTTCTTCAGGAGGGCTCATCTCCAATCCAAAAATGTCCATCTATGCTGCGAGTAAGTGGGCGATGATAGGCTGGTCGGATAGTTTGCGGTTGGAAATGAAACAACTCGAAAGAAATATAACCATCACGACCATTATGCCTTACTACATCAATACCGGCATGTTTGATGGCGTAAAATCAAGGTTACCCATACTAAAACCCGAAGCAGCTGCACTTACCATAGTGCAGGCTATAGAGAAAAATACCAGAATGCTGACCATGCCTGGCTATATCTACCGACTAACTCGCCTCGGCCAGGGCTTATTGTCAATTAATGCCTTTGATTGGTTTGCTGGCTCAGTGCTGGGAATCTACAAGACCATGGAGAATTTCGTGGGAAGAAAGAAGTAAGGTTTCATCTCAGTGGAAAAGTTGAGTTTCAAAACGATGAACTACTTTTCATTCCACACATTTGATAAAATAAATTGTCGGTTTTTTGCCAGTAACTTAAGACAAACAATTTAGAATAAGTCTCAGGCAAAAATTGTAGAACATTCGCCAACTTTCACAGGCCCACCTTCCCAATAAGCAAAGAATCTACATTGACGGACATCATCAAGGATGGAGGAGGAAAAACAATTCCCTTGAGAATGAATGGGTTCCACTCCTGCCAATTACTTTCTCGGATTTGATGCGGTATTTCACACTTAAAATCACTAAAATTGCATCCCAATTGAAAACAGCTGCGGATGTGGCGAAATTGGTAGACGCACTAGACTTAGGATCTAGCGCCGCGAGGCATGGGGGTTCGAGTCCCTCTATCCGCACAGCAACCTTCCGAGAAATCGGAAGGTTTTTTTATTCCTCTCTCCTCACAATTTTTCCACTATTCCTAGATCTGTCCTATTCTTGGATCAGAATCCTTATTTTGTGGGATCAATTTACCCTACCTACCTATACTTATGAAAAAATTCCTACTCCTGGTTTTCTTTGCCCCTACCCTACTTTTTGCGCAAGCCAAAGTCGATACCATAGAAGTCTATAGCAAGGCAATGAACAAAAGCCTCAAAGCTGCAGTCACCACGCCGTCGAGTTATGATAGAAACAAACAGTTTCCCACCCTCTATTTATTACATGGCGGCAGTGGAGCTTTTAGTGATTGGCATCAGAAAGTCACTGAGCCAGGGCTCGTCAATCGCCTGGCCGAACAGTACGACTTGATCATCGTCACACCTGGAGTAGGGCCTTCTAGCTACTACTTTGACAGCCCGCTGATGGATTCGGTGAAATATGAAACCTACATCACCTCAGAGCTGATCCCTCATATAGATAAAACTTACCGCACGCTGGCTCGCAAGGAATCAAGAGCTATCACCGGCCTATCGATGGGCGGTCATGGTGCGATAACACTTTCTGCCAAGCATCCGGAGCTTTTCGCAGCTGCCACGAGTATGAGCGGAGTGATGAACATAGATACCAGAACCTGGAACGTTGCGGGTGAATTAGCTTCTACGCGTCAAGCTCAGCAAAAAGCCATGCTTGGCGACGATCTAATCTATGACGCACCATTCAGCGCCTATACTGCTGTAGGTCTGGTGGACAAAATGAAATCCAATAAGCTTGCTTTGCTTATCGATTGTGGCGTTGATGATTTCTTGTTGGAAACAAACCGATTGATCCATCAATTACTCCTGGAGAATGGTACGCCGCACGATTATACCGAGCGGCCTGGCGCTCACACATGGAGCTATTGGACGGATGCGCTCCCCTTCCATTTGCTCTTCATAGATCAGCATCTCACTCGTTGAAATATAGTTTTATTAACTTCGCTCTATGTAAATTAGCTTAGAATTCTAAGCTAAAATTTGCTTTTTGCAGTTCATCCAATAGTAAATTATGTCTCAATTTGACTCAATCAGGCCTTTATACGACTCCGAAGCCAATGCTGCCATCCGCAAAATTGTAGATGACCCCATGATGGAAGCAATGATGGGATTTACGTTTCCAACTGATTCAAAGGAACATTGGAAAGATCTGATGGTTCACACTCATTCGCTGAGAGATTTTCAGATCAACTTCATTTATCCAGGAATTCAAAAGATTTTGGAGAAAAGCTCCGATGGATTGACCACGGGTGGTTTTGACCAATTAGAACCAAATACCGCTTACCTTTTTATATCCAATCATAGGGACATCATCTTGGACACTTCGTTGTTGAATGCTGTACTGTACGAAAATGGCCTCGTCCTCACGACTTCAGCTATCGGTGATAATTTGATTCAGAAACCCTTTTTGCATACCCTTTCTAGATTGAATCGAAACTTCGCTATCAAACGAGGATTGCAAGGTCGGGCCCTACTTGAAAGTTCTCAAATGGCCTCAGCCTATATCAAGAAGTCGCTCCTTTCCGAAAATAGGTCTGTCTGGACTGCACAGCGAGAGGGAAGAACAAAGGATGGCAATGACGCCACCCATCGGGGAGTGTTGAAAATGCTGACCCTTTCCGAAGAAGGTAATAATCCTTTTGGCTATTTCGAGAAAATCAAAGTAGTACCTATCTCCATTTCTTATGAGTATGACCCAACTGACGTATTGAAAATGCCAGAATGGCTAGCCAAATCTAGGGACGAAAAATACGTGAAAGGTGAACATGAGGATTTCGTCAATCTACTCAGAGGAATCATGGGAACTAAAAAACGCATTCACCTTCAGGCCAATGGAATCCTTAACCAAGAAATCAAGGAAATCTCAGCATTGGATCTTACTCAACCCGACAAACTAAGTAAACTCGCCGAAACCATAGATCACAAAATATGGGCAGGATATAAACTATGGCCTAGCAACTACATCGCTCATGATCTGCTCTACGGAGATGAGGAATATGTGAATTTCTACACAGCTGAGGAGAAAAATTCCTTCGAAACACGAATGAATGAAAAAGTGAATACCAGCAATGAATTCTTAATCAAAAGCTTTTTGGCCATGTACGCCAATCCGGTAAACAATCAAAAAAACGCGCTCAAGTCTTCTATTTCATGAAAAGCTTCATCTCCTGTGCCTTCGTTTTTCTTTTCATAGGCTATGCAGCAGCACAGGAAACCGTCCCCGTGGGACAAATCACCACCCCATACGGAGATATTCTGATCGCTCTGGATGACCGCACGCCTAACCACAAGGAAAGTTTTATAGAGTTGGCAAATGCTGGCTATTGGGATTCGCTGACTTTCAATCGAGTCATCCCAAATTTCGTAGCGCAAGGCGGATGTCCAGACACCGAAGAAGGCTTCAAAGATCCGGAATACTTGTTGGAGCCGGAATTTATCCCTGAATTAAAGCATGTCTATGGGGCTGTAGGAGCTGGTCGAGACGATAATCCCGGGAAATTATCTGCAAGGTGTCAGTTTTACATTGTCCAAAAGCCCGAGGGACTTCCTAGGCTGGATGGAGATTATACCATCTTTGGACAGGTGATCAAAGGCATGAGCGTGATCGAGCAAATCGTGCGAGTAAAAAGGGACAGTCTAGACGAACCGATTAAACAAATAACTATGAAAGTGGAAATAATTGAAATGAAAGCTTCTGATGTGACAGCCCTCGCTACAAGCCAACTTAATAAAAATTAAAAAGCTAAAAGACCTAAAATGAATACCCTAAAACCTATCAAAATCCTTGTAGTCGGTTGTGGAAATATGGGAATTTCCCATGCTACAGCATACCACAATTTCCCGGAATTTGAAATCTGCGGCCTCGTGTCCCGTGGAGATTCAAACCAAAAACTGAACGATAAACTCCAAGCTAACTACCCACTCTATGCAGATTTTGACGAAGCGTTAAGCAATTCAAAACCAGATGCCGTCTGCATTTCCACGTATCCCGACACCCACGAAGAATTTGCCGTGAAATCTCTGGAAGCAGGCTGTGATATATTCATAGAAAAGCCGCTGGCTGATACCATTCTTGGTTGTGAGCGGATTATTGCCAAAGCAAAAGAAACAGGCAAAAAAGTGGTCGTAGGCTATATTTTGAGGCATCATCCTTCTTGGATTCGATTTATAGAAGAGGCAGAAAAACTCGGCAAACCCCTCGTGATGCGCATGAACCTCAATCAGCAAAGCCAGGGCTATATGTGGGACGTCCACAGGAATCTCATGAAAAGCCTCAGTCCCATTGTGGATTGTGGCGTGCATTATATAGACGTGATGTGTCAGATGACGAGGTCAAAACCAGTCTCTGTTTCAGCGATTGGGGCGCGACTTACAGAGGATATTTCTGAAGACAATTACAATTATGGACAACTCCAGATTCGCTTTGAAGATGGATCTGTAGGTTGGTACGAGGCAGGCTGGGGACCGATGGTGAGCGAAACAGCTTTCTTTGTAAAGGATGTTTTTGGACCTAAAGGAGCCGTTTCCATCACCGCCAAAGACGCTGGAGCGAGTGGACAATCTGATAATGTAGATGCTCATACCAAGACCGAATCCATCCGGGTTCACCATGCAGAGATAGACGCACAAAATAAGTTTACCAGAACTGATGAGTGGATAGATCTGAAGGACGAGCCTGGACATCAAGAACTTTGTAATCGGGAACAAGCCTATTTTCTGAAAGCCATCCAGGAAAATATCAACCTAGATGATCATTTGGAAGATGCTGTGAACAGCTTGAAAATAGCTTTTGCCTGCGATGAATCAGTCAAGACCGGAAACACAGTTAAGCTATAATCCATTGAATTTATTTTGGGAATTTAGGCCATACACCCTATTTTTCATTTTGAAAACCTTATTAAATCGAATCAATTTGAACTAGAAAAAGGATTTTTTTGGCCTAAATCTCTGGAGTTTACCGATAGCTGAAAGAAAAACAAGCGAGCTTATTCCTCATGTTTTGGGATGCTGCTGAATGTCAACATAAAATCACATGAATAACAAAACAGTACTTATTACGGGTGGAGCTTCAGGAATAGGCCTGGCTATGGTTCAGCTTTTTGCTAGCAAGAAGACCAAGGTTTATTTCATAGATCTAAATCCAGAGGTAGGAGAAAAAGTAGCTCAAACCGAGCGTGACAAGGGTTTTGACGTGACTTTTCTATGTGGAAGTGTAGCGGATTTTGCCGAAACAGAAGCCTTGGTCAATTCTATCGAAGGGAAACTAGATACGCTGATCAATAACGCAGGAGTATCTCACATAGGAAAAGTAGAAAATACTTCCTTAGAAGATTTCGATCGAGTGTTCCAAGTGAATGTGAAAGGTATGTTCAACTGCACCAAAGCAGCACTTCCGAAGCTGAAGGAACAGGGTGGCGGATCCATCTTGAATATGGCTTCTGTCGCAGCGACGATCGGAATTCCGGATCGATTTGCCTACAGCATGACCAAGGGAGCTGCACTCTCAATGACGCTGAGCATTGCAAGAGATTATGTGGCAGAAGGTATTCGCTGCAATTGCCTTTCGCCGGGAAGAGTTCATACACCTTTTGTGGATGGCTTTTTGGCAAAAAACTATCCCGGGCAAGAAAAGGAAATGTTTGACAAACTAGCCGCAACTCAGCCCATAGGAAGAATGGCTAGTCCTTCGGAGATTGCAGAACTCGCGTATTTTGTGAGTTCAGATGCCGGCAGCTTCATCACCGGAACCAACATTCCAATTGACGGAGGATTCTTGGGTCTGAAAATGTAAGATATTGGGTGAGGGTTGCTGATGTCCGTTGTTGATTGTTTGAATTTTAATCGCAACGTAATGGAGAAATAGAGGAATGACATTAAAGCACCCCAATTCCTAATCTGTTCCAGACTCATAACTCTTGATTCTTGATACTAAAATCTAACTGTTTGATACTTAACACTAACTACTTGATACTTATATGAAACTAATACGATTTGGCGAAGCCGGTAAAGAACAACCAGGAATCCAAAATGCAGCAGGCAAATACCTGGACTGCTCAGGATTTCAAGAAGATTGGAATGAGGATTTTTTTGCCAATAATGGTTTGGCCAGACTTCAGGAATGGCTGGAAGCAAACGAGGAAAACCTCAACGAAATCCCTGAAGGCACAAGATTGGGTTCGCCCATCGCCAGACCTTCCAAGATCATCTGCATAGGCTTGAACTACCGCAAACATGCCCTGGAATCCGGCATGCCAGTGCCGGAGATTCCTATCATTTTCATGAAAGCAACCTCCTCACTATGCGGACCATTTGACAATATATTAATCCCAAAAAACTCAGTTAAAACTGACTGGGAAGTGGAATTAGCTGTAGTCATCGGCAAGCGGGCTAAATATGTAAGTCAGGAAGATGCGATGGACTACGTGGCGGGCTACTGCGTTCACAACGATGTCAGCGAGAGGGACTTCCAACTCCATCATGGTGGTCAGTGGGTGAAAGGCAAAAGTGCAGACAACTTCGCACCTCTTGGGCCGGTTTTGGTCACCAAAACTGAAATACAAGATCCACATAACCTGAGACTATGGCTGAAATTGAACGGCAAAATGCTTCAGGACAGCAACACTTCTGACCTTGTTTTTGACATTCCTTACCTAATAGCTCACTTGAGCCAATACATGACTTTATTGCCTGGGGACGTGATTTCTACCGGAACTCCAGCAGGTGTTGGGCTGGGCTTGACCCCTCCTACCTACCTCAAAGAAGGCGATGTGGTCGAGCTAGGTATCGAAGGACTTGGTGAAGCCAAGCAAACGGCAGTAAACGATCCCGAAGCATGAGACTGGATTCGCACCAGCACTTTTGGAAATACAATCCTGAAAAACATTCCTGGATCACCGACGAAATGAAGGTGATCCAGCGAAATTTTTTGCCCGATGACCTCATGCCTATTTTGAAAGAGCATGCTATCGATGGCTGTGTCGCTGTTCAGGCAGATGAAAGCATTCGAGAAACAGCCTTTCTCTGTGATCTAGCAGAAGAACACGAGCAAATCAAGGGCGTGGTGGGATGGGCAGATTTGGCATCAGATGACTTGGATAAGGATTTGGATCAGTTTGCTTCCCAAAAAAAACTCAAAGGCTATCGGGAGATCCTGCAATCCAAACCTGTGGAGTACATGCTTCGAAAAAATTTCATCCGAGGAATAGAGAAACTCGGAAAGCGAGGCTACACCTACGATATTTTAATTTTTCACAACCAACTGGAAGCCACCTATCATTTCATCAAAAAAGCTCCAGAACAGCCTTTTGTAATCGATCATATCGCAAAGCCTAATATCAAGTTGGGAATCTGGAGAGAATGGAAAAAAGAGATGGCACCTCTGGCAGAGCGGGATTACATTTTCTGCAAAGTGTCGGGAATGATCACCGAGGCAGATTGGAAAAATTGGAATGCTAAAGAGCTACAAGTTTATTTAGATGTGGTTCTAGAGCTATTCCGTCCGAAACGACTGATGTTTGGTAGCGATTGGCCGGTTTGTAAGATTGCTGGAGAATATGAACAAGTTTTAGAAGTCATGGAACGATTCACCGATAGGCTTTCCAAAGCCGAGAAAGAAGCAATCATGGGGAATACCGCGGCGGAGTTTTATGGGATTTGAAAGGTAGTCAACTCTCCACAGTCCTCAGACGACAGCTATTGAAGGACAAATTAAAATTTTAGAATATTCTTCTGTCTTCTGTTGTCAGTGGACCGTGGATCGTGGACAAATAAATAAACAATGAACCTCAACCTAACTAATAAAGTCATCCTAATTTCTGGCGGGGCCAAAGGAATTGGAGGAGCTATTTCCAGAGGACTGATCGCCGAAGGAGCGATTCCTGTGATAATAGATCCTTCTGAAAAAGAAGGTGCCGAAATTCTTGCTTTGGGCGAAGGTATGCAGATTCCTATTCGACTTTTTGAAGCTGCTGATGCAGGAAAAGCCATCCAATTAACCCTGGAGAAATATGGCAGAATAGACGGATTGGTTAATAATGCAGGAGCAAATGACAGCGTAGGATTGGAAAATGGTAGCCCTGAGGACTTTGAAAAGTCAGTTGCCAAAAATCTGAATCACTACTATCATTTGGCGCATTTTGCCTTACCCTATTTGAAAAAAGCCAAAGGAAGCATCGTCAATATCAGCAGCAAAACTGCCGTTACCGGACAAGGTGGTACCTCCGGCTATACCGCTGCCAAAGGTGCTCAGCTATCCCTCACCCGAGAATGGGCAGTGGAGCTTCTTCCCTACGAGATCACCGTCAATGCGATCATTCCAGCAGAGGTTTTTACTCCGCTTTATGAAAACTGGCTCAATACTTTTCCAAACCCAGCCGAAAAGCTAGCTGAGATCACTGCTAAAATTCCGCTTGGAAAACGCATGACTACTCCGGAGGAAATTGCCGCGATGGCTATTTTCTTATTTTCGGATCAAGCCCGACATATCACAGGACAACATCTCTTCGTAGATGGCGGCTACACCCATCTGGACCGAACTTTATAACCTCATGACCTAGTAACCCTAAACCCACACATGACCCAAAAACCTGCAATAGTCCCAAAGGAATTACTCCTTCCATTCATCCTGATTACTTCGCTTTTTGCCCTCTGGGGCTTCGCAAATGACATCACCAATCCCATGGTGGCAGCATTCAAACGAGTACTTGAACTAAATAACACCCAAGCATCCTGGGTGCAAATGGCCTTTTACGGAGGCTATTTTACCATGGCTTTGCCAGCCGCTTTTTTCATCAAAAAGTACTCGTATAAAACCGGAATTCTGCTGGGTTTAGGGCTATATGGCTTTGGAGCCTTGCTATTTTATCCGGCCGCTGCTTGGGAGAGTTACGGCTTTTTCTTGGCTTCACTTTACATTTTGACCTTTGGTTTGGCCTTTCTGGAGACTACAGCCAACCCATACATTCTATCTATGGGACCAGAAGCTACTGCCACCCAGCGATTGAATTTGGCGCAGGCATTCAATCCTATGGGAGCACTGGCAGGACTATTTGTAGCCAAGCAATTCATCTTGAATGCACTTCAATCGAATGCAACCGATAAGGATGGAAACCTTATTTTCTCATCACTCGATGAAGCTGCCAAGGCTGTGATTCGTAGCGCCGATTTGATGGTAATTCGAGATCCTTATGTGATCCTGGGCTTGGTGGTTATTGGGATATTGGTAGTGATCGTCCTGGTAAAAATGCCTGAAAACAAGGAAACCGGAAAAGTTGATTTTCAGGCGACTATGAAACGATTGCTTTCGAAAAGGAATTTCGTGGAAGGAACCCTGGCGCAGATGTTTTATGTAGGAGCTCAAATCATGGTGTGGACTTACATTTATCAATACGCGGAAGTTCTGGGTATTTCCAATGCCGATGCAGTGGATTTTGGATACGCCGCTTTGGTGGTATTCTTGGTGGGAAGGTGGATATGTACTTACTTATTCAAGTTTTTTGCGCCGGCCAAATTATTGGCAATTTTCTCGGTTTTAGCGATTGTTTTTACCGCAGGAGCTATATTTCTTCCAGGCATGCTGGGACTTTATTCTCTGGTAGCGATTTCCTTTGCTATGTCGCTTATGTTCCCTACGATTTACGGAATCGCTTTAGAAGGTCTCGGAGACGATTCCAAATTTGCTGCAGCCTACCTCGTGATGGCTATAGTAGGCGGAGCGATTATGCCGACTCTGCAGGGAATGATCATGGATATAGGAGGAGCTGGATATGATGACACGCTAATTTTGGGAGTTCCTGAGGTGAATTTTTCCTTTATACTTCCGCTGATCTGTTTTGTGATGGTGTTGTTGTTTAGCGTGAGAGTTAAGAAAGTAGAGAAGTTGGAAGGTTAAAAGTGAAAAGTTATTCTAATTGGAAGATTTGAAAATTGGAAGATTGAAAGATTACGTCAATGGAAAAGTCCATTTTGGGGTAAGTCTTCAGACTAGTGTCTTTTAAAATGGAGTATTCAGATTGCTCTTTCGTCAAATGACGCGACTTGATGTCTGTAGACTTGATTGATAGTAGTCCAGTCAGGAGACCTGGACTATTTCAAGGTTAAGTCAATGAAAGAAAAATAAATGACAGATAACTAATCGAGGTCTTTGGACCATGGACTATCGACCACAAACTAAAAAACCTATGCAAACTCAATCCTTTGTACTCATCTGTGATCTCAAGGATACAGAAGAAGCGAAACTGGGCTATGATGAATGTCACAAAGCGGTAGCACCAGAGATTATTGCCAGTATTCGAGATGCTGGAGTGCTACAAATGACAATTTATCGCTGGGAAAATAGACTTGCGATGATCATGGTCACCGATGAGGCTTTCTCTTTTGAGGAAAAAGCAAAGATGGACTTATCCAACCCTGCGGTACAGGAATGGGAGGCATTTCTAAGTCAGTACCAAACCAATCTACCGGGAACCCCACCGCATTGGAGATGGGCTTTGACCGAAAAAGTATTTGATTTTCAAACTTAAATAAACCCTATGAAAAAGTCACTTTTAGTATTCAGTCTAATCATGAGTAGCATGATCGTAGAGGCTCAAGAAGTTGTCCTCAATCTTTGGGAGGGAACTCCACCCCTTCAGACCGACATGGGTTTGGAGGAAAAAACTGTGGAGCAGGGAATCATCCGAATAGAAAATGTACAAATCCCTCAAATCGAAGTTTTCCTGCCTAGCAAGCAGATGCGAACAGGCCAGGCTGTAGTTATTTTTCCCGGAGGAGGCTATCATATTTTGGCGTATGACTGGGAAGGAAGAGACTTTGCTAAGTGGCTAAATACGCAGGGAATAGTGGGAATAGTAGTGAAGTACCGACTTCCAGATTCCAAATCTCTTACCGATCCCAAAGAAGTTCCCCTACTCGATGCACAACGCGCCATAAGATTGGCCAGACATTATGCAGCAGATTGGCAAATTGACCCTGCTAAAATCGGTGTGATGGGTTTCTCCGCTGGTGGACATTTAGCTTCTACAGTCAGCACCCAATATACACATGAAGTTGATCGCTCGAAAGACGCAATTGACGAGCTGTCTGCACGTCCTGACTTCTCCGTTTTAGTTTATCCGGTGATATCCTTTAGAGATGCAAGTGCACACTCCGGCTCAAGAAAAAATCTAATTGGTGAAAATGCAAGCCAAGAACTCATCGATCGCTTTTCGAATGAACTGAATGTCAATGCCGAAACCCCTCCTACCTTCTTGGTTCATGCACAGGATGATGCTGGTGTTCCTATAGATAACAGTTTTCTTTACTACAAAGCCTTGCATGCCAACAAGGTACCAGCATCCCTTCACATCTACCCTAAAGGAGGTCATGGGTTTGGATTTGGTCTTGGAAAAGGCCCCGTAGATGGCTGGAGAGATGTATTATTAGATTGGATGATGAATTTGGATTGAAGTTGTTGTGAAATTGAAAGGTTGTAAAGTTGTAAAGTCTCAGAGTTCAGTGGCAGCATTTATTCGCAGTTTGTCAGTCTTCAGTCAGCATGTTCACTCCCAGCTTTCAGTATTCAGTCTTTGCCTCCGCTAGTAGCTCACGAATGGGTAATAAAAAGTCCAGCTTCTCGAGAAGCAGAACAGTGAGCGGGTAATGAAGTCTAAAAGATGAAGTGAGAAAGATGAGATAATCATGATGGTTATCCTAAGTATAACTACCTGTAGAAAGAATCGACACCGCTCAGTTTGACACACCAAGCTTAGCACTTTAAAACCTCACCACCTTTCCACTTTCCTACTCCAAAATCTTCCAATATTTCAATTTTAAAATTTTTAATCTTTAGAACAATGATCAAAGTAATAGCCTTCGACGCGGACGATACACTCTGGGTGAATGAACCCTTTTTTCGCGAAGCGGAGGAGAAATTTGCCAGTTTGATGGAGGACTTTATGCCTAGGCATAGCAGTATCAAGGAACTCTACCTGACTGAAATAGAAAACCTTGGATTGTACGGCTATGGAATCAAGGGGTTTATGCTTTCGATGATCCAGACTGCCTTGAAGATTTCAGATCATAAAATCAACGCAAAAGCGATTGACATGCTATTAACAATCGGTTATGACATGATGCAGAAGCCAGTGGAACTATTGCCGGGAGTCGAAGAAGTTTTGGAAGAGTTAAAGCAGGAATATAGACTGGTAATGGCAACCAAAGGAGATTTGGTTGATCAGGAGAAAAAGCTAAAGAAGTCAGGATTGGATCACTATTTCCACCACATTGAAATAATGAGCGATAAGAAAGAGGCCGATTTTGCAAAACTCATCCGCCATCTAGACATATCACCTGAAGAATTCCTGATGCTGGGAAATAGTCTAAAGTCAGATGTATTGCCGGTTTTGGCCCTTGGAGGACACGCTATCCACATTCCTTTTCACATCACCTGGGAACATGAGACCGTAGCGGACGAAGTGGTACACGCTAATTTCAATAAGACTGACAACATCTCCAAAGTCGTGGAAATGATCAGAGGAATGTGAGTTTGACATCTTCACGTTTGTGAGGGCGAATGATTATTCTCCCCAATAAGTTAAGCTACTGCTTCATATCCCCAAAAGATAGCCTCACGCATGCTTCGATCGCAATGACGACACCCCTTTATATCCTCGACTGATAGGTGTATAGCTGATAATATCGTCCTTCCAACGCAATCAGTTCATCATGCTTGCCTCGCTCTACAATATGGCCTTTTTCCACCACCAAAATCTGATCCGCCTGACGAATCGTGCTCAATCGGTGCGCAATCACAAAGGTCGTCCTGCCCTTCATCAGCTCCTTCAAACTCGCCTGAATCAATGTTTCAGATTCCGTATCCAGATTAGAAGTTGCCTCATCTAAGATTAAAATTCTAGGATCTGCCAAAATCGCCCGTGCAATCGCAATACGCTGCCTTTGTCCACCAGAAAGCTTGACTCCTCTCTCCCCTATCAAGGTATCCAAGCCATCCTCAAAGCGATCGGTAAACTCCTGCACGTGTGCTGCGACCACCGCATTTTGTAAGTCTTCGGCGCTGGCATTAGGCCTGGGGAAAAGAATATTTTCTCTGATAGTACCCTCAAACAGGAAGTCATCCTGCAGCACCACTCCCAATCTAGATCGAAAAGACTCTAGGGTGACTAGTTGCAAATCATTTCCATCCAAGGTTATTTTCCCTGAATCAGGATTCAAAAATGTAGCTGCAAGACCTGCAATAGTTGTTTTTCCAGAACCGGAAGTACCGACAAGCGCCGTCACCGAACCCGCAGGAGCATGAAAGCTCACTTCCTTGATCACATCCTTGTTCTCTTCGTAGGCGAAGGAAACCTTGTCAAACTTGATATCACCGCGAAACTCCTTTAGCGACAGATTTCGGGTTCGATCATCTGCCTCCAGCGGTGTATTCATGATTTCCTCTGTACGATCCAAGCCTGCAAAAGCCTCTGTTAACTGAGAACCAATGTTAGACATCTGCACAATTGGTGCGATCATAAATCCTAAATAAAGCGTAAAAGCAAGGAAATCACCAAAGGTCATATCCCCTTGCATAATCATGTAACCTCCCATCCCCATAATCCCAGCCGAAGCCAAGCCTAAGAGTAACGCTCCCGCTGAAGTCACAAAACTGGTCGCGGTCAAGCTCGCTTTCACATTCTGGAAAAGCTCATCCACGCCTTTGGCGAAGGTAGTAATCTCTTGTTGCTCGGCATTGAAGCCTTTGATCACTCGAATTCCTCCAAGTGTTTCGGTCAGTCTTCCGGTGACTTGCGCATTGATTTTGCCGCGTTCGCGGAAAATAGGACGGATTCTCCCAAAAGCTTTCAGAGAAACAAGCCCAAAAATCACGACCGGAAGAAGTACGTAAAGCGTCATCAAAGGACTGATGCTGATCAAGAGGAAAAGTGAAATCACAGCTGTCAAAATCCCGCCAATCATCTGAGCAAACCCAGTTCCTACCAAGTTCCGAACTCCCTCCACATCGGTCATTATTCTGGAAACGAGCTCTCCAGTTTTCGCATTGTCAAAAAATCGAATCGGAAGCTTGATGATATGTGCCTGAACCTGAGATCTTAGCTTGGAAATCAGATTTTGAGCTTCAACGCTCAATATTTGCGTGAGCGCATAAGAAGTGGTAGCCTGCACGACTATGGCCAGGACTACTCCTCCAATCAACCATTTGAGCATGGTCAAATCGTTAGAGGGAATGACTTCATCTATCAGGATTTTGCTGGCTCCTGGCAGTACTAAGCTGGCCAGTCTAGAGATGATGATCAGGAATAAACCTAAAAATAATTGCTTTCTACGGGGCCAAATAATGGTCTTAAAGACCTGCCCCATGGTGACTTTGCGCTCTGCTGTTCTGGCCATGAAATAGTGTGTTTGGACTGAACAACCTCAAATAATATATCACAGTTCCAAATGATGCCAACTTGGGCAGACAATCAATTCAGAAAACTTGCTGCTTCATCTTGCTTACTCTGTTTTCTCACTCAGATACTTCCAATATCTTTTGGGGACATGCCGAATATGGAGTTTCATGTTTTTCCTGGAAGGAATAGATGTGCTTTTAAAATAGTCTTGCCACAAGGTCTGAAAATCCAGTTCCTCATCTGCGAAAAACTCAGCTGACGTTTGGGTTGCATTAAAATTTTCTGGCAACTCAAGTTGAATAATATCTACTTTCTCCAAATCATAATAAATTCCGTAATGCCGCTTTAGATCGTAAATCATCCACTTTTGATCAGCATATCTCTTTTCAAAATGCTTGGAAATAAGCGGAACCACATTGAAATCTGGAGAAATAGTGGCAAAGTAAAGCGCATCCTTGGTCAATCTGAATCGTACAAAAGCTTCCATTCGGTGTTTTTCCCTTCCCACGCTTTTGGCAATCTGAGTCACTTTCAACACATCTGCATTGCCGAAATCCGAATCTATTGGAATTTGACTCCTAAACGCATATTGAATATAGCGCAACAATAGATTTTCTATAGCTGGACCTTCACTTAGAAAAGCATAATAAATGCGGGTTTTGCCAGAAGCTGAAGTATTCTTGGAAATGCCTTTCCACACACGATCCGCTTTTACAGGATCAGTGAAGACTTCTTGCATTTTTCCAAATAAAGTCTCTTGCGCATCATCCTTTCTGTGAATAGAAACCTGATTCAGCTTAAACTCATACACTTCAAAAACACAGGTCAGAAAACCATCAAAACTACCATCATAAACTAGTATCGTTTCCTGTTGAGATATCATTTACACAAACAAATTCATTTGTGGACTTAGAATTTTCTGATACTTGCTACTGGAGTTTTGAAGAATAAGTGATTTGAGCTGAGGTCCTGTCAAATCCCGTCGTTCAAAGTCATTGGACGCACACACCAGAAAATACTTGGCCCTATTCAGTGCTACCCCCATCTTCTGAAGGTGATCCCAGTTCAACTTACGAAAACGTCTCGCCTGAATGATTTTATTAACTGATTTCATGCCCAATCCTGGAATTCTAGCCAGCATATCTTTGTCCGATTTATTGACATCTACCGGGAAAAAAGCCAGATTTCTCAGTGCCCAACCCAACTTCGGATCTACATCCAAGTCGAGATTTGGATGCTCGTTGTTTAAAATCTCGTGAACCTCAAAACCATAAAAGCGCATCAGCCAATCGGTCTGATATAACCTATTCTCCCGAAGCATAGGTACCGCAGTCCCAAGTTGCGGGAGGCGGTTATCATTACTGATGGGAATATATCCAGAGTAGTAAACCCGTTTTAAATCAAACTTTTTGTAAAAATAATCCGAGGTCCACATGATCTGCTGATCACTTTCCCCACTGGCACCGATGATCATTTGTGTACTTTGCCCCGCAGGAGCAAACTTGGGAGTGCTCTTAATAAGCTTCTTTTCTGAATTGTACTGGATGATTTCATTCTTCACCTTAATCATCGGTTTAATGAAGTCTTCCCGCTTTTTCTCAGGAGCCAATAATTTCAGTCCCTCTTTGGTAGGAATCTCAATATTTACGCTCAATCGATCGGCATACAGCCCGGCTTCTTTCATCAATTCATCCGAAGCTCCAGGGATAGATTTGAGATGGATGTATCCATTGAAATTCTCTTCCAGTCTCAGCTTTTTGGCAACCGCCACCAATCGCTCCATGGTGTAATCTGCACTTTTAAAAATCCCAGAACTCAAAAACAGACCCTCAATATAGTTTCTACGATAAAAATTTATAGTCAAATCTACTACCTCCTGCACCTGAAAAGCAGCACGTTTTATGTCATTGCTTTTTCTGGTAACGCAGTAGGCACAATCGAAAATGCAATAATTCGTCAAGAGGATTTTCAATAAAGATACACAGCGCCCATCCTCAGTATAGGAGTGACAGATACCCATCCCAGTCGCATCGCCAAGTCCTTTGGTAGTATTACTTCGATTACTTCCACTGGACGAGCAGGAGACGTCATATTTGGCAGCGTCTGCGAGTATTTTTAATTTTTCTTGGGTGCGCTCAAAGGACATATCAGACTTTTATCTTGATCGGAACGGTGGTTAGATTTTATATGGGATATTCACTAGTTGATTCTCAGGGAATACTACTCCATTGGGTGATTAAGCGGGTAATTTGCTCCGAGCACTACGTTCAAAGATTATCTTCTTTGTAACTGAAATATAATTTCCGTACAGGAAAAAGCTTGCCTGGTTGTTCTATTCATCTCCTGAATCATGAGCAAGTGTCTCCTATACTAGCGATTAACGAAAACGAATTCATAGCTATTTTGTTTATATGACTTTTTGTAATGATGTCAGTAGTTTAAGTCCCCTTGCTCAACCGAACTGAAGCCCGGTGACCGATTTGACCTCAATCCTATTATACTGTTGGCTCTATGCTGGCACCGAAGCGGATGTACTTGTTTTATGGTAAAATTAGGTCTTTTGTAAATACCGGAAGTGTAGCACTATATTACTATGACAGTGCCTGTCAGACTTCAGGAAGGAAGTTTTTGCGACAGGCAGGGTTTCGTGCTCCGCAGATAGTTTAGTGGCAGCCGAAAGTAATGTCCCCCGCATCAATAGTTGTGGTGAAAATCTCCCACCACGCAAAGCCGCAAACCGTTATGCGTCAGCCTAGAAAGCCAAACAATAAAAGTGTTTCTGCTTTTGGAAACTTCATTTCTTTGTAATGTCAAAAAAGATAGTGTAGAATGAGATTTTTTTGAGACGGAATTTTTAGATGAAGCAGACGAATTCACTTCGCATCTCGACCCAAAAACTGTAAAGTAAGTCTTACACACTATTGACTTTGCTGTACAAACAAATAACCAAAACATTTTAAGAAGCTTCAAAATTAAACTTGAGGGTTTCGGACAAAGTCTAGATCAGATAAGGGCTTTTCGCACACACTAAGTTTAGTCAGTTTGACACAAAAAAATAAAAATGAAGAATTACGAAAAGAAATAAAATAGCTAGAAATAAGTCTTTACTAGTATTTTTACCTACTCTTTAAACTGAAGCACGAGCATGATCCTTCGGCTCAACTCCAATTAAAAAGCCTCTTGAAAATCAATTCAAGAGGCTTTTTAAGTTTTAATTTTGAGAAGTTTACTTCGTCTTCGGAAGCACATTGGATATCAACGATACTTTTTCGATGGGCTCCGTAGCATTCGAATAGATTCTTACTACTGAGTTCTGCTTGCCCATCTTACCGGCGGAGTTGAAAGAAACCTTGATCTCTGATGATTTTCCGGGTGCGATGGGCTCTTTAGGCCAGCTTGGCACAGTACATCCACAGGTAGCAGCTACGTTAGAAATGATCAGCGGCGCAGACCCTGAGTTGGTGAGTTGAAAGGTATGCTCTACTTTATCTCCTTGGGTGATATCACCGAAATCAATTGATTTTTCTTTGAAAGTGATGGCTGCACCACTTTGTTCTTGCGCATTGGCATTAAATGCAACTACCAAAGCAAATACGGTCAATAAAATTCCTAATTTTTTCATCTGTTTATAAGTTAATTTTCAAAGGTCATCTGCACTCTCGCATGTTAAATTTCAAAACCATCACGTGACGATTTCTTCCTATCTTTCTGCAAGAAGTAGGCTCGATTTCACCACTAATTCTATTTGGTTTTCAAATATTCAATTTTTTGTCACAACTTCAAAATAACGCAAAACTAAGCCAGAAGATGCCTTTTTTCGAAATTATAGGGAAAATACCTTGCCAAAAGTGATTTTCTGCCCATTAAAAACCAGTAATCCTAGAGGCCACTGCTATCCCATTTCACCTTTTTTGATTCTCAACTTCCTACCTCCTACCTCCATCAAAATTCCGAATCCTCCACCCCTTTTGGCTTCACAAAGAACGTAGGCGCAAAATTCACCAGGTATAATTCTTCGGTCGCTCGGGTCATGGCGGTGTAAAGCCATCGCGTAAAGTCCTTGTTGATCTGCTCTTCCGGCAAATAACCCTGATCCACAAAAACGGCCTTCCACTGCCCACCTTGCGCTTTGTGACAGGTAAGTGCATAGGCAAACTTGATTTGCAAAGCATTTAAAAAGGGATCTTTCCTGATCAATTCCATGCGCTCCACTTTGCTAGCTACATCTGCATAATCCTCAGAAACCTGCTGATACAAGCTTCGGTATTGATCCCGCGTTAGCGAAGGACTAGAGGAATACAGAGTATCCAAGATCACTTTTGCTTCAAAGTGTGGCTCATCCGGATAATCCAACAACCTAAGCTCAAGCGTAGCAAATCTAAACCCATAGAATTCTTCGAATGAGCGAATCTTCATTACCTCAGCCATATCGCCATTAGCCAGGAAATTCACCTTATCCGACTCAGCCATGTAGGTATAATTATTCTTCACGATCATCAGCAAATCACCGGAGCTGATTTCATCGTCAAAGAAATGGATAGTACGCCTGATGTAAAGATTGTACTGCACGGCAGCCTTATTGGATCGGGTAATGATCGTGGTATTCTCCGTATCAAATTTATCATAGGCATACCTCAAACCATCTTCCAGTCGCTCTCCGGTCATTTTGAACATGTCTTTAAACTGGCTGGTGCTAATCTCAATCTCCTGCTTCTCCCGCTGCAACTGATCCCGCAGATTGGTCGCATTGAAGAGGATTCCAGATTCTAAGCGCTGACGCATGACCTCAGTCAGCTCTATGAAGTCAGCGTTCAGCCTAAAATGCCTTAGCAAATAATCAACTTCCAGCGCCGGACTGAATTCAGAACCTACAGGGGGAAGCTGCGCGGTATCACCTACCAGAATGAGCCGGTTGTTTTGCCCATGGAAAACAAAGCTGATCAGATCCCCAAGTAAATTGCCAGACATCCCACCATCGTCAGCCAGCATTGAGGATTCATCTATGATAAAAACGGTGTCTTTGTAATAATTCTTTTGCAGGATAAATCCCCCACCCAAACTGCCATCTTCCGCCTTGGGTTTGTAGATTATTTTGTGAATCGTATAGGCGGCTCTACCGGAGTAATTACTCATTACTTTGGCCGCACGCCCGGTAGGTGCCAGCAAAAGTGAGCGCATGGATAGCTTGGGCAGCACTTTCACTACTGCCGAGATCACGGAAGTTTTTCCCGTCCCAGCATAGCCTCGTAGCACGAAAGTTGGCTTTTTCTCTGGCTCCACAAGCAGAAAGTAATCCATCTTAGAGAAAAAAGCCGCCTGTCCAGAAGTGGGCTCAAAAGGAAAATATTTACGTAGCAGGGCTGATGGCCTTTGCTTAGGCTCATTATCTTTACTCATCAAACGAATGTAAATGTCAAACGACAGAATCAGCAAGGAAATCGAATCAAAGTTTGGAAATCATCTCCGAACACGAGTGAATGGCGTTTTAATCGAGGAAGGAAAAATTCTGATGGTCAAACATTTGATGGGAAACAACAAAGTTTTGTGGTCTGTGCCAGGTGGAGGAATGCATTATGGGCAGAATGCAGAAGCAAATTTAAAACGTGAGTTTTTTGAGGAAACAGGCCTAACTATAGCTGTAAAAGCCTATCTTTTCGCCCACGAATACCTTGCAGAGCCACTTCACGCAATGGAACATTTCTTTAGCGTGGAAAAAATCGGAGGCAACTTGATCTTAGGTACGGATCCTGAACTCAGCAATGATTTCCAGATTCTCGAGGAAATCAGGTGGATGAGTATAAATGAAATCCGGTCATTGCCTAATGAAGCCCTTCATCAAATCTTTTGGGGAATTAATTCCCTCGAGGACTTAGTATTGTTGCGAGGATATTTTAATTTTGAAAATAATTCTCTAAAATAGCACGATTTATAACCTTCAACCTTACCCAGATTCTAAAAATTTAGCAAATGAATTTATCAAAAGTACTCTCCTTAGTTTTCTTCCTAGTGGCCATCGGTCTAGGCTATTATCTTTACAAAGGTGTCGATGACGTAGTGGAAGAAGAGAAAAAAATAGCGCTTGTTGAAGCAGCAATTATCGAAAAACTTCAGATGCTTCGAGATGCCGAATTGGCCTACCAGGCATCAAATGGTAAATATGCAGGCAGCTGGGATACGTTGAAGTCATTTATCCAAACTGGTAAAATTTGGCTTATTCAGAGAACTGAGACTACAAAACTTCTTGAATACGGAAAGGAAGAAACTTCTGTGGCATTTGACACGCTAGGTTCTGTGTCAGTTATGGACTCCCTTTTCAATGAAAGAAAATTCCCTGATTTCAATCTTGATGCACTTGCTACAGTTCCGGGTTCTGGAGGAAAGCAATTCGAGTTCTTTGCTGACAAAGTGGAAAGAAATTCTTACGAAATCTCTGTTTTCGAAATTAGAGATCCTGCCCCAATCAATCCGGCAAGAAGATTGAACAACAACGAAAAAGCCTTGAAAGTAGGTTCAAGAACAGATGCCTCTACTGAGGGTAACTGGAAATAAAACCTCCTATTTTGGAAAGCAACCTTAAAGTATTTAAAAGTGATAGGTTTGATGTGGAAGACGCAGCAAGCCTATCACTTTTTTTGTATCCTGATTTTCTCTTCATTTTCGCAAAAGACAAGAACCAATCGACCATCTGTATTCATGAATACATGAAGTTCGACTGGAATTCCTTGGAACAGTTGATCGTCTCGGATCCTCTGTTGAAAACGGACATTCCGGCTAAGGTCTATTTGCATCAGCCGGACTTCAGTCTAGTTCCTGGTGTATTGTTTCAGCCTGGAAAAGAAGCCACTTACCTCTCCTTCGCCGGAGATCAAAAATCCAACACAAGCTACTTCAACACCCCACTAGATAGCAATAATTTACAGGTCCTCTCCAGTATCAGCAGCAAACTGAAGAAAACGCTGGAAGCAAGATTTTCAGAATTGACATTTCACCACGGATCGGTGAGTTTTCTTTCGTACTTATTCAAGGAGAGGTTTAACCTGATAGATCAAGAGATTCTAGTGAGCATATTTGGAAATCAGATCTACGCAGCAGCATTTTCCAATCAGGAACTTGCCGCTTTCAACATCTTCTCCATCGAGAGTAAGGAAGACATTTTGAAATATGTCACGATTTTTATTGAGCAATTGAAATTTGATAGAAACCATGTTCGGATCAGTCTTTTTGGAGCCACAGATGGCAGCGGAATTACTGAGAAATGGGGCAAAGAGTATTTTCATTATTTCAGGCTATTGACACCGCATGCCAATCAAAATTACACGCATGGTTTCAAGCATTTGAAGTTCGTCAATCTCTTTGAAAGCAATTGGCAATTCGACTAGGCAAAAAACTCACATGAAAAAAGTCGCTATTTTCCCAGGCTCCTTCGACCCATATACCCTTGGACATCATGATATTGTGATGAGAAGTCTCAATTTGTTTGATGAGGTGATCATAGGAATTGGCTATAATTCCACCAAGAAATCCAGGTACTTTGAGATTGAGGATATGGTAAAAAAAGTAGAGAGCGTCTATGAAAATATTCCTGGCGTGAAAGTCATCGTGTACAACGAATTGACTTCTACCCTAGCCAAGAAACATAACGCACAGTTCCTGATTAGAGGATTGAGGAACACGACGGACTTTGAGTACGAGAATACAATCAGCCAGATGAATCGCTACCTGAATTCTGATCTGGAAACAGTCTTCCTAATTACTTCTCCTAGATATGCTGCAATCAGCTCCACCATTATTCGGGAGGTGCACCGATTCGGAGGCGATGTGACAGAATTTCTACCTTATAACGTCTGAGGCTTCAGGTTCCTTCTGATAAACTGCTTGAATAAGTAGCGCATCGAAGGGTAGGAATTAATTAAGGCTATTTTGGCGTCAGCTTCAAAAAACCAGCGAATATCTTCTATTCCCTCTTCTTGCTGAGGAGCCATTTGTGCATCGCTTATGCAATCCATCTCATACCAATACGTCTTCTTCAGTATGCTTTTTCTATTCTGAGTATAGGTATGCCATGTAGTGCAGATTTTCTTGCTTGCCTTCACCTTCACCGCACACTCCTCTTCGACTTCCCTCACAGCGCATTCCTTAGGCGTTTCTCCTTTTTCAAATTTCCCTTTCGGAAAATCCCACTTTCCAAGCCTAAAAATCAGTAATAGCTTATCCTTTTTGGTCACCACTCCCCCAGCTGCTTTAATGATTGAGAAGCGACTTTTCACAAACTTCTTCAGAGAAGACTTGTCCTTTGTCACCAAGGTGATGGAATCCAAATCCTTCATTTTACGAGTTCGCAAGAGGTAAAGTAGTCGGATTACCAGGTCATGCGAAGGTTCATGAAATAGCACATCATCCTTCCATTGCAAATGGGACGGCAACTCTTCTAGCTGTTGATAGACAGTCTCGTAAGTCTTCGAGGGGTTCAGTTCCTCATAGCTTATGAGATCAAATGGTTTGTCATTCACGAAGATCCTCATAGTCGAATCTAAAGTTTGGCTTGGTTGAGATTAGCCAAAAGTGCATAATTTTTTCACTTACTACAACCTTGGCCTAAGTTTATCTCTTATTTTTGAAGTATGGAAATTTTAGACGCGAATGTAGCTGCTGAAGTAGCTGATAAATTATTAGAGATTAAAGCCATCAGGCTTCAACCTGAAAAACCCTTCACTTGGGCTTCTGGCTGGAAATCACCAATCTACTGTGACAACAGACTCTCCCTTTCCTTTCCTGAGGTACGCACCTTGATCAAGGAGCAACTCGTACGAAGTATTCAGCATTACTTCCCAAATGTAGAAGCCATTGCAGGTGTGGCCACAGCAGGAATTCCGCAAGGCGCGCTCCTTGCCAATGACCTCTGCCTCCCATTCGTCTATGTGCGTGCAAAAGCTAAAGGGCATGGCATGGAAAACATGATAGAAGGCAAGGTAGTGCCTGGGCAAAAGGTAGTAGTAGTGGAAGACTTGGTCTCTACTGGAGGAAGTTCTCTAAAAGCTACTCAAGATCTTCTTGATGCAGGGTTTGAGGTATTAGGTATGGTCGCAATTTTCAGTTATGGATTTGATGTGGCACAGCAAAACTTCGAAAAAGCAGGTGTGAAATTAGTATGCCTGAGTCATTACGAAGCGCTTCTTCCTATGGCCGTGCAACGAAAATTCATCACCGATGACACGCTCACTTCGCTTTCCGAATGGCGAAAAGATCCAGCTAGCTGGAAACAATAACCTATAGAAATCAAAAATGGCAGCGAAAAATCACTGCCATTTTTGATTAGAACGTAGGGACGATTTTCAAACAGTAAAGAGCCAAAAGCATTCTAGAATTGGGTTAAAGTAACCAAGGAGTCCTTGTCGGTCATTTGTCTTTCGAACAAGTAAGCCAAGAATTTAAGGTAACTAACACCTTTGAAATCAAGGATTACTACTGCCATTTCATCTCTCAAAAAGGCCAATTGACCCCCCAACCCAGTCTTTGTCTTTGTTAAACTTCACTCCTATCATCTCTCCCCGGCTCAGTCTAGAAAGGTTGCCCACCAAAGTAGGATTTTCATCTCCCTCTGGCCATAGCACCAAAATCCTCACTTCAACTTTTACCTTACCCTCTGGAGACTGGATCACGGGAGCATAGGCTACCTTTTTCTGAAGAATGTACAAATCCTTGTCTTTCACCGCATCGATATCAGCCTTTTTTACATTGAAAACCACCCCCGAGCCAGAAAATGAAAATAAAGGTTTCAAAACGTAGTTTTCCAAATCCTCTGGAATCTCCTTCAATTCACTCAGAAGGATGGTTTCTATGAAATACTTGCCTTGCAAATACGGCAGAATGAACTTAGAAATCCTAGTGTACCAATTGGGATGTCCTGCCCACTCCACATCCAGCTCCTCCTCAAAGCTAAACTGTAATGTCAGATCCTTTCGCAGATTTAGTTCATCAAAAATCACCCGGTTGTAAATGCGTCTAATACGCTTTTTTTCGCCAGCATGATTCACATAAAAAAGCTGAGACCCTTCTTTGAGAACCTCCGTCACACAGACTATGGGAATGCCCAAGTCTCGATGGCAATAGTAAAAATCAATCTTCGTATTCTGTTTTTCCGGCTCTATCTCTAATAATATCACCTCAGTGGAATCAAAATCTTTGATCACCACTTCTCGCAGCTTAGCCAGATAAGATTCTTCATCCAATCCTGACAGGTAAGGCGTCAGTTCGGAAAGAAAGGCATATCGTTCTTTCAACTTCCTGTACAGATTGAACTGAAAATTGAATATGGAAGGAAATCCCTGAACCTCGATAAGCTTGGGAACAAGCTGCCCATTTTCTTCACAAATCCCAAAATCAATAGCCATAAACTGCGAATGGGCATCCTCATTGGGTACAGAAAAATTCAAGTCTATCGCGCGCTGAGTGAGTGATTTGAAATCAGGCTTTTTGATAAAATCGATCACTTCGCCACATGCCTCTACGAGCTGATTCTTTATTTCATTTGGGATGAAAAAAGGCGTTTCTGCTATTCTGAAGGTAGGAGCATAATTAAAGTCCGCAGCTAGATCATCAAGAAAAGCCTGATATTTCTCCGTGGAAAATTCAGCATTAAATTGAGCTCTACGGGATTCAATCATACGATTTTAAATTAATGTAAGGGTTTGGGTTGCTTTTACTTTTTGAATAGACTGAGCTAGAAAATTAGGAATCAACGTCTCGTTTGTTTTATAGATTTTATCCTCATCTATCATGTGCTCCAGCATTTTTCTAAACCTGATTTTACCGATAGACGCGATGATCTTCTCCTTTACCTCAGTTTTTTTCAAATGTGCCAGAAAACTCACCGGATCTGCTTCAGGATGGAATTGAGTTCCTACCATTTCATCAGAAAAGCGAATGGCCATGATGGCGCGTTCGTAGTGCACATGATCGCGAATTTTCTCCAGAGCGATGATTTTTGCTCCCAGCACTTTGAATTTTTTCAAATCTGGCTGCACCACCTGATAATCCCTCGAGTCAACAGCCCAAAAAGGATTGTCGAGATTTTGCAATAAAGAGTCTTTCAGTCCATCAGCTGTCTTGTGTACGGACATCACGCCAAATGATGTAGAATTACGTTTGGTAAGTGTACCCAACCCAAAATGCCTGCAGGCCATTTGGAATGAATGGCAGATAAAAAGAATGTGTTTCTTCTGATTGAAATTCTGATTCCAAATCCAAATCTGATCTAGAAAATCAAAATATTTCAAATCCCAATTGCCATCCCCATCCATTGGATTCCCAGGTCCTCCGGTAGATATAAATAGTTCAAAATCACCAAGCTCAGGAAGCTCTGCCTTACCTCTCACGTCAAAAACCTTGTAGTTGATCTGACTTTCAAATCGCGCCACGATATCTTTAATACAACGCATCCCCTGATTTGGCTCGCCGTCATACATATCCAAGATCGCCAAGTTCAATTTTTTCTTTCCCACGTTGCCTTATAGTTTTTTTTGCCCGCAAAGGTAATGAAAGCCCTTAAATCCCCTGAGTAAACTTTGAAGTGATCATGTCCACTACTTTTTTGAGGTCCTGAGTTTTTTCAAAAACTGCTAACTGCTGATCTGCACCCGTTCCATTCTGGAAGATCTTATGCACGTAATCGATTTCTGCTCTGCTTCCCAACTCATCAACTACGTCATCGACAAATTCAAGCAACTCAGCTATAAGTTCGGGGGTTGGCACTTCTACTTTTCTGCCAAAATCTATCAGTTTACCCTCAATCCCGTTTCTCGCCGCCCGAAATTTATTCTCCCGGATCAAGGCAATTCTATAGATATTGAAACTGGTGTTGCTCAAAAGAAGCTTGTATAATTTGGCCACAACAGCTTGAATCAATGCCACGATGCAAATCGTCTCATCGACCGTGAGACACATATCACAGATTCGGAATTCAATCGTGCTGAAAAAGGGATGAATTCTCAGGTCCCACCAGATCTTTTTGGGATTATCTATGCAATTTGTTTTGACTAGTGTCTCCAGGTAATTGTCATAGGACTGCACAGAATCAAAATATTCCGGCAAGCCTGTTCTTGGGAATTTGGCAAAAATCTTTGCTCGAAAAGCTTTAAAGCCCGTATTCCTGCCTTCCCAAAAAGGTGAATTTGTAGTCAACGCATAGATATGGGGAAGAAAATAGCAGGCTTGATTCATCAGCTGCAGCGCGATTTCCCGATTGTCAATTCCCACATGGACATGCAGTCCAAAAATGAGGTTGGACCTGGCGATGTCCTTCAGCTCATCCACAATGGTATGATAGCGCGGATCATCTGTGATCTCCTGATCCTGCCATCTGGCAAAAGGATGCGTACTAGCGGCACCTACCACCAACCCTTGATTAGCCGCTAATTCCGCTATCTTGTTGCGAAGGGAAGACACTTCTAATCGAGCTTGAGCTACATTCTCACAGACATTAGTTCCTACTTCTACTACCGACTGATGCATCTCAGCTTTCACCTGCTCCTTGAGCGTGATTTTGCCACCCTCCACGATTTTTGACATGTGCGAGCGCAGGTCTCTCGTGTGAGGATCGATGATTTGGTATTCTTCTTCTACACCCAGGGTGAACTTTGGGAGCTTTTTTTGGAATGAAGCCATGACTATATATTAAGCTGAAATTCTAAAATCTTTTTGCACTGCTCACAGCATCTTTCATAAATGTCCCCCAGGTGAGGTTCATTTTTCCAGGCTTCTGTGCTTTGGCATAAGCGATAGCCATTTTCGCTGCCTCTTCCACTACCCAATCAAAATTCTCCTGACCTACAGAATTGATATCAGCATCTGGCGCAGGATTACCAAAATCTATCGCATAAGGAATCCCTTCTTTCACAGCAAATTCTACGGTATTGAAATCATAGCCCAGACCTTTGCAAAGTCGTAGCGTGTAGTCTTTGACAGTTGCCAAGAGTTTTTTGGAAGCAGGTGGTCCATCTACTACATAGCGCAAATGATGCGGATTACGTGGTTCATAAGGCATGATTTTCACAGCTTTTCCGCCTAGGCAATACACTCGAAAGTATTCCTCAAATACGATTTCTTCCTGTAGCATCATGACCAGTTGCCCTGTCTCAGGATGAGTTCTGAAAAACTCGTCTTTATCTTCCAAGCGATATACATTTTTCCATCCACCGCCCGCATAAGGTTTCATATAAGCTGGAAAACCTACATAATCGAAAATACCTTCCCAATCCAAAGGAGCTTTGAGATTTCTGAATGATTTAGAAGTCGTGTCGTCAGGATGTTGAGCCGAAGGCAAAATCACTGTTTTGGGAAGTGGAACGCCCAATTGATCCGCCAGCGCATTGTTGAAGAACTTGTCATCGGCACTCCACCAAAAAGGGTTATTGATCACGGCGGTGCCTGTCAATGCGGCATTTTTCAAATAAGCTCTATAGAAGGGTACATCTTGTGAGATTCGATCGATGATGACTGCATAATCAGAAAGTTTATTCTGAATCACTTTGTCAATTTGAACGGCCTCAGCCATGATTCCTTTTTCAGCTTTTTGATTTACTCTATCTATAAATGCCTGAGGAAAAGTGTCCTCCATTCCGAAAAGTATTCCTATTTTTTTCATACCTAAGTTATGATTTGTTGAGTTAGTTAAATTTTATTCTGCTGAGGTAATGTGGGAACATTTCCTTCCAAACTCCCCAGTCGTGTTGCCTGTTTTGGCGCACGTCCAGCCAGTGATTGATGTTTTTTGATTTAAGCGTTTCGTGCAGCTTGAGATTTGCATCAAAACAGATGTCCCAATTGGAGGTTCCGAGGACGATATCCATCTTCCAAAGTTCTTGGTCATGAAGTCCAGGTAAGTATTCGAGCGGATTATTGTAATAGATATCGTCGTGCTGATACCCATCCATAAAGTCCCTGATATCAAAAGCTCCCGACATGCTAAACATGTGGCTCACATATCCCGGATGCCGAAAAGCAAAATTTGCGGCATGATATCCACCAAAGCTACAGCCCGCCATAACCACCTTCGCCATCGAAGTATTCAGCCGGATACGCTCTACTAGTTCATGACAAATCATATTGTCATACGCCACATGATGCTGTATTCGGTCATGAGGATGAATATTCTTATTATAAAAGCTATCCGCGTCATTGCTCACCGGACAATAAATTCGTATCAACCCTTGTTCTAGGTACCAATGAGCTGAATTCACCAACCCCATATCCCGGTTTTCATGAAACGAGCCTTTGGAGGTAGGAAATAACACCACCGGATAACCGGCGTGTCCGAACACCAACATTTCTACATCCCGCTGTAGGTGGGGAGAAAACCATCTTAAATATTCTTCTTTCATTTTCACAAATTTGATTTGAATTGGCGGCACCAGTTTTACAGCGGTAGGAAGTCATCTTACTGATGATTTTTTCATAAGGTAAAAAATGCCCGCACCTAATAAATTAAAGCTGGCAAGATTTCACAAACAAAATTTTAACATCCAATCAAAAACCAGTGGTTTTCTCTCACTTTCAAATACTACTCAAAATTTCCTGAAAAGAAAAGGAAGTGAGAAGAGGTATTTTATAAAAAATTCAGCTTTTATCGTTTCAAATCTAGATTTGGCTGATTTTTAAGGAGATAATGATGCAGGAGGCTACCCAGAAAAGTGATCCAAAAAACAGCAACTATAAGCCATTTGGTAGTAGTGAAAAAAGAGGCAACAAACCCTAAAATATGACTCTCTGTAGGATATTTAAGCAATAGACTCGTTACCATGATATTCTCCAGCAGATCGAATATAAAAATCAATAAGGGCAAGATCGCGATTAACTTATTATTCAAAAACTTAACAATCAAACTCGAGAACAACAACAAATAGATCACCATATAAGTAGAATCCAACACCCAGATAATGTATAAGTATTCAGCTCGAAGTGCTGGCCCCATACTTTTCAAAGTGGTATAAGCCTCATCAGCCGTGTAGGCAAACTTGACATCCAAAGCCAAACTTCTCGGCATGTAGTAGTTTAACAAAACTATAAAGAGAAGGAATAGTGCGAAAAGGATAGCTAGATTTGAGCGACTGCCTAACCTTCTGAGGAGCATTTTCATAAAAAATGTAAAGTTGTAAAAATCATTAAATTAGAGTCAGTCTAAATTTACCAAAAATAAACCATTCGCATATAAATCCTGAACGGTCAGAGAATCATTCAAGTTGTAAACCAACTTGCGTACATCGGATAGTTTTTAGCAGTTCTGGTGATTACCTCGTCCATTTCTGCACCAGTGTCTTTCACTTTTTTGGCAGGCATTCCCGCATAAATAGAATTGGCTTCCACGATAGTATTCGCCAAAACCACCGCACCAGCGGCTATCACGGCTCCTGAGTGAATCACAGCCCCATCCATCACAATGGCTCCCATTCCTATCAATACCCGGTCATGAATAGTACATCCATGAACTACGGCATTATGAGCAATAGAGACCTGATTCCCTATATAAGTGCCAGCTTTTTTGTAGGTACAATGAATCACCGCCCCATCCTGGATATTGGTGTCATTGCCAATTCGGATCTCATGGACATCTCCCCTTACTACCGCGTTGAACCAAACAGTGCACCGCTCTCCCATCATGACGTCACCAACCACGGTACAGTTTGGAGCTAGCCAACACTCCTTTCCAAACTGAGGTTTTTTACCATTTACTTCTAATTGCAAGGACATAGCTATTGAATTTTAGACGTATTAGTCACTTTTCGATCTAAAACAAAGTTTCACTTTTTCTTTTATGAAATGAACCTTTTGGAGAAAATTGAGTTTACGTGTCTATACATCAAAAACCGAAACTGATTAAATTAATGAAAACTCTAAAACTTTCAGGTCTAGTTCTAGCAGCTGCTCTAATGACAACAGCCTGCAGCAAACCAACCGACACAGTAGAAACTACAGAGGCTCAAGAAGTATCCCAAGCTGAAGGAAAAACGCTTTCACTGAACACTGAAGCTTCTAAAATCGAATGGATGGGCTACAAGCCAACTGGTCAGCACAACGGAATAATACCAGCTACTACTGGTACAGTTATCGTGAACGGAAACGAAGTGACCGGCGGATCATTTACTTTCGATATCACCGGGCTTGAGATTCATGACCTTGAAGCAGGTAGTGAAAATTACGGCAAACTTCATGGACACCTTCAGTCAGATGATTTCTTTGATGCTGCAAACCACCCAACAGCTACTTTTGAAATCACTTCTGTAGAGCCTTTCTCTGCTGATGACGTGATCACAGATGAAGAGGAATTCAACTCTGAGTTCACTCCTAAGTCAAACACAGAACTTTCCCCTGCAACACCAAATTACTGGGTAAGCGGCAACTTGACCATGCGAGGTACTACCAAAAACATCAAATTCCCAGCTACAATTAACGTAACTGACGGAGTGGTGACTACCAAAGCTGGTTTCAACATCGATAGAACAGAATGGGGTCTTTCTTACGGCGATGAAGCTACTGTAGCTGACAAAGCCAAAGACAAATTCGTTTACAATAATGTGGGCTTGATCTTGGATGTAAAAGCCAATTAATCTCAACAAACTTATTGAAAAGAGGAATTCTTCACAGGATTCCTCTTTTTTTGTGATACCAATGAAGACCTCCAACTACAGCTACGCTATCCCAAGTCCTCAATGGATCGAAAAACTCTGCCGTTGGGCGGATACCCACTACGAGTTTTTTGCCTTAACTAATGGAAATAGCTACGAATACCCCGAATCCCCATTTTCAAGTCAATTTTTTGCAGGAAATAGGTTATTGACCGAATCTGAAATCTGGGGTGAAAATCTCCACTTCAGGAAAGTTGGAATTATAGGCTATGATTTTAAAAATCATTTAGAAAAGTTGAAAAGTGAGAATTTCAGCTTTTTCGATCTCCCTGAACTTTGTTTTTTTCAGCCTTCGCTTTCCTTAACTTTTGAAAAGAATCAGGTTTATTCAGATACTGAGTTGACTGAAGGATTTTTGGAAAAAATAGAAAACATACGCCTCCCAAAAAATGGAAACACCACCTGTGAAGTCAGTCCTCAACTCACTAGAGAAAGTTATTTAGAAAAAGTAAAAACCATCCAAAACCACATCATAGAAGGAAATACCTACGAGTGTAACTTTTGTCAAGCCTACTCAGGTTCTTTCGAAACTTGGGATCCCATCTTAGCCTTTTTTCAGCTGAACGAGCTTTCTCCCATGCCCTTTTCTGCACTTTTCAAAGCCAAATCCCAATGGCTAGTATCTGCATCACCCGAACGTTACCTCAAAAAATCTGGCGCAAAACTAATCGCTCAACCCATCAAAGGCACAATCAAGCGAGGTGAATCCCCCGCAGAAGATGCCAGGAACATCACCACGCTAGCAACTAGCGAAAAAGAGCAGGCTGAAAATCTGATGATCGCAGACCTCATGCGCAATGACCTTTCCAAGGTTTCCCAGGTGGGTTCGGTACAAGTCACTGAGTTATTTGGCATCTATCCCTTGCCGAGGGTTTTTCAGATGATCAGTACTGTAGCTTCAGCGTTGAGAAAAGACGTGAATTTCTCAGAGATCATTCAGGCTTCTTTTCCCATGGGAAGTATGACGGGCGCACCAAAAATCCGAACGATGGAAATCATCGAAGAACTGGAAAGCTTCAAAAGAGGCTGGTTTTCTGGAGCTTTTGGAGTGATCGAAGAGAATGGGGATTTTGATTTCTCAGTAGTCATTCGGAGTATTATTGCTGATTTGGAAGCAAAAAAATTATACTTTGGAGTAGGTAGTGCGATCACTTTCGATGCCGATGCAACCCAGGAATACGAAGAATGCGGACTCAAAGCTCAAGCAATCTTAGAAGTGCTTCGTGGAAAATGAAAAAGAAATAACTCTTCCTCCTATCCGGAAAATCATCCATGTAGATATGGATGCTTTTTATGCCTCTGTGGAGCAGCTCGATCATCCTGAGTGGCGAGGAAAACCGCTCGTGGTGGGCGGAAATGCCGCCAGAGGAGTAATTGCGGCCGCAAGTTATGAGGCTAGGAAATTCGGAGTGCATTCTGCTATGCCTTCGATATTGGCGGCTCGGAAGTGTCCTCAGCTTATCTTTGCGCCAGCTAGATTCGATCGATACAAGGAAATTTCCAGTCAGATCAGAGAAGTATTCCATGAATATACAGACCTGGTGGAGCCATTGTCTTTGGATGAAGCGTTTTTGGATGTGACGGAAAACAAGAAGGGGTTGAAATCCGCGATTTTGATAGCGAAACAAATCAGGCAGATGATCTATGAACGAACAGGCTTGAATGCATCGGCGGGAGTTTCTTACAATAAGTTTCTAGCCAAAATCGCATCAGATCTGAACAAACCCAATGGACAGGCTGTGATTCTCCCGGAAGAGGCTGAGGAGTTCTTAGAGAAATTACCCATCAAAAAATTCTTCGGGATAGGGAAAGTAACTACCGAGAAAATGGGAAGTCTGGGAATCCACAATGGCAAAGACCTCAAGCAATTTTCGTTGCAATACCTCACTCGAAAATTTGGCAAGTCTGGCATTCACTACTTCAATATCGTCCGAGGAATTCACCTCTCCGAAGTACAACCCCACCGAATCCGTAAGTCGATTAGTGCAGAGAACACCTTCGAACGGGATCTTTCGGAGGACGAAGAACTTCGCCTAGAGCTGCGAAATATCTACGATGAGTTAATCCGACGAATAAAGAAATCAGGGATTAATGGCAGGACAGTCACGTTGAAGATTAAGTTTTCAGACTTCACGCAGCAGACTCGCAGCAAAACTCAGGAACAATATCCCAACGAAGAACTTATCTGGCATATCGCTCAGGAACTGTTGACTCAGGAACCATTCGATAAATCCATCAGATTACTCGGTCTGGGACTCTCCAATCTTAATATTATCGAAGAGCACCAGCATTTTGGAGAGCAGTTGAAGATTCCGTTTGAAGTCAATTCTCCTTAATTCCCACATGTACTTCTTGAAGAGATAAAGCACCAATGATCTTAAAAGAGTAAAATAAAGAATCAGACTTTCTGCCATTCTGTCCGCATTTTCTTAATTTCGCCATCCGAAAGCAGGATAGACAGTAAATGAAATCTAGGCTGCCTCTGGCAGAGAGGCTTGACTAAAAAGTCTCACACTGGGATAACTAGCAAGCAGGTGAGATTCCATAGGGCCCTTAATAGACGAATTATAATTTTATGAATAATTTGATTGCAGATATTGACATCATCTCCGGAGAGGAAGCCAAGGCGACCGACTACAGAACTTCAGCAGATGAGAATACCGGCAAAACCAGAAAACTTTACATCGAGAGCTACGGTTGCGCCATGAATTTCGCAGATTCAGAAGTGGTAGCAGCGATCATGAAAGATGGGGGATTTGATACTACTTCCGATTTCTACAAGGCAGATGTCATTTTCCTCAACACCTGCTCCATCCGTGAAAAAGCCGAATTAACCGTCAGAAAACGTCTGACAGATTTCCAGCGAGCTAAAAAAGCTAAACCAGGAATGACCATAGGAGTTCTCGGCTGTATGGCTGAGCGATTAAAAGATAAATTCTTAGAAGAAGAAAAATTGGTCGATATCGTCGTAGGTCCAGATGCCTACCGTGACTTACCCAATTTAATTTCCAGCGCTGAAGACGGTCAAAAAGGCGTCAACACCTTTCTTTCCCGCGAGGAAACCTACGCGGATATTTCTCCTGTACGATTGAATTCCAACGGAGTGACGGCATTCGTGTCCATCATGCGAGGCTGTGACAACATGTGCTCCTTCTGTGTAGTACCTTTTACCCGAGGAAGAGAACGAAGTCGGGATCCCCACTCCATCGTCGAAGAAGCTAGAGATCTTTTCTCAAAAGGTTTCAAAGAAGTTACTTTACTCGGACAAAACGTCGATAGCTACAAATGGTCTCCTGAGGAAAACAATAAAGCCCGACTGAATAAAAAAGAAAAGGAAGTGAGTACGGTAATCAACTTTGCCAATCTCTTGGAAATGGTGGCGCAGGTAAATCCTGCTCTTCGAGTTCGCTTCTCCACCTCTCACCCAAAAGATATCACAGACGAAGTTCTTTATACTATTAAAAAGTACGACAACATCTGTAAATACATCCATTTGCCAGCCCAAAGCGGAAATTCTCGTGTGTTGGAAATGATGAATAGAACCTACAGCCGGGAATGGTATTTAGAGCGGGTATCCAAGATCAAGGCTATCCTGGGAGAAGAATGCGGAATTTCATCTGATTTCATCACCGGATTTTGTAGCGAAACGGAGGAAGAGCATCAGGACACACTTTCCCTTATGGACATCGTCAAGTTCGATTTCTCCTACATGTTCTACTACTCTGAACGTCCAGGGACTTTGGCAGCAAAGAAATATCCCGACGATATCTCTATGGAAGTGAAAAAGCAACGACTTTCGGAAGTGATCAAAAAGCAAAGCGAGACCTCTCTGCTGAGAAACAAACTTGACCTAGGAAAAGAACAAATCATTCTGGTAGAAGGCGAATCCAAAAAATCGGCTTCCGATTACAAGGGAAGAAACTCGGCAAACAAAGTAGTAATCGTACCGGCAGGGAACTACACTAAGGGCGATTATTTGAAAGTGAAAATAACAGATTGTACGCCTGCGACGCTTTTCGGTGAGGTAATAGAAATAAACCCAGAACTATCATGATTGCAAATCCGGAAATACAAAGCGTTAAGCAACGCTTCGGAATCATCGGCAATAGTCCACTTTTAAATCATGCGATTCAAGTAGCCATGCAAGCCGCACCTACTGACATGACCGTGCTGATCACTGGAGAAAGCGGGAGTGGTAAGGAAAGTTTTTCGAAAATTATTCATTCCCTTAGCCTACGTAAGCATGGCAAATTTATCGCAATCAACTGTGGAGCTATTCCGGAAGGAACGATTGACTCGGAGCTTTTCGGCCATGAGAAAGGCTCATTTACAGGAGCACATGAAGCAAGAAAAGGCTATTTCGAAGTCACTGACGGAGGTTCTATATTTCTAGACGAAATCGGAGAGCTCCCCCTTGGCACGCAGTCCAGATTGCTGCGAGTATTAGAAAACGGTGAATTCATCAAAGTAGGATCCTCCAAGGTGCTCAAGACGAATGTCAGAGTAATTGCCGCCACGAATGTCAAGCTTCTCAATGCCGTGGAAAAAGGCAAGTTCAGAGAGGATTTGTACTACAGACTGAACACCGTCCCGATTTTTGTACCGCCTTTGCGAGAGCGAGGAGAGGATATGGTCTTGCTTTTCAGAAAATTCACTTCAGATTTCTCAGAGAAATATCAAGTAAAACCTATCAGTTTAGACCCGGAAGCACAGGCTGCCTTGATGCGCTATTCCTTCCCGGGAAATATTCGTCAGCTGAAAAACATTGCCGAGCAAATCTCCCTCTTGGAACAAGATCGGGAAGTAACAGCGCAGACCCTTTCGAACTACCTACCTTCGGACAATTCACGCCTACCGATGGCACTTCCGAATTCCTCAAAAAACACGGATTCTTCAGATTTCTCCGAAAGAGATATCCTGTACAAAGTGCTTTTTGATATGAAAAAAGATATGAATGATTTGAAAAAACTGGTGCTGGAAACCTACCAAAATGGTGGCCTAAGCCAAAATATCATTCAAAAGCATCAGGGTCTTTTTGAAGATTTGGATGGAGGATTCAATCCCAAAGAAACTACTGAGTCCGGATCCAGCTACGTTCCTCTAGTGATCGATTCTCAAAAATCAAACACATCGAACAACGATGAATACGAGGACGACGTCATAGAAGACATTATCCATGAGGAGGATGATAATTCTCTTTCTTTGGAAAAGAAAGAAAAGGAGATGATTCTAAGAGCTTTGCGCAAGCACAACAATAAAAGAAAATATGCCGCTAATGACCTTGGCATATCCGAACGCACACTATATAGAAAAATAAAGCAATATGAGATCGACCAATAAGCTCAGCATCCTTGCAGTTGGATTGATCTTTCTCCTGTTCCAGAGTTGCTCAGTCAAATACAGCTTCACAGGTACTAACATCGATTACAATTTGGTGAAGACATTTTCAGTGGATAATTTCTTTAATGATGCCGGAGGAGGACCAGCGAATATTGAGCAAACATTCACAGAGTCACTGAAGGAATATTACCAGAGAAATACTCAGCTAGAACTCGTCAGAACCAATGGAAACTTACAGTTTATGGGGGCTATCACCCAGTACGCGGTGACTCCTCAGGCTGCCGTATCCAGTGGCGACCCCAACTTGCCCGATCGGGCAGGCACCATGCGTCTGACTATCCGAGTAGAAGTGGAATACATCAATACTACGAACGAAGAAGAAAACCTGAAGCAAAGCTTTTCTTTCTTCCAAGATTACGATCCTAGAACATCCACTTTGTTGGATGTAGAAAATGATCTGGTTGAGGAGATTTTCAAAAATATCATCCAGGATATCTTTACAGCTACCGTAGCCAATTGGTAACAGACTAATTATCAAGCTAAAAAGATAATCGAATTGAATTCTGCCCAATTTTTAGAAATCCTCCAAAAAGCTGATTCTATAAGTCCCGTAGAGCTAGATCAATTGCAAAGGGTACAGGAAAATTTTCCATATTTTCAAATTCCATATATCCTCAGAGCTCGTTATGAATATCAGACAAAGGCAATTGCTCCATCATCGGCACTTGCTTTTGCAGCCATCACCAGTCCGGATAGGGTTTGGCTGAAGCAACTGATAGAAAAAAAGGCCGAGCATAAAACAGCTGCTCAAGGAAAGAAGCAGATCGAATACATCAAAGGAATCTCCAAAAGGGAGGTCAAGTTGGAGTCTATAAAAGAACTCGACGTAGCCGAAAATCTAATTGCAGGAAATACTCCCCTGAGGTATAATCTCAGTGCTGCGAGCATGCGGGTCACTATTGTGTTTGAGGTAGAATACACTTCACCTATCAACGAAAAAGAGACGCTGAAAAAACCGTTGACTTTTTTCAAAGATTACGATCCCAAGTCCACCACGTTTCCTCAGGTGGAAGCTGCTATGATGAATGAGATTTTCAAAATCATTCAGGATATCTTCGCTTCCACTGCCTCAAACTTGAATTATACCTATATTGAAGCCAAAAAAAATAGTCCCGTGAACGCAAGCCAATTTTTAGAAATAATCCAAAAAGGAGATACTTTAGATCGGAATGAACTGCTGCAGTTGCAAAAAGTACAGGAGAATTTCCCCTACTTTCAAATTCCTCATGTACTCACTGCGCGGTATGAATTTTTGAAAGACTCATCCCAAAAACCAGCTGCTCTTGGGTATGCTGCTATTACCAGTCCAGATAGAATTTGGCTGAAAACCTTAATTCAAAGGACCGATCAAGATAGTTCCAAAGGTCCAGAACCAACTTTCAAACCGGCAGTAAAACCTGAGGCAACACAAGCGTCTCCTATTTCTTCAACCGCTGTAGAAGTAACAACAGAGCCAGTAAAACCCAAGCCTAAACGAAGAAAGCCGCCGAAAGATGACCTGATAGAAACAATCAAGCAGAAGGAAAAGAAGGTAATACTTGACGAGAAAAAGAAAGAGCAGATGGACCTGATCAAGGCTTTCAGCAAAAAATCCATCAAGCTGGCTACCATCAAGGAAATCGAAGCAAATCAAAATACGGAGAATTTGGCGGCGGCTAGTACCACGATCAATGATAAGCTAATGTCAGAATCTTATGCGAAGATTCTAGCCAGTCAAGGTAAGAAGCAGCTAGCCAAAGAAATTTATGAGAAATTGGTATTGAAGTTTCCGGATAAAAGGGCTTACTTTGCGGACTTGATTGAAAAACTGAAAGATTAACACCCAGATTATATGTTTATTTTATTGATTACAATTATTCTAATTTTAGCGGTTCTGCTGATTTTAGTGATCCTAGGTCAAAACTCCAAAGGTGGAGTTGGTGCAGCATTTGGTGGTGGTGCCACTCAGATCATGGGTGTTACTCGTACGGGAAATGTGCTTGAGAAAGCTACCTGGATCTTGGCAGTGTCAATTTTAGTATTGTCGTTGGCATCTTCTGCTTTCTACACAGACTCTCAGTCTAACCAATTCTCTTCTCCAAACATCGATAGCGCAAAGCAACAAGTAGTCGCTCCTACTTTTGGAGATACTGAAAACTTGCTTCCTGCTACTACTGAAGAAACTCCAGCGGAAGCTGACACTACTTCAGGAAACTAAGTAGTAAAGTTTACAAACATTCGAAAGTCTGCTCTTCTTGAAGGGCAGACTTTTTTTTGTTTTTTTTAACTACGATGCTTACTGAGGGATCACCACTAAACCACAGGTATCTTGCTTTTCCAGAACCTGAACTTGAGAAACATGAGGGAAGGCTGTGAAATGCATTTTAAATACATCATAGGAACAGACAACCCTATAACTCTATTTCAGCAATTGTTCTTTTATTTTTTTTGGAAACGCCCTACACCGAAACAGACTTCAATAGAAGCCTCTTGCTAATCGGCACCAAAGTCTCTTCAATAGGGAATTCCTGCTGGCTGTGAATCCGCCAAGTCGCAGGGTTGGGAAGTTCTTTGATCTCGCGGATAAGTTCCATTTTTATCTTTTCCATCGTATTCACGAGGCTTCGCTGAAATATGCCCACTAGCCACATACTTATGCTTCGAAATTTCTCCCCTGCAAAATGCAACAAGCTTGATTGGTAGCGAAAAGCATGAATGTCCTGCTTCTTTTCTCTGGAAAGTAAAATATAACCTTCCTGATTGTAGATGGGAACTATCCCCACAGGCTCAAACTCTAGTTGGCCTTCCACATAATCATAGATAGTTTTGCCCTCTTCAATTTTGGAAGTAATCTTGGGCAAGGCAAAATCCGTGATCAAGCTGAGCTCTTTCATCAATCCATCTTCGGTCACTTTGGATTGATAGTTCAACTTTCCTTTTTGGAAGTCTATAGAGTTCAATGCCTTCGGAAACATGCTATTCAGCTCCTTTTTCCCAGATTTCAATTCATTCAAATCCCGGTAATGATCGATCAATTCCGCTAGGTCGGGGTAAAGTTTCATAGCATTGAAGTGCTTATTCGTTTCCTGTAAATAGGCCAGCAATTGGTATTTTTTATACTCAAAATCTATCAAGCCTTCAGTAATCCAGTTTTTAGAGAGAGTTGCCATAGGGTATAGGTTTGATTTTAATTTACGAATTTCTGACAATTCCAAAATGCATTGAGCAAAATTGTCAGGCCTTACTGCCACAAAAAACCATAGCTGCCTCCTCATTGACCTAGATTGACAGCCTATTTGTCAGCCTTTGTCTTCATTCCTTCCTTGGCACAGGAAGTGCTAGTAGGCAAGTACATTTTAATCTAACCTTAAACGAATTTATATTATGTCAAATGTGAACATCAAACCTCTTGCAGACAGAGTTTTGGTACAACCTGCTGCAGCTGAAGAGAAAACAGCTTCTGGACTTTATATCCCAGATACCGCTAAAGAAAAGCCACAAAAAGGTACTGTAGTAGCAGTAGGAAATGGCAAAAAAGATGAGCCTTTAACTGTTAAAGTTGGCGACACAGTATTGTACGGTAAATACTCCGGTACTGAGCTAAGCGTAGAAGGCAGTGACTATCTGATCATGAGAGAGTCGGACATCTTTGCAATACTTTAATAAATCATCCTTAATCGTTAACTCAAATTAGTAACACTATGTCTAAGCAATTATTTTTCAACACAAGTGCAAGAGATCAACTGAAGAAAGGCGTTGATGCACTTGCAGACGCAGTAAAAGTGACATTGGGACCTAAAGGTCGTAATGTGATCATTGATAAAAAATTCGGAGCACCTACGATCACTAAAGATGGTGTGTCTGTAGCCAAAGAAATCGAATTGGCAGAGCCAATCGAAAACATGGGCGCTCAGTTGGTGAAAGAAGTAGCTTCCAAAACTGCTGACAACGCAGGTGACGGTACTACTACTGCTACTGTACTAGCTCAATCCATCTTCGGAGTAGGTATCAAAAACGTAGCTGCCGGAGCTAATCCAATGGACCTTAAGAGAGGTATTGATAAGGCAGTTTCAGCTGTTGTGAAGCAACTTCAGGCTGATTCAAAGCAAATCTCTACTTCTAAAGAAATCGCTCAAGTAGCGACCGTATCTGCTAACAATGACGAAGAAATCGGAACTATGATTTCTAATGCAATGGATAAAGTAGGTAAAGACGGTGTAATCACTGTAGAAGAAGCAAAAGGTACTGAAACTGAAGTGAAAACTGTGGAAGGTATGCAGTTTGACAGAGGTTACCTTTCTCCATACTTCGTGACTAACACGGAGAAAATGGAAGTTGAATTGGAGCAGCCTTACATTTTGATCTACGACAAGAAGATCTCTTCGATGAAAGAATTGCTTCCAGTCCTTGAGCCAGTAGCTCAGTCAGGCAAAGGTTTGGTAATCATCTCCGAAGATGTGGACGGAGAAGCTCTTGCTACACTTGTAGTGAACAAAATTAGAGGTGCCTTGAAAGTGGCAGCTGTGAAAGCTCCAGGTTTTGGTGATAGAAGAAAGGCAATGTTGGAAGACATCGCTATCCTTACAGGCGGAACAGTAATCTCCGAAGAAAGAGGTTTCAAACTAGAGAACGCTACTATCGACATGCTTGGTAGAGCAGAGAAAATCAACATTGACAAGGACAACACTACTCTTGTGAATGGTGCTGGTGATGCAGCTGCTATCAAAGGTAGAATCGCTGAGATCAAAGCTCAAATCGAAAAAACTACTTCTGACTACGACAGAGAGAAATTGCAGGAAAGACTTGCTAAGCTTTCTGGCGGCGTAGCTATCCTTTACATAGGTGCTGCTACTGAAGTAGAAATGAAAGAGAAGAAAGACCGTGTAGATGATGCACTTCACGCTACTAGAGCTGCCGTTCAAGAAGGCGTGGTAGTAGGTGGTGGTGTAGCACTTGTAAGAGCTGCCGAAGCACTTAATAACCTGAAAGGTCTTAACGAAGATGAAGATACAGGTATCAACATCATCAGACAGGCGATCGAGTCTCCATTGAGAACTATCGTTTCCAATGCTGGCGGTGAGCCTTCTGTAGTGATCAATAAGATCAGAGAAAACAAAGGTAACTATGGTTACAATGCTAGAACTGACGTCTATGAAGACTTGTTCGAAGCTGGTGTAATCGATCCTACTAAAGTAACTCGTTTAGCTCTTGAGAATGCAGCATCTATTGCAGCACTTCTATTAACTACCGAGTGCGTGGTAGCAGACGTAAAAGAAGAAGGTCCATCAATGCCTCCAATGGGTGGTGGTGGAATGGGTGGCATGATGTAATCATACCCCTCACAGTATTTCAAAAGGAGGTCCTAAGGGACTTCCTTTTTTTATTGCCTGACTAGCAGATGCTAATTGGAATTAAAATAAAAAAGGATGTTAAACCTTTTTCTTGGATGAGTTTTAATCGTATTTTGGCCTAAACAAACACGCGCTTTTCTTATTTCAATGCTCTGAATGATCCTTTTTGACACCATTTTTCTAGTGGATGATGATCCCATTAATAATCTTATCAATAAACGGTTACTTGGAAAAGTAGAGGTTGCTAAGAATATTGTGGAGTTTCTTGAAGGAGAAGAAGCGTTGGCTGAATTAAATGACATTGACCCAACTCAACCTATTCTTATTTTTTTGGATATTAATATGCCAGTGCTGAATGGTTGGGAATTTTTAGAAAAATACAAGGAGCAACATCCTGAAAGAATCGATAAAATAGTAATACTCTCTAGCTCTATTGATTACTTGGATAGATTAAAAGCCCAAAGCTACAGTTCAGTGTCAGGATTTCTAGAAAAGCCCCTGACTTTAGAAAAGATAAGAGCTCAACTCGAAAAGTACGCCTAAGCTCAGTTTTTAGCATCAATAATAAGGTAATCCTTTTTTCTCTGCCATATAGACCGCTCAAACTATCGAGGAAAAGCTAACCTTAAAAATTGAGGTTCTGCTATAATCGGTCTTCCAACTACCCCAAGCAAAAAAGCTAATATGATTATCCGCATTTCTACCAGTAAGGTGGAATAAGCAATGTAGCAAATGTTAAACTTAAGAATTGAGGCCGCTTCGGTCATCGGTCTTCCAACCAGATAAGCAAGGAATATAAGGTGACTGGCATTAGTGCGGATAATCATAAAAGCTAAATTGACTGGCTAGATCTCCGATAAAATTCCTATTCAATAACTGGCTTCAACCTTTCCCAACTATCTCGAATTAAGAGAAAAGGAATCTGAGATCCTTCTCCTGCACCACCCATTCGCACTATCACCAATCCTTCAGAAGGAATCACCATCAGCATTTGCCCGTTTTTTCCCAACGCCTGGTACATATCCTCAGGAGCATTCGGCACAAACATCCCTGGAAAAATTGTCTGCGACTGAGGGATCATGTAGGAGCTTTTGCCATTCAGCCAAGTGAGGTAGCCGTAGCTTCGATTGAGGTTTTGAGAGGATTGGGAAAGCTCATCAAAGAAATCTCCTGACCAAATCTTCTCTCCATTCCAATTCCCTTTCGCCAGTAATAAAAGCCCAAATCTTGCCATGGATCGCGCATTGCTATAGAATACATTATTGGCACCGGTCTTTTGCCAGAATCCTTTCATCCCTATTTTTTCTCCCAAATTATCCTGGAAATAGTTCTGAAAACTCATTCCTGAAGCATTTTTAATTACATCCTCCAGCAAAGTATAAGGAGCGTTGTGATAGGCCCACCTCTTACCTGGCTCAGCCAAAAAGGTCAATGAACCAGGACTTATTGCATCTGGAGAAGCTACTCTATCATCCAGCCCGGTGGTCATAGTAAGTTGGTGATTCAATCGTATTGCTCGTTCCTGCTTACTGGTCAAAGAGGTCCAGCCTTCGCCAAGGTACTTCTGTGTCCTATCAGAAGTCTTCAATAAATTCTGATTTTCAGCTATTCCTACCAACGTCGCAGTAAGTGTCTTACCCGCTGATGCCCAATACCAATAAGAACTCTGATCCATCTCTCCCACTCCCGTAAGTTTGGAGCCCCAGTATTCTTCCACCACTATTTTCCCATCCTTCAGAATTATAAATGCCCTAGTATCCTGAGTTGGAAGCCAAGCCAAAAACTCAGCCATCTTCACTCCATCCCAGCCCAGCTCATGCAAGGGTTGCTTTTTCCATTCTTCAGATTCATTTGGGGGAAAATAAAGCCCTTGAGCATTGGAATTGAACAAGACAAAAAAGGACAAACATGTGTATAGGGTTCTTTTTAGCAAAATAATCGGTAGAAATTTCGTTTCTAGAATTTTAAAAATAACCATAGAGATAATACCTGAAAATCCGCATCGGGTACGGAATGAATGATTAGAATGCACGGAAAGTTTGATGCATGGAACAAGATTGTAGAATAGGAATTTTGCTTTTTCACGTGAGAAGAAAAGAGGTAAAAAACCATAGTCTCTAAATAGCTCACACCATTTACTTTTTGATGATCTCCCCTTCTTTCATGACAAATACTACATCCTTCATGACGCTGATATCTTGAACTGGATTTCCATCCACGGCGATGATATCCGCAAGTTTACCAACCTCTATAGAACCCAGCTTATCTTCAATTCCCATGAAAATGGCATTGGTGATCGTAGCGGATTGAAGTGCTTCCATAGCAGGCATCCCCACCTCGGTCATGTATATAAATTCCCGGTAATTATCGCCGTGTGCAAAAACTCCTGCATCTGTTCCAAAAGCTATTTTCACTCCTTTTTCATACGCTCTTTTGAAAGTAGCCTGAATCTGTGGGCCAATCCTTCTTGCCTTTTCCGCGACCACCTCTGGGTAATACCCCGGAATTTCTCCAAAAGCTGCAGCCGACATTCCTGCCGTAATCGTAGGGACGAGCCATGCGCCTTTCGTTTTCATCAGCTCCATCGTTTCATCAGACATCATCGTACCATGCTCGATCGAAGTCACACCAGCATTGATCGCACGCTGCATCCCTTCGTCTCCATGTGCGTGAGCTGCCACCATGATTCCAAAATCACTGGCCGTTTGTACCACTGCGTCTAATTCATCTTGAGCAAATTGCGGAGCAGAGCCATCTCTCGCTACAGAAAGCACTCCTCCAGTGGCGGTCACTTTGATCAGATCTGCCCCAAATTTCACCTGCTGACGAACAGCCTTTCTCGCTTCATAAGGCCCATTTATCACCCCCTCATCTGGTCCCGGATCGCGCATCAATTCTCGTCTTACTCCATTCGTAGGATCGGCATGTCCGCCAGTAGGTGCTATGGATTTTCCTGCCGTATATATCCTCGGACCCAAGACTCTTCCTGAGTTTATTGCGTTTCTTAGGGCTATGTTTACGCCAGAACCTCCCAAGTCGCGGACCGTCGTAAAGCCCGCCATGATAGTTTTTTCTGCAAAATGAAGAGATTGAAAAGCGATATCCGCTTCGTTATTTCGAAATCCATCTGCGTAGCGAGTTGGACTAGTTTCGCTTTCAATATGCACGTGCATATCCATTAGCCCAGGCAGCACCGTTTTATCCTTCAGGTCAATAGTTGAATCTTCCTTTCCTCCGGTTTGATATCCCGGACTTACAGCTACTATCTTTTCAGCTTCTACTACGATTGTCTGTTCCTTGAGAATTTTTCCAGTTTTCACATCTACGAATTGACCGGCATGAATGTAGGTTTTCTGCGCAAAGAGACCGAAGGAGATAATCAGCGAAATGCCTGTTAGGATAAGTTTTTTCATACAATTTGTGCTAGGGTAATCCAGAGGCAGTTTAATCAAAAATCATCAGATTAAATCAACCATTGGATAAGTTAAGGAGATATGACAATCTTGGTTAAAATTGTTTTGACTCAATTCTTATCAACTAAACGCTTTTTTATCTAAATTAGAAAAGGTATTTTGGAGCATATTTAAAAAGCTATGACAGGAGGAGCCGGGTTTATTTCTTCAGCTAACAAAACGTCCAAGGATAATCGGAACTTGGGTAAAATACGCCCAAAACTTACGAGTTCAGATGGGGTCTCCCGAGATAAAAACATGGATAAAGCTGATCTGAAAAGCATAGATGACAGCATTAAGTTCAGAATGAACCGTTATTCATCTGGTTCCAAAAGCGGCTATTTCTTCGCCATTGTAGTCATTCTCACCCTTGCCTGGATAATTTGGACAGCATTTTTTTAAGGAGTCTCAGTTAAGTACATCCTGTAATTCTCCTTTTTTCTGGAACATGGCTTTTGCAAATGGACAGAGTGGTATGACTTTGATTTCTTCCTTTCTGGCAAACTGAACAAGTTCTCTCAAAATTTTTAAGCCTATGCCCTGACCTTTCATACTTTCGTCCACCTCGGTGTGCTCTATAATCATTTTCTTTGATCCGTTCGTTACATAGATCATTTGAGCTATGCGCATAGAGTCTTCTAAGATGAAAAATGAACCTCGTTTGCCATCAAAATCATGTTGAATTTTTATCTCAGTCATATCTCAACTGGTTGTTTTTCCGTCAGTCATCTCATCATAAACCTCATCCTTTGGCTCCCACAGCTCAATACTGTGTCCATCAGGATCGAGAATGTGTACAAACTTCCCGTATTCGGTATCGTCTATTTCATCTAGAATTGTCACCCCTTCAGCCTTCAGCTCCTCCACCAATTCCACCAAATTCTCCACGCGGTAGTTTACCATAAATTCCTTTTCCGATGGCTGAAAATAAGTCGTATCATCCTTCATCGGTGACCATTGGGTGAAACCCTTTTTGTTAGAGTTCTCATATTGCCTCCACCTAAATGTAGCACCATACGCATCGGTAGTGAGACCTAGGTGAGTTTGATACCAAGCCTTGGTTCTGCCAGGGTCTTTTACTTTGAAAAATATCCCTCCGATTCCTGTCACACGCTTTTTCATCTGAATTCCTAAAGTTTAATGATCTCTTAAATTAAAGAAAAAGCACCTATACCAAAATACAAAATCAGGAATAAGGATTGACCCACCGCCCGAAAGCTGTGACCAATAACTGAAAACTAATTCGCTTCCTCGATCTTCACCTTTACCTTCTTCACTCGCTCGTTCTTCAGCTTCGGCATTAGCTTCTGTACCAAATTACTTTTCACCGCCACGTAAGAAGCAAAGTCCATAATCGTAATCAGACCTATCTCAGAACTACTCAGCCCACCTTTTTTGGTGAGCATCCCTACGATATCTCCCTTACTCACCTTGTCCTTTTTACCTGCACTCACATAGAGGCAAGTCCATTCCTGAGGTACCGGGGGCACGAGCTTTTCTCCAACCTTATATTCTTCTATAAATTCTTCGATGTATTCAGGTCTTGATTCATCATTTGCCAAGATTAAATACGATTGACCTTCAGCATGCATTCTGGCAGTTCGTCCATTTCTATGGATAAAAGCATCTTCCTTCGGCGGCAATTGGTAATGCACCACATGCTTGATCTCAGGAATGTCCAAGCCGCGTGAAGCCAAGTCGGTGGCGATCAATAAATTGGTGACTTTGCTTCGGAATCTGATCAAATTCTTCTCACGATCGATCTGCTCCAATCCTCCATGCAAAACTGAATGAAAGTAATCGTAGTCGTTTAACAACACGCTCAATCGATCTACAGCATCCCGATGATTGCAAAAAACGATACAGGACTCATCTTGAAACTCAGCCACCAAGCGCATCAGCGTTTCTCCTTTTTCCTTGCTGGAACTGTGAACGATCTTCAGTTCTAGCTTAGATTCTTGAACATCTTTCAGAAAGTTGACCGTGCGATGATCGACAAAAGGAAGGAAGTCAGGTAGCTTTTTTAAAACAGTCGCTGAAGTAAGTAAATGTCTTTGCTGACCATTCAGTGCTCCAAAGATCACTCTTAATTGTTCATGAAAGCCCATTTGTAGTGATTTATCAAACTCATCCAACACCACCGATTGGATAGTTTTCGGATCAAAAGAACCTCTTTCTATATGATCTGCCAGTCTTCCCGGCGTACCGATAATCACGTCTGGAGCTTCTCCCAGGCTGTTTGACTCTAGTTTGGATGAGTGTCCACCATAAACCGTACTCACTCGGAAAGAAGATTTCATTCCTTTGAAAACTTGCTCGATCTGAATCGCCAATTCACGAGATGGGACAATAATCAGTGCCTGAACTTCCCTTACATTTTCCTTCAATGAATTGAGTAGAGGGAGCAAGAAAGCTACTGTTTTGCCTGATCCTGTGGGAGATAAAAGTACGAGGTGAGGGTTTTTGGCAGCTCTGGAGATAAACTCCGTTTGCATTTCGTTGAGACTGTCAATCGAAAGTGCTTTGAGATATTGGGCGGTGTAATTTGGTAGTTTTTCTGACACCCACAAAAGTACCAATTAACTCTGAGGTATGCGGGCTATTCCCCACTTGGCTCTAAACTTCCTTGCCTTTTACCACCAAAAACCAATCACCTTCTAGTGCCAAAACTCCATAATCATAACAATAATGATAGACATTACCCTTTTTAGTTTCATAGAGATGAGTGAAATATTTGAACTGGAAACCATCTCGGAGCAGTCTATCGCGCGTGGTTTTAGCCATTTCCTCCCCGGTCGGAATAAGACCTTCTAGAATATTTCTATTCTTTTTTAGGCTGTGATTTACTCTGCGGATGTAATTAGTGGTAAGGGCATTTTGCTGATTGTTGTACGAATTCCTACAATTATCATCACAGAATTTTTTGTCAATTCTTCCCTGAATCGGCGCATTGCAGTGCAAACAATATTTTTTCTCGATGACCATTGGATAAAAAGTTTGAAGAAATTTAAAGAAATAGTTTCTAAAAAAACAGAGGGCATCTGATTAATTCAAACGCCCACCTGGAAAGTCACTTTTAATTGAACCTATAGGACAAGCCAGCAGTAACAGTCATAAAGTGAAGCCAATTTTTCACGTAGCCATCTCCCGGTCCTGATTCATCTTCCGAAGTCCCAACTGCCCCACCTCCTAGGTACCGCAGGTTCAAAAATGCATTTATATCCTTAGTCACCTTCAGACCAGATCGAATACTGGCATCCAAAATCGCACCTTTCACTTCATTATCGCTCCCATTCAGGTAGCTGATCGGGGCATAGATACCATCGGCTTCTAATTCCAAGTAAACTACCTCCGACAGATCATACCTCGATCGAACTTTCAAAGCAGGCACTACTCCCACATCCCGGTTGGTGCGGAATCTTTCGCCATCCGTGGACTCGAAAGTGATAGTCGCATTCCTCAATTGAACACTACCTCCCACTCCTAAAGCAAATCTAGGCTTGTTCGGAAGCAGTTCCCTCAGATAGGAAATCCTATAAAAAGGAAAATTGTAAAGTAAATCCACCGAAGTATTTGCGGGGAAAACCAGATCATCCACCACAATGTCCTCATTCAATAACACCTGGGTTTGAATAGTCAGTGGTTGATAAAGCAAAATAAATGTATTCCGCTCCTTGATATCCAGTTCCAGAGAAACTCTCCCCACCGGAAAAAGCACATTTTGTCCCCCGTCTTTTTTGTAATCAAAATAGGTCCCATTTTGACCAAATTGCACTTTGTGGCTCAAAACAGACAAAAAACCCAATTCAGCAACGGCGCGGAACTCGAAAGGCTTCTTTTCTTTTTCTCCCAAAGAATCAGTGGTCTGAGCAAATGTCGGGATACTTAGGACTAGGTAAACTAGTGGAATTATAAGCTTAAGAATCTTCATAGTAATAGTTGGTTAGTGGTTTGTCTTACCTCTTTTAACTATAAACTAAGAAGATTGTTACATTTACTTCACAAAATGTAACGTGCTCAGGTTAAATGTACTCCAGATCGAAATCGGCTCTTCTGTGACATAAACGAAATACAAATCACCAAAATATTCAGTCGCCGAAATGCTGAACGGAACCTCAAACCAACCCACCTGTGGCCCTGAGGCCGGGCGTGAATTCTTAGTTAGCATATCGGATTCCGCCAATAGTTCACCATCAGGTGAACCAGCCCGAACTTGAATTTTACCAACGGTATTTCCGGGCATGATGGAAAGTGTGATGTTGTTGATCTCACTCAGGTCAATAGCTCTAAACAGCAACCAAGATCCAGATTCGGTGAACTGCACATAATGCTCATCCTCTGGATTTGCTCTCGCTGCTCCTTCCAAACCATCAGCACTGTAAGCCGAAACCCTTGTATTCCTCAATTTCAATTGCTTGGTCGTCTTGATAGCAGGAATTCCATTGGCTCCTCGATCTTGGTAAGAAGCCTGAATCATGTAAAAACCCTCTGGATCTTCGGTTTTGTCTAATGCATACCTTCCCGAAGCAGGTAATCCTGAGATTGCAGATGGATTGGCAATTCCCAAAATAAAATCCATCATTTGCCCAACCTTCTTCTCATCCAAGTGGGTATGACCTGGCATAATCTGATCTCCCCAAACCCCTGCGCCACCATTTCTGACTTTATTGATCAGATACGATTTTGCATTGGGATCATCTTTGTATTTCTCGGAAACCGAAGTATAATCCGGCCCCACCGATTTATTGTTGATCCCATGGCAAGCTTTGCACCCCGCTTCATTGAGGTAAGTTTCACCAATGCTTAGGATCTCTTCCTGATGCCCCATTTCTATGAGATCGTATCCGCTTTCCAGGTAATCAATCGTAAAATTGATTTGGGCCGGATCAATCTTGCCATCCTCCTTATCGGTCGCGGAGACGGTATAATTCACTGTTTCCTCACCAAAATAAAAACTTCGATTTCCTCCCCAGTCAATAGAAACTTCCGGTGCTTCATTCCCGACTTTCACCTCTATGAAGGAACTTGCGGATTCTCCTTTCAAGTCTGTAGCCGTCAGTTTCACTTTATAAACACCTGGCTGCTCAAAAGTATGGGTAGGGTTCTGCTCTGTGGAAGTGGACCCCTTTTCTCCAAACTCCCAGCTCAGTTTCACCTGATCCTCTGCGTCAAGATCTTGTGTGCCAGCAGAAGAAAATCGTACAGTAAAAGGCGCCGCTCCTGCTATCTGATCAGCCGAGATTTTCACTTCAGGCTTTCTATTTCCTTCGGAAAAAACGATTCTGTACAAGCCGGAATCATCGTTATTCGCACGCCAGAAAGTACCATACTCCAACACATATAGAGACCCATCTTTCCCAAACTGCATGTCCATAGGCTTCTCAAAGTGAGTTTCCGGCATAAAACGCTCCATGGTATCGTATTCGAAGTTTTCCGTCAGGCTCACCGTGAAAATCCAATTACGCATCCAATCGTAGATGAATAATTTTTCATCATAATATCCCGGAAATCTAACGTCCGAGGCTTCGTAATCCTCCCGATAATACACCTGACCAGCCATGGCATTTCTTCCTCCCTGTCCGAGCATTGGGAATTCCTCGGACTCTGCATAAGGGTAATAAATCAGCGGAGGTTGAGCTTCGGGAAGGATTTCCATCCCGGTGTTATTTGGAGAAGTGTTCTTGGGAGCCTTCGGGTCAAACTGATACAAGCTCTCACTGGTAGCAAAATCATACTTCCAATACGCATAGTTATTTCCCACGAAATAAGGCCAACCGTAATAGCCAGGGCCTGTTGCCACGTTAATTTCATCATAGCCTCGTGGACCGCGACCTTCTTTATCCTCCGACCCATCAGGCCCCACTTCACCCCAAAACAAATTGCCGTTTCGAGAATCGATAGAAAACCTAAATGGATTTCTGTTGCCTTTGATGTAGATTTCTGGGCGAGTTTGAGGGGTTCCTACCGGAAAAAGATTTCCCTCAGGAATGGAATATCCGCCCTCAGGATTTGGCTTGATTCTAAGAATCGCACCTCGCAAGTCATTGGTGTTTCCTGAACTTCTCTGAGCATCCACGTTCTTAGGTTGATCGGGACGTTCATCGATGGGATTAAAATTACTGGATTCAAAAGGCGTAGAATCATCCCCTATTCCTAAGTATAAATTTCCCTCAGAATCAAATTCCAATCCGCCTCCAGAATGACAGCAACCTCTGAAAAGATCGATATCGAGAATTTTCACCTCTGAGTCCAAGTCAAGCTTATTATCCACAAAATCAAACCTTGAAAGCCTATTCAAAGCCGCTTCCGAAGCTGGGGCATAGTAAAGATACAACCAGTTGTTTTTCGCAAAATCAGGATCCTTCGCCATGCCCATCAAGCCATCTTCTCGCTCAGGAAACACATTCAATTCACCCACGACTGTGGTTATACCGGTTTTTGCCTCATATAATTTCAATTTCCCATGCCGTTCGATGATCAGGACATCGCCGTTATCCAACACCTCGATTTCCATCGGTTCATTGAAATTGCCAGCCAAGGGAATTTTTGTAAATCTGGATTCATCCGGCTTAACCGTAGCAAAAGGATCTTCTTGCTTGCTGTTGCAACTCCAAAAACTCAAACTACAGACTGCGAACAAAAGCAGGTACTTTCTCATAAGGTGTCTTTGATTTTAAAGAATCTTGAAGGTAAAGAAATCTGAAAATCTCAACAGGAGAATATGATTAAAGGTTATATGCTTATCCGCAATCTTGCCCGTCACCGCAGCTTCGTTACTTATTTTATCGGAAGACCTTTGACCTAAATGGCCGCAATTATTAAGTCTATTATTTCCTAGATTGCTTTCACTTGTTTACTGGAAGAAAAGGGGATATTCATAGGATGTTAGAATGGAAGATGTAGGATCACCAGCTCTAAAAAACCAAAAACTATTTGTCCACTTTTTTTGAAAAAGAAGTGAAAATCAAGCCTCCGATTAGAATGGGCTATTTTTACTAGTTCTCTTGAAAACGACTCATCCAAAAAAATCATATTCTAAATCTGATCTCTGTAGCGAATTATTGTTTGGCTTCGTACAAGTCATGTGTAATTTGCATCACTAAACCTGAGTTGTATGAAATCCTCCCCATTCTACCTCCCACTCCTTATCGTATTATCTATTTTTCTATTCACCTCTTGCCAAGATGAAATGGAATCCACTTATACCTACCGCACCATGATGCCAGTATATCTGGAAATGAGCGACATAAGAGCGAGAATAATCAGCACTGAACCAGCACAGCCTCTGGACAATCCCGGCAAAATTTACATTTTCGAGGACTACCTTTTTATTAATGAACCTACCAAAGGAATTCATATTTTGAATAATAAGAACCCATCCAACCCAATCAATCTGAGTTTTATTCCAATAGCAGGTAATGTGGATTTGGCGGTGAATGGCAACATTCTTTACGCAGACAATTATGTGGATCTCCTGGCATTTGACATAAGTAATATTAATAATATAAAGCTAGTCAAGCGTGTAGAAGATGTCTTCACTCATATGTATAGCCATGCTACGGGCGAGGTCATCACATTCCGAGACACCGTTATCACTACAGATATGCCTAGCTGGCAAACTCACGGTGGATGGCTGATGGATTCACGGATGAGCTTCTCTGCTAACTTATCAGCAGCTGCTCAAAGCTACGGCACAGGAGGATCCATGGCTAGATTCACCCTTTCAAATTCACACCTATACGCCGTAGATGAATCTACAATGCGCGTTTTTGATGTGAAAACCGCAGAGAATCCAACCTTTGTAAAACCAATTGACCTAGGCTGGGGAATCGAAACGATCTTCCCCTTTGAAGACAAACTGTTTATCGGTTCTAATACCGGCATGCATATCTACGATGCCAGCACGCCAAATTCTCCTACAAGGATGGCCGTTTACAGTCATTTACAAGCCTGCGATCCTGTAGTCGTGAATTCTGACTATGCTTTTGTAACGCTCAGAAATGGGAATACTTGCAGAAATGGTTCGAATGAACTTCAGATCATCGATATCAAAAATTTGTATAGCCCAAAACTTTTGAAAGCCTATCCTATGCTAAACCCACACGGATTGGGCTTGGCTGGAGACTACCTTTACCTAGCCGAAGGGACACATGGGCTGAAGAGCTTCAAGGTTAATAATGTGATGGCTATTGACCAAAACCAATTGGAGTTTTTGACCAATCAAAAATCAGTGGATCTGATCCCGGGGCCCAAATCTCTCATTGTAATCGGTGCAGATGGCGTATGTCAATATGATTATAGCAAACCATCTCAGTTGAAAAAACTCAGTTGTATCCAAGTGAAAAATCCTGTCAAGTTCTATTAAATCCTTCCCCGTGAAACGCTCTCTGCACCTCTTTTTCGGCCTATTTCTCACTTTCCTTAGTCTTCAGGCTCAGGAAAAAAAATATTTTGGACAGGCCGAAATCGGCTTTCTGTACGGACACGGAGTAGAGCAATGGGACGGAAATCATGAGGATAGATTTGATGTCACTTTCATGATCTTCAACGGCGTCCGCCTCACCAGAAGTCATAGGATAGGTTTTGTCACGGGACTCGATCAATATGAAAAAACCTCGCTGATTCCTCTTGCGCTGGGATGGAGGGGTTTTCTAGGAAAAGAGGATAAACCCAAGCTTTTTGCTGGTTTAGATATGGGTGGCGGCTCAGCTATTTTGGAGAAAAAAGAAAGCAATGAATGGAGCAAAAGTTGGTTTGAAGGTGGATTTCTATTCAGTCCATCGATGGGAATAAGTTTTCCTGCCAGAAAAGGAAGCACTGCCCTTTCACTCAGTGTTGCCTACAAAAGCCAGCAATTCTCTCAGTTTTTTGGCGTTCGTTCCCCGTTTGACACCCAAACAATCGCTTCAGACAAACTACCTCCAGGCTATAGTTCTCTGACAGAAACTAGCTACCACTACCACAGCTTTGTAGTCAGAGCTGGATTGATGTTTTAAAATTCACCTCCCGCAGATCTCTTTGTAAGGACAATACTCACATTTTTTCAAATCATTGGTTTGGTCGAATGGAGATGATGGATTATAAATATCCTCTAAAAGCTCCTTTAAGCCAGCTCTATATTCTGCTTCATACTGCCGATAATCATTCACTTCTACTCCCTCCCTTCTTGGCAATTTCTCTTGCAAATAAGGATTGAAATCATCCTCAAACATCTCCCGAAGGTTAAATATCGCGGGCTTTAGCGGCAAGGTGTTTTCTGGAACAGTAGCCTGATAGATCAATCCATAAAACATGGTTTGCATCGCGGCTTTGTTCCTAGATTTATTATCCCTATTAAAAAGTGAAGGAATATCCGGGAAAGCCTTATTGTCCTGGCCTGACTTGTAGTCAATCAGTCTTACCGAACCTTTATGCTCGTCCACTCTATCGATAATGCCCTTCAGGGAAACTTTGCGCTCACCTGCCGCAGTATGGATTGAGAGTCCCGCTTTATAAACTTTCTCCTTTTCCAGAGAAATCAATTTAAAGGGAGCCGAGGCCTCATCCACTTTCAAAATCTGATGCAGATATTTCTGAAGCACATCCCGGGCGATTGCCATTTGCCCATTCAACTTCGTATCGGCTTGTTCTTCCAAATGGTAAAATTTGCGAATAGCAAGCTCGATGGCAGGAAAAACCCAGTTTTTTGCCAGGTCTTCGAAATCAGCCTTCTCTAGCACAGTTCTGTTTTTTCGCTTCGCAAAATTTTGATACAAAATCTCCATGCTTAGGTGCGCCAAATTCCCAAAAACCGCTGCATCAATTTCCTCACTTACCTCCTGCTTTTCCTGAATATTCGCCAGGTACTGAAGGTAGAATTTCAATTTGCAATCCAGAAAAACACTAAGCGCTGACGGAGAAAAAGATGTCCTGGATTCTCCACTTTCATCGATCAAATACTTGTCCAGCAAACCTAGCACTTCTGCATCTTTTTGGATCGTGATCGCTTCTGGAGACTTTTGGTCAATAGGAATATAGATGACCTCCTCTTCCAATTCTCTGCCAAGCTCTACTCCCATCTGCTGAAGGTAGCGGCTCTTTTCCCCAGCTTTTCCCTGATCAGATGCCGTGGTATAAATCATGTGAACTTCCTCTGCACTATGCAAAAGTCTATAAAACGTGTAGGCATAAATCGAATCATTTTGCTCCTGCACGGGCAAGCCAAAAGCTTTGCGGATGTTGAAAGGGATCATGGAATTCAGACCGGCGGCAGGAGGAAAACTATCTTCATTCATATTGCAAATGATGACACGCTTGAAGTCAAGGTTCCGGGATTCCAATACCCCCATGATTTGCAGACCTTGGAGCGGTTCGCCTTCAAATGGTAATTTCACTTCCCGGAAAATCTGACGAAAAAGACGAATAAAAAACTCCCGATTGATGGACAAAATATCCTGTCCGGCAAAAATCTCACGCAGTCGCGTCAACTGCTTAAAGCACTGGTACAGATACGAGCGCTGCAAAGGTTCCTCTTTCAGACGCTCAGCTAAAGCTTCCATCAGCTGCGCCAGGTAGGAAAACAGAGCATCATTTTCTAGCTTTTGAAAGATCAACTGGTATAATTGTCCCCCTTGATGAAGTCTATCAGCAGTTACATGAATCTGGTTCATGCCCTGCATCTCCTCCATCAGCTTTTCAGAAAAGCCCGGATTTTCATCCTTCAAGTAAATAGAACTCAATAGATTCTTGACTGCCACATGATAAAATAAAAGCTTCCCCTCTTCGATTTTGATAAAGCGCTGCATCTCCAGTACAGCTTCCAAAAAGGAATAAACAGGCGCATTTTTCACTGGATACCCCATGGTCACATTCACCTTATCCACCTGATCAGGCAGTGAATGCAGGACGGGAAAAAGCATCTGCTCATCTGGCAAAATCACTACCGTTTCCTCCCAGGCTTCTCCGGCAGGTATTTTCTCCAGGATGGCTCCTACTAAATTCGCCTGATTGGTTTTAAGAGGTGTTGCATACGTCTTGATGTTTGCCTTTCGGTTTTCGATATGAGTTGGAATATCCTTTGGAAAAGTTGGTCCAAAGATTTTGTCCATTTGGTACTCACGGAAAAATAACCCTGCCTCCTGCATCTTATCGTCCAAATAATACCCATCTACGTCCCAATAGATTTTAGCATCAAAAGAGGTGATGTAATGCTTAATCAAGGCTTCCTCAGTTCCGGTAAAAGCGTTGAAACCCACAAAATGATAGGTATTCTCAGGACGAGGAATACTTGCCAAACTAGTTGCCACTTTTCTATACAACATCCCGGAATAAGCCAGTCCAGAAACGGCCAAAGAAGCTTGGATACTGGTATAAAGCGGACTGAGCAACTGCCAGAACTTCAAAAACTTCTCTTGATGATCTCTATCCTGACGGATGAATGAAGACCAAAATTGCCTGATTAATTCAACTTGACTCTCATTCAGAAAGCTCAAGTCCGACTCTAATTCCTTGATTTCTGACAGGTGATGATATAATTTATCAGCATCAGCCATGAACTGATCCAAGTCATTAAAGTCCTTGAGGATCATTTCTCCCCAGAAATAAAACCGATCAAAAGTTTCCGCTTCTGGATTGAGATCCTGATAAACACGGTACAATTCAAAGATCAGCGTCAGATCATCTGCAGGTCGATTTCCAGCCAATTCATAGAAAATATCCTCTATGGTCTTAACCTCAGGCATCCAAGTCGGCGCCGTGATCAAACTTCCTAGGTGCTGGGTAAAAAACAAACCCGCTCTCCTATTCGGCAAAACAACGGTTAGCTTTTGAAGATCCACTCCACTTTCGAGGATCTCTTTTGCTGTATTTCTTAAAAAACTATGCATATACTTCCTCGATGACTCCCGTTTCTAAATAACATAAATAGCCCTTAGTGGACTTCTGAGATAGCTTTTCCACTAAATCCATGTACTCCTTCACCTGAGTGGCATAGCGAGGCTGTGCTTCGCCAGTTTTAAAATCTACGATCACTGCTTCGGTTTGAGTAAGAATAATTCGGTCTGGTCGCTTTTGCTTTCCGCCAGGTAGTAAAATCCCCTGCTCCGCCAGAAGAACCCCTGTTTTCCCAAACCAGGAAGCAAAAAGTGGATCTGTAAAAAGCTGGTCCAACTGTCTTTCCACGAGCTGCTTTTCCTCCTCATTCAATCTTCCTTCGAAATAGAAAGTTTGCAAGTTCTGCAGCGCTGATGGTTGATCAGCTGATAATTCCAAGATCTCATGCACGATCAATCCAAACTTCTGCTTTTTCCGCTGCTCCAATCCCTCCTCCGAAAAGTCCACCGCATACTTCTTAAGGGTCAGGACTTCTGACCAATTTTTATAAGTCCAGCGTAATTCTGGAGCTTTTTTGGGAATTAATGTTTTCTGCTGATTCTCAGGCCAACTGCCATATTCAAACACTTTTGACTCTGGGTCATAGTAAGAAATAAGGCTCAACCCTTCATCCAAAAGTGTAGGCGATTGTACTAATTGCTGTAGCTGAACCTCAATGTAATTTTGCGATATAATCTTCTCCTTATACGGAAGATATCCTATGAACACATCCTCAGCGCGAGTAAGCGAGACATACAGCATATTCAAACTATCCAGATAAGCCATCGTGGCCTCTTCTGCATAAGTCTCTCGGAAATCAGACTCAGCCAAATTTGCATTCAACGTCAATGGAATAATAGCGGAAAGTCCCTTTTCCCTATCTTCAAACGGTGACCAAACCACATTGTCTTTGCTCGTATCAAAGATCATCCAATTCAGAAAAGGCATGACCACCACTTTAAATTGCAGTCCTTTGGATTTGTGAATTGTCAGAATCCGCATCGCATTGTGCCCATCCGGAATTTTCACAGTTCGTTTGGTTTGATTGACTTCCCACCATTCCAGAAACCCGCTCAGATCAGCCCGATTGTTGGCAGTAAAGTCATATACAGCTTCTTTGAAACCTGAGATATAGGCTTTCTCAAGTCCCAATTCCATCAAACCAAGCACTTTGATCAACTCCTCCAACGCCTCCATGAGCGGCAACTGAAGCATTAGCATCTCCTTACCTTGAAAATCCAAAACCTGCTGTTGCAGATAATCAGGCATTTTATCCAGCGCAAACAATTCATGGTCAATCCGCGCGTCCTTCAAAACAGCCAAGTAATACCACATGGTCTTAAACTGAACTTTGTCCGCAGGATTGTGCAAATAGTTGAAGCCGGAAATCAGCGCTTTGACTGAGGCCGCTTTATTCAAAAACATAGATTCATCAGAAAGTACATCAAAGCGATACTCGGACTCTGGATGCTCCGCGGCATACGTAATCATACGATCTGCGATAGCCTCACCATGCGCTTTATTTCTGACCAGAAATGCAATATCCTGTAAGTGATACCCATGCTGCTGAAGCTCAATGACCATATCAGGCAATTTATCCAATACGATCTCGTCAAATTTACTCTCATCTTCGGCTTCCTTCGGATTGATGAATTCCAGCTTTACTTTTCCTTTGAACTCGGATTTGGCTTTTTTGGGAGATATTTTCTGAAAGGAATCAGAATAAGCCTGCGATAGAATTTGCGGGTTTTCTACTCCGTAGCTCGAGATGAGTGCCTCTTCCATGGCCTGCGGCAAAGCTTTGAAAACGGCATTGTTGAAATTGATGATATTCGGAAGGCTACGGAAATTAGTATCCAAGTTCTCCAATTGTATGTTTTCCTTACCGATTTCCTCTTCCACCTGAGACAGCAGCAACTTCATCTCTCCACCACGCCAGCGATAGATCGATTGCTTCACATCACCCACGAGTAGGTTGGTTTGCCCAGTTCCCAGAGAGTTTTCCAGGAGAGGCTTGAAACTATCCCATTGGAAGCCAGAAGTATCCTGAAACTCATCAATCAGGTAGTTTTTATACTGATTACCGACTTTTTCATAGATGAAAGGTGTATCATTCCCTTTGGTGATTTCCTTTAAAAATTCATTTGCATCTGAAATCAAGAGGATGTTTTCCTCGTCCTTGATCAGGGTTAGTTCTTCGAGTAGATTTCGGAAAACGCCATATACGTACGTATTTTTTGCAATTGCCTGAAGCGTATTCCATTTGGAAGTCAGGATCACTAGCTGTTGCAAAATCTGATTTAGCCCCTGATCGTAAGCTGCTAATATCGCATCGATTTGCTTGCTAGACTTGGTATGCCAGCTTTCGGGGTTGTCTATTTTAGCTAATGTGGCAGGAGTAAGCTTAGGCAGAGGATTCACTCTATCGCCAAGATTATCAAGAATTTTAATGAACCCTCGATTAAAGTCCGACCACTCCAAACCATTCGCAATACGTATGGCGTTGGCTTGGGTCCCTAGCTCTTTTGATATTTCTAGTATCTCATTTTTACGCTCTCTTACAAAAGATTGTAGTAAAGTAATATTTTCCTTATCCTTCAGAAAAGCCTTTATTTCAGGAGAATATTTTTTAAAATCTTCCTCAAAAATCTGCTTGCCAAGCCCGCGAATATTTCGTCGAATGTCCCAGGATTTTCCGTTTTGGATTTGCTCATAGGCATAATCCACCAGCCATTTGTGCAGGAATTCATCCTCCATGACCAACATCACCACCCGATCTACTACGCGCTCCAGCACCGCATCCTGATCAAGCTCCACATCGAATTTGGCATTGAGATCTATCTCTCTGGCAAACGCACGTACAACTTTCTGAAAAAAACTATCGATCGTGCTCACTGAAAACCGACCGTAATCATGCAGAATGGCAGTTAGGGTCTGTTGCGCCAAGACTTTCAGCCCTGACGCATCCACCTGAAGTGACTTCATCAGCTCAGCATCCATCTTCTCATCAGATTTCACCTGATGCCGTAGTCTTTTAAGTTCCTCGATAATCCGCTCCTTCATCTCCTGAGTCGCCTTATTGGTAAAGGTGACGGCAAGAATTTGCTTAAAAGCATGGGGACTTTTGAGCGCGAGTTTGAGGTACTCCAGCGTCAGCGTGTAGGTTTTCCCCGAGCCAGCGGAGGATTTGTAGATGATAAAAGGTCTTTGTTCCATAGAGAAAAAGTAAGGCAACTAAGATAAGAAGGCATCTTAGTTTCCCAGCAAAATGATTATTCGATTGACAAAAATTGTCGGAATAATTACCATTCACCCCACATGAAGAGAGAAAAGTTTTCTTAACTATATGTCCGCTTTTCTAACAGTAAAATGGCAAAAGCAATGTAGGTAATGTTAAACTTACCTATTGAGAACGCTGCGGTCATCGGTCTTCCGATGTTTACCGGGGTTAACCAATGACTAGTATGCTTTTGGCTCTTTATCTGGGACAAAGCGGTTAAACTTAACATTTAATAAAAGCATAAATTATTGATTCATCCCAGAGAAAATAACTGCCTGATTTATATTGCTAGTAAGTTGTTTTGTTTAATGATGTCAATTTTGACTTCTCAATCCTAAAATTACTCCCAACAACCCCAAAAAAAATGTCAATTCCCTCCTACCAAATCCCTTCCTCTACTCGCATCGGACATGTTCATTTGAAAGTCACCGACCTCAAAAAGTCTTTAGATTTCTATCAAGGTTTGTTGGGGTTTGAACTGGTCTCTAGGTATGGAAAAGATGCTGCATTTATTTCCGCAGGCGGTTATCATCATCATATAGGCTTGAATACTTGGCAGAGCAAGGGTGGAAAACCAGCTCCCAAGAATACCGCAGGCCTATTCCATACAGCGATTTTGCTGCCAACAAGGAGAGATTTAGCTGTCTTACTTCAACGGCTGATTGATGCAAACTACCCACTCACGGGTGCAGCCGACCATGGGGTATCGGAGGCAATCTATCTGGATGACCCCGATGAAAATGGCGTGGAATTATACTGGGATAAGCCAAAAGAAGATTGGCCAACAAACCCTGATGGTAGTATTTTAATGTGCACTAGAAAACTAGAAATCAATGGATTACTATCAGAGATCTAATCTGATAATTTAACACTACGATATCCGCTCTCTAAGCCATCTTAGGATGACATCCATTACTTCTTCCTGATCGGAATCATTGATCAATTCATGGTATCCGCCAGGAAAAATCCGTAACGTTTTGTCTTTCGACTTAGCCGCTTCCATCAAGATCTCTGATCCTTTTGGATTAGTCAAGCCATCGGCAGAACCATGAATCAAAAGTAAGGGAAGATCAAATTCCACAGCTCGATTTTGAATCTGTCGCATGAGCTTTAAAACTTCGTTTGCCGTTCGTGCCGGAAAGTCATCGAGGTAAATCAATGGATCATTTTTATATTTCTGAACATCTTCAGGTATTCGAGTTATTTTGGAAGTGTCCAATTTCAACACCTTAAGCCGTGGAAAATAGTTACTCATCAAGCCCCCAATCGCTATAAGGAATTTGGAAGTCCCCTCAGCTTCTTTGATTGCAGGAGAACTTAAAATAACGCCTGCCGCCTTAGGTTTGTAATCCAATGTATAAGCGGCAACCATCCCTCCACCCATACTGTGCCCGTAGAGAAAAGCAGGAACACCCGGGACATAGCTTGTCATTTTCCCAAATAGCGCATCAATATCCTTCAAATAATCTTCATAAGAATCAAAATAAGCATCAGGCTTTCCGCTGGCTGATTTCCCATGCCCTCTCCCATCAAAAGTAAAAACAGAGATGCCTAAAGAATTCAGCCGTTCAACCAGATGAACATATCGGGCACTATGCTCGCCTAGGCCATGTACCAGAAGCATGCTCGCCTTTGGACTATCGACCATCCAAGCTTGGAGATATAATTTTTGCCCATCGTGAGCGGTATAAGAAGTCTCAAGGTGTTTCATTTGATCAAATTAGTGAAAAGAAAGAAAAGCATTTTAACTTACCCTACGAATAGATCAAAATCTCTAGAAAATCAACTGATGAAACTAACAAAAATATTTTCCCTTGCAGTAGCACTTAACCTGATTGCCTTAGCAGGCTTTGCTCAAGATTTACAAAAGCAACATCAGCTTTCAGAGAAAAGACTGGAGAGATACGAAGGATTTTTGCAAAAAGAAGTGGATGAGGGACGGATTGCCGGGGCAGTTTCCTTGATCTATAAAAACGGAGAAAAAGCACACGAAAAATCGATAGGTTACACTGATTTAGAGACTAAAGCCCCCATGAAGTTGGATCAGATTTTCTATATCCAATCTATGACCAAGGCTGTGATCACTACCGCCTTTATGATGCTGTATGAAGAAGGCCATTTTCAACTCAATGATCCTCTTTCGAAATACATCCCTGAATTCAAAGACGCCAAGGTAGCTAAAGACCCAAAGCTGGGTACTGCTGGAGGACTTGAACCTGTTAAATCGCCGATTAGGTTACATCAATTAATGAGTCACACGGCTGGCTTGTCGCATGGACTTGGCTCGACCAAAGTGGATGAGGAGGTCATGCAGGGGATTTATTACACACCGCACAAGGATATTGCCTCGAGGGTTTCGGCTTACGCCCAACTCCCGTTGATCTCCCAGCCGGGTGAGCAGTGGTATTATTCCGCAGCTCCAGATATTTTAGCCAGGTTGGTGGAAATATTTTCTGGTCAGACAGCAGCTGAGTTTCTTCAAGATCGGCTATTTACCCCTTTAGGAATGAAGGATACCGGCTACAATCTGAATGAAGAGCAACAAACCCGAATGGTCACTTTGCATTCGTATGATAAGGAAGGCAAGCTTATCAAAGCTCCTCGGCAAACAGCAACCTCGGGCAATACCGTCTTTGCTGGAGCAAACGCCTTGTTCTCTACTGCTCAGGATTATGCACTTTTCGGAAGAATGCTTCTGAATGGCGGCGAATGGAATGGTACACAGTTTCTTAGTCCAAAAACTATTGAGATCATGACCATTGATCAAATTGATGGCTTATACAAATCTCCAGGCCAAGGATTCGGTTTTGGTTTTGCAGTCATGACAGATCTAGCTGACGCAAATATGCTAGGCTCAGAAGGTACTTTCTACTGGAGTGGCGCATACTGCACCTATTTTTTCATAGATCCAAAGGAAGAAATGGTCGCTGTACTGATGACTCAAACAGCTCCATTTAGTGGATACTATGAGCAAAAAATGAGGCAAATGATCTATCAGGCGATTGAGTAGAAGGCAGAGATTAGAGCCGAGAGTGAGGAGATTAACTCCAATCTCCAATCTCTCATCTCCAATCTCTTATCTCCAATCTCCTATTCTCTCTATTCTCTCTATTCTACTATCTAACCACTTTCGCCTTACTACTAACCTCTCCTTACGGAATCCACTTATTCTTTCCAAAATCAGGCTTTCGCTTCTCTAAAAAAGCATTTCTACCTTCCTTAGCTTCCTCCGTTCCATAGGCCAGACGGGTAGCTTCTCCAGCAAAAACCTGCTGACCTACCATTCCATCATCTGTAAGATTCATCGCAAATTTCAGCATTTTGATGGAAGTGGGTGACTTCGCCAATATCTCCTGAGCCCATTCATAGGCTGTTGACTCGAGGTCAGCATGAGGAATGACCGCATTCACCATTCCCATTTCGAAGGCTTCTTTGGCAGAATAATTTCTTCCCAAAAAGAAGATCTCTCTCGCTTTTTTCTGACCAACCATTTTAGCCAGATAAGCCGAACCGTAACCGCCATCGAAGCTAGTCACATCGGCATCCGTTTGCTTAAAAATCGCATGTTCTTCACTTGCCAGCGTCAAATCACACACCACATGAAGTGAATGTCCACCGCCTACAGCCCAGCCAGGCACTACGGCGATCACTACTTTCGGCATAAAACGAATCAGACGCTGCACTTCTAAAATATTTAATCGATGATAGCCATCCTCACCCACATAGCCTTGATTTCCTCTGGCTTTCTGATCGCCACCGGAGCAAAATGCCCAACCTCCATCTTTTGCTGAAGGCCCTTCTCCACTCAAAAGCACCACGCCGATGGAAGTATCTTCCTGCGCATCGTAAAAAGCATCATATAATTCTGCCGTGGTTTTTGGGCGGAAAGCATTCCTAACTTCCGGGCGGTTAAATGCGATTCTAGCTACGCCATCGCACTTTTTATACGTGATATCTTCGTATTCTTTTGCTGTGATCCAGTTCATTTCTTTCGATTTGGGTAAAAATCTAATTCTTTTGCAAGATAACAGGCTTCCCCGAATTTTGATTGGGGTTGACTACCTTCGGAAAAAGCACCCTTACTCATTAAGCGCATGTTTCAATTGACGTTCGACAAATATTCCCTTCAACGAAAAGAGGACTTTGAGCTTAGCGATAAAGATTTACCAGAATTTGCGAAAACCGCCGTTCAATTCTGCCTGGAATGGATTTCAGGGAAAAATACCTTTATCCAACAAACTTCAGGCTCTACCGGTAGTCCTAAAAAAATCGAGATCTCCAAAACTCAGCTGATCGCAAGCGCCAAAGCAACTGGTGAATTTTTCTCTACTGACGAAAACACCAAACTGCTTTGCTGCCTCAATCCAAGCTATATCGCAGGTAAAATGATGCTCGTCCGCGCTCTGGTTTGGAACTGCCCTATCCACCTCACTGAACCCAAGTCAAACCCTTTGATAGGCCTAAACTTTTCACCTGATTTCGTTGCAATGGTGCCTCTTCAGATAGAAGCTTGCCTACAACAACAAGAATCTTTGGAAAAATTGCATGCTATAAAACATCTTATCATAGGTGGTGCACCGATGAACGATAGCCTGAAAGCAGAAATCATCCATAAAGGTGTCAAATGTTACCAAACCTATGGAATGACTGAAACAGTCTCTCACGTAGCTCTGGCTAAAATCGAAGCTGAAGACCTGGTTTACACTAGGCTCCCGATGGTTGAGTTTGGCTCAGATGAAAGAGGTGCACTATGGATCAGCTCACCGATGAGCGGACCTGACAGAATTCAGACCAATGATATAATTGAAATCGTCGATACTAATAGATTCAAATGGTTAGGGCGTTTAGACTTCATAATTAATTCTGGAGGAGTTAAGATCAATCCAGATGAACTGGCAAAAAAGTCCGCTGCAAGTATCGGAGGTCTATTTCCCGGTTCTGAGTTCTTCTTTTACGGAGAGAAGGATGAGAAACTAGGCGAAAAGGTGGTGCTTTATATCGAAGGAGAAAAGCCTTCAGATGGTATGGTTGAAGTACTTTTGGCGGCTTTATCAAAAAATCTATCAAAGTACGAATTGCCTAAAATGGTATATGTTTTGAAACTATTTGAGCGAACAGCGACTTTAAAAATTGATAAATTAAAAACCAGCAATAACAAATGACTTATCTACTTTCTGTATTTGTAACCGCCTCATTACTTTTTACTCCTACCAAATCTTCCAAATTGGAAATCAATATTGTTGGCCTGGAATCCAATAGTGGGAAGGTCCTGGTTTTGGTCTTCAATGAATCAACTGGTTTTCCGGAAGATGATTCCAAGGCTTACAAATTTCTCGAGCTTTCTATTTCCAACAAAACCGCCAAAGGTAGTATTACTGATATCCCAGCGGGAACTTATGCCATATCAGCCTTGCATGATGAAGATGGAGATGGAAAAATGAAAAAAAATGGCGTTGGATTTCCAACAGAAAGTTTCGGCTTTTCTAATGACCCTTCGATACTCTTCAGTGCTCCGTCCTTTGAGAAATGTAGTTTCACGGTCAAAGAAGGAACTCCAAAACAAATAAGTATCAAACTTAAATAGACTGTATCTCACCTATACGCTATCATAAAAGCCTATATCATAAGGCTTAACTCTCTTCTTCCAAGTCTTCTCCAGGGAGATAGGGATCGTCAGCTTGTCGGGTAGGTTGCTTCACATACCGCTTATTTCCTTCAGAAGTATAATCCTCTTTTTCTACGTCTTCCGTGTCTTTGTCATCGGGATCTCTGACTGGCTGCGGTTTTTTGTTAGGATTTTCGTCTTCAGGTAGGTGTTCTCGAGGGGAATCTTCATCTTTTTTATTCCCCATCGCCAGGAGATTCATGAGAAAAAAGGAATGAGTTCCTATCTCATTTGAAATCTTTGGTGATACCAAAAATGGAGTAGTGTTGTAATTACCAGATGTGAGCATAGTGCAGTTAGATTTTAGGTTTTTGGCTGATTTAGGTAGCTAGGAAGATTTTCCTCTTACCCTAGCTCATCCATAGCTTTACCAAAACTCAACTTAGATCCACTGCGCAAAATCAAATATCCACCGGCTACACCCAGCGCCAGTCTCAACCCAACATTTTTCTTGGTTAAGGCAAGTGAAAGCACATAAGAACCAGCAACCAAGGATGTCAAACCTTCGGAATAGTGTGTGATTCTGCTAAGTGTATAGACGGGATTGAGATTAGTTAAGAATTTCATGGTTTATGGATTAGTTAGTCCATATTCTAAAAACAAAGGATATGCTAACCTATTTTACCTAGCTAAATAAACACTGAGAGCGTTTGATATGTGATTTCTCTAGTAGTTATGTCCTAGGAATGGAAATAAATACCACAAATTGAGAACAGAACATCGCATTCCTCAGATGCAATTCAATCAAAGCACTTTTATTTTTCTAAAAAAACCATAGACTACTCTCTACTCAGCAGGGTATCATTTAGTATGTCAGGTGATAAAGGAGTACTTTTGTAGCAGATAAACTTGTCATCCTTCTCATGCGCCAGCTAGAAAGCCTATTTGCTGGCTAGCTATTCGATTCAAAGTGAAAAACAACAGATGAAATTACCTTGAGCTATTGTATCCAACGTAAGCAGGATAAATACCAGGTTAATTTTCATCCATTTGTATTTGGGATGACCCTGAAAAACCCTACTAAATAAATGAAAAAGAGTAACGATCGCACAAGCGGAATACTAATCGAATTCGACTCAGGAATCGTCCCTCCTCCTTATAGTCATGTGTACAGATTATCTCTGGATTGGAGTAATTCAGAATTACTCGCAGAACTAGAGTTGCATTACACCGACCGTGAGGACTTGACAAAGGAGGAGATTCTCGACGAAGGATTCACCTTAAATGACGATTTCAGTTTCAAGGGAAAACTTGATCCAGTTTGGAAAAAAGTGGTCTCCATAGAATATGAGAAAACCAAATGGAGTGGACGGAATATTGAAGAAGGTGGCCTAGTGCTATCCGCCATAGACCAGGGCAAACCTGGACAATCCAAAGCTCCTGTCAATCAAGAACACTGGCAAATGCTGGCTCAGGATGTAATCCAGGCAATTTACGAGACTTCTAAGAAGGAAGCTCCACTTACTGTTAGGTATAGACAGGTCACGCAGGATCAAACGTCGGATTGCGCTATCACGATGAATTTCTCTAGCCGAGAAGCCATTTTTACCTTGAAGCATGAGTCCCGTACGATCAACTGGGAATATGCAGTGCAACTATTGAAACTGGTATTTTCTCCTGACTACGACTATGAGGTAGCGAAGGAAACTCCTGGTACAACCCGTGGAGAGTACATCGAGTGCGGAGATGGCTACTGGCACGAACTAGGTAAAGGAGTCATCAATGTTGACAGCACCTTTGATGCAGTTCAAAAGATAAAAGATGGCTTTGAAAACTTGATTGAGGAATAAAAAAAACTGTCCTATTGCAATTAAGAACCTGATTCGCTTAACTTTAGCTAGATCGAATCAGGTTTTTTTATGCAAAAGAACAAAATTTTTATTAGTTACAGACAGAGCGACACGCAGAGCGAGGCGAGTCGCCTCAAGGAAAATCTCGAAGATATATTTGGCGCCGATCGCGTCTTCTTCGATATAGAGACACTAGAGCCTGGGTTGAATTTTGCAAAAGCAATAGAAAAAACCCTTTTTCAAAGTGCAGTGGTCTTAGTACTCATTGGGGAATCTTGGATAGATGTGAAAGATGCGGATGGCAATCTCCGGCTTTTTCAGGAAGATGATTGGGTAAGGAAAGAGGTAGCCATGGCGCTAGCGATGGAAGACACTAGGGTCATTCCAGTCTTGGTAAAGGACGCAAAGAAGCTCTCAGCTTCTCAATTGCCTGACAATATCAAATCACTAGCAGACTACCAATGGGCAGAACTGACCATCCCTCGATGGCGAAGTGATGTGCAAAGACTGGCAAAATCCCTGGAGAAAATCATCCCACCCCAAAAAAAGGAATCAGAAAAAAGAGCATTTATCCCACCTAAGCCACCAAAAACCAAAAGTTGGTGGGCGAAGAATTACCTATGGATCTTGGGAATATTTGTAGCACTGCTCATCTTGGGGCTATGGCCTACTGACGAGAATTATGATGACTATCAGGATCAGGAGCCAACTAATCAAGAATTAACAGCTGAAGACATCAATACGCTCCGGGAAGATAATCCCAACGGAACCGAGATCTATGACAACCTGGAGTTAACTGATGAACCCATAGCAGATCAACCAGCCCAAGCTGGATTTGACTATTCTGGAAAATGGTGGCTTTGGGAAAATGGCGTCAGAATGGGTTATATTCTTATCAAGCAAAACGGAGCTCATTTCAGTTTTGACTACTACTATTTTGACCAGAAAGTAGGCGAAGGAACTGGAGAATACGATGGCACCTATTTGTATTCTACCCTATTCAGTATTTATGAAGCAGGTAGCAATTATGGATTTTCCTTTGGGTCCAACGACGGCGGAAAGAGCTGGTTTGGGCAAACCTTCAGTGACAACCTGCCAGCAAACGCGGAACTAAAAAGAAATTAACTCCTCAACGTTCTCAAATCCGCCCGGATATCCGAGATCATTTCCCCCAGATCCTCTAAGGTCAATGGTTTTTTCTTATCTCCGGGATTTGGAAAGTCGGTGCTGATAAATGCTTTGGCCTCCCAAATCTCTACCACATCTTCCCCTTTCACTTCATAGGGTTTGTATTGCTCATTGTCAGAGACCAGGAAGAGTTTGCCATTATCACTCAGGTAATTGAAAATCCGCTTGTACACCACCCCTTCCGTTTCGGTCACAAGCACATACGTTTTTCCACTTTTGATATCTGTCAGCTGCTCCACATACGCTCCTATCACGATAGTACCAGAAGTCAGTGGCAGCATAGAGTCCCCGGCCAACTCAAAAGCCCGATAGGTTACTTGCTTTGAAAGTGTGGGAATATGAAACTGAGGGAGGTTTTCCATGTATTGCGAATCAGCAAACCCATTCAGATAACCTGCTGATGCCTTCTGCCCTACCAGCGTGATATTCTCCTTGTCATGCTCATCGCAGGCTATAGTGAGAATATTCACCCCCCGTTTTTGGATTGCCTTTCTCCCTTTTCCTTCTATATCATGGTTCAAAAGCTCCTCCAAACCTACATCAAGCAGGTCACTTAGCTTGCCGAGAGTTAATAGTTTTGGCTCAGATCGTCCATCCTCATAGGCGGAAATCATCGTACGCTGCACATCCAATTGATCTGCTAGTTCATTTTGGGTGATGCCTTTTTGCTTACGCAAAAACCGGAGATTTGACGCCAAGTGTATCATGCGGAGAACAAGTAAAAATTATGATCCTCTGGGGTAGCTGGTACAGGAAAGAAAGGATTCAAATTCAAAGAGCTGCTCTTTCTTCTTTCCATTCGCTGTTTGATTTCATCGATTATTTCTCCTACTGGCTTAGGTCCATTGACTAGCAAATACCCATACTGAGGTTTTGACTCGTCTTCGATGAAAAATTTAACCTGGCAATTTCCTGAGGCCAAGGTTTTTGTAGTGATGCTGATCTTTTCTTGATTTTCCATAGTCCATTTTTTTAACATCAGCTAAGATAGAAATGTTGTTTTTATAAACATAAACATGTTGCAAAAATCAACATTGTATTCTGACGTAAATTGTCAAACCAATACAAAACCCTTGAAATTTCACCCCTATGGAACCATCCCATGCTCAGGTTCATTTACTATTCAGTAAACAATAAGACCGCTTAGCCTTTTATCGCTCACTATCTTGGTGTAATCTCCTTTTCTTTGCGGCAGGTTTTTTCCCTACTCAGAAAACACATAGCTCTCTATAAATGAGACATTAAGCTTCTTACAAAAGCTTTCAAATCAATCATGCTTATGAAATACTGCCTATACCTATTCTTTTTTTTAATATCTGCAACGCAAGTTTTAGCTCAGACTTTTTCTATTAAAGGAAGAGTGAAAGAAGCCGGTAAGGAGATCACTATTCCAAATGCTACCATTTTGCTTCTGAACCTTCCAGATTCTGTACAGGTGGATGGGATGATCTCGGATTTGGACGGCGAGTTCGAAATCAAAAGTGTCAAAGGCGGGGAGTACTTACTGAAAGTTCAGTACCTGGGGTATGAAGACTTATTTAAATCAGTCTCTATTACACAAGATCGTGACCTGGGAGTATTGAGTCTCAAGGAAGAGGCAACAGCCCTGGACGAAGTGACGATCAGTGCCCGCAGAGCCCAAGGCGAGCAGAAAGGCGACACTACACTTTTTAATGCTGATGCTTTCAAAACCATGAAAGATGCCAGTGCTCAGACCCTCATTCAAAAGCTGCCAGGTGTTATCTCTCAAGACGGAACCCTCCAAGCTCAGGGTGAGGTGATCACTCAGGTATTAGTAGATGGAAAGCCGTTCTTTGGTGGAGATGTAAATACTGCCTTGCAGAATCTACCAGCCGAGGTGATTCAAGGCATAGAGATCTTTGATCAGAAAAGTGACAAGGCTCTCCTCAGCGGATTTGATGATGGGGAGAGAATGAAGACCATCAATATCATCACCAAACCGGATAAGAGAAAAGGTCAGTTTGGGAAATCAACCATAGGCTATGGCACCGATGAACGGTACCTCGCCGGAGCCAGCGTGAATGCTTTCAACGAAGACCAACGCATCACTTTTACCGGGCTCAGTAACAACATCAACGTCCTGGATTATTCCAGTGATGCTAATGCCCAAAGCAATAACCGCCCTCAAAATGGTATAGTTACCACCAATATTCTTGGTATCAATTACTCAGACAATTGGGGCGAAAAAATAAAAATAAGCGGAAGCTACCAGTACAATCACCGAAAGAATACGAATGAATCTAATCTAATCCGCGAGTATGTAACCGGAGCAAATTCTGACCAGATCTATACAGAGGATAGCCGAGAAACAAGAACGCGACAAGACCATAGATTCGATATGAGACTGGAGTACAACATCAATGAAAGAAACCGAATCTTATATAGACCTAGAATTTCAGCCAATTTCGAAACAGAAAACTCAGGCTTTTTTGGACAAAGCACCAATGCTGAAGGCCCTCTAAACCAAACTCAAAATATTCGAACGGCTGATAACGAAGATTACGACATGTTTCATCGACTGTTCTACAGCCACAAGTTCAACAAAGAAGGAAGATCGATCACACTCAGTGCAAATACGGGAAGCCACCAAAACAATGACAATGCCTTAAGAACTGCAACAAATATTTTTTTCCAACCAGAGGAGCGTTCCGAAATCATCAATCAAAACATCACCCGTGACCGCTCCGGTTCCGACTGGGAAACCGGTATTTCCTACACCGAACCCATAGGAAAAAATGGTCAGATGGAGCTGGAATACGAGATTGGCAATAGATTCAATGATTCGGATCAATTGACATTCGACATTCTTAATGAGGATATATCTAATCCTGATCTTGCATTGGATACTACCTTGAGTAATTCCTTCGAAAGCAAGTATTTAAGGCAAGAAGTAGAGCTTGGCTACCAGTACCAATTGGAAAAATTCAAATTCCAAACTGAACTTGAGTACCAGAATGCAAACTTGAAAAACGAGCAGCTCTTCCCAGCTGTGGGTACGATAGATCGGACTTTTGAAAGCTTCATGCCTACTGTCCGAATCGACTACGAGCTCTCTGACAATACCAACTTCGAATTTGATTACGATACTGACGTAGATGCCCCTTCAGTAGAGCAGCTGCAAAACGTAATCGACAACTCAAATCCCCTGCAATTGCGAACCGGTAATCCAAACCTGAACCAATCGTATTCCAACAGACTTAGGCTTAGATTCCGCAGCAATAATCCTGAAAACGATCGCTCATGGTTTGTATTCGCTCAATACAATGTGGTAAACGATGCAGTATCGAATAGCACCTTCACCGCCGAAGAGGCTACAGAATTACCAGGAGGGATTATCCTGGAAAAAGGCTCTCAGCTATTCCGGCCTGTCAATCTGGACGGATACCAAGACTTTAGATCATGGGTGAGTTATGGAATTCCGGTGGACTTCCTGAAATCAAACTTCAACCTTAGTGGCGGATATAGCAACACCAAGCGACCAGGCCAGGTCAATAACCAATTAAGCTTTAACAATTCGAATAGAATCAGCACGGGCATCTCATTGAGTAGTAACATATCAGATCAGATTGACTTCAATATATCTACTAGAGTTTCTTTCAATAATGTAGAAAACACGCTAAATACCAGTCTGAATAATGAATACTTCAATCAGCGTACAAGATTGAATTTGAGCTGGATTATTTGGGAAGGATTTATTTATCGACTCGATGTCAATCATCAGCTCAATACCGGACTGTCTGAAGGATTTGACGCGAACGTTCTGTTGATGAATATGAGTCTAGGGAAAAAAGTTTTCAAAAATCAGCGAGGTGAAATTTCCCTCAACGTATATGACCTCCTCGGACAAAATCGAAGTGTCTATAGAAATGTGACCGATGCCTATGTGGAAGATGGGCAAAACAATGTCATGCAGCGTTACTTTATGCTCACCTTCTCCTTTGATATACGTCATTTTAACAAGGGCACAGGCATGGATGACTATAATGAGATTTATAACGATTAAGCTTATGACTATCAAAAAAATCAAGCTGTCGCAAAGGGGGTCTGAAATTGACAGTAGGACTGCCATTTCAGACCATTAACAGCAAGTATGAGGATATTTCGAATTAGCTCAATATGACAAGCAGCAGATAGGACACAGCCGCATTTTATTAACTTATATGATTATCCGCAAGAATGCCAGTCACCTTATATTCCTTGCTTAGCTGGTTGGAAGACCGGTGACCGAAGTGGCCTGAATTCTTAAGTTTAACATTTGCTACATTGCTTAATCCACCTTATTGGTAGAAAAGCTAATAATCATATTAACTTAGAAGCGCTTCACATGCTGCAATACAATTTCTACAAGCTTCTGCGCATTTTTTACAGCTCTCATGTTCATGTTTTTCACATTCAATCGCACAGGCATAGCAAGCGTCAATGCACTGCTGCATAGCAAGCGCACTATCTACTGTACTTCTCTTCGCAGCAGCTATGCAATCTTTGCAGGCGTCTATGCACCTTTCACAGAATTTGATACAATCTTCCATTCCAGGTCTATCGCTACATGCTTTGATACAGGCCATACATGCATCAATACAAAGTTCACATGCTTGAATACTAGCATTAGGGTTCATCGTTGTCGAGCTCATAAGTGTTAAATTTTGGTTGTTATATTTAGCTTGTAGCGATGGAAATCATCAAATAGTCTGCCATGCGAATAGGATAGAAGTTGAGGTGAAAGTGGCCATGTAAGGAACTCAGAAGTGTTCGATGATGGGGTTCAAAATCCTCAAAATGAGCCAACTTAATTTCAGAGAACCAACAAATGCGCATTTGCGAAACTTTCCTAGCCTTATTTCCCTTAGAAAAGAAACTAAAAATACACCCCACAAGTGAAAATCACCCGCCCCTATTCTCTTCTTGATCTGGCTATCATCCGTGAAGATTATGATGCCAAAGACGCTTATGAAAGAAGTTTGGAATTAGCAAAGCATGCTGAAAAACTCGGCTTCTCCAGGATGTGGCTCGCAGAGCATCACAACATGGCTAACATCGGAAGTGCTTCTCCACAGATTCTAATTGGCTACTTGGCAAATGGAACTTCCAAAATCCGTTTGGGATCAGGTGGAATCATGTTACCAAATCACAGCCCATTAATCATCGCCGAGCAGTTCGGAACCTTAGCAACGCTTTATCCAAATCGAATCGACCTTGGACTTGGACGCGCCCCTGGGACTGACCAAACCACTGCCACCGCTTTACGAAGAGGCAGACATGAATCTGTGCAGGAATTCCCAAGTGACTTGGATGATTTGCAGCGGTATTTTTCGGAAGAAAACCTAGATTCAAAAGTGAGAGCATTCCCAGCTGAAGGGCTCGAAGTACCTATATATCTCTTAGGTTCGAGTATGAGCAGTGCGGTATTGGCTTCGCAAAAAGGTCTGCCGTATGCGTTTGCCAGCCACTTTGCTCCTGGCTATCTGATCAATGCTTCACGCTATTACCGCGAAAACTTCCAGCCCTCTGAGAATTTGGCTAAGCCATTCTTTATTTCCTGTGTAAATGTGATCGCGGCCGATACAGATGCCGAAGCACATTATTTGGCAACTTCCTTTTACCAAACTGCTTTGGGAATCATCCGGGGAAAATCATATCCGATGAAAAAGCCAGTAGAAAGCATGGAGGGAATATGGTCAGAGCCGGAAGCTGCAGCCATCCAAAACATGATGGCTTGCACATTTATTGGGACAAAAGAAAGCCTAAAACCACAATTTGAAAGCTTTTTCCAGCAAGTAGAAGTGGATGAACTGATGGTGTCAACGAACATTTACGAGCCAGAAAAGCGTTTGAGATCGCTGGAGATTACTGCTGAAGTGTTAGCGTGAAAATCAATGACCTTCCAGGAATTGAAAACCTGGAAGGTCTAATGGTTTGATTTTGAAAAGCACAAATCATTTACAGTTAATCTGATTATCCGTGACCTTGACAGTACACCAAATTCCTGTGCTCTACTTGATAGAAGTCCGGTGACCGAAGTGACCGAAATTCTTTAGAACCCTATCCCATGCTGCTTTTGGCTCTTCACTAGTGACAAAGCGGATCTACAGATAATTTAATTTTTTCAAAGTTACCGGCGGATTTACGCGGATAACTAGTGCGGATTTTCGCAGATTAATTCCCAATTCATCTTAGCATCTACGTTATAAATCAGCGATGATCTGCGGGAAATGAACGCATATTCGATCACTCATCCGCCAAGCTATCCACTGGATTTCCCAATGCAGCTTTCACAGCCCTATACCCTACCGTCATGCCGGTGATCACTAGCGATACAGCCATCACCAGCACGTACAAGCCAACTGGAACAGCCGTTTGATAGGAGAAATTTTGCAACCACTGATCAGTCAAGTAATACCCCAGTGGAACAGCAATGACAAAGGCTATCAGTACGAGGTAAATAAATTCTTTTGAGAGCAAAAACGTGATTTGCGGAATCGAAGCACCCAACACTTTTCTGATCCCAATTTCTTTCAACTTTTGACCTACCAAAAAAGAAATCAAACCATACAAGCCAATCGAAGAAATCACGATTGAAAGCACTGCGAAGATTTTATAGACCAGGGCCAACTGATTTTCTCTTCGGTAGAAATTTGCAATCGTCTCGTCCATAAACTGCCCGGAATAGATGGCATCTGGATAGATAGTTTTGAATTCCTCCTCTATACTTGCCAACGTTTCCTGACCTGCATTTGCTTCTAATTTTAATCCTACCACACCGTATTGCTCCTTTTCTGTGGCTATGATAAATGGCTTAACCTCTTCCCGAAGGGAGTTTTGGGCAAAATCCTTCACCACCCCTGTAATAGTCATCCAAGGACCACCTCCACCTATCGTGATGTGTTTGCCGATGGCTTCAGCTGGACTTCCCAGATTCAATTTCTTAGCCATCGTTTCGTTGATTACAGCTTCCTTTAGCGTATCGCTGTCAGAAAAACCTCCTCCAGCTGCAAATTGAAGCCCATAATTTTCAAAATAATCGGCATCTCCATATTTCAGGGAAGCCATAAACGGCACGTCTTCCCTGATATCGTCAAACCAAAAATTCGATCCCCAATTATTATTGGAAGAAGGCACATCGCTGGAAATACTGACACTTTTGACCTGAGAAATCGACTTCAGACGCTGTTTGAGCACATCCAATTTACTATCATTCGCTTCGTCACCAGGAAGGTTAAAAGAGTAAACTGCCTCCTTCGAAAAGCCCAAATCTGCCTGTTGAATCTCTGTCATTTGTTTTACCGCGATCACCGTAGCGATCATTAGAACTTGCGCAATCACAAACTGCAACACAACCAAACTCCTTCTCAGGGAAACTCCGCCGATTTGAGCTACCTGAATTTTATTTTTCAATGCCTGAATAGGCTGAAAGCTCGACAAAATCAACGCTGGATAAAACCCTGAAAGTAGCGTCACGCCAACAATTATAGCTGAAGAAAACAACATAAAGGTGGGTGTAATCAAAGTGATAGATTCTGGGACTTCGGCAACTTTACTCAGGTAAGGCAACAAAATCGTAGCAGCCAAAGTAGCGAAAACAGAAGAGATGAACACAACCATAAAAGTTTCACCGAAGGACTGCCCAATTACTTGAAGTCGGCTTCCACCCATTACTTTTCGAATGCCAACCTCCTTACTTTTACCGATCGCCTGAGCTGTGGAAAGGTTAACAAAATTGATAGAAGCCATAATCAGAATGAATACGCCGATCAGCGCCAAAGTATAAATAGTGGCCTTTCGAACCAGCTCCCCAGAGATCGGATCAAAGCGATTATCAAAGTGAATATCGGCCATCGCCTGTAGAAAGAAAGACTTTTTGGAAGTACCTCGATCCTTGTAATTTCTCTCCGAAAAAGCAATGAGTTGTTGATCAATGCCGGTAGGATCAGCCATTTCTGGGAGCTTCACATAGACCTGAAAATCACTTCCAAAACTGCCCCATTCCTCAAAATCGAAATCAAAAACCTTCTCATTGCTTTTCAAAGTTTGGTAAGAAGCCAGCATAGTAAACTTGAAATTACTGTTGTCAGGAATTTCCGCGACTATTGCTCCTACTGTCGCCTCTACCCGTTTTGACAAAAGAAGTGTTTTCCCGAATGCATTCTCCCAGGTTCCAAAAAGCTTCTTGGCTTCGGTCTCAGTAAGCACCACCTGTCCCGGCTCATCAAGACTTGCTAGATTCCCCGCCAAAATTTCTACATCAAAAAGTGAAGGGTAATCAGAAGTGGTAAAAAATACATCATCGACGATAAACTTATTTTCGCCGTTATTTGTGACTGCATTTTCAACGGAAACGAACACCGAAGAATTCACCACCGGCACCACAGCCTCAACTCCAGACAGATCCGCTCTCAACGCATCGGGTATCGGGGGCGCCACTCCAGGATTATAACTCATTCCGTCAGAAAATTCATCCTGCGTCACCACTCGGTAAATTCTGTCTGAGTTGGATTGGAAACTATCGTAACTCAGCTCGTAGCTCACGACCGTGAAAAGTAAAAATGCAGCTGTAATTCCCAGCGTCAGTCCAAAGATATTGATCAGAGTCGCGCGCTTGCCTTTTTTGAGATTACGCCAGGCTATTTTAGAGTAGGTTTTCCACATAGTATTTGATGTTCTTTTGGTTATGCCGAGAGGATTTCTCAAAAAGGACTGGAATTGTCAGCCTAAGCGGAGTCCAAGGCTATTTGCAGCCGAATACAGCAGCATGCCTATCACTATAGCTATGCAGGATGCTCCATGTGACAAATTTCAGTTAGGAGACAGCTGCTATTCAAGTCCATTTTAAACTTCTTGAGCGAAAAATAATCCAGAAAAAAAGCAGCTTCTATTGCCGTAAATGCAGATTTAAGCTAAAAGCTTTAATTTTCTCCGAACATTTTTGTTCGCATTCGGGCGAACGCAATTATAAAGTGTTGAGTGAACTCCACCTGATAAAGCAGAATTTGTCGTTATAATTCGACCAAATATTCCACCCTGGGGAGTGTCTCCACTCACATTTTCAAAACATCTCAAGGAAACTTTCATCGCTAGGGTACACCAAATGGAAATTACCTTGAACCGCTTGACTACTAAACCTTTGTATCCTTTGGTTCTTTATGGTAAAAAAACTAAAACGATGTACAGCATCCGGAAAAGCAGGACAACCAAACTCCTCCGCGCCTTCTCTACGCATGTCAGCGCACTTCGCGGCTAAAAAACCTTAGCCGCCAAACTTACCTTTCAACGCTGCTAATTTATCAGCCATTGAGCCTTCAGGTATTTTTCTCTCTGGTTTAGCTGTTGGTTTTTTCTCCGCTACTCGAGACTTGGAATCTCTAACTCGCTCTGCAAAAGGATCTGACTTCATGCTCAGCCCTACTCGCTTCCTCTGAATATCCACTTCCATCACCGTCACCTGCACTTTTTGATTGACCGACACTATCTCATTTGGATCCTTAACAAATCGATCCGCCAAGTGACTCAAGTGTACCAAACCATCCTGGTGAACACCCACATCGACAAAAGCCCCAAACGCGGTAATATTAGTCACTACACCAGGAAGCTTCATCCCAACTTTAAGATCAGCCATGCTATTTACAGATTCTTCGAAAGCAAAAACTTCGAAGGTCTCACGAGGATCTCTTCCAGGCTTGGCAAGTTCTTTCAAAATATCCTGAAGCGTAGGCAAACCAACCGTTTCAGACACATAATTTTTCAAAGAAATCCGATTTCTCAAGTCTTCCGAACCCATCAAATCCGAAACTGAAGCGTTCACATCTTTCGCCATTTGCTCCACCAAAGCATAGCGCTCCGGGTGAACGGCTGAAGAATCCAACGGATGTTTTGCCTTGCTGATTCGCAAAAAACCAGCCGCTTGCTCAAAAGCTTTATCACCTAATCTTGGTACTTTCTTTAGCTGTGCCCGACTCTTGAATGGACCGTTTTCATTTCTGTATTCAATAATATTCTGAGCCAAAGTTGGTCCCAAGCCAGACACGTAAGTCAGCAGCTGCTTGGAAGCGAGATTCACCTCCACGCCTACTCCATTCACGGCTGACATCACCGTGTCGTCGAGTGCATTTTTCAATGCATTTTGATCCACGTCGTGTTGGTACTGACCAACTCCGATGGACTTCGGGTCGATTTTCACGAGTTCAGCCAGCGGATCCATCAATCGTCTCCCGATAGAAACAGCACCTCTTACTGTCAAATCCAACTCAGGAAACTCCTCACGTGCTACATCCGACGCTGAATAGATCGATGCTCCGGATTCATTGACCATGGTGATAATGACTGATTTTGGCAAACCAAGTCCTTTGATGAAAGCCTTGGTCTCCCGACCAGCAGTTCCATTCCCGATAGCTATTGCTTCGATCTTATATTTCTCCACCAGGCCTTTCACATTCATCGCAGCTTCCTGACTTCTGCGGTTAGCTTCATGGGGAAAAATAGCTTCGTAATGTAAAAATTGCCCTTGTGGTCCGAGGCAAACCAGTTTACAACCAGTTCGGAATCCCGGATCAATCGCCAGTACGGATTTCTCTCCCAAAGGCGCACCTAATAAAAGCTGACGCAAATTCTCAGTGAACACTTTTATCGCCTCCTCATCCGCTTTTTTCTTGGTTAGAAGACGAACTTCCGTCTCCATGCTTGGCTTGAGCAATCTTCGGTAGCAATCCTTGATCGCCAATTTCACTTGCTCAACGGAGGAATTTGCTGCATCGGCTAGCATCATCTTCTCCATTAGATCGATGGCAGAGGCTTCTTCTGGCACAGAATCCAGCATTAGAAAAAGTTCTTTTTCACCTCTTCTCATCGCTAGCACGCGGTGAGAAGGAGCGGTTTTTATGGGTTCAGACCATTCGAAATAGTCATTGTATTTAATGGCTTCTTGCTCTTTTCCTGGCAAAACTTTCGAAGAAAAAACACCTTCATTCAGGAATAGCTTTCGCATCTTTTCCCGGAGTTCCGCATTCTCATTGATCCACTCGGCCATGATGTCACGCGCTCCTTGTAGGGCCTCTTCGGATGAATTCACCTCTTTGGTAGCATCTACAAACTTCTCCGCTTCCGCTTCCAAATCAATAGACTTTTGCTCAAAAATCTGCTCAGCGAGTGGTTCCAAGCCTTTTTCTCTTGCGATAGTTGCCTTAGTTCTTCGCTTAGGCTTGTAAGGTAAATAGATGTCTTCCAGCTTTGACATCGTCTCAGCAGCTTCTACTTTACGCTTCAGTTCTGAAGTCAATTTCCCCTGCTCCTCAATCGATTTTAATACGGCTTCTTTTCTTTTTGCTAACTCTCGCAACTGTAAAACACGATCACGAATCGCCGCTACCTGCACCTCATCCAGTTCCCCAGTCGCTTCTTTTCTGTATCGGGAAATAAAGGGAACCGTACCACCTTCGTCTAAAAGTTTTACAGTGGCATCTACTTGATGCGGTTTGATTTGGAGTTCGGCGGCTACTTGTACTTCGTAATTCATATCGATATTGGGTGATCTACTCTTGATTTGAGCCGCAAGTTAAGCCTCCTTTTGTAGAGTGAAAGGATGAAATGTGAGAGATGTCACTAAGCGTCTGGGAATGTGAGAGTAATTTTGAGGAGAATTTTTAATCTCTCATTACACCTATTCATTCAATGCAAAAGCATGAAAAAAAATCTCATTGGGAGAATATATATCAAACCAAAAATCTATCTGAGGTCAGCTGGTTTCAAGAAAAACCTGAGACCTCATTAGCTTTTCTCAAAAAGCTCAAGATCCCCCTAGATGCAAAGATCATCGATTGTGGTGGCGGAGATAGTTTTTTCGTGGACAACTTACTTTCACTAGGTTATCAGGACATTACCGTTTTGGACATTTCAGAAAAAGCACTTGATAAAGCAAAACTACGCCTCGGGCCAAAAGCAGCTAGGGTAAGGTGGATAGTCGCAGATATCACAACGTATCAACCAGAGGAGAAATATGATTTCTGGCATGATAGAGCCGTTTTTCATTTTCTCAGCTCAGAAGAAGCGGATAGCTACCTGAGTAAGATTCACGCAAACCTAAATCCAAATGGATACCTGGTCGTAGGGACTTTTTCTGAAAAAGGCCCGAACAAATGCAGCGGAATTCAAGTACAACACTATTCTGAAAATAGGCTAAGCATTGTAATTGGTAAGTATTTAGAAAAATTATTTTGCCTTACCGTCGATCACCTAACTCCATCCAGGTCTGTTCAAAACTTTGTGTTTTGCAGCTTTCAAAAGGAGATGAGTAAATCTGTTCCTACTTCTTTTCAAAATCTCTTATACTAGCTGACAAAACCTTCGAGCTCAAAAATATCTCAAAAGTCGGCGAATACTTTGCAAATCATAAATCCTAATTCAAAAATGAAGATAGATTGGAAAAAAGAAATCAAAAGCTGGGGAATCATGCTGAGTGCAGTAGCATTTCTATACTTTACAGGATTGCTTCCTGTGGTGATTGGCGGTCTGCAGTCGGTGCTACTTTCCACTGGCTTGATCAAACCCCAAATTGAAATCCCTGATCTCACCGACCAGCAATTCGACTACAGAGGTAAATTCATGACTTTCGATGGTCAGCAACTTAACTTGGAAAGCTATCAAGGCAAAACACTTTTCATCAACCTATGGGCTTCCTGGTGTGGACCTTGTCGTGCCGAGATGCCGCATATTTCGGAGTTGTATAAATCTGTGCAAAATGAACCTGACCTGGAATTTCTGATGATTGGGATTGATAACGATATCGAAAAAAGTAGAAGTTTTATTGAGGGTAAAAGCTGGACTTTCCCCACCGCTCATGCCAGTTTCGGATTGAATCAAAGCCTTCAAAGCGAATCTATCCCCACCACCATGGTAGTGAATCCCGAAGGGAAAATTGTCTTCTATCAGGAAGGAATGAGCAATTTCAACACGGATGAATTTAGGGAGTTTCTAAAATCACAATAACATCGTAAGAACTTCAGAAAAAAAGCCTTTGTTTGAGACAGCTTCCAGTTAAGATGCTCAAGCAAAGGCTTTAGGGATCGCCAATGGGCTAGTTGATCAAATTAACTAGTCCAATGGGATCTTCCTGGTGATTCACAACTCATCGCTTATCTACGTCTTCGTTGTGTCCTGTTCCAAGACTATAGTGGTTATTTTCCTCGTCCTCAGACCCTCTTCGCTCTTGGGCATCATCTAGCTCTTCACCAGGAATATCCAGGTCTTTGGCTGCAAAGTCAGCCGGCTTTACTCTATCTCTAAGCATCTCGTCATCACCTCCGTCATTTCGGAGATTCTTCTTTTTCGATCCCAAGGCTTGGAAGTCTTCTTCAGTCAAATTGGATTTCTCTTTATCGTTTTTCATAGTAGTTTTCTTTTAGTGAATATCCAACTAGGAGCAATAGCTGTTCCTTCTGATCTTCTATTTTCAAAACTGAAGTTGGATGGTCATTTACCGTCTTTAAGGTCCTAACAAGCTTTCAAAAGTGATCTCAATGCAAACCATAACTGGGAAAAAAGCTCTCGAAGTGGGGATAGTTTTTCGAAAAAATCCAACTCAAAACTCTGATATAGACAGCCTATTTAATGATTTTTCCAGCAAAGGGAAGTGCTGACAAGAGCAATTAGACTAATCTTAAAGGATTATTTCTGTATTTCCACATGCTAGCTTTCAGATGAATTCAGCGCATCGGCATGGTTTTTCCCCTCCTACTTGTAAAAAATCATACCATGAAATCTAAACTACTATTAGGATTATTGCTTTCATCGATGCTACTATTTTCTTGTGATTCAAATTCCACTACAGGAAATGATGATACTAGCTCATCCAGCTCAGGTGAGAACGCTTTTGATACTATTTTCCAACTCTCTAGCGATGATATCCGAGAAGAGCAGCTTGAATTAGAAAAGAAATTTGAAATGCTGAAAAATTCGGATATGGAGCGGAAAGCTCACGATTACGATAAATTCAAGCCTGAAATCGAAGCTATAGAAACCAGCATAGATTCTCTGAGAAATTACGTATCAGAATTTGAAAATGCTCAATCACAAGACGATCAAAAGGCAATCTATAAGAAGTATAAATTTGCTTGGGAAGAGGTCAATGAAGAGATCCAAGAAATAACCAAGCGATTTGATGATCACAAAGTGATGGAATATTAATAGCTTTTAAACAGCTTAGATTTCTTCCTTTCCTCCCATCAATCTTTGTAGTCTGGTGGGAGAATTGCAAGCGTAGGCCTTTCAATCTATTACTCTTTAATTCAAAAATTACTGTCTTAACTCTATCACGTTTTCGTTTACGGAGTAGTTGTTGCATAATTTTTCAAACATAAAACTCCACTATGACCAATACCGACAAAAATACTCAGGGAAAAGAAATTCTGATCTTTTTCACTTTACTAGTAGTAGGCCTGTACTTTTTCATTACAGGAATCATGTCTGCGACAGGATTTTTGATTCCCATTACTATCAGTGTGTTGCTGGCGCTCATCTGTATTCCTTTGGCTAGAAAATTGGAAAACTGGGGGCTGGGCCGCGGGCTTTCTTCCTTTGTCTGTGTGTTGCTGAGCTTCGTAGCATTCCTTTCTTTTTTTGCTTTGATATCTTTCCAGATCTCTCAATTTTCAGATAAATGGCCTGAGATTGAAGAAAAAACCAAAAGTGGACTGGAATCTATAGAGAGCTATGTAAGTGAGGCCACCGGTTTTTCATTCAAAGAAGATATCGATCAACTATTTCCTGGCGAAAGCGAAAGGAAAAACGAAACTGCTACGGACGCCAAAGAACAATCGCTTTCAACTTCGGAAAATCGAGAAAAGCCAGTCGATAAGCCTTCAACTAGCTCCACTGAATCGCTCCTCAGCAAGATCCCTTCTGGTGTGCTTTCGAATGTAGGCGGGGTAGTGATGGGTTTTTTCGGCTTTTTGACCAACAGCTTACTGGCAATGATCTACCTGTTCTTCTTTTTATACTATCGCACCAAACTCAAATTATCAATTCTCAATTTTTTCAAGAAAGAAAATTTAGAAGATGCTAAAAAGGTACTTGGCGATACGATCCAACTTGCTTTAGATTTCTTAGTGGGAAGAATGATTCTCATAGCTTTTTTGACGGTGATCTATGGCATAGGCTTAAGTATTTCCGGAATTGACAATGCTATTTTGATCAGTATCCTGGCCGCTGTACTCTCACTGATACCTTATATAGGCAACGTCATCGGAGTAGTATTGGCAATGTCAATGGCGGCGATTTCCGGAGGTGAATTATCCATGTTTATTGGAGTGGCAGTGACATACTTCCTGGCTCAGTTTATCGAAAGCTACATTCTGCAACCTTACGTCGTGGGAGGCAAAGTTAACATCAATCCGATTGTCACTATTCTGGTAGTAGTACTGGGCGGGACGATTTGGGGAGTAGCGGGTATGATCCTAAGCATTCCTTTAGTCGGAATCTTCAAAATCATCTGTGATGCGGTTCCAGCTTTGCAGCCGATTGGGTATTTGTTAGGAGAGGATGATCTTAAATCTGAGGATGAGGAGCCTGGGAAATTAAAACAATGGGGAGAAAAGATATGGTCGAAAATCTCCTCCAACTAACGATTAATCCTCCCATTGATTCATCGAGCTGGGTAGCAAGAAAAAAGTAATCGAAGCCTAATAGCTCAGAAATCAATCCTTCTAGTCAACTCGAATATGTTTATTTCACTAGTCGTAAAATAGACCACAGGATAAAAAATGAGGAGGACCAAGCATTTTTTTTATATTTTATCCCTACAAAAAAATAAACTAATTCGCTTATGTTCTATCTGATTCTCCCCATTGATACCAGTCAGCTTAGATTCTCTGCTATCGGATTTTGAAACCTATACCCGCTGATCGAAACACCCTCAATCTTTAGGTTCAACATTTCATACGTTGCTTTTTCCTCTATACTAGTAGCATATTGGATAATCATACTTTCCCCAAAGTCCATCCGCTTTGCAACTCGTCATGAGCCCAAAGCATGATAGGATTTGAATAGCTGAAAAATTGAGGCCACCTAGGTTCACCAGTCTTTGGACTTCCATCCGGATGAGCAAGGGGATTTTGGGTGCTGGCAAGGTTGCGGATAATCCTCTTATTCAATTAAGGAAAGAGTCCAGATGTAAATTAATTTAGTAGCCTGACCTCTTTTTTCTGTTTCTTTGATTAATATATTCATTGCGCATGAACGAAAACAACCTTTCTATTCCAGAGCCAATTGAAGCTGAGAGTGCCGTTTTGGATTCGTATTTAAGTGAATTTAAGCGCTTTAATAAAGATGTGTCGGAGCAAAATTCTGCCGAAACACTTTATTCTTACCTTTTCACTCAGGGGAAATCTCTACTTAAATCATTCATCAAAGCTGGTGAATCATTCCTCGAGACCTCAGACAAACCGCTCGACATTACTGGAGCAGATCATTACCTCGTTCATTTTTCATACCCAGATCGATTCAAATCTATAGCACTATTGCTCCGTGATGTGCTGCTTCAGCTAAGCATAGCCAAACTCCGAGCTGCGGAAGAATTAGTCACTGAATCCTTACTGGAAGAGCACTTTCAAAAATCCCAAAACCTTCTAACTACTGAACTGGAGACAGCACTAAACTATTTCGTTCAGGAACGAAAAGCGCTGCAAGAGAAGCCAGGAATTCTGAAAAGAAGGTTAGAATCAGTTAAGCATTTTGCAAATCCTTGGAATACCTATAAAATCCAGTTTGATACGCTATGCAGCCAATTTGACGAGATAGACCAAAGTGACGAGCGTCTAAATGAGACCATAGCAGAATATGGCTTGATCCGGAATATGATTCTTCAGTTGAGAATCGATATCCAGAATACCAACAGCCTATTTGCAACTAAGGGTGAGGAATGCCTTAAAGAATTGAAAAAGACGACTGACTTGGATCAGGTGAGTGTCAGTATCAAGGCTTTTGAAGAATTGACTTCGCTCGGAGTAGGACTAGAAGTTCGGTCGGAAAACACCCTCCGTCACTTGGAAGATTCGGTGGACAAACTCCCAACGCTCTCCGTACCAATCAGCACAGTAGGTGGTAATATGGTTGTTAGGAAAATCGATTTTCGTAAATCTTCAGAAAAGTGGCTTGACTACGAAATTTTACCCTACCTCACCGATTTGTGGGATTTACAGGAAGCTACCTATTCTCAGTTATTGAATGTGGCGGCACAGATCAAAAGCAGTCTGCAGGTAGCCAAAAAGACACAACAGCTCGTTAGTTGTGATGCTGAAATAGCCGCACTCTCTGCAATCACAGCGCAGCAGACCAATGCGATCAGACAGAGCACAGCACTCATTGCTTACATTGAAGTTGAGCTCGCAAAGAACTTTAAAGTAACAGAAATATACCAGCAGGAAGAGTATCTTAAGGTTCCCTTCCAGACCAACTTCACAAGACTTGCCTCTACCAAACAAGGTTCACTCAATTCCTTTTGGTATAAAATCACACACCTCTTCACTAATCTAGGCAAGCAGGTGAAAGAGGTCAAAGAAAAAACTCCGCATCAAAAACTGGAGATTGCGCTGGAGATTTTAGAAACAAGAAATGAAAAAGAAGCTCCCGACCATTACCACTCGTTATTTTTAAACAAAAACTTCATTGGTGATTTGTTTTTGGTCAAGAGAAAAGCTCATGAAGACGAAGTACTCAAAACCGTAAATAATTGGAAAAAAGGTCAAAGTAGGTCCTTGGCAATACTAGGTGATCCCTTGAGTGGCAAATCTACGCTGCTGGAGTACGTTTCTCATCAATTCAAGTCAAACGAAGTTCACCATCTAAGTCCAGGTGCCGAAATCAGTATAGAGGGTCGAAAACTCAAAATGAACAGGAATCTTGGAGAAGTATTGGCGTTTGTAAAAAGATCTGTCAGAAACTCCAAACCTATTTTAGTGTTGGATGACTTGCATCTATGGCGTAGCGATGAACATTCCCTTCTCACCAACGCTGCTACTTTGGTCGATTTCATCAGTTCTAGCTCAACTCAAGTGTTTGTCGTCATCGGGATGACGCATGCGCTACGGGTACATTTAGATTCTAGAATGTCTTTTTCTCAAGGCATCAGTAACCTCCTTGACACCAACTTCGCCAGTTCAGACGCTATCTTCAGAGCAGTCATGCTACGACACGGTGCCTCTCACCGGACAATCTATGAGAAGGATGGCGTCATTATGAACGAAGCTCAACTCCAGAAGAAAATCACTTGGTTGGCAAAAAAATTCAACTTTAACATTGGAGCGGTGCTTCAAGCCTGGATATTCTGTACAGATGTGCAGGAAGATGGTTCTATTCGGTTCACTGAAAAAGAGACTCATCTGAACGACTTCCTATCGATCAGCGAACTTCTTATTCTGAAAAACTGCCTGCTCTTTGGATACAGTAGTGATCTGGAACTCAAAAACTTGTTCAGCGAGAGCTATGAAACAGAGTTTAAGCCTGCTGTACGTAAGCTATTGAATATTGGAGTGCTGGACAGAGATACCAATGGATATCTTATCGTCAAAAACACGGTACGTCAAGATCTCTATTCCATATTGAAATACAGAGAATTACTCGCCTAATCTCCCAATAGCCCTATGAATCATTGGAACGATCTTCTCGCTTTAATCCTCATTGTATCAGCGATTTACATCCTGATCACATTCGCATACTTTGGATTTACTCGATACACTAAAAACAAGCGAATAGATAAAAAATATTTAGCCCTTGTTTATAAAATTCGACTTTTCTACAAGCCTGTTGCATGGATCATAGCCATTGGAGGTTTTGTGGCGCTAGACCCCTTGACTCACGGATTTCTCGTGCTGTTGGTGGTTGGTTTTGGGTACAAACAACTTGGCAACTACATCAGTGGCCTCTTTATCCGATCTAGTCCATTGTTTGCAGTTGACACGTTGGTGAAAGCCGGGAAAATTCAAGGTAAAATCAGCCGAATCGGCAGTTTGGGATTAGTCCTGAGTACAGACCAAGGTGAGCGATGGGTCTGGTTCAGCTCCTTTGATCACACGGGATTCACTTTGATCTCCAATCATACCAATATTCAACAACGTGCCCTTTACCTGAAATCTGAACTTTCTAAAGAGCAGTTGCAAAATTTAATTTTCGATCACCCTATTTTAGTTTTAGGCAAACCTATCATTCTGAAATCTCTACAACATGAAAATACTTTCTTGCTACACTACACCCTCGTGAAAGGTGCAAAACATGAAGATTTCACCAACTTCTTAGTAGCGCATGATGTTCAAATCAATTCCACTGAAAAATTTAACTCCTAATGGAAATTGTATCCTCCTATAATCTGATCATTGAGTTTTCGGTGATTATTATTTTATCCTTTTTATTCAACGGAATATCCAAAAGGACTAACATCCCAGCAGTGCTGATGCTTATTTCATTGGGGATTATATTGCAGTACATTCTTCAATACTTCACCTCGGAGCCTATCAATTTTTTTCCAATTTTAGAGGTATTAGGCATAGTAGGATTAATCATGATCGTATTGGAGGCTGCCTTAGAGCTTGAGCTGAAGAGAGAAAAACTAGTACCCATCCTCAAGTCCCTGGCGATAGCATTGATCAGTTTACTGCTATCAACCTGGGCAGCGGCCAACATCCTGTATTACTACATCCCTGAAATGAGTATGCAGTCCGCATGGCTCTATGCAACACCACTTTCGATATTGTCTAGTGCGATCATCATTCCTAGCGTGGCAGGACTTAAGAGCAAAAAACGTGAGTTTCACATTTACGAAAGTACATTTTCAGATATCCTTGGGATCATGCTATTCTATTTCCTCACCGGGAAATTAAATCCTGCCGAAGACACCGGGTTGGTAGGTTTTGGTGGTAACCTCCTATTAACAGTCGCTATCTCGCTTATTGCCAGCTACGCGATCATTTTGGTTTTTCAGAAAATCAAAAGCAATGTCAAGCTATTCCTATTAATTGCCGTATTGCTACTTCTTTATGCAGTGGGTAAGAAAATGCACCTCTCTTCTCTGATTATCATTTTGATTTTCGGATTGGTGATAGCCAACATGAAATTGTTCTTTAAAGGCAAACTTTCCAGTTTATTAGATTATGCCAAAGCACATCAGATCTACCATGAGCTACATACAATTACAGCCGAAACGGCCTTTGTGGTAAGAACGCTCTTCTTCGTGATTTTCGGTTTGACCATAGCGATTACTTCTTTATTCGATATGCAAGTAGCCTTGATCAGCTCGCTCTTGATAGGCTCCATCTATGGTATTCGTCTTGTTATGTTATTGATTTTTGAAGGCAAAGACATTATCCCTCAGGTATTTATAGCGCCGAGAGGATTGATTACCGTCCTGCTATTTTATGGTATTCCGGTAGAAGCTCAAGTGGCTACGTTTGAGCCAGGAATACTTCTATTTGTAATAATAGGAACTAGTCTGATTATGACTTTTGCGATGATCTACGAAAAGAAAAGATCTTCAAAAGCTATAGATCAGGCGAATAGCAAGGCAGTAGGAACTGTCAAATGGAAGGTGCCTACTGTACTCGAGGAAGATAGTAAGGCGGGGAAATAGTTGACGAAAATCTAGCGGCACACCAAAAGAGCGCGGCGGTTTCTTCAACAAGTTGTCCCAAATCAACACTTTTTTAGCTGTGTAAAAACCTTAAATCACAGGAAAACTCTAGTCTAAAAAGGACAATTCTATTGTAAGCTAATTTTTACAAAAACATTAGTTAAACAACTTTTTACTTAATACTATAAGCTTCTCGTCAAATTTTGGTAAAAAAAACATGAAATAAGTTGATAAAAAAGTTAGCCAAGCCAAAATTAAATTAGTATAGATCAAATAGAAATAGCGCTTCTATCTTCAAAATAACCTAGCAAGTAGGAAAGAATTGACTTTTCTATATTTGGCATAAAACTGCATTTGGAATGAAAATTTTTGAAGTTAAAACATTCTTTTTTGGCTATAAATATGATAGTCAGGGTTTTACACAAAAATTATAGATAAATATTAAAGAATTGATGAGATTTTACCCGGTTCTCTCCTTAGACTAAACTTAAAAGTAAAGGTGATTAACATGCAGGGAATGAGCCATTCACCCAAAATTATTTATTTGTTCAAATCAAACTTTTTGCACTACTTCGGAGTTCGAGAGTTCCCTAATAATAGCCACCCTATATCTCGACCTCTTTATTACAACCCCTTGAGGAATTTTGCTTCGCCAAAACTTCAGACTTGCTAATAAGCAGGAGTGAAATATTTATTTTGAAAAATACTTGGTAAAAATATACGAGGCGTTGCGTCTAGGCAATAAACCGAAGACGAGATTTAAGACCGGACAACTTATATTATGTCTTGGCCTGCTATTCTTTTTACTTTTTTCAAGTTTATCCTATGGGCAGGCGACTTATACATGGACTGGAAATACGAACAACAACTGGGCAACTTCCACTAACTGGTCTCCCAATCGAACTTCTACCAACACTAATGATCGGCTAATTTTCAACTCCGGAACTACTGTATCGATAACCATTTCTGCGAGTCAAACCATTGGAAGGCTGACTATTACCAATAATACAAGGCTCAACCTAAATAATACTGCTACATCCAACGTAAATCTAAGTATAACCAATGGTGTGGGAACTGACCTTATGGTGGATTCTGGATCTACACTTCAGTTAAGCGGTACAAGTAATCGATTAAGAATTAACATTGGTGCCAATAGTTCATCAAACGTCGGGTCTGCACAAATTGACGGCGAACTAATCTTGGCTACAAATGGAAACATCAATTTGCCAGGGACAAATTTGGGTAATACTTTGGTCGTAAATGGCAAAATCACCAATCTAAACGGTTCTATCAATGGAGCCAATCTTGGAGAAATCTCCTTTTCGCCGAATTCTGAATACCATCATGCGCGAACTACTTCATCAGGAATTCCCACTGCTACTTGGAACACGGGTTCACTATTAAGATTAAATGGTCCTGCTACCGGATTAGGCCAAAATTTTGCTAACGTACGATTTGAGATCATACCTAATAGCAGTTTTAATTTCAATCCCATAAGTATTTCCGGTGACCTGACTATTGCCAACACTGGCCCTGGGAGAATCAATACTAGTCGGAACGCCTATACAATAGCAGGCAACTTAAATCTAATAAGTGGCAATTTCGCTGTTGGAAATGGGAGTAACAGAAATATTACAATCCTCGGAGATTACATACAATCTGGTGGGACAAATCTATTATCTGCATCAAATAGCATCAGTGGAACCTTAACTATCAATGGAGATTTCATCCACACAGGTGGGACTATCACTGAGACAGCATCGGGATTTGGACTTATTAATTTTGCAGGAGCCGGACCTACTCAAACTTTCACTTCTGGAGGCACAGTGTCCAACCAAATCAATTGGAATATTGCGGCGAATTCTTTTGTGCAAACTTCTTCGGCCTCCACTACCTTCGGAGGAAACGGCAACTTTACCATCAATTCAGGAGCAACCTTAGGAATCAGAGCCACAGATGGAATCGCCACCTCAGGCGCTACTGGTCATGTGCGATCCACAGGTACTCGAACTTTCAATGCTAATGCTAATTATATTTTCAACGGAAGTAGCAATCAGACCTCAAACTCAAACTTCCCTGCTTCGGCAAATACCATTAGGATAGAAAATACAGGCTCTTCTGGCAATAACACCATCAGTTTGGAGCGAAATGTGGCGATCGGAGGGAATCTCCTTATCAACCAAGGGAATCTCGATCTAGCTAGTTTCACTCTGGATAGAGGATCCGCTGGTGGAACATTTAGCCTTGGGGCAGGATTGAAATTGAATGTCGGCGGAACTGATAACTTCCCAAAAAACTACAGCACTTACACGATTCCTTGCACTAGCATAGTAGAATACGATGGAGATTTGGATCAAACAATTGGCGGTGTAAACTATGGCGTCCTGACTATCGGTGGATCAGACACAAAGACATTTACATCAGAGACAACCACCATTTGCGGAAATCTAACCTTTCAAGGAAGCAGCTCTTCCATAGCTTCCAATGGGATTTCCGTTGGAGGGAATGTGCTCATCGATGCTGGATCAAGCTGGACCCCGGGCGCATATACTCACCAAGTAGCAGGTAATTGGATTCGCTTAGGAACTTTCAATGCTGTAGGTTCTACGATAGATTTCAATGGATCTAGTGCAGCTTCTATTGGCACTTCGAATTTTGAGCATGTGATTTTCTCAGGTACTGGTGCAAAAACAGCACTAGGCGCTATTACCTTCACCGGCAATGTCTCAATTCCTGGGAATTTTACCTCGGGCGCATATACTCATGCTGTAGGAGGTAACTGGTCTAAGACCGGAACCTTCAATGCAGCTGGATCAACCATCAATTTCAACGGGGCAAATCCTGGTAACATTGGAGCTAGCAATTTCAACAATCTAACTTTCAGCGGAGCTGGAGTAAAAACCGCAACTGGAATTTTAAATGCCTCTGGGAACATCTCGATTACGAATAACTTCTCGGCTGGGTCTTTCGGACATACAATTGGTGGAAACTGGACTAGTTCCGCAGGCTCTTTTACTCCGGGAACTAGTTTGATAACTTTTAATGGAACCACCGCTCAAACTATCTCAGCGACTGGCAATTCCTTCTATGATCTGTCACTGAACAATTCCACTGGCCTATCAGCTTCCAGTGCGCTGACTCTTACCAGATTTTTGACGATTGACGCTGGCACCTTCGCTACTGCTGGCAATTTGACAATGGGAGAAGGCTCCTCTATTATTAGAAAAGGTACAGGTACGTCCACAGGAATGACCGGAACTATCGCAGGAAGCAATAATTATGATGTGCGCTATGAAGGAGGATCCAAGAACACGGGTTCAGAAATCTCGGGCACAGGACTTCGCGATGTGAATTTGGCTTTGAATGCGAGTAGTACTTTGACAGCAGCTGGCAACGTCAGCCTATCTGGACTTTTGACTATCCCAGCTGGGATCACATTGGATATGAGTACATTCCCACTCACTAAACCCGGATTAAGCACTTCAGGAACAGGCACTTTGAGCACCCGCAACACAAGTCTTAATCCAATTCCAGCAGGATTAAGCTGGAGTTTCTTAGTCCGATATGCTAATCCTACAGGATCTCAGAAAGTTGTCTTTGGAACCTACGCAGGGTTAGTCGTAGCGGGAACTTCGGGAACTGTCACTTTAGCCCAGGCAAGTGAAGGAAATATTACGATTGGCTCAGGAAACTTTACAACTACTGCCGGGCAAACTTACACCGTCACAGGATCTACCGTAGTTTTCAATGCAGCCGCAGCTCAAACGCTTCCTGGAATTACCTTTAATAATGTGTCCCTGGCAGGAAGTGGAGATAAAACACTTTCGACCAATTCTCAAATCCAGGGGATTTTTTCTATAAGTGGAACGGCAGTGGCTAAGCTCGGAAATACTAACCGATCTGTTGGCTCACTCCTACTTAACAATGTCATTCAATCTACGGGTTCTTATGGAAGTACAGCCTCCGCAGCGACCAATCAAATCAGCCAGTTCTTTGGCACTACTGGAACTGGAGTCATCAATGTCACATCCCTTTGCATAGATGGAGAATGGTTGGGCACCACCTCCTCGAATTGGTTTGAACCTACCAACTGGTGCGGTGGAGTACCGACAAACACTACTGATGTAACCATTCCTGCTACTGCACCGAATCAACCGAGTATAGGAGCAAATGGAGCCGTAACTCGAAGTATTCAAATCCAAACTGGCGCAACCTTAACAGTAAGCGGGGCATTTACACTAACTGTAAATGGCAACTGGACTAATGCTGGAACATTCAACGCAGGTACTTCTACCGTCAATTTTGCTGGAAGTACGGATGCTTTAATCGGCGCAAGTAATTTTCGAAATATCATACTCTCTGGTACAGGGGTCAAATCACTAACTGGGGCCACCATTATCACAGGTAATCTTTCCATATCATCGGGTGCAACTTTGGAAGGCGGAACTTTTACGCACAGCTTAGCTGGAAACTTTGCGAATGCAGGATCTTTCCTCGCTGAATCAAGTACCTTCCTATTCAATGCTGGACCATCGACCATTAGTGGAGCAGCTGCCAAAAACTTTTACAACATCCAGGTAACAAATGGGGCAACCCTTACGGTTACAAACGCCACTGAAGTGTCTAATAGTCTTTTTCTCACTTCAGGAACAGTAGCTGCGGGCAGCAATTTGACCATGGCTGCTAATTCAAGAATCCAACGGGCTGGAACTGCTTTGCTACCAACCACTTTTACAGGGACACTTCAAGGAGCAAATGCCTACGACGTTACTTATTCAGGGGAAAACAAAACTGCAGGTTCTGAACTAAGCGGTACTGGACTTCGAAACATCACCCTAAGCCTCAGTTCTGGGAACATAATCACTGCTGCCAGTACAATCACACATACTGGAGTTTTGACTATTCCGACAGGAAACACCCTAGCGATGTCCTCTTTTGCACTTGCAAATCCTAATCTAACTACTTCAGGAACGGGGACTTTGACCACGCAAAGTACCTCCACCACTCCACTTCCTGCGGGGAAAACATGGAGTTTTCTGGTCAATTACTCCAGAACTGCTGGGGGCCAAAAGATCGTGTGGGGTAGCTACAATGGCCTGACTGCATCGAATACTTCAGGTACAAACACTTTAGCACCCCTGACAGATGGGGGAGAAATCACGATTGCTTCTGGAAACTTTAGCGCTGCTGGAACTTATACTTCCACAGGCTCTACTGTTCGGTTTTCTGCCGCAGGAGCTCAGTCCGTTCCAGGAATAACTTACAATAATCTGATCTTGGACGGGTCTGGAGATAAAACATTTGCTGCGACCTCTAGTACTTCAGGAAGCTTGACGATTGCCTCCGGAGTAATCGCCAGATTATTGAATGTCAACCACACGGCGAATTCCCTCATCTTAGGCACGACCGGTCAGCCAAATGGAACTTTTGGCAGCTCAGTTTCTGGAGCAGCTTTTAAGATAAGCTCCTCCTTTGGGGCTACAGACACAGGAATACTCACCGTCGCAAGCAGTAATTGTACCACCGGACTTTGGCTTGGGTATGTAAGCACGGATTGGAACGACGCTGGAAACTGGTGCGGCGCAGTTCCTACAGCTACCACCGATGTGATTATTTCTTCCTCGGCGCCAAACCAGCCAATTATCGGATCAGCTGGGGCAATTGCTAGAAATATCACGATCCAAGCAGGGGCAACTTTAGCCTTTTCGGGAGCATTTGATCTTCAAGTATTTGGCAATTGGATCAATAATGGAACCTTCACTCCTAGCCAAGGACGGGTAACTTTCAAAGGCACTGGAAATCAAAGTTTTGGAGGCTCATCCAATACATCGATCTACCGATTGATTTTGGAGAAAGCTTCCGATGATCAGGTGATTCTAAACTCAAATCTGACCCTAACCAATTCTTTGCTTTTGACTTCGGGTACTTTAACAGCTAGCACGAGACTATCAGTAGTTGCAAATACGCAGATCACACGAGGTGGAACCACCGGAGCAAGCACTGCTTTCACAGGGACGATCCAAGGAGCGACAGCTTATGATGTAACTTATACTGGAAACAGTAAAAATACAGGCGCCGAACTCACCGGAACAGGACTTCGAAATATCACGCTGAATGTGGTTTCTGCTAATGAAATCACTGCAACGTCCAACATCACTCATTCGGCTCAATTAGCTATCCCGGCTGGGATGAGTCTGAATATGTCAACATATGCGCTGAATAATACGACTACATCTTCGGGTACGGGAACTTTGAAAACTGCAAGTACAGTGAACCCAGCAATCCCTAGAGGTAGAACTTGGTCTTTTGCGGTAAATTATACTGCCCCCACTGGAAACCAACGTGTTTCTTATGGAATTTACAATTCTCTTTCGATAGGAAATACTTCTGGAACGACCACGCTTGACCCTTTTTCTGCAGGTGGTGAAATAGAAATCTCATCTGGCAACCTTACTAAAGCATCCGGAACAGTATCTGGATCAGGATCTACAGTAAACTTTAGCGCATCGGCAACCCAAGCTATCCCTGTGATCACTTATGGAGACTTGATCCTTCAGGGAAGCGGCGATAAAACATTCAGTGGAGCGACCACGATTTCGGGAACACTTACTATTGACGGAACTGCCATCGCCAAATTAGGATCTTCGGTAACCCACACTGCGGCAAGTTTAATTCTAGGTACTGCAGGACAACCAAATGGCTCATTTGGATCTAGCGCTTCTGGGGCAACTTTCAAAGTCCCTCAATATTTCGGAGCAACAGGAACGGGAATTTTAAACGTGACTACTAGCACCTGCACGCCTGGAATTTGGTTGGGCTATGTTAGTTCTAATTACAACTCAGGCCAAAACTGGTGTGGAGGTTCGGTTCCTAATGCTACTACTGACGTAGTCATTCCGGCGGGCACTCCCTTCTCTCCTGTGATTAGTACCGGTTCTAATTACAATGTGCAAAGCATGACTATTGAATCGGGTGCTACGCTGGCAATCCAAGGAACCCAAACCATCACTATCGGAGGTGACTGGACCAATGATGGTACTTTCCTACCTGGAACTGCCAGCACGGTGATTTTCAATAATTCTGACGAAGACCAACTCATCTCTGGTAGCGGCGCAAATAATTTCTATTCTATCCGAGTAGATAAAGCCAATAGCACACTTTCTATTGACGACCCTAGTACTATTGCAGGAAAACTGTCTCTCCTAGATGGTCCGCTAGATTCCAATGGTAATATTACGTTAGGTGCAAATTCTTCCATCGAACGAACTGATGGCACTTTTGCTGGCACTATTCAAGGAAATAACACCTATGACCTAACCTATTTGGGAGGAAATAAAACTACTGGTGGAGAGACTTCAGGTGCCGGATTGAGAAACATGACGTTGGCATTAGGGACCACAAATGTCCTAACTGCCGGTGCAGTCATATCCATGAGTGGGCAGCTTACTATCCCAGCTACGCAAACGCTACAAATGGGAAATAATGCTTTATCAGGAAATCTAACCACTTCTGGCACAGGACTGCTGACAACTACGAACAGCTCTGCTTCACCACTTCCTGGAGCTCGTACTTGGACTTTTGCTGTGAGTTATCTCAGAGCAAGTGGTGGACAAAAAGTCGTCTATGGAGTCTATCACGAATTAACTATAGGAAATACTTCTGGCACAACCACTTTTGCCCCACAAACTGAAGGAACTGTAGAAATCGCCTCAGGCAATCTTACCCTCGCTAGCGGCGGAACTCAAAATGCATCGGCTGCCAAACTTCGATTTAGTTCACCTTCAGCCCAGACAATTCCAGCGTTGACTTACCGCAACCTCGAACTCCTAGGTGGTGGCGACAAAATTTTCGCAGGAGTCATCGCAGTGAGCGAGGATCTTTCCATTGGTGGCAGCGCAGTGGCCAAATTGCTCAATGTCAATCATACCGCAAACACTGTTACGCTGGGCGGGGCAAATCAGCCTGCGGGTACGTATGGAAGTACTGCTTCTGCTGCACAATATAAAATCTCACACTATTTTGGGACGACAGGAACGGGAATATTGACTGTAGCGACTGGCACTTGTGTGCCTGGAACATGGTTTGGAGTGACAAGTACTGATTGGAATGATGGAACTAACTGGTGCGGGGGAATTCCTTCGCTAACCACCGACGTGATCATACCAAGCGGTACTCCTTTTAGTCCAGTAATTGGAATCGCCGGCGGTTTGTCCCGAAACCTTACGATACAATCTGGTGCTACCCTATCCATCTCTGATGCGTATCTACTTCAAGTCACTGGTAACTGGAACAATTCAGGCACTTTTAACCCAGGAGCTAACAGTACAGTGGACTTCAATGGAGCCACATCTGGAACTATCAGCGCTGGTAATTTTGCGAACCTCAGCTTCACTGGTTCTGGTACCAAAACCATCAATGCTACGCTGAGCGTGACTGGAAATATCAGTCCTATCTCCTCTCCAGTCATTCTCAACAATCCATTCAGCCTGACACTACCAGCCACGAAAACAATGGAAATCCTAGCCTCAGGATCATTCACCACCACTGGGGCTAGTAGTAAAATCATCCTTCCTGCTGGAGCCATTTACGTAAATCGAAGCAGTTCCAACCCTCGGTTGGAATCCAGGCAAACTTTTACAGGAACTAAAGGCTGGAGAGCGGTAGGCGTGCCAATAGGAAGCACGTATGCTACAATGACGGCTGGTTTTGAAACACAAGGTTTCCCTGGTTCAACAAATCCTTCGCTTCAGCCAAACCTACTGTGGTGGGATGAAACTGACAAAGGAACTACCCTCCAAGGATATCGTCAACCATCCGGAATATCGGATGCAGTACCTGCAGGAAGGGGCCACTACTTCTATATTTTCGATGGTGCTTCCAAACCTAGTCCAGCAACAGGCAACTATACCGATGCCTTACCGATCACCATGAGTATCACGGGATCAGAAGCGAATTTGGCGAGCGGAATTTTCGATTTTCAGGTGACTTTCACCCCAAGGGATACTAATCTACTTGCGCAGTCGGATACTTTGATTGAAGTAAACCAAGCTGATGAAGGGTTCAACTTGATAGCAAATCCTACGGCAAGTACCCTGGATTGGGACGCTGTGAGCGGTTGGACCAAAACCAACCTAGACCAAAGTATCTATGTTTGGGATCCTGCATCGGAAGCTTTTTTGGTTTGGAATGGAAGTGTCGGAAATCTTGGAAATGGCTTTATCGCTCCATATCAAGGGTTTTGGGTTCATGCAAATGCCGCCAGTCCTTCATTGACCCTTGGAAATGAAGCCAAGATACTCAGCAGCTCGTCTTTCTTTGGAAGAAAATTAGAAACACCTACCCCAACCATCCACCTAAGAATTGCTGGTGAGAACCTCTCTGCTGAATCCTTTATCAGTTTTGGTGAAGACGGAAAAGCAGAGACTGATCCAAAAGATGCCTTCCAACTGGAGTCTCTGGCCGAAGATTGGTTGCTACTCTACACCTTCGGTTCACTTAAAACTCAGACCCCCTTGGTGATCAATCACCAGGCTCCCTTGGACGAGCAGGAAAAAGTAATCCCTCTTCACCTGGCAGCTTCCAAAAATGGTGCTGCGGTCAATGGAAGTTACTTGCTAGATTGGACCTTACCAGCTGATTTACCATCAAATGTGACGGTGATATTGATGGATCATATTTCTCAGAAAGCTATCAACATGCGTGAGGAATCCGCTCATACTTTCTCGTTTGAAGCGCCAAAGCAGCCAAATGCCAGAAGTGGAAAATTCCAGAATCCACTCGATTTACCTAAAGCGATACTATTTGAATCTCCTTATGCGATCGGAGCAGTGAATCCTACTGCTCGAACGGTAGCCAACAAGCCTCAGAGACCATTTACCCTATTTATCAGTTCAAAAACTGGAGATGAAATCGGTTACTTACCAGATCTTCCAAAGCTATTTAGCCCAGTGCCGAATCCTTTCCAGTCAGCCACAAAGATCAGATTCTACTTGCCAGAAACACAGCAGGCAGAGGTGCAAATCCTTGATATGTTTGGTCAAGTAGTAGGTAGCTTCCCCGGCAAAATATACAAAGCAGGAATCTCCGAAGTGGAATGGATCCCAGCAGCAATCGATCTACCGGCGGGTATGTATATTATTAGACTAAGTACTAAGGAGTACCAGGTCAGTCAAAAATTAATTAAGAATTGATATGATTCGAAGCTTACTCCTAGGTATAGTGCTAGCTGGCTGTGTAGTTAATATCAGCATCGGACAGACTGTTGATGATACTCGAAAAGCATCCTTAAGCGTAAATGCCACAGCAACGGTGACAGATAATCTCCAGATGCTGACGATCAGAAACATAGATCTTATCGCTCCTGTGGTAGAGGAAAATAGTATCCTAGTTTCTCCTATAAGTAGTCCCTACGCCGGGATGTTTAAAATCATCGGAAACCCAACTGCAAGAATCAGAATCACTTTTCTACAGAGAGAAACCTTAGTAGAATCTAACGATGGATTTGGTGAAGTCAAAGCAGAGTATAGTCTCAGCGCAGCCTTTGAAGATCTTCAGATCCAGAGCGCGTTATTGGATAGAGGTGAAGCAACTATAAGTCTCAGTGACAAAGGTATTTTATTTGTCTGGCTAGGGGCAAATCTAGATCTCAGCTCGGCACTTCCTGGGGTTTATCAATCCGAATTCACCATAGAACTCGAATATATCTAATGCAAATTCGAGCTACATATAGCCCAATTGTTACAGTGCTGCTAGTAGTGCTTTGTTTTTCTGCTATGCCCACATCTTTTGCGCAGCGAATCAGCTTCAGTACCTGGACTGGAAGCGATGACATCGCGTTAAACTCTGTGATCGCTGCTCCAGAATTGAATTTTAATCTCAAACAGCCGATCATCACCTCTGGTACGCGTGTGGACATCAATTTGATGGACAATCAAGCGATTGCCTTCAGTATAGAAGCGCCTGAAAACTTTGATTTGACAGTAGATGTAGATGCTCCCCTATTTATGACTTTCGTGGATGATCCTGCATTTACTATCCCCTTCCAAGTCAAAATGGCTTATAATAATTTACTTCCTGGAAATGAACTGGCAGGAAAAGCAGGGGCGATCGAATTGCCAGTTGGATTCACCAACATTACTTTCCCAGTCAACCGAAGAATCGCAGGCGCTCCCGGCCCTCCTCCTACTCCTTTGACAGGTACAGAGATTCGAAATAAGAGCACTGCCTATATTTATATTTATGGAAGTTTGGGGCCTGTGGGAGCAGTTCCAGCAGGAGATTACTCCGCTCAGATTACCATTAATGTGTCCTTTTCGAGCTATGATTAAACCAGGATTTTACATAGCGCTCCTGATGTTGATGTTGCTTAGAATTCAAACAGCGAAGGCTCAGTTTGTCACGATCAATTTGGAAATCCCGGCTGGTACCACCCTAGAATCTCAAGTCGTAGATCCAATGAAAGGAGGATCTTGGGAAAAATCCAAAGCTATCTATTGGATTGAGATAAATACGCCTGAAAATCTAGCGCTTTTACTAGATATCCACTATCCTACTAGAGCGGTAGAACCCCCACTGGAATCGTATTTCCTGAATAATGGAACCTCAAATTTCGAAGAGTCATATCTACTTAGAGAGGGCGAACGAACTGTAGTAATTAATCAGTCAGGACCCATTATTCGAAATATGAATCCAAGACCCTTGACTCTTTCTGCATGGCTCGGGATTCCTATGACTTCAGGTATTTCCATTAAAATAGAATATCCATAAACCTAAAAATCTTATACCTATGACACGAGCTTAAACAAAGTATTTCAAAGAAAATCAATCCAATTCTAAAAAAAACAAAAACAAATTTTAATTATCTAATTTACAAACAAATGAAAACAACAATTAAAACTATCCTAACGCTTACATTGGTAATGGGCTTGGGAATCATGGCAAATGCGCAAAAAACTGCAACTGCACCAGCATCGGCTACGGTACTTGCGAACTTAACTATCACACTTGATGGAACACAAAGTGAAATAGCCTTTGGAACACTTTCGGCTAGCACACCTGGACCAGTGGTTTTGGACGCTAATGGAACTGCAAATGCAAACACAGGTACTGTAACTAACGTGGCTAGATTCGACTTGACTGGAGCTGATAATCCAGTAACTGTAACTTATGATGCTACAGTAACGCTCACTGAAACTGTGGGTGGAGTAGCAACGATGGTAATGACTCCAGAAGTGGTTGGAGCTGCACTCAGTACAGATCAGGCAGCAGCTTCCGCTGTACCTAGTCTTTCAGCAGTAACTTTAGCTTCAGGAGTTTATTTTCTTTGGGTAGGAGGTACTATTCCTGCTCTAGCCACTCAAGCTACTGGCATCTATGAAGGCACATTTAACATCGATGTGGAATACAATTAATTAAATCAAATGCCGGCGGGAACTCCTGCCGGCTATTTCCCTTATTCTCATGAAGAAATTTCTACTAGTTGTTCTTAGCTTGGTGATTTTAACGAAAACTGATTTAGTTTTTGCCCAGATTTCGATCGCTCCTACGACCATATTTATTGATCAAAACGGAATAGGCTCTGTATTCATCACAAATCCAAGTGATATACCCCAAGAAATCAATGTCAGTTTCTTGTTTGGCTATCCAGGAAATGATGAGCTTGGAAATCTTACCATGATGTACTCTGATAGTGTTCGAGCTAAGCAATATGGTATAGATGAGCGTATAAGAGCATTTCCGAGAACCTTTATCCTTGCTCCTCAGCAGCAGCAAACTGTAAGACTACAAGTAAGACCAGATCGCACTCTTGCGGCAGGTACTTATTTCACCCGAGTAAAAGTCACTTCGAACGCACAGACGGCGGATGTGGAAGAAACAACCCAAGAAGGAGTTTCTACACGAGTGAATTTCAAATTTGACCAAGTGATCGCAGCATTCCAAAAAGTAGGTGCAGTGACTACTGGGTTGAAAATCGATGAAATAGAAGTGGCTCAATCAGCAGGTCTGCTTAGGGTTGTGCCTTCATTTGAAACACTAGGTAATTCTCCATTTATAGGGAGTGTGACAGCTACTTTGAAAAACACGAAAGGCGAAACGATTGCAGAACAAGGTCAAACTGTTGCGCTCTATTTCTCTGGTAAAAGAGCTATAGAGATGAAACTCCCTGAAAATGTCCCATCTGGAGAATACTCCCTCAGCCTTGTCTATGAGACCAAAAGAAGTGACATCCCTTCTGGTGATCTTGTTCAGGCTCAGCCCGTCACCTCAACTACTTCTGTACAGCTGAACTAAGCTCAGCCAAATTCAAAGGAATACCCATTCCATCCATCTCACCTGGTGAATCTCTAATGAAAGTAACAAAGGTTTTCCCGATTTCTTTGGGGATATTCTTGGTTGTGCTGCTCACTATTGAATCGGCTTTTGCACAAAAAGAGCCGGATGGAGAAGTATTGTTAAATTTTAATTATCCTGCAGTAGGCAATGTCTATCTCAACGGCGTATTTTTTGGAGATGTGGCATTCCTTCCCCTTGGAGAAGTCTTGAGCCTACTCTATATACCTAATGAAAAAACAAGTTCTGGTAAGGGACTTCAAGGTGCTTTTCCTGCCAAAAATGATGACTGGCTCATCGATCCAGTCACCAATGAACTTACCATCAAAGGAAAGACTAAAACCTTAAATGCCGACACGTATTACATCGGCGAACTTGACCTCTACTTACATCCAGATTATTTTAGGGAAGTTTTTGGTCTCACTTTTACCGTCAACACCTATGCGCTAAGTGTGAGTATGGTCTCAGAATACTCCCTGCCGATTGATGAAAGAAAGAAACGCGAAACGATTCGTCAGCAGCTCCACAATCGACAAAATCAAAGTGAAAACTCCGTACCCTTACTTTATCCCAGAGAGCGAAAAGGTGTAGGACTTGGCGTTTTTGACTACAACCTAAATTACACCAATACTAATCTTGGAAATAACCTCGGTATGGCCTTCAACTTGGGCATGGAACTCCTAGGGGGCGATTTGCAAGGAACCTATCAAGGTAACTATAATCAAGGCAACCTCTTGAGCAATTTATCCGGACTTCGCTGGCGATATGTCCTTCCTGGAGGTTTGCAGCCAGAGCGAAATGTGGGCCTGGCGAGTATCTCAGTGGGTCAGGTAAGCACCACCAGCTTCACGAACGGTGCCAATCTAGTGGGCGTGTCGATCACCAATAATCCAGTCATCCCCAGACTCGAGCTGGATACCTTTGTGATCGATGGAACAACAGCCCTTGATTCTGAAGTGGAGCTTCTCATCGGTGGACAATTAGTAGATTTTACCCGTGCAGATGAAGTCGGCTATTACCGATTTAATGCTCCGGTCACTTACGGAACAGTTCGGCTGAGCACCAGAATCTACACACCAGCAGGCGAGGTAATCATTCAGGAACGCCAGATCCAAGTCCCCTTTAGCTTTCTACCAAAAGGATTTGTAGGGTATAATTTCCAAACTGGCGTGGCTCAGTTTGCTTTAGATAGTCTGAGTGATGGGTTAGTCACTCATGCTGATATAGCATACGGTTTGACAAATGCAGTGACAGTGCGTGCTGGAGCTGATCGAGGAGAGCTCTTTGGAGATCAGGAAGTCTATCCTGTTTTTGGCCTTTCTGCGCGTATTTTTCAGCAGTATCTACTAAATATCGATGCCTTACCAGATCGCTACTACCGAGCTACCGGATCGGTGTTTTACGCTAGCAATACCAGCCTCAACGCCCAATATACCGAGTATAACCCCAATTCAGCGCTGAATTTCAGAGGTCAAGTTAGAGACGCCAACTTCAATACATTTTTTCCATTTCGGCTGTTAGGTCAATTTGGTGGCTTACGACTGACAGGCGAGAGAATTTGGTTTGATACTGGAATAGGTGTGAACAATTACCAAGTGGACTTCAATACCCAAGTTAGTCGGGTAGTTTTCCGACTAAATTACCGAGGAGGAAAACGAGGGATCTTGATCAGCGAGGATCCCACACAAAATCAATTTGGACTGTTTACCTCTTCTGTTACCTACACTTTACCAAGAACTCCCGGAATTCCTGTGTATGTGAGAGGGATGTTTTTAAGAGGACAATACCGGTACTCTACATTGCTGGATAGGTCAGAATCTATTAGTTTTTTACTTTCTCAGACTTTATTCAAAACCGGAAGACTGACTATAGGCTATGATCGGCAGCTCATTATTGACCAATCCCAATTCCAGGTGGGTTTCCTGATTGATTTCAAGTCCTTAAGATCCTCCACCCAATTTAGTAAACGAACTGAGGGGCACTCGCTTCAGCAAGGCTTCAGCGGCTCGCTGGCTTATGATCCATTAGGCAAAACTGTCATTCCAAGCAACCGGGATCAAATTACTCGTTCTGGTGTGACCGTTCGCTTATTTGTAGATACCAATGAAAATGAGCGCTTTGACGAAGGTGAAGAGATCATACCTGCTAAGGCCGTACGTCTAGATCGATCTGCAAATATCCTGTTGGGATCTGATGGCCTACTTCGTATCATGCAGCTGCAGAGTTATTGGAAATATCGACTAGACATCGATCCCGCTGCACTTCCAAATCCTAATCTCGCACCCAAGGTCAAAAGCTTTAGCTTCATCGCAGAGCCTAATCGCTTCAAAGCAATAGACATTCCGCTCTATCAAACGGGAGTCATCGATGGCTCAGTGTTTTTAGAGCAAAATGGCTCCACCATAGGTCAAGGAGGGCTACGTTTACTTTTGCAAAAAGTAGGAGAAGAGGACCTGGAAGTCATTCGTACATTCTCCGACGGAAGCTATTATGCTTATGGTTTATTACCTGGAAAATACACCCTTCAGGTAGATCCAAAGCAGTTGGAATTTATGCAGTCAAGTTCAGAGCCTGGTATTTTGACGTTCGAGATCAAAGCACTTGCAGACGGCGATTACTTGGAAGGAATGAATCTCATTCTTAAAACTCCTCCGGTGGCTATTCCTGAAAAAAATAAATGAAATGGACGTTTCACTTAGCCCACTGAACTACCCATTTTGACATTCTTGGCATCGTAGCATTGTTTCGACCTTATGGGCTCTAAGAAATGAGCAGTGCTACCCATGCAAAACCCTTACCTAGTTTCACAAAAGGTCTTCAAGCAGAATTAGGAGGTATTCTTGACAGAGAAAAGTCAAAAACTACCAATGCTTCACCTTCAAGAATCAAATAACTAAAGCTAATTCCCAAAATCATGCGGTATGTAGAATAGCTATCACTAAATTCGGCCAATGATCAGAAAGTTTATTACCCTTTTTATCCTTACCATTTTCATCTGGCTGATTTGGTCTTTTTCTGGGAGAAATACCCCCCTGCCCTATCCTACAACCTACCTTTCAGTGATTGAGGAAATTAACCCTTCAGACTCATTAACACGCAACATTGTTGGAATCCAGCCCTTTATGGAGGTTACTGACTATTTCAGTCAGCAGAGTTTCCAGGCAAAAATTAGTGAATATATAGTAGCGGCTGATGCAGAAAATCTCCTAAAGAAAAACACCCTAATTGTTTTTCCAGAATATATAGGCACCTGGCTCTTACTCATAAAAGAAAAACATAGCCTCGCAGAAAAAAGCTCGCTGAATGAGGTGATCAGCACCATGATCTATAGCAATGCCTTCGACTATTTTTTGGGATACCTCAAAACTGGAGACGAAGAAAACAAAGAGGTGTCCTCTATCTTCAGAATGAAAGCAAAGGCAATGCTGGCAGCGTACTACGATACGTTTAGCCAACTTGCACTTGAGACCGAAACCTACATCGCCGCTGGATCTATTGTTTTGCCCGAGCCGACGGTAATCAATGGGGAAATATTTGTGAAACTGAACGGTCCTCTATACAATGCCTCTTTTTTATTTGGGCCTGATGGGAAAGTAATCGGAAGTCCTATTCTAAAAGCCTTTCCAAATTCTAAAGAAGACCCTTACCTCACAGCAGCGACCCCTGAGAACTTACCGATTTTTGATTTACCCTTTGGGAAAACAGCAATTTTACTGTGCGATGATAGTTGGCACGAAGAATCCTATATCAATGCGATCAACGAATCTGCTGAGATTATATTGGTTTCATCATTTTGCACAGGCAATCATTCTATGACCTCAAAATGGAATGGTTATGACGGAAAAAAAGTCTCAGAAATGGTAGAATTGGAAGATGTTGGAAACATAACTACGATTGAAGCCTGGGAAAAATACAGCCTCCCTTCCCAAATCAAAAATACCAAAGCTCAAGTTGGAATGAATGTATTTTTCCGGGGTGATCTCTGGGATATAGGTTCAGATGGTCAGCCGATAGTTTTGCTGCACAATACTATGCTGCCTGTAACTCCCGCAGGCAAAGCCGGGGTTTGGTCCCTGAATTTCTAGCTGCTATTCCTTATACCACTTGATCCTACGTTGTATTTGCTGATTCAACGAGGGGAATACTTCATAAGGCGACATTTACGGTTGCCTAGCTTACATATAAAGTGTAAATTCCTCCGTCACTAAACCTGAAAGCCATGAAAGTCATCCTTTGTATCGCTCTAGTTTGCGCAGCAATTTCTCCTACTTTTTCCCAAAATGCATCCATTCCAACCAAGGAAGTGCAGATAAAAACTGCGGTTTTGGCAGCTCCAGAAGAAAAGCAAAAAGACGCCACGGTGATGGGATATGATCTAAAGGGAGAGCTGGTAGAGTTGCAAAGAGGCAGCAATGGAATGATCTGTCTAGCTGATGATCCTAACGGAAAAGGCTTCAGTGTATCTTGCTACGCGGCTGACCTGGAGCCATTCATGGCAAGAGGCAGAGAACTCAAAAAAGAGGGTAAAAGCTTCCAGGAGATTTTTGACATGAGAGAGGAAGAGGCCAAAAGCGGCAAGCTCAAAATGCCAAAGGAAGGCTCAACCCTGTTCGTACTGACGGCAGATGCTGAAAACTACAATACCACTACAGGCGAGGTGTCAGATACCTACTTGCGGTATGTGGTGTATTTGCCATGGGCCACTTCTGCCACTACCGGCTTGCCATTGAAGCCTAGCGCTCCAGGAATGCCTTGGATTATGGATCCTGGTACACATAGAGCACATATTATGATTACTCCGCCTAGAGATTGATGGGGTTAATTCTCAATCTAATCGCGCCTATTTCTCAAAAACCACTTCATGTGATCCTCCTTCAGTAATTATTAGGGTCAAATCCTAGCTTCTCAGCCACAGTTACATAGTCACGCTTTTCATCTTTTGGGATGAATTTAATGGCGAACTAATAAGTTCACCATCCGCCTTAATGGAAAATTCTATAAATCATTGATTTACAACCGAAAACCATTGACTGAATAGGTGTTGTTCTGTAGTTAAGAAAACCTGAAAGCCTATTCCACTAACTGAACGATTGAACCTGACGGGGTATTGACAGGAATTGTATAAAAATGCAAACTCACAGGATTTGAATTCAAAAATTAAATAATAGACATAAATAGATTTTTTTTGAACAGTTCTCTTTGTCAAGCTAAATTTGAACTATGCCATTATTTTCCGAACAACTTTTCAAAGACCTCAATTTCACGAAAGGGCAGTTAGCCTTAGCAGAGTATGAAGACTGTACCTTCGAGCAGTGTGATTTTTCTACGTTGGATTTGAAGGGAACTTCCTTTGAAAACTGCACTTTCAAAAGCTGTGACATGAGCAATGTGAAAGTCTCAGGTGTGTCTTTTCAGCAAGTTCAATTTGTGGACTGCAAAATGCTGGGAATACACTTTCACACCAGCAATCCGTTTTTATTGGAATTTAGCTTTCAAAATTGCCAGCTTGATTACTGTAGTTTTTACACGTTGAAAATCAAAAAATCTAAGTTCATCAATTGCCGACTCACAGAGGCTGATTTTACCCAGACTGACCTAACAGGATCAGATTTCCAAGGCTCAGATCTAATTGGTGTTACTTTTGACCAAACACAAGCAGACAAAGTAGATTTCAGAAATACACATCACCTCCGGCTAGATCCAGAAAGAAACCGCATCAAAGGAGCAAGATTTGACATGGAGGGTTTGCCTGGATTACTGGAAAACCATGGGATCAGAGTTGGGTGATTTTTTAATCAAAGGCCTAGAGACCTACTAAGTGTTCTTGAAGCTATATAAATACGGTGCCTTATGCGAACCTCCTGAGTACAATTTCTCATGCCTAGTTAATATATTCAGGCCTAGCATTTTACGCTGAAAATTCGCTCGGTTTTGGGTTTCTCCTAGTATAGCATCGTACACCTGCTTCAGCTCCTTCATGGTAAAGAGTTCGGGAAGCAAATTGAAGCTCAGGAGTTTCTGATCTAAATGCGTACGCAAATGCTCCAGCGCTTTTCTAACTATTTCATTGTGATCCATCATCAACTCAGGAAGCTCATCGAAATCGTACCATTCTATTGAATCAGAAAGTTGATCAGGCTTGGGAACCACTTTTTCATAGTCGATCAATGCGTAATACCCCACTGTCACGAACCTCCCCAGAATCCAATGATCGTCCAAAAAATGGCCTTGCTCCTCTAGGATTTTGCGCATTACCGAGGGGTCGAACCTCTCCATAGAGCCAAAAGTATGAAACTGCTCCAGGTAGATCTCTTCCAGTCCTGTCCGCTCATATAAGCCTCGCTTCACCGCCGCATCAAGGGGTTCATCTACTTTCACAAAGCCTCCAGGCAGAGCAAAAGTCTTCATGTTGTGGTATTCCAGGATCAAAATCTTGAGCTTTTCACCAGAAAAACCAAAAATCACTGAGTCGTAAGAAAGGTTGGGGAGATAGTCAACTTCAGAAAAAGGCATGGGTAAAATTATGAAATACTAAGTTAAGAAATAGGTTTTCCAATAATAAGCCCCTACTATTGTTTCAAATAGAAACAATATAACCTAAAAACCTATGCTCAGAATAATTCAAACTTTCCTCTTGGCTGTACTGGTAAGTATATCTTACACGCTTCGTGCTCAGCATACTAACTCATTTGAAGTGCAAACAAAAATCAAAAATGGACTCATAGCAGGTTCTTATGACACTAAATCGGGCGTTCAAAAGTTTTTTGGAATTCCCTATGCTAAGCCGCCAGTGGGCGACCTACGCTGGAAAGCACCCCAAGTAATGGAGAATTGGTCGGGAGTGAAGCAAACCAAAAATTTCGGCCCTAGAGCGGTTCAAGCTCCAGTTTTTGGGGATATGGATTTCAAATCTGACGGAATGAGCGAAGATTGCCTCTACCTGAATGTCTGGACTCCAGCCGACCGGAACACCAAGGACTTGCCTGTTTTAGTATATTTCTACGGAGGTGGTTTTGTGGCGGGTGATGGCTCAGAACCAAGGTATAACGGTGAGGCTATGGCCAAACAAGGAATTGTAGTGGTTACTGTCAATTACCGCTTGGCTGTATTTGGTTTTCTAGCACATCCACACTTAAGTGCGGAAAGTCCTTATAAAGCCTCTGGAAATTATGGTTTGATGGATCAGGCTGCTTCATTAAAATGGGTGCAAGAAAATATAGAAGCATTTGGCGGTGACCCCAAAAAAGTGACCATAGCAGGGGAGTCGGCTGGTTCCATATCGGTGAGTTATCAGATGGCTTCTCCCCTAGCCAAAAATCTAATCGCCGGCGCTATTGGGGAAAGTGGCGCTGGAATCAACCCAACTTTAGCACCTACGTCTCTTGCTGAGGCAGAAAAACAAGGGGCTGAATTTGTTTCCAATGCAGGAATTCAAAGCATTGAAGAAATGCGCGCCCTTTCGACCAAAGATGTATATGACATTTATATCGAGTCCAAACGCTTCGGATTCCCCGTAGTAATTGATGGGTATTTTCTCCCAAAGACTCTCCCGGAAATATTTGAAGCCAAGGAACAGGCGATGGTTCCCCTTCTGGCAGGTTGGAATTCTGCAGAAATTCCAGGAGCGGCATTTATGCAAGGTGCGCCTTTCACCCCTGAGGCGTTCATAGCCAAAGTAAAAGAGACCTATCCTAATGATTATGAAGAAGTACTCGCGCTTCATCCACATGCAGATGCAGGCCAGGTAGAATGGTCAGCTACTAATCTGGCTGCGGATCGGTTTATCTCCTATTCTACGTGGAAATGGCTGGATCTTCATGCGAAAAATTCCAATCAGCCGGTATATCGGTATTTGTACAGCAAACTACGCCCTCCTTTGAAAAATGCCAAGCTGACCACTGGTTTGGCTGGAGGAACTATGGAAGGGGGACCAAAAGCACCTGAACCCATAGGTGCACCACATGCCTGTGAGATAGAATACGCCATGGGCAACTTGCCCTTAGTCGATGTCTTTGCTTGGACTCCCGATGACTACAAAGTTTCAACGACCTTCATGAACTACTTTGCGAATTTCATCAAAACTGGAAATCCAAATGGAGACGGTCAACCTGAATGGAAGGCCGTGAATGGTGCTGACACCACTCCGCCAGTACTCGTGATCGATACAGAAAGCAAACTTATCAACGCCTCAGAAGATGCCAGGTACCGGTTTCACGATAAGTATTACGGAAATTTGAAATAAGATAAGATGTATGTCTGCAATGATGCCAGTAGTGAAAATTCTCTGGCTCATAAGGACAGAAGACCGGTGACCGAAATGGCCTCAATTTCCCGATACTATCAAAAAAAAGAGGCTTTCTCAAATGAGTCTGAAATTGTCAGCCCGAGTAGATTCGAAGTTCGTTTGCAGCACATGATACCGCATTACGTCTTTGATCGAGTTGACAAAAAGCACTTTTGAGACAGCCTCTTTTCGTAAAGTAATCTTAGTGAGATGTACTCGCAACTTAGTACGATACTTAAATGCGCATACTTGACTAGAGTGACTTCTGCCAATTCCAACTGTCCCGGAGTGAGTCTTCAAGTGAATAGTTGGGTTGCCAATTGAGCACAGAATTGATTTTGGCAGTATCGGCCCAGATTTTCACCACATCACCAGGCCTCCTGGCACCGACTTCGAAATTCACCTTTAGATCATTCACCTTCTCAAAGGTGTTAATGACTTCCAATACCGTATTGCCGTTCCCAGTTCCTACGTTGAAAACATCGTAGAAATTTTCTTTTTGCTCACCCAAATAGGCCAGAGCTTTCACGTGGGCATCTGCCAGGTCCATCACATGGATATAATCCCGAACACAGGATCCATCCACCGTATCATAATCATCTCCAAAAACAGTTAGTTTCTCCCTAATCCCAGCAGCTGTTTGAGTTACAAAGGGAACCAGATTAGCAGGAGTTCCAATCGGTAACTCTCCGATTTTTCCACTTGGATGTGCGCCAATCGGGTTGAAATACCTCAGAGAAATCACTCGAATTCCAGGCTTACTTTTCACCAAATCCACTAAAATATCCTCACAGATCTTCTTCGTGTTGCCATAGGGACTCTCGGCGTCTTGGCGCGGAGTTGCTTCAGTCACGGGCAATACATCCGGCTGACCATATACCGTACAGGAGGATGAAAAAACCAAATCCTTGATTTGTCTGGCTTTCATAAATGCCAAAATGGTCATTAAGGAACCGATGTTGTTCTGATAATACTTCAAAGGATCTACGGTACTCTCTCCTACTGCTTTGAATGCCGCGAAATGAATTACTCCAGCAAGATCATGCTCATCTGCTAGCTGATTCAGAAGTCCAGCATCACTGCAATCTCCTTTGTAGAATGTTAATCTTTTACCTAAAATCTCCTCGAGTCTATCCAGCACTTTTTCTTCAGAATTGGACAGGTCATCTATGATAATTGGTTCAAAACCTGACTGCACCAATTGAACAGCGGTGTGGGAACCAATGTATCCGGCACCTCCAGTGATTAAAATTTTCTTCATTTCAGTTTAAAAGTTTGATCGGGTAAAACTATTCAATTGCAGGGATTATAGAATCGTTTTCGACGATGAGTTAGGATAAAAAAGTAGCAGGTTGGACAGAAAAAGAAAATTGAAGGCCAAATCCGGCTAAAAAGTCCATGGCGGGAAGGTGCTGATTCAAGCTACCTCACCAGCAAGAAACTACCCCTCTTCTCCACTGTCTGTATTTCATCCTCTAATGGGAAACTGTACTGCATTAGGTAGGTGTAGGTTCCCGTCGGCGCATTTTCTCCATTCGCACTTCCATCCCAGCCTTCCCCACCGCTGTAGATCAATTGCCCCCATCTGTTATAAATCCAAAGGTTAAAATTGATCTCACAATTCGATACGCCCTGAAAAACTCCTCCATCCTGAGATGGATCAAACCCAGTAGGCATTCTCACTTCGGGGGCTTTTTCAGTGACCATGCCTGATCCTAGACTCACGCAGCCGGAAGCATCTACGACCGAAACTGAATAAGTTCCTTTGGCAAGTCCCACATTAGTATTTGTGGTTACATTTTGGGAATCCCATAGATAAACATAAGGGCCATTTCCTCCTTCCGGCAACGCAAACAACTCACCGTTGCTCCCACCCGGGCAAGCTGGTTTGGTCAGTCTCACGTCCACTTCTAAAGCTGCCGGAGAGGTGATTTCAAAAACTAGCGGAATAGTGCAACCATTTTGGTCAGTCACCACCAAATCATACTTGCCTTGGGATACATCTGACAAATTCAAAAGACCAGAAAATACTTTTTCTCCATCCAATTCAACTTGGTATGGAGGCGTCCCGCCAATGACTGACAAGTTCAAAACTCCATCCTTTTTGCCATAGCAACTCACCCCTGCTACATTAATGGACGACAGTGCGAGCAGAGGCGGCTCGGTGATCTGCAGGTTTTCTAACTTCTGCTCGCAGCCCAACTTATCCACCACCGTCACGGTATAGGTTCCAACCGGCAAATTCTCTGCGATTGCGGAATTTACAGATGGATCATGTGACCAAAGAAAATTGAATGGCGCCACACCTCCCTGAATGTCCAGTTCTATTTTGCCAGTTCTTTCCCCAAAGCATTTGACCTGATCGAGCAATTTCACAGTAGCTTTGAATTCTTCCTGTACGTTCACTTCCAAAACCTCTGAGGTACCAGCACACGACTGATCTATCAAGCTATACGTCAAATAACTAACCGTCCCAGTCACATTGGGTTGATCCCAACTTACTTCCACAGTCGCCTGATCTTTTCCGGATACGATCACTCCTCCTGTTACAGTCCAGTCATATCCTCGACCAGCTGACGCATTAGGCGCGCTATAAAAATGAGTAGTCATCGGGTCAAAACACACCTCAGAGTTGCCAACTACATCCGCTGCATCCAACTTTTGGTTAATCACTACATTCAATGTCTGAGGTAAGACCAGACATCCATTCGTGCCTATGATCGTCGCGGTGATTTTAGCATTAGGATTTGCCGGGCCCCAATTAACCAATACAGAATCTCCATAATTTTGAACTATCGTCCCTCCCTCGATTTCAAAATTCACCGATTTTATGTTTTCCTGGGAAACCAATTTGTAAATTAACTCCTCCACATCCGGACAAACTGATTGCTCTCCAACTAACTCTGCCTTGGCCTCCAGAACCTGAACTATAAACGTTTCATCTTCTTGCTGATCACAGGTATTGGCACTGATGGAGGCGGTGACAGTCACTTCATAAGTTCCCGGCTGAACAAAGGTATGCGTGACTTCCTTACCTTCTTGCAGCAAAGAGCCATCTCCAAAATCCCAGGTAAAATACGTAAAAACTTCATTTTCAGGAGCTATACTCCACGTTCCTTCATTATCTAGGCAGGCTATTCGCTCGCCATCTACTTCGAAACTATAATCAGCTTTGATGTCAAAAGATAAATTATCCAGTGCCGCACCCACGGTATATCCGTATGACTCCAAATAGCCAAAACCATAAACGTAAGCAATAAAACCCTCAGGATTTGTCAGCTCATGCACCCCAAACGAAATGGGAACTCGTGCAAAATAAAAGTCAGAATTTCCAGGAACCTGCGAAAAAGACGCACCTATCGCAGTACCATCGAGTATTGTGTTAGATTGGGCACCTGCGGGCACTATAATATTGACATAGTGCGCCTCTATAGACCCTAGAGAAAGCGCCGAGAACTTGACACTCTTAAGCAATTGCTCGTTGGGACTATAAGAAATCATAAAAGGATCACCTTGATCATATTTGGGATCACCTACCCGATTACATTCTTGACTTTTTGCAAAAACAGTCACAGAAGTCGGCTTGGAAGAAGTAATTGATACTGTTTCGTTTACATCGAAATTGAATGTCAAAAACGCTGTACTATTAATCATGCCTCTCGAGACGCCATTTACGAATACTTCAGTATTGTCCTCGGAAGCCAAAACTTTCACCAGCTCCCCTGATGTTCGCCCTTCCAAGCCCACATGAATATACGATTGTCCCCATGTAGTGATAGGATAGGCTTGCTGAAAAAGATTGTCATTTGCCCCACCGCAATTCCCCACAGAAGTCCATTTATTCCCCCCGAATACTGCAATTTTCTTACATGAATTGGCATCATCGCCGATCACCCGTACTCTGGAACCCGTCAAATCATACCGGTCCTGGACTTGGTAACTCTGACCTCTATCTAAGGTGATCGTGATAGGCGTAGAACTCTGCCTCTTCGTAATTTCAATCTCCGTGTCATCCTCAGTGGCGATCACCAAAAGGCTACTTTCATTATCAATATTGCCATCATAGCCTACCGGAAAGGTGAGTCTTTCGAAGTGAGATGTAATCAAATAATCCTTTCCCAGTGCAGCTACTGGAAGCACGACGGTTCCGTCAGCACTTCTTACCCGCTCATTGAAAGCATACACAGATAAATTGCCAGAGGAACTGATGAAAATCCCCTTATTTTCTATCCTACCAGAAGTCCTGTGGTGCAAATCTATATCTCTGGAATCCACATTCAGATTGTATCGTTGTCCCCTGACGAGTGTCTGGGTTCTGGTTTGCCCTAGATATTCTATGGTAAAAGTCGCATCTTCCACGGCTGCAATTTCTAGAACAGCCCGATCTGGAGCTCCCGGGAGAATCCGATTGTTGTCCATGAACCCCACCCAAAACTCCTTTCCAATGGTTGAGATTTGTCCAAAGGCGTTAAGTGCAAAAAATTGCCAAACAACAACAAGTAAACATACCCGGTAAAATCTTTCCATTCAGAAACTTTAATAACATATAATCCCTCAATATAGACACTTGTTCAAAATAATACTTCCCGCCGAACAAAAAGCCTGCTTCGGGTACGCCAAAAGCTTGCAATTACCTCCTTCATCCAATATTTAATCCCTATCTTTGCGCCTCAAAAAAAGAGCAACAGAGAATGATTTCAGTAGATAATTTATCACTCAAATTTGGCAAAAGGACACTTTTCGACGAAGTATCCCTGAAGTTCAACCCAGGCAACTGCTATGGTGTAATCGGGGCTAATGGCGCAGGAAAATCAACTTTTTTGAAAATCCTTTCTGGAGAAATGGAAAGTACCAGCGGTGGGATCAGCATCACTCCTGGTCAACGTATGGCTGTTTTGAGCCAAAATCACTTCGGCTTTGATGAGGTGGAAGTGCTGAAAACTGTCCTCATGGGGCATAAGACGCTGTATGCCATTATGGAGGAAAAAGACGCCATCTACATGAAGGAGGATTTCTCTGAAGAAGATGGGCTTCGAGCGTCTCAATTGGAGGCTGACTTTGCTGAAATGGACGGCTGGAATGCAGAATCGGATGCTGCTGCTCTTCTCTCTGGCTTGGGTATCACCGAGGATTTGCATTACATGCAAATGAAAGACTTGGCCGGTAATCAGAAAGTACGAGTATTGCTAGCTCAGGCACTTTTTGGAAATCCCGATATCCTGATTCTCGATGAGCCTACCAACGATTTGGACGCAGCGACCATCGAGTGGTTGGAAAACTTCCTACTTGATTTCAAAAACTTGGTGATCGTAGTGTCTCACGATAGACACTTCCTGGATGCTGTTTCTACCCATATCGTAGATATTGACTTTGGGAAAATCAAGATTTACTCTGGTAACTATACCTTCTGGTACGAATCTTCTCAGCTCGCACTGAAGCAAAGATCTGATTCCAACAAGAAGGCTGAGGATAAGAAAAAGGAATTACAGGCATTTATCGACCGATTCTCTGCTAACGTCGCTAAGTCTAAGCAGGCCACAGCTCGAAAGAAGATGATCGAAAAGTTGAACATCGACGAGATCGAGCCTTCCATGAGAAAGTACCCTGGCATCATTTTCAAACCTGAAAGAGAAGCCGGAGATCAGATTTTCATGACCGAAAATCTGGAGTTGAAAGCTGATGGAGTTACGTACTTCACCGATGTAAATCTGATGGTGGACAAAGGTGATAAAATCGCCTTTATCTCTAAGACCAAGCAGGCCGTCAATAAATTCTTCCAGGTAATCATGGAGGATATCCCAGCATCCAAAGGGAGCTTCAAATGGGGTGTAACGATCAACAAAGCGTATTTACCAAATGACAATTCGGAGTACTTTAAATCTGATCTTTCGCTGATCGATTGGTTGAGACAGTTCTCTGGCAATCAGGAAGAAGCTTACGTGAGGACTTTCTTGGGAAGGATGCTTTTCACAGGAGAAGAGTCTTTGAAAAAGTGCTCCGTGCTATCAGGAGGGGAAAAAGTACGCTGTATGATCTCCAAGATGATGCTGCAGAATCCAAACCTTCTCGTGATGGACGAACCTACCAATCACTTGGACCTGGAATCCATCACTGCATTTAACAACGCAATTATCGATTACACCGGCACGGTATTGATGTCCTCCTATGACCACGCCTTTGTACAATCTTCTGCCAACAGAATCGTGGAATTCACTCCAAATGGCACCATCGATAGAAGGATGCCTTACGACGATTACTTGGAAAGTGAGGAAATCAAAGCCTTGCGTGAGAAAATGTACGCAACTAAGTAACCTCATATAGTTGCTACTGACCGCAATCATAATCTATCTGGCGATCACCATCGCCGTAGGGGCATGGGCTTCCAAATTCGTAAAGGGATCGAATGACTTTGTCTTGGCAGGTCGTTCGCTCCCTTTATTTCTTTCCGCCTCTGCCCTCTTTGCCACCTGGTTTGGTTCTGAGACTATATTCGGAGCTTCATCTGTTTACTTGGAAGAAGGACTTCAAGGAGTGATCGAAGATCCATTTGGCGGGGCGCTTTGTCTGGTACTATTTGGGATGTTTTACCTACGTCCTATGTACCGAATGGGTGTGCTGACGATTGGCGATGTTTTCAAAAAAATCTACGGCAAACAAATTGAATTCCTATCCACAATTTTCATGGTGCCGGTTTTCTTTGGTTATGTCGCCGCGCAACTGGTCGCATTGAGTTTGTTATTTGGAATAGTCACGGGAATCAGTATTCCTGAGGGTATTCTTATTTCTGCAGGTATAGTCGTCATCTATACTTTCCTGGGCGGTATGTGGGCGATTTCCATCACTGATTTTATTCAGACTATTATGATCGTACTGGGATTGATAGTTGTTGCAGTTTTGGTGACCAAAGACGCAGGTGGCGTGGATGTAATTTTAGCTTCAGCTACCGCGGAGAGCTTCCAGTTTTTCCCAGACGCGGGCTTCGATTCCTGGATAAATTACTTCGGCGCCTGGATAATTATAGGCTTGGGAAGTATTCCCAGCCAAGACATTTACCAGCGGGTGATGTCCGCCAAATCAGAAAAAGTAGCCGTTCATTCCACTTATTTAGCTGGAGGATTTTACCTTACCTTCGGCTTATTGCCTTTATTTATTGCGCTGGGCGCAAAAGCCCTGTACCCAGAACTCTACTTAGAAAACAAACAATTGATGCTGCCATCTATGGTCTTAGCACATGGAGGATTGCCGGTGCAAATCATCTTTTTCGGCGCCTTAATTTCTGCTATCATGAGCACGGCAAGTTCGGGCATGCTTGCTCCGGCAGCACTGATTTCTGAGAATTTAATCAAACCCCTTTTCAAAGACAGACTCACTGACAAGCAACTCCTCTGGACGCTTAGGTTCAGTGTACTCGGAGTGGCAATCTTGGCAGTGTGGATGGCTCTTCAGGATTCCAACATTTACGAGCTAGTAGCCGGAGCTTCTATTTTGATGTTGGTATCTCTGTTCGTTCCCCTCACCACTGGTTTATATTGGAAGAAATCTTCCAAAATCGGCGCTATGCTGGCCATGATCGTAGGAATGCTTACCTATTTGATCGTAGATAGCCTAGAGCCTGAAATCTACTCTCATGTTTATGGATTGGTAGCGAGTGGCATAGCGATGCTAATTGGCAGCCTCCTTTTCCCCAACAAACCCCAAGTCAATCATGAATTATCCTAAAATCATACTCAAACACGGCAAGGAGATTTCCTTGAAAAGAAAGCATCACTGGGTATTCTCAGGGGCTATTTTCCAAAAAGATTCATCGCTAGAAAATGGGCAGCTGGTTTCCGTATTTTCTGCCAAAGATGAGTTTCTGGGAATAGGTCATTTTGCCGAAGGCTCTATCATGGTGAGGATTATTTCCTTTGAAGAAAGAGAAATAGACCAGGATTTCTGGAATGAGAAAATCGCTTCAGCACTTTCCCTGAGAAAAAGCCTGGGACTCACGGACAATGATGAAACCAACGTCTATCGCTTAGTGCATGGAGAGGGAGATTTATTACCTGGATTGATCGTAGATTTTTACAATGGAACAGCGGTGATTCAAGCACATCAACTAGGCATGCATGCACATCTGGCTGAAATAGCCCAAGCAATAAAGAATGCCTATGGGAATCAACTCTCTGGAGTGTATGATAAAAGTGCAGAGACGCTGCCAAAAAACCTGGGGATCACTTCCAATGAATGGGTGCTAGGCGAGCCAAAAACAGATTTGGTACAAGAATATGGGGCGACTTACAAAATCGACTGGGAAAAGGGTCAGAAAACAGGTTTTTTCATCGATCAGCGAGAAAACAGAAAACTTCTCGCAACTTATTCCCAAGGCAAAAAAGTGTTGAACACCTTTTGCTATTCGGGTGGTTTCTCGGTTTTGGCACTGAAGGAAGGCGCATCCGAAGTTCACTCGGTGGATATTTCGCCGAAGGCAATAGAGCTTACAGAAGAAAACGTGGCGCTGAATCCTGAGATTAAAGGAAAACATGAATCCAAGGTTGCTGATGTGGTCAAGTATATCCGTGAAATCGGTGATGATTACGATGTGATAGTCCTGGACCCACCTGCTTTTGCAAAAAATCTAAAAGCAAGACACAATGCTGTCCAAGCTTACAAGCGACTCAATGCTGAAGCTTTAAAGAAAATCAAGTCAGGAGGAATTCTTTTCACGTTCTCCTGTAGCCAGGTAGTGGACAAGGCACTCTTCCGCAACACAGTCACAGCTGCTGCTTTAGAATGTGGAAGAAAAGTGAAAGTCCTGCATCAAGTCACTCAGCCAGCCGATCACCCAGTCAATATTTTCCACCCAGAAACAGAATATCTGAAAGGCCTGGTGCTTTTTGTAGAGTAAAATCAGGGGTTAGACGCAAGAATTAAAGTCTTTTGCCTTATTTTCGTTAACTAATTTATACACATCATGTACACTGGAATACAACATCTACACTCAGGAATTGCCTATCTAGCTTTGCTAGCTTTGGTAGTGGTCATTATTTACATGCTTATCGGCGCCCTTTCCAACCGTGAGTTTACAGAGAAGGATAGGAAAATCGGCTTGATCGCTTTCATACTTTCTCACGTCCAGTTGTTAGTTGGCTTGATCCTGTATTTCATCAGCCCATTGGGATTGGAAATGCTACAATCAGGTTCGGCGATGTCCGATCCAGCGGCGAGGTTACTTGCGCTGGAGCATCCTTTAATTAATATTATCGCGATTATCGTGATCAGCGTAGGCTATATCCGCGCTAAAAAACCAGGAGCATCTCGTGGAAGATTCCGAAGCATCTATATGATGTATGCCATAGGTTTGTTACTTATTCTAAGCAGAATTCCTTGGTCAGTTTGGTTGGGGTAAAAAAGTGATTTGGAGTTTTGGATTTGAGCTTTGAAATTCCTGCCTCTGGTTGTGTCTAACTATCGAATTAATAAACGGGCGGATTTTGATCCGCCCTTTCTTTTTTTCCGCTGTTCGCGTATGAAGAGTGACTTAAGGGTAAATGGTTATTCGTCTCAAGACAAGGATTATTTTACATATGTCGCGATCAATCGCTCGGCACATCTTTCTCCATCCATTGCTGCAGAGACGATTCCTCCTGCATAGCCTGCACCTTCTCCACATGGATACAAGCGTTTGATCTGAATATGTTCGAAAGATTCACGGTCTCGAGGAATACGAACCGGTGAGGAAGTTCTACTTTCCAACCCGATCAATTGGGACTCATTGGTATAGTACCCCTTCATTTTTTGCCCAAAAGCCTTGAATGCCATGGCCAATCTCTCAGAAATAAAATCTGGTAGTACATCCCTCATTTCCACAGATTTCAAACCCGGCTGATAGGAAGTCCCTAACAAACTTGAGCTGACACGTTTTTCCACGAAATCTACCATGCGCTGTGCAGGTGCAACTTGGGTTTTACCTCCAGCTTCCCAGGCTCTTTTTTCTATTTCAGCCTGAAACTCCATCGCTGCTAAGGGGCCAAACTTTTGGTATTCAGGCAAGTCTTCTAGCTCCACAGAGGCCACAATTCCTGAGTTGGCATATTTCCCATCACGGCGACTCGGACTCATGCCATTGACTACCAATTCACCGGGAGAAGTGGCAGCTGGAACAATAAATCCTCCTGGACACATGCAAAAACTAAATACTCCCCGCTGTTTTTTCTTGAATTCAGTCTGGTGAACTAGCGAGTACGCAGATGCAGGAAGGTAAGGTCCCCTATCCAAGCCACAATGGTATTGAATGCTATCAATGAGGTTTTGGCTATGCTCTATTCTCACTCCAAGTGCGAATGGTTTGGCCTCTATGACCATACTTTTTCTATGCAGTAAATGAAAAATATCCCGTGCAGAATGACCTGTAGCGAGTATCACTCCTCTTCCTAGGATTTTCTCTCCAGTCTGAGTTATTACACCCTTCATTTCATTTTCTTCCAAAATAAAATCCTCCACTCTAGTTTCGAAGAGAACTTCTCCACCAAAATTCTTGATACTTCCCCGAAGGTCTTCCACGAGTTTCGGAAGTTTGTTAGTTCCAATATGGGGATGGGCGTCAACCAAGATTTCTTCTGTAGCCCCATGAGCCACGAGGATCTCCATGATCCTGCGGATATCACCGCGCTTTTTGGATCGGGTGTAAAGTTTCCCATCGGAATAAGTACCTGCACCGCCTTCACCGAAGCAATAATTAGAATCGGGATTGACTATGTGCGCTTTGTTGATGGCTGCGAGATCTCTTCTTCGCGACCTTACATCCTTGCCGCGTTCAATAAGAATAGGCTTAACACCTAATTCAATGGCACGCAGAGCTGCAAAAAGACCAGCGGGACCTGCTCCAACTATAATAATTGGATCCTCATTGCCTACGTTTTTATATTCCGGCTGATGGTCTAGAAGAGCAGGAGGAGTTTCTTTGACGAAAAGCTCGGCCTGCACATTCACTTTTACACTTCTGCCTCGAGCGTCTATGGATCGCTTGACTTGTCGCGCAAAAGTATCAGAGACACTTGCTGGAAGACCAGCTTTCTTCCGAACTACTTCCTGAAAAAGGACAGGATCGTAAGCCTCCTCTGGGCTCAACTGTAAGTTGAATTCTTTTTTCATGGGTAAGGTATTTATCCTTAAATGTGAAGGGCAAAGGTAATGCTTTCTGAAATGAGAAGCTTTAAAAGTGATCAGTATTCAATGATCAGTGGCAGTCTTGCCAGCTTAGGAAAAGTGAATTGCGGAAATTTTCGAAATGAAATCGAACTAGGTTGTGAAAAGTAAGACTATCTCAAACCTCCAAAAATTGTCAGATTGAATTAAGACAAAGTCGATTTACAGGTGAAAAAGTGAGTATGGAAAATGTCTTTGAGACACAAATATCTGCTTAGCTGAAATGAGAAATAATAGAATAACCCAAAATATCTTTCCTTTATTATGCAGGCCTAACTGGGAGAACTAAAGAGTGAATTGCTGGGCAATAGCGAATATCAAGGGATCACTCCAAAGCTATTGACCTAATTCAACCGGTCAAGCACCTCAAACCTAGAGGAATTTGAAATAAATTCCGGCACGATAACCTTAAGCTGAGAGACGAGCTCATTTTCTGAGTTTTTGTTGATTAACTCCATGAAAAGCTCAATCTGACCATCGATTTTATGGTAAGAAGAAGGAGGAACCTGGGCAATTTTAATCTTTGGATGGTGCGTGATTTTCACCGTTTCGAAATCATTTAGGAGTTCTTCATAAAGCTTCTCCCCTTCTCTAAGACCTGAAAAAACAATCTTTACGTCTTCATCCACTTTCTTCCCGGATAGTTGAATCATCTTTTTGGCCAAATCATGAATCTTGATAGGCTCTCCCATATCAAAGATATAAATCTCACCACCCTCGCCCATGATACCAGCTTCCAATACCAGCTGGCAAGCTTCGGGAATAGTCATGAAGTAGCGAGTGATTTCAGGATGCGTCACTGTAATTGGGCCACCATGCTGAATTTGCTTTTTGAATAGTGGGATCACAGATCCATTCGATCCAAGCACATTACCAAACCGCGTTGTGATAAATTTAGTATGATAGCTTTTGTGATTTTGCTCTAGGTATTCATTCAAAGCCTGAACATACATTTCAGCAGCTCTTTTGCTCGCTCCCATTACATTAGTAGGATTCACAGCTTTGTCAGTTGACACAAAAACAAACTTGTCAACTTTCGCCAAAACAGAAATATCCGCCAGGATTTTAGTACCCAAAACATTGGAGTGAATAGCTTCCTCAGGGTATTTCTCCATCATTGGCACATGCTTATATGCAGCTGCATGGAAAACAACTTGTGGCTTGTAGGCTTTAAATATTTCTTTGACTTTCTTTTTATTTCGAACATCACCAAGCACAATTTTGATGGGGCAGCTCGGGTGATTTTCCTTAAATTCCTGCTCCACATCATACAGAGCCGACTCTGCAATATCAAATAAAATGAGCAGTTTAGGCTCATAATGGCAAATCTGCCGGCAAAGCTCAGAACCAATAGATCCAGCAGCCCCTGTCACCAAAATAACTTTCCCTTGTATATCCTCATGGATTCTTGGGTTGTCCAGGATGATTTGTTCACGACTTAGCAGATCCTCGATTTTCACTTCTCGGATAGCTCCAGCCGTCAATCCTCCATTAATCCACTGATCTACCGGGGGAACGATGGAAACCGAAATTTTTAATCGGAGACATTCATCTATAATTTCATTTGTACGCTGAACTGTGAGATGTCTTACCGCTATGATCAATTCCGTAATACCAAATTGATTTACCAACTTCTCCAGATCATCTAAACCTTTGTATATACGCTTGCCGTCGATGTTTTTCCCTTCTTTCTTTGGGTCATCATCCAAAAATGCCACGGTGTTAAAAAGGATTTTGCTATCCCGCTTGATAGCTTCCTGTGCTATGATCCCTGCTTCACCGGCTCCGAATATGATACCATTCTTGAGCTCTTTAACCAGAATCCCATTTTTAAGGTACACAAAAAGCTCCTTTACAAGCAGCCTGTAAAAAATCAGCATAAAAAGCGAGGAAAGACTCGCAATAATCAATACTGATGTAGGTAGTAAGTACCTGTCATTTAGGAAATTACCGTGAAAGAAATTGAGTGCTAAAAAGAGAATGAAATTTATGAGAACAGTCTTGAATATATTAGAACCATCTCTGAAACCCGTATGCCGAACAATCCCTTCATAACTCCGGGTATTTTGCATCACCAACAAGCCCCCAACCATAAAGGTAACGCTCCCTGCAAATGCATCATTTTGTTCTATTAGTACCAGTTCAAAATTGAACTTAACCAAATACCCAAATAAGGCGCAGTGAAAAAGAATCAAAGAATCAAGGGTGGCAATTATCCATCGTGGAAGGATTTTCAACCGAGTCAAAAAATTCATAGTAGAAGTATATTCAAATAGTCAAGTTAAAATTACTCTTACTCAAACAACTGATTTAAGTTACAAATTAACCACTTTTCTAGCTTATGCCTAAATTCTAATTAAAATATAACACGATTATTTAGCATTTTTCAAGCTTTGAAAGAATAAAATGTGTGTAGCAAGGAAATTTTAAGTTTCAAAAAATATGAATAGCCGCTTTTTTACCGATAAAGAAGTAAAAGCAATCGAAGAAATATTGACCTTAAAATTTGTGAGCACTTCGGTCATCAGTCTCAAAACCAAACAAGGAAAGAATCTAAATTCCTTAAAATAATAGCAGATAATCCTTTTTAAAAAATCAATTCAATTGGTTTATCCCCCAAACTATCAGCTCTTCTCTAGTAGATTTTGATCACGATTCCCTTTAAACCTCCCCATGGAAACATGACCTTGTTGAGTAACTCCCTTTCCAATAATTACATTAAATAGGGTTTGAAAAAGAATCCGGAGATCTAAGAGAAAGCTTTCATTATCTACATACCAAACATCCAAATTGAGCTTCCTTTCCCAAGAAATAGCATTTCTCCCATTGATTTGCGCCCATCCTGTGACACCAGGTTTTACTTCATGCCTCCTTGCTTGCTGCTCGGAATACAAGACTATATAATCATTCAACAATGGTCTAGGACCCACCAGGCTCATATCTCCCTTTAGTACATTAAGCAACTGAGGTATTTCGTCCAAAGACGTCCTCCTCACCATCATCCCAAAATTAGTAATACGTTCAGAATCGGAAAGTAGCTCTCCTTTTTCGTTTACCAGATCGGACATGGTTTTGAATTTCAAGATCTGGAATGGTTTGTTCCCTTTTCCTGGTCGCAGTTGATAAAAAAAAGGCGAACCCTTATGATGAATAGATAAGACTAACAACAAGAATAAAAAAATCGGCAAAAGAATTAAAAACATCAAAAAGGCCAGAATAATATCCATACCTCGTTTGATTACATTACGATAAATCACCTACTGGAATGTTTTACTGAGTTCATTATGGATCACTTCAACGATTAATTCCTGATCTTCCCGTGTCAAATTGGAGGAACTTGGAAGACAAAGCCCGTTTTCAAATAAACGCTCGGAGAGGCTACCTCCATAATACGGAGTCCTATTGAAAATCGGCTGCGTATGAAGCGGTTTCCATAAAAACCTGCTTTCTATGCCTCTGTTAAATAATGCGTCTTTCAGCTTAGTATTTGAAAATCCAGTCTTCTGTTCATCCACGACTATAGCTGTAAGCCAGTAGTTCGAAAATGAATCGAGTGATTCTGTTTGGAAGTGAATTCCGGGTAATCCTTCTAACAAAGCCCTATAATTCTTGTTTATTGCCCTTCTCCTCTTCACAAACTCATCCAACTGCTCCAACTGCGCAAGGCCTATCGCAGCTGACAAATTATTCATCTTATAGTTGTATCCAATTTCCAAATGGTGGTAAAAAGGCAAATCCTCTCTTGCTTGAGCGGCTAAATGCTTAGCACGCTGAATAAGCGTCGCATCATTAGAAATCAATGCCCCGCCTCCCCCTGAAGTAATAATTTTATTGCCATTGAATGAAAAAACACCAACCTGCCCAATAGATCCACAAGATTTACCATCGTACTTACTCCCTACCGCTTCAGCAGCGTCCTCCAAAACAGGGATTTCATATTTTATTGAAATCTCAAGTATCTCCTTCATTTTGGCAGGCATACCAAATAAATGTACCATTACTATAGCTTTTGGCTTTCTACCCTTGGATATACGACTCAATATCGCGTCCTCGAGTAGTTCTGGGCATATATTCCAGGTATCCTTCTCACTGTCAACAAAAATCGGATTAGCTCCTAGATAAACTATAGGATTAGCAGAGGCGCAAAAAGTGAAGGACTGGCAAATAACCTCATCTCCCGGTCCTATCCCCATCAAAATCAATGCAAGGTGCAACGCTGATGTCCCTGAGTTTAAGGCTACGGATTGATGGGTTTTTAATCTTTTGGTGAGCTTACACTCAAACTTGTTGATGAATTGGCCATGAGTAGCCACATGACCAGAACTTATAGCCTTCTGGGTGTATAAGTTTTCATTACCATTAAATACCGGAAAAGATAAAGGGATGTGAAAAGCCATTCAATAGATATGCTAAGACTGTCAAAATATACGATACAATAATTAAACCACCATATCGCCTCTGTATCAAATAAGACCTCTAAAACCAAACAATTGTTTGTTCGTTAGACTCGAAAAATCAACTTCATAGCCAGTTAACCAAAAAACTCCAATTCATACCTCATTATTTTTGCCTATTTAGTTATTTTTTAAACAATTAATTTTTAGAACCTTATAGAAACGCACAGGAAAATTCAGATAACTATTTTTCCACAATCCTTCTATTTATAAAAGCAACACATACTTCAAACTAAAACATGATGAGGTGAAAAATTTGCCTTCAAAAAAACTTATTTTTTTTCGCAACTTTCAGTCAAACAACAAAAATTGGTATGTGAAGGACTAAAAATATATGAAAAGACTATTTTCTCACCTTCAAAAAACTACCTGTTTCTAACCTTATTTTACGGACATAAAGCCGAGAAAACCTACAAAGTCTAAGGGGTAAAACTGATTTTTTTTGCAATGCTGTTTTTATCAGTAAAGAGGCAAAAGTAAGAGAAGAAATATCAGACTTTAGAATTCAGGTCCGCTTCGGTCACCGGGCTTCGCCCTTCCGAACTGATTGGAAAAGAATTTAAGGTGATTGGCATCATTGCAGATAATCCTATCAAGTTTTAATCACCTTGTAATCTATGCCACTTTGAAAAATTTGGAATTATAGTGATCTTTACCCGCACAGCAATTCTCTACTTTTGAAACTAATATCCAATTCCGATACTCTGTCCGAAAAACGGCAACTTGATCGAAATGCAGGCATTCATCAGGAAGACAATCAGGAAGACAATTTACTTTCCGAAAAACTAAATTGGTATAATCTAAGCATCAAGCGCTTCATTGATCTTTTTTGTTCTATAGGACTAATGCTTGTGATCGGTTGGTGGTTATTTCCGATTGTAGCCCTTCTAATAAAACTTGATTCTCCCGGACCAGTGTTCTACACCCAAAAACGCGGTGGTATTTACAACACCGTTTTCAATTGCTATAAATTTCGATCTATGGCAATCAATGATAAGGAGGATTTGACCCAGGCTACCAGAAATGATCCCAGGGTGACCAAAGTGGGCAGAATCTTGCGAAAAACCAGTATTGATGAGCTGCCTCAGGTCTTCAATGTAATCTATGGCAATATGTCACTCGTGGGACCTCGACCACTCATTTTATCACAGAATGACGAAAATGCAAAGATCATCGAAGGATATAGGAACCGACATCTGGTAAAACCTGGGATTACAGGTTTGGCACAGGCAAAAGGCTATAGAGGTGAGACCGAACTTCCAAATTCCATCTACTTCAGGTACAAGTTAGATATGTATTACATCAAAAATTGGAGTGTAAACTTCGACTTGAAGCTAATCTGGATGACAGCCATAACTATATTTTCTGGCGATGAAAATGCCTATTGACAGCATTTTCCTTTAAAAAATCAACATTAGAAAGTACACCATTATTTGAAATAACTTCCAAGAAAAGTCAGTAAATCCCCGTATAGATTTGACTTTTTTGTATTTCTGCTTTCCTAAGAGTTAAGAGGCAAACCTAACTTAGGAAATATCAAACTTATGAATTGAGGGCCTTTCGGTCAACGATCTTCCGACCTAGCTAATAAAGAAGCTAAGGGGATTGGTACCATTTCGAATATTCCTATTGGCTCTTAACCATACACCTTTGTTCTTTTTACATCCCCTACCTAATCAGTGAAGATCCAAAAGCATTTTAGGTTTTGGGGTAATTCAAAAAATGAGGGCTCTTCGGTCTTCCGTCGCCCTACTTCTGGCAAAAAAACAAAGAATTAAGGCTTTTGGGATCCTGGTGCGGATAACCACACACTTTAAATCAATTCAAATCTATAGGTGAAGACTCCTTGAAATCCTCTTTGTTCAATTTGATTTTAGATTTGGAATGGGGCTTAACAGGTCGAACTTCCAATACCCTAGGCTGCATAGCTACTTTTTTCTTCAGGTACTTAACCGTAATAGTATCCAATCTATAACCAAGGAACATGGAAATTCCCACGATTATTGGTAAAACTAAATTATCCGAAAAATCCCGCATCAAAAATACCAACGCAATAATGCTAAGTTGAAGCCCTCCCAATATCAAAGCCACTTGATCATGCTTCAAACCAATTCTCATCATAAAGTGATGCACATGAGATTTGTCCGGACTCATAGGTTTTTTTCCCTGTGAAATCCTCCTGATAAAAACTCTTCCCATGTCGTATAGGGGGAACATCATTAAAGCCACCCCTGCAGCAAAAGTAGCTTCAAACTTCAAAAATGAATCTTGAGGCAAACCTTCATTGATTTCCATAAAGGCAATAATCAAGGTCCCAAGCGTAAACCCTAAGGTTAGCGACCCGGTATCGCCCATGAAAAGTTTGGCAGGATGCCAGTTGAAAGCTAGAAATGCTAAAACACCTCCAAGAAAGGTGAAGGAAATTAATGCATAACTCTCCACACCCTGAAAGTAAAACCAAGTTCCCAAACAGGCGAATGAGATCACTGCTATAGTTCCTGCCAGGCCGTCTAATCCGTCTATTAGATTAAACCCGTTAGTCAGTGCGAGCAATACGAAACCTGAAAAAAGATAACTAACAACGATATGAAAGTCACCTAGAAAGAGAAAACCATGAAAACCGCGGATTCTCACATCAGCAACAACCACAACGAGCAGAACAGCAACCAATTGACCCAAAAGCTTCCTCGAAGCTCTAAGTGCAACCAAATCGTCTCTCAAACCTACGATGAACATCAATAGAATAGCTCCTAAAATGTAGCGGCTATCGGGAAGTGGAAATTGCCATCCCCAGATGGCCAAAGCAACTGCAGCAGCAATTACAAATGAGATTCCTCCCATAGAAGGAATGAATGAGGAGTGAATCTTTCTTCCCCCTGGATGGTCTCCGATATTGAATCTCTTAAGAAAAGAAATTAAGATGGGAGTAACCAAAAAACCTACCGAAAAGGCAGTAAGCGTGGCATATAAAAAAAACATAATTCACCAGTTTTATGAGATGTAAATTTAGGAAAAAAATAGTGCAATTGCCTTGCCGTTGAAAATAAATTAATAAAATCAAGCTTTTATTAGGCAATTCATTATACAAAAAAGTGAGCATAAAATTATTAGATAGCTATCTGAAAAGCATAAAAGGTACTTCGAAAAAAAGCCAATCATACTAAGCTGAAGAGATAAATTTTAAACAAACCTCAAAATAAACTAAAGAATTTACCCGCTAGTTGTGGCGCGAGTACACAATGTGGCGATTTTCTCCTAGATCTCAGATTTATAGTTTGATGAAAAAGCTTCTAATATAAAGATTCCGAACATTGTACAGCAGAGCCTAAAAAAAAGGCCTGCCAGGTTCTAAAAACTTGGCAGGCCAATTCAATTACTATGAGTAAATTGACTAAACTAATCCTTTGCGATTCTCTACGTCAACCTCTGCGTAACTTTAAGGTTATCCCCCTTACTTATTCCAGAAATAAATCAAACTGGTCTGCGCCAGGAAAGAAGTCAGGTTTTCACCTTTGGGGAAATCAGGAGTACTCTCCGGAGCCAGTTGCCACTGATAGTTACGGGCATGTATGATTTGCAGCTTTGAACTCAGAAGTAGCCTATCAAACTTCTTGTCGTAGAGAAAACCAAGAGAGAGATCGACCCAGGGTTTGCGTTCTGTATCCTGAAGCTGAGCCTTGTAGTAAAAATCTTGATTATTCGCTAAGCGCTCGAGCTGAATACCCATTTTATCAACCCCTTCTACGAGTGAAAACTCCAAAGTCTGAACATTTGATCCTACTCCTATTCCTACGCCAAGAGGCTGTCCATAATTAGTAAAGCCTCTGGCAAGACCGTGTGTATGCCAGGTTGATCCGCCACCTAGCCCTTGATACCTAATGTATCTATTTATAGATTCTTGTTGCTGAGTCATCTCTCCCCTCACCTGAATCATTTTAGAGGCAGTCGGGAGATCAAATAATTGAATAAAGCCAAGAATATATGCTCTTGCATGCTCAGGATTCAGGGTAAATTCCCGCCAATTTAGGGCATGATCCCTTCTACCAAACTCAAAATATAGTTCCGTTTTGGATTTTGGAATCACATACCTTCCAAACACTGAAATCTGTTGATCTTGACCATTGCTATCATTATCAAAACCATAATTTACTTTAGTTATACCTTCAAAAACCGGGAAATAAGCTAAAAAACCTGTTCCCATCGATTCTCTGTATTGTTGGAACGTTCTCGTAAATCCAACAAAAAGTCCTGGAATCCATTTGGGATTATAGGATAACATCAAAGCATTGAGATACCTCCAATCACCGGAAAATGGTCTAAAGTATTCAGAGTTCAGCTCAGGGTATTGTGATGGATCATAGTCGGAATTATTGAGTTTCCCAATGATCAATTGAGTTTCAAAGTTTCCAATTAGCGTTTTAGCAGGTTTTGTTGTGTTCAGAGTTAAATGAGGAAAGCCAGGCGCATTGTTCGAAAATGTCAATGCATTAAACTGTCCAGGTCCCCACCAGATATTTTCAGTAGCTGCTCCTATTTCAAAAGCTCCGTATTGGAAGGATAACTTTGATTGACCCCACCAAGGATTAACTACCCAGCCCGCACCAAATCGTTCAGGGAAATCTCCTCTATTCCAATAAACATATTTACTCGATATTTCTGTGTTGGTGAATTGATCTAGTTTGGTTTCAAATCCCTTATTCTGAGCCAATGCAAGTTCTGGCCGCAAGGTTAAATTGATAAACTTGTATTTCACTTCAACTCCTCCAGAGAAATAAGTCTGAAAACCAGGATTGGGAATCATTCCATTATCACCCCAACCAAAAGGTCTTTTGGAACTGATACGGGTTGTATTTATAATTGGCGATAGCCGAATAGAAATATCGCTATCGACCAGCTTCTCTGAGAAAGGATATAGGCTTGAATCTGCTAAAATTGGTCTGAGTAAGAATGAGATAGGCTGATTAAGAGAATCAAGTAATTGGCTTCGCCTGGCATTTTCCTCCAATGAGTAAAAATTTGATGGAATACTTTGGCAAAAACCTTGAGCTATGCCAAAAGAAAAAATAAAATAAAAAAAAAACAGATTCATCAACCTATTTAACGATACAGAAACTAAGCAGTACCTCATAAAAATGAAAGAAACATAATAAACAAAAGAGAATTAGGAATATGAAAGCAGATTATCCAAAATAATTTTACTAGCATTTCCATGACCATAAATGTTTCCATTAAAGTCATTAGAGAATACAAAATTCTTATAAGCATCAAAAATAGTTGCGCTATCAGACCCAACTAAAACATTAAATCTACCAGATACTAACTCAACCCATTCTGTTTCATCCCTTAAAGTTATACAAGGTTTTTTGAAAAAATAAGATTCTTTCTGTAAACCACCACTATCAGTTATAATCATAGTCGAATTTTTAATTAACCAGATCATCTCAAAATAACCTACAGGATCTAATAATACAAAATTCATTTCAAGTCCGAGCTCTTTCATGATAGCTTTGGTACGAGGATGGACAGGTAAAATTATAGTTTTATGCCTTGCAATAGCATTCAAACCTTCTATGATAGATATTAGTCTATCTATGTTATTGGTGTTTTCAGCCCGATGAATAGTAGCTAATATAAAATCTGAAAATCCAAAATTTAAAGGTTTTTTAGCAAATCCTTCATAGTATATAGCTCCATCTAACATAATATCTCCAGAATTAACAATAGTAGAATTAATATTATCAAAACCTTCTAACTTAAGATTGTCTAATGCGGCATTAGTTGGACAGAAAAGTAAGTTGGAAACTCTATCAGTTAAAATTCGATTAATCTCCTCAGGCATTTTCATGTTAAAACTTCTTAATCCAGCTTCCACATGCGCGAGTTTAATATGCAATTTTGATGCTACAATTGCACCTGCAAGTGTGGAATTAGTATCACCGTACACGAGCATCCAGTCAGGATTTTCGATCATAACAACCTTTTCAATTTTTTCAATCATACGCCCTGTCATTTCGCCATGAGATCCACCACCAACATCAAGAAAATAATTAGGAGTGGGAATCTTCATTTCTGTAAAAAAAACATCACTCATGTTAGAATCATAATGTTGACCAGTATGAACAATAACTTCTTGAATATTAGAGTAATTCAATAATTCTCTACTTAAAGATCCAGCTTTAATAAATTGTGGACGAGCACCTAAAATAGTAAGAATTTTTATCATGATAGTTTAAATTTTATAAGCTTTAATAAGAATAAAGGAAGCCTTATCTGACGTCTAATCCTTTTCGGTTCTTTCCATAATCTATATAACCATTCAAGTCCATTGTCAATAAAAAATTCAGGTGCTCGTTTTTTTTGGCCAGATAGAATATCAATTGCACCACCGCATCCAACAAAAAAGGTGTGGGGGAAAAATTTCAATAATTCATTAGCACACTGTTCCTGTTTTGGAGACCCAAGGGCAAGAAAGACCAACTTAGGCTTAGAATCGTGTATTTGATTTATCACTTCATCAATAGAATCAAAAAAACCATTTAATCTCCCACAAATTAAAATACCAGGAAACAATTTAGCAATATTTATACAAGCATTACGATTATTTTTCTCAGTAGATCCCAAAATAAAAATGGGAAACTTATGAGAACACGCAGTATTAAGTGCAATAATAGGAAAGTTAATCTTGATTGTATTTATGTTATATAGAAACTTAAAAGCAATAACAGCTCCAAATCCATCTACATAGGGTAAAATTGAATTTGATATTATTAAATTAACTTCTAAATCTTCATTAAAGGATAGAATTTTTTCAGCATTTATAGCAACACTATAACCGCCCTTATTCTCTACAATTAAATTACTCAAATGGATTGTAATCTCTTTTTCTGATTGAAAATCATAACAAGGAACATTTAATAATGAATATATTTTATTCATATACTATTTTGCTAAGGTAATTAGAAAGGTTTATATTTGTAACTGAATGAGAGAAATTCTGTACGGACATAGAACTATTCAATGATAAATTATTGTACAAAATTTTATCATTGTAAAGTGTATTGATAGCAGAGATCAAAGAGTTATAATCATTTGAGTTGAAAGTTAGTCCATTTTCATTATTCACCAAATACCCACTTATACCTCCGATATTAGATCCGATAACTGGAGTACCACAAAAAAGAGATTCTAATCCAACTAATCCTAAGCTTTCAGGTAGTAGAGTTGGAAAAACAAAAACATCTATAAATCTATAAAAATCAGCCAATTTTTCCTGAGAGAGTGTATCGATAAAAAAAATCTTATCGGAGAAAGTACTACTTCTAACGTGTTCCATAATTGATGGTTTATCTTTCCCATCACCCACAATAAAGCATTGAAAATTAAAACTTAGAAAAGGTAAAGAATTAATTAAAATCCAAATCCCTTTAGAATTAGATATATTACCAGCAAATCCAATACGAAAAGGCCTATCAAAATTATATACTGAACATTTAGGATAAAATATATCAGTATTTACACCACCAGAAGGAGATACAAATAGATTAGAATTATAAAAATTCTTTTTTATAAATTCATTAAGCATAAATTGAGATGGAAAAATGACCCCGTCGACTCTACTATATAGCTTACTTAATAACCTATTAAAAAAAACATTAAAAAAACTTGGATTCAATAAATCAGATCCATGAAAATTTATACAAATTTTTACTTTTTTTGGATAAAAAACTAATAGAGGCAAAAGTGTAAAAGTAGGATAATGAAAATAATATAGATCAATTGAACTATCATAAAGAGACTTAAATATTTTAATATAAAACTTTATATAAAGAAATAACTTACAAAATAAATTGTAATTATTTTTATACATAACTATAAAAGAAAAATTAAACTTAGACTTACTCAAATCATTAACTACATTTTTCACAAAAATACCATATCTAATATTATTAGAATCAGGGTACATATTACTAATTAGTAATATTTTCATGATTTAAATATAATATTTGGTAGTTTGCTCAATATATACAATATAAATATGAGAAAAATAGATCCCTTAAAAAAGCTATTGAAGCTAAAAGCTAGTTCCATCTGGTACCCAGAGATCAAAAAAATTACATACATTAATAAAACGACTTTTCCACTATCATATCTATTATTGAAGATTTTAACCAAAATTACAATTGAAGAAGAAAATAACAAAGCAGCAAGCACAACACCGAATATTCCAGAATGATAAAATCCTTCTCCAATCCAACCAACATTTATCCCAATCAAATCATTACTAGAATGAAGCAAACCCAATTCTTTTCCAAGGGAATTACCTATTGAAAGATTAGGTTTATCTGACCATAGAAATGAAGGTATAAGTCCGGTAAAAGCAAGTCTAAAAGGATTGTAAAATGGAGTATAAGTATTGTCAAAACTAAATTCAATTACACGATTTAAATTTACATAAACATTAAATATTCTACTTAAAGAACTTTCAATTAAAAAATCGATATCTAGGAATTGAATAGATGCAAATATTGTAGAAAGGTTAAAAGTATAGGTATTGGCAATTGAGAAAATTTGAGCTTGCCGAAAAATTGTAATCGTTAAGAAAATTAATGATAAATATGTACCATATTTTAAAAGTTTTGAAAACTTAACATGATTGTAATATAAATAAATAACAAGAACTGTAATTATTGGAAAAAGAACTCCAAAACGTCTTCCTTGTAATAAGGGAATAGAGAGAGTGAAAATAAAATAAAAATAAAATAAATAATTTATAATAACAGATGAACTAAATTTATTGACAAATCTATTTTTAAAATAAGAAATAGTAAAAATCATTAGGCCCCATAAATGGAGATTGTTAAACAATCTTACAAATCTAGGCAAGGAATTTAACTCAATCATGTTTTCGTCTTCAATAAAAAACATACCTTGATTTATCATATAGGCTTTAACAATAATTGAAATAAGTAGAAAAAAAATAGATAAAAGAAAAGCATTATTATTAAAGTTAAAATTAATTTCAGGAAATTTAAATCTTGAAAATAATCTATAAGGAAGTAAAAAAAAAATAATAAATATGAGTATAACAGCATGATTTTTTTCAATTAATTCAGAATTGTAAGACCAAAATAAACTAACAGGAAAAAAATTTGGGATAATTATAGAAGGTAATATCAAATACAAAAAAGTAACTAATATAAACAATTTTATTGGGGTAAAAATAAAATTACTTCTAAGCGCATCAAGATACCAGAAGTAACTTAAAACAATGATAGAAATTAATGTCAATAAATTACCCAGTAACATTCTTAATATTATTTATTAAAATTTTCAAACCATTCAATCTTGAGTAATTAATAGGGTCAAGGCTTATATCTTTTGGCTTAAAGTTGGCAATAAAAGCTAAAAATTCAGAATTTATACTATTAAAAAAATAAATATCCTTATAGCTTTCACTAAGATCATATAAACTGCCTTCTATAATCAAATTAGACGAAAATACAATTATAGGCTTGGACAGTGCAATATAATCAAACACTTTTGTAGTTGATTCAAATGTAAGACCAGAAGAAATAACAATACAAAAGTCGCATGCATTGATGTAAGATAGAACATCTCGGTAGCTTTTATAACTATGATCTATTATGTTTTCATGTAAAGGGAGTAATAAGCTATCCTCCCCAAAATAATGAACTTTGAATGATTTATTTGAATTAACAATATCTAGGAAAAACTTAGGACTTCTTCCTATTGAAATTTTACCGGTATATATAAAATTAACATATTCTATATCTATGTTGATTGGCTTTAATTCAGAAATAACTCTTTCATCATATCCGTTTTCTATAATCAATAACTTAGAATTATCATTAATTTCCAATAGTGATAAACAATATTTATTGACAGAAATAACTAAATCTGCATAACTTATATATAGTTGTTCTAGTTTTTTTTTAATAAGTTTTTTTATTAATATCGAATTTATAAATAATGGATTATTAGCAAAGGGGTCACGAAAATCTAGTATTATTTTTGTTTTAAATCTTATCTTCAAATAACGAGATATATAGAAGTGTAAAAAAGGGTTGCCTGAAAGCACTACACACTCATATTTAAAATGATCCAAAGAATCTAAGTATTCTTTTAAAGCAAAGTACCAAGAATATCCTGGATCAAAGTTTATGTATCTATTAAATATTGGCTTTTTGTCATCTGCTAAAAATATTAAATTAAATTTAGAGGTTTTATTAGCCACTTCAATTGTCGGCACCGTTGCAGTAATTATAGTTGGAAAAAATTCACCATTAGATACTCTATTTAATTCATTAACCCAATATGAAATTCTTTTAGCACCAACTCCAGGATACGGCTCAAAATAGTAACCTATGAATAATATGTTTTTCATGTTTATAAAACTTTTGCCAATTTTGCTGAAATATAAATATTCAGAATATAATATAGGCAATATACAATGGAAATAATACTTACTATGTTAATAGTATTAAGATCAAATAAAAACACTCCTAATATAGATATAAAAAGGAACAACATTAGAAAAAAATTAATATTTTGCTTTTGCGCTATATAAATCATATAACTGAGTGGGTTTGCAATAAATCTAAGAGCTAAGGATGGCACTAAAATTTTAGCAAAACTCCCTGCAATTGCCCATTCCTCGCCAAAAATTAGTATAAATAAATCTTCGATAAAAAACCATAAAAAGATAGATGGGACCACAGTTAAGTAAAGCAATAGTTTAAAGGTACGTTTGAATACCACTATAGACTCGCCATTTACTCTATAGTTACTCGATGCCTCTTCTTTAAATACGTCCAATACTGAAGCAGATAAAAGTGTAACAGGAACCTGCAAGATCCTTTGACTGAAATAATAGTTTCCCGCTGAAACTTGTGCATTAACTATGTTGAAAAATAGATTAGGCAAATGATTTGCACTTAAATTAAGTAACATTGTTGGAACATCAACTAATGGAAATTTCTTATATTTTCTAATTGTTTCAAAAATATCTCTTAATTTAGTACTATAAAAAAATAAACGCTCCACTTTAATAAATGAATAAAAAAACATAATCAATGTTACAAACTGTGCAATCAAAGAGCCTAATATAAGTCCAATTGCACTATTATATAAAATAAGCCCGATAGAAATTTGTAATCCTAGTGTAAATAAACTTTGTAAAACTCTATTTAAAGACAACCTTTTGAACTGCCTATTTCTATTATACCAGTAATTTAAACTCTGATACATACCATAAACTATAATATTTAGTGGAAGTAAATAAAAATAATTAACATTTATCTTGTCATTGAAAATCTCTTCTAGATAGTTATGAAATACAATTATTGAACATAACACCAAAAATGAAATAGCTATTATGACAATAAAAGAGGATTTTAAAATTAATAAAGCTTCTTTTGATTTTTCAGGAATTAAAATAGCGAGTTCTAGCCTGCCAGTTGAAGCTATGTTTAAAATTGAAGAAACACTAAAATAAAATGCAAAGACTCCAAATTCATACGGACTGTAAATCCTCGTTAATACAGGAGATAATAATATTGGCATAAGCTGTGCTACACCCGTACCTGTCATTAATGATATGATATTCCTAAAATAAGAATCTTTAAATATTTTTGAGTCCAATTATTTATTCCTATAATTATCAAATGGATGCTTTGACAATTCACTCGCTGCTAACGGATGATAATCCCCCTTCAGACCCACAGGTTCCGCATGTCTAATATGTTGTACGATCTCAATGCTGGGTCTTGCTTCTTCCAAACCAAAGCCGTCCCCTCCCAGAATATGCTCATAACTATGGGTGTGCAATTCTGTAAAACCATCAGAGAATTCTATTTCGGTTCCTTCCATGGTGAGGGATCTAAAGGTTCTTCCACCTCTTGCCTTGACCGCATCCGGTAAGGTGTCTGCATTGATGCTCAGAAACCAGCGTACCCGCGCCCTCTCCAGTTCGAAATATCCTGCAGCCCGATCGTGGGTATGGATATGGACCACGTTCTTTTTCACCGCCCCGAATACCCAGGTCAGCATGTCGTAGAAGTGCACGCCTATGTTGGTGGCGATACCGCCAGATTTGCTTACCTCACCTTTCCAGGAAGTATAATACCAATGTCCTCTGGACGTGATATACGCCAGGTCTATGTCATAGATCTTATCCTTAGGACCTTCTTCGATCTTCTTTTTCAGGGCGATGATGGAAGGGTGCAGTCGGAGTTGCAGGATATTGAATACCCGGGTTCCATGCTCCTTCTCCACCTCTGACAGCGCATCTATATTCCAAGGATTAAGAACCAAAGGCTTTTCACAAATCACATTTGCTCCTACTCTGAGTCCAAAGCGGATATGGGAATCATGGAGATAGTTAGGCGAGCAGATACTGACGTAGTCGATTTTCTTGTCCGTTCTTTTCAGCTTTTCCACGTGACGGTCAAAGCGCTCAAACTCCGTGAAAAAATCAGCCTCGGGAAAGTGGCTATCCATCACTCCCACGCTGTCAAACTTATCATAAGCAGCGAGCAGGGTATTGCCTGTGTCCTTCACTGCTTTCATGTGCCGAGGAGCAATGTACCCTGCAGCACCTATCAATGCGAAATTCTTCATCTTATAATTTGATTACCTGATTATTAGTGAGCTGATACTGGGCTCCGGTTTCCGTGCACTCAGCTTTTCCCTGCTCATCAAAAATTAATTTGGATCCGTACTCACTCATCCAGCCCATCTGTCTGGCCGGATTACCGACCATCAGCGCGTAGTCCGGGACATTCTTAGTGATCACGGCTCCAGCTCCTATGAAGGCATACTTACCAATATCATGCCCGCAGACTATAGTGGCATTGGCACCTATGCTGGCACCTTTACCTACATGCGTTTTGGCATATTCCGCTTTGCGGTTTACCGCACTTCTAGGATTGATCACATTGGTAAATACCATGGAAGGACCTAAAAATACATCGTCGTCACAAGTCACACCGGTGTAGATGGAGACGTTGTTCTGCACTTTCACATTGTCACCCAGCGTCACCTGTGGTGAGACGACTACATTCTGTCCAATATTGCAGCCTTTACCTAGCTTGCAATTGGGCATGATATGGGAGAAATGCCAGATTTTGGTGCCTTCCCCTATCTCACATCCCTCGTCTATGTAGGCACTTTCATGTGCGAAATAATTCTTCATTTGATTATAGCTGTTGGTTTAAGTCCTGATTGCCCGGGCCCAAGTCCTTGCGGGCTAATCTTAAAGCCCAGGGGCTGGGGTCTCCGGCTTGGGTTTAGTTAAAAAAACTATGGATAGTTGAGATAATATATTCCTGATCATCGGCACTCATCTCTGTATGGATGGGCAGAGACAGCACTTTTTCACAAAGTGATTCTGCTACCGGGAAATCACCTTTCACGAATCCCAAATTCTTATATGCCTCCTGCTGATGCAGGGGAAGTGGATAATAAACCATGGTTGGAACACCTTTTCCAGCCAGATAGCTTTTCAACTCATCCCGGTCCACACCCTCCAGCTGAACGGTATATTGGTGAAAGGCATGGGTGGAATTCGCTGCTCTCACCGGGATTTTGATATGTGCATGTCCGGCAAATGCCTCGTCGTATTTATCCGCTACTTCATTCCTGGAGGCTGAATAGCGGTCCAGGTGCTGCAGTTTTACATTTAAAATAGCGGCCTGAAGCGTATCCAGTCGGGAGTTGACCCCCACAATGTGGTGATGGTATTTCTTCTTCTGCCCGTGATTGGCGATCATGTGCAGCTTCTCTGCCAGCTTCTCATCATTGGTAAACATAGCTCCACCATCCCCGTAGCAGCCGAGATTTTTGGATGGGAAAAATGAGGTAGTTCCCACATCGCCCATCGTACCAGCTTGACGCACGGTGCCATCCGAGAACGTGTACTTTGCCCCTATCGCCTGGGCGGTGTCCTCGATTACTTTGATATGATACCTGCGTGCAATCTCCAGAATCGCTTCCATATTAGAGCATTGTCCATACAGATGAACCGGAACTATCCCGGCAGTCCTGGAGCTGATCTTTGACTCCAACTGGGTGTTGTCCAACTCGAAGGTGGTAGGTAGTACATCTATGAACACCGGCTTTAAGCCGAGCAAAGCAATCACTTCCGCGGTAGCCACATAAGTAAATGCCGGTACGATCACTTCTTGACCAGGCTGAAAATCCAAGCCCATCATGGCTATCTGTAGCGCATCTGTCCCATTTCCACAGTTGATCACATACTTAGCTCCAGTATAGGCAGCCAAGGCATTAGAAAATTCTTTTACCTGAGGCCCATTGATAAAGGCTGTGGTATCAATTACTTCCTGAATAGCCTGATCTACCTCAGATTTAATTAAATCATATTGGGACCTTAAGTCCACCATTTGAACCCTCATAATTTATAATCTAGAATCTACCAATTCTTTCTTTAAAACAGACTTCACATCAAAAACTACCTGATGATCAGATTTTTTAATATCCCAAGTCTTAAACTCTTTATGACCTACTGCCAAAATAATTGCAGAGTAGTCTGCTAATACAGGCTTGTCCACACCATTAATGATATCAAAACCATACTCATGTTTCACCTCCGCCGCATCAGCCCAAGGGTCATATACACAGACATCCATATCGAATGATTTAAGCTCTTGATAGATATCTATCACCCGGGTATTGCGCACATCCGGACAGTCTTCCTTGAAGGTAAATCCTAAAATCAAAACTTTGGAATCTATCACTTTCAGATCCTTACGCATCATATGCTTGATGGTCTCCGTGGCCACATGCTTACCCATGGAATCGTTTAATCTGCGTCCTGCCAAAATAATTTCCGGGTGATAACCTACTTCCTGGGCCTTCTGGGCCAGATAAAATGGATCCACGGAGATGCAATGACCACCGACTAAACCTGGTCTAAAGGGAAGGAAATTCCATTTGGTACCTGCAGCTTCCAGTACTTCCTGGGTATCTATATCCAGTAAATTAAATATTTTACTGAGCTCATTTACAAAAGCTATATTGATGTCTCGTTGGGAGTTTTCTATCACCTTGGCAGCTTCTGCTACCTTGATGCAGGAGGCCTTATGGGTACCAGCTGTAATTACTGACTTATAAAGTTGATCTACATATTCAGCTACCTCCTGAGTGCTTCCGGAAGTTACTTTCAAAATCTTGGTGACGGTATGTTCCTTATCCCCCGGATTGATACGCTCAGGAGAGTAACCAGCAAAAAAGTCTTCATTGTACTTCAAGCCAGAAATCTTCTCTAAGATCGGTACACATTCCTCTTCTGTCACGCCTGGATAGACGGTAGATTCATAGATGACCACATCTCCTTTTTTTAACACCTTGCCTATCATCTCAGAGGCTTTCAGCATAGGAGTCAGTACCGGTCTATTGTGCTTGTCTGTAGGAGTTGGGACGGTAACTATGAAAATATTCGCGGAAGTCACAGGAAGTATGGCGTCGGTAATTAAAAGTCCTTGTCCTCTTTCATCCAATTCCAAACCAGTTTTCACCAGAACTCTCTGCAAATCCTCATCAGCCACTTCCAAGGTTCTATCATGTCCCTTTTGCAACTGATCTACTCTTGCAGCATTGATATCGTATCCTACCGTTTTGTACTTTTCGGCAAATGCCGCCGCCAATGGAAGGCCTACATAGCCAAGACCAATGATTGCAATTTTACTGTTTTCTAGGTTTGTAAGCATCTATATCTCTTAATCTATTAATCTTGGTTTAGTTAACTCCAATTTCTCGAAAACTTTCTTTACATCCTGAGCTTTGTTTTTCTTTAAAATTAAAACAGCATCATTAGTATATATAAAAATCGTGTTTCTTAATCCTACAAATTCTGTATGGATAGTTGATCCAAAGACCATATTACCATTCCTGTCAATCGGATGTCCTTTTTTCTTCAAATAAGTATATATAGACTCAAATGACCCCATATCAGACCAGGCAAATTCTGAGGGAACAACTTTGATTTTCTTGGTTTTCTCCATGACAGCATAATCGACAGAGATAGAAGGAATTTTCATCGATAAATCAAAATCCAATTTACCTTCAATAGCCTGTTCATATACGATCTTGGATGACTCATAGAGTTTAGGTTCGAATGCTTTCAATTCTTTCAGATATACTCCTGCCTGAAAACAAAACATTCCAGAGTTCCAATAAAAATTGCCATCCTTCAAGAATTCTTCCGCAGTTTCCAAATTTGGTTTTTCACGAAAGCTTTTAACTTCTTCTCCATTCGCCTCTATGTAGCCAAAACCCGTTTCTGGTTTGGTTGGCTTCAATCCAAAAGTTACTACGTAACCTTCTTCTGCAAGCTTTAACGCTCTAGCCACAGCCAACTGGTAATCATTTCCAGACTCTATCAAATGATCTGAAGGAGTAACAAAAAGTATATCCTCCGGTTGGGTGGCAAATGCGGCAAAGGCAATGGCTGCGGCAGTATTCCTAGGACAGGCTTCAATCAGTTCAATGTATCCATGTATCCCAGCTGAGTCTAGATCTTTTCGTGAAAGCAGGTAATTATCACAATTGCCAACTACCATCACCTGATCACAAAATTCTTTGTTTCTATGGACAGTTTTTTGAAATAAAGTTTCTCCTTCAAAAATAGGCAAGTACTGCTTGGGTTGTGACTTGCGCGAGAGCGGCCATAGCCTAGAACCTACACCTCCAGAGAGGACAACGTTAATTACAGACATCTAGAATAATTACTAACACTTGACAGGAAAAATTGTAATTCTTTAGGATCAGCTAGTTAAGTTCAGTCAAACAAGCTGCTAACTAAAATCCTCTAGTTAAAACTTAAATTCATTTCACAGCTTCGCCCTTTCAGTCCCATTGAGGAGAGAAAAAAATGAGCTATTTATAGTTCAAATCCCTCCTAGTTAAGGCACTTAGCTTGACATCTGCACGAAAAAGTTAATTATATCCGTATTGCAGAATTTAAAATAAAAAGGATCAAATAATGCCAAAAATTAAATTTTTGGTGCCATTTTTCCCCTTCTAGCTTGCAAAGATAGGCATGTGAGTAGTTTTTGTACTCATTTTATATGAGTATTTTTCAACAGAGTTTTCATATAAAGTAATCTGCATTTCAAATCATAGAACTCTTTACAAGCGACTTGCCTTCAGCAATACAGTAACCAATCCATAAGACTTTGATTTACTGAGGTTTTATAATTTAGCTTGTGTTGCATAATTCCACAAGCTGTAGAAAAAAGTAAGAAAAACTCACAGAATTGGAATCCATAAAGGAGTCAGAACTAATTCATCAACCAAATTCCAATGTGATCCTCAGCTTTACAGACAGTTAACATGATAAAAAGGCAAGATATACCATGATACCAACATGATACTTCCTATTGGTGGAGCTTTTCTGTAGTAAATGAAGTACCTGCCTTATTATTATAATAAAATGAAATAACTCTTCGAAATCATTGACGTACCTAAAATCCTTTTGCTCAACTGGAAAGAAGTCCGAAGATCTGTGTGTGACGTGGCCTCAATTTCCCGATGTTCATCTGGATTAACCTTATCCCAGTTTGCTTTTAACAAAGCGGATATACATAAAAATATATAAGCTAAATTAAAGTAAAACAGCTTTTCACCTATAAATTACTTTTAACTCTATCGCCAAATGACAAGCAACCTAGTCACTAATTTAAATGAATCAGGATTTTCTCCTGATCGCTCGCTTCCACCATGGCAGCTGCACTTCCTCGTGGTATCCATAGGAGTTAGTTCCGTAGCCGTAGCCATAACCGTAACCATACCCATAGCCATACCCCTTATCAATGTGCACATCGTTTAGAATTCCATAAATCTTGGACACCCCGCCTTTTTCTACCAGATTATTCAAAATCTGTGAATTACCCTTCATAGAATACCCTTGGCGGAATACGAAAAAGCTGATATCAGCAAAACCAAAAAGTTCCTTAGTCTCAGAAACTAAGCCTACTGGCGGGCAATCAAAAATCACTACATCATACGCTTCCTTGATCTCTTTCATGATTTGCCCAAACTTATCCTGCAAGAGCAATTCTGCCGGGTTTGGCGGTATTGGTCCGGATAGGATCACGTCCATATCCTTGTGCCCGGTACTTTTTACCACATCTTGCCAAGGAGTATCCGTACTCAAACAAGTGCTCATCCCCTTGTCATTTGCAAGCCCAAAATCCTCAGCAATTTTTGGTTTGCGAAGATCTAGCCCTATCAAGATTGTCTTTTTGCCCATAAGGGCATACACAGAGGCTACGTTAATGGACACAAAAGTCTTTCCTTCTCCAGATATAGAAGAAGTGAAAAGAATGGTGAGTTTTTCCCTATTTGGACTCAAGTAGGTCATATCTGCCCGAAGGGACCTAAAGGATTCCGTCACTGTAGATCTAGGATTATTCAAAACAGGGATGGCATCTTCGGAATTATTTCTTCCTATCATGCCAATCAATGGAACCTTAATCTGGTTTTCCAACTCTTTAGGATCCTCAATTTTTGTATTCAAGAAATCCTTGATGGTAATAAAGCCAATTGGCAAAATCAGCCCTAAGATTAGACCAATAAGTAGATTTAAAGATCTCTTAGGTGCCACAGGTGTTTGACTAGCTTTAGCAAAATCCAACACTGAGTTCTTTGGCATATTGGCCGCCTTGGTGATCTCAGCCTCAGCTTTTTTCTGCAACAAATAGATATAGATATTTTCGTTGATGGTAAACTGACGCTGAATGCTTATCAAATTACGCTCAGTTTCTGGCAAAGAATTAATATCAATATCAAGCATGCGAATCTGACCGTTGAGATCAGAGATCAAGTTATTGGTATTAGCTAAGGCTGAATTTACGTTTTCTTGTAATTGTCTCTTTGTACTCTGAATCCTGGTGGCATTCTCTCGCACCGAAGGATCCAATTCAGTGAAGTTAGCAGAAAGCCTCTCTTGCTGCGCTTGCAACTCACTGTAGGCCTGAACCAGGGAATTCAACAGAGGATCAGTCACTCCTACTACCGAAGGAGCCATCATCTCCCCTCTTTGGTCTGACAATAAATAATCTCTGAGAGTCTGATAATACTTTAAATTGATTTCAGCTTGCCCTTTTTCCTTCTCCAATTCCTGCAAGCGCTCAAAAATCACAGCTCCTTCTTCGGATAGATTGAAAACTTTATTTTCAGTTCTATATTCTTGAAGCTTATTTTCCGAAAACCTAAGGGAATCAGAAATCCCGGAAAGCTGCTCATTAATAAATTTAACGGTGTTTTCCGAGGCTCTATTTTTTTCATCAAGTTCACGCGCCAGATAGACCTCCATGATCTTATTGATGTAATCTTCGCCTAGTCTTCTTACTGGAGTTTCTAAGCTCAAGGTCAAAATAGAAGCCTGCTTATTTATTGGCGAGACAGCTAACTCTTCTTTGTATTTCAACGCCAGAGAAGGCGTATCCACTAGATTAAATAGAATTACATCACCTGACAGGGAGGCTATTTGATTAATGGTAAAAGAAAAATTCTCGCCTTTGACCTCCTGACCAAAGCTATAAATGGATTTAGGAAGAGACAGTGATGCCTCAGGTAAGGTTTTGTAATAAGGGTCTTTAGGATTGAAGATCCTGAACTCATCATTTTCAACACTCAATTCAAAGGAATCTTCGTCTATGACTTCAATTCTAAATTTACCACCTACTAGCTGAGTCTCCTTCCAATTAACCGCCACCATTACTGGGAGCTTGTCATAGATTTGGGTCGTAGAGACAAAACCCTCTTTGTAGTATTGTACATTCAGGTTCAAATCAGTGACTGCCTCTTCTGCCAGAGAAAATGATTTCAAAATTCCAATCTCATTCTCTATGTTACTTTTTCCCTGAAGCATCCCTAGGCCTGAAGATTCGAATAAATCCGTACCTAAGCTGGGTTTATCATCAACCACGAGAATGCTAGACTCAACTTTAAATACATTCGTTGCATATCTATTGAAAAGAAAAGCTCCGAGTACTCCAATAAACATGCAAGCAAGGATCAGCACCCAATACTGCAAGTAGTTGAATAAAAGGACTTTCAGATCAATCTCATCCTCCTTTTGTACCATAAATGGGTTCTGCCCAGAATTAGAAGGATTTGGGGTATTCGGGTACATAAAATCTTATTTGAGTAAATTAAGGATGAGTGCTACAGAAGATATTCCTGCAAAAACCAAGGCTAAAGTCTGAGCTGTGTTTTCACCTGTACCAGTTTCTCTGACCTTCATAGGTTCAACATACAACTGATCGTTAGGCTGAATAAAGTAGAACGGTGAGGCCACAATCTGTCTATCCAATAGATTAATTCTATGCAATCTTGTTCCTTCAGGATACTGTCTGATCAATAACACCTCGTCTCTTTTCGCCACTGTAGTTAAATCTCCAGCATTGGCAATTGCCTCAAAAATGGTCATTCTATCTTGTAAGACAGTGAATTTGCCAGGTCGTCTAAACTCACCTATTGCCGAATATCTTACTCCACCTAGTTTGACCTTTACAAATAATTCGCTCTTCACGAATTTTCTCATGTTCTCTTCTATGGTGACTCGGACCTCTTCCAGCGTTTTATCTTTTACCTGAACATCTCCTACTTTGGGAAGGCGGATATTTCCTTGCTGATCTACCGAGAAACCAGTCATGTAATAGATATCTCCACCACTTTGAGCAGAAACATTCCCCATATTGGCATTAGCTTGGACTGGCCTACTGTTGTATCCGAATTCAATCAAATCATCTACGGTTTGGATATTTACATCTATGATATCGTTGTACTGAAGCTTGTATTCCGGGATTTCGTAGCTGATCAAATCTCCATCCGCAATCGGCTGATTTCCCTCCAAATTCTGTAAGTAGATGATTTTCTCATTTGAAATACAGCCGAACGCCGTAAAAAATATCAGGGAAAACGAAAAACCTTTCAGCAACTTCCTCATATATGTTTTTTTAGTATATCTCTTCAAAATCTGCGCAAACTTAAACATTTAACCTTAAAATGTTGAGCATTTTATCAATTTGACAATAAACATCGTATTTATTGCGAATTTGACGTTTATTCACTTCTTATTATGAAGGTATTCTCTCGCTTTTTCCAAATCCTCTATGGTGTCTATAGCAATAGCTTGGTGGACAGTTTCTACCATTCTGATTCTATAGCCATTTTCTAATAAGCGGAGCTGTTCGAGCATTTCTATTGCCTCTAACTGGCTTTTGGGAAGGCTGGTGTAGTCATGAAGGACATTTTTGCGATAGGCATAGACGCCGATGTGCTTCCAGTAGGTGACTTCCTGCACAGACTCACGGTTGTAAGGTAACTTCGATCTGGAAAAATAAAGCGCGTCACCCCATAGATCAGTTACTACCTTCACCGCATTGGGATTTTCAGCCTCCTCAGAGGATATTTTGGTTTTGAGGGAAGCTACATCTACTCTAGGATCCTTGAATACTGAAACTAAATCCCTCAATGATTTCTCGTCCTGAAATGGCTCGTCGCCCTGCACATTCACGATGATATCCACATCCACCAATTCCATCGCTTCAGCTATCCTATCAGATCCACTCTCGTGTTCCTTCTGACTGACAAAGACCTTACCACCTATAGATTCTATTTGTTGCTTAATTTCCGGATGATCTGTCACCACCCATACTTCGTCAAAAACCCCGGTTTGAAGGGTACTCAGATAAGTACGCTGAATCACTGATTTACCACCTAACTCCTGAACAAGCTTGGAAGGTAATCTCGTAGATGCATATCTAGCAGGTATTAATGCAGCAATCGTAAGCATAGCTAAACTATAATCGTTTTTTCGTCTTCAATTGGATTGGCCTTTAATTCACCAATCTACAAATTTATAAATGTCTTCATCTCAAGTCTCTCAAACTTCCAACTACTTCACTTTAAACAGTTTGCCTAATTTTTCAAAGATATTTCGCTGGCTTTTCTTGATCTTCTTTTTCTTATTCTCCAAGTCATCTCCGTAGTAATTGTACATGTATTTATTGTTCTGAGAATACAAGTAGGTATTTCCGTAGCCATAGTTATAGCCTTCGTAGTGATAACCAGAATTGACTATTCCGTTGAAAACTCCATATACATTTTTGACCTGTTTGTTATTGAAAAGGTCATTGATCATCACCAAGTGGTCCTTAACTGTGTAATTCTGCCTCACTACGTAGAGATTAATATCAAAAAGACGCATCAAGTCAATCGTCTCTGATACTAATCCCATAGGCGGCGTATCGAATACAACCACATCAAAGCGCGATTGCAGGTAATCCAAAAACTCAGTGAGCCTGGGAGTCTGCAATAACTCTGCTGGATTTGGTGGAATAACTCCAGATGGGACAAACCATAAATTCTCATGAGTTGACGGCATGACAATCTCCTCAGCTTCTATTTTACCTATCAAATAAGTAGATAAACCTACTCTATCCGTCTCACCGAAGTAGGACGCTAGCTTGGGACGTCTCAAATCACCGCCCACCACAACGGTTTTCTTAGAACTCAGAGCCATGGCAGAAGCAAGGTTCAGAGAGGTAAATGTTTTCCCTTCTCCCGACACGGAAGAAGTCACCAAAATCATTTTGGTCTGTTTCCCACTGGCCAAGTAGGTAATAGCCGAACGCAGCGATCTAAAGGATTCTGCTACGGCAGATTTAGGGAAATCTAGGACTACCTTATTGGTTTCTTTCAGACTATACCCAACTATACCTAGCTGGGGAATCATGAAATGCTTTTTCAAATCACGCTGATCCTTGATCGTTTCGTCGAAAATATCTCGAACTACCACAAAACCAAATGGAAGTAAAAACCCGAGAACTATCGCTAATCCATAATTCTGCTGCTTCTTAGGAAAGATCAGGGTTCCACGTCTAGCCGCATCCAAGATAGCATTGTCAGACACGTTGGAAGCCATCGCTATTCCAGCTTCTGCCCTTTTCTCAAGCAAATAAGTATAAAGCGATTCTCTCAACTTGAATTCTCTGAAAATCCCTGAATACTCTGATTCGGATTCAGGAAGTGTAGCAAATTCCGCATCATACACACGGATATCCTGCTGAATACTCGCTTTTCTCTGCTTTGTGTTTTCGATCAAATTGACTACGTTTTCGAAAAGTGCATCCTGCACTTTCTCCATCTGCACGTCAATTTTAATAACCTCTGGATGGTTCTCATTTACCGTCGCCAAAAGCTTTCTCCTGTCCTGCGAAAGTGTCACCAAGGTTTGAATCAGCCCATTAAGTAAGGGATCTGGAATACCGATGACAGATGGTGCTATCACATCAGAAAAATCCTTGCTCTTTTGCACCATGTACGCGCGAATCTGCTCGAAATAATCCAGTTGATAATCTATCTCAGCATTCATCTCATCGAGCGTATTCATTTTGCCAAGAATATTGGAAAATTCTGCGGAGACATCGAGAAGCTTGTTTCTAACTTTGAAATCCTGCAATTCTCTCTCTTTTTGCTGTAGAGAATCTTCCAGCAACCCAAGCTGATCCTCGATAAATGCCAGGGTGTTTTCCTGAATTTTATTCTTCTCATTCAAATCAAACCCAATGTAAGACTCCATCAGGGCATTGATGTAGTCTCTTCCTTTCTCTACTACAGTGGTGGTAGTACTCAGGCGAAGGACGGAGCTGTACTCGTTTTGTAAATTCACCTGAACAGATTTTGCATAGGAATCTTCCAAGGCGTTTGGATTACGTAGCCTAAATACCACTTGCTCATTTGTTCTGCCCGGATTGACTAGATGAACCGTAAATTTCGACCTGGCTGTTTCAATTGGCTCTCCAAATTCATAGGTTTTATCGTAGATAGATTCATCTCCAGCTGCCACTGCTGAGTTGAAATCCATAAAACCTACCTCTTCTTTGGCTAGCCTAAATGTATTTGCAGAGAGAATTTCTAACTGTACCGGCACTCCCTCCATCTGTATATGGCTCCAATCTACCTCCACCCGGATGGGCGAACGGTCATACAATTCAATTGCTTTGATATTGGTCTTGGCATAATACTCAACGTCAAAATGAAGCTTTTTCAAGGCTTCACGTGCTAATCCCTTGGATTTAAGTCGTAGGATATCATTCTCCAGATTTATGCCTGTAGAGAAAATATTCGATCTATCCAGAATACGTGCCTCCGGGGATGTATTCGTCTTGATCATCATAGATCCAGACACCTCGTATTCATCCACGGTATAGCGGTGAAACAAAAAAGTAAGGATCAAAAACAAAGTAATAAACAGCACATACCAAGGCCAATATCGAATGTATTTGGCGATCACATACCTGATCTCCAGCGCTTTCTCTTCGTTATCTAACTGGCTTAAGTCTAACTTCTCCATATCAACTAATTACCCGTCACCAAATTAATAATTAATAGCGTGGAAGCTAGTAAACCTGCAATAAGCGCCAAGGAAGCCGTCAAGTTATCTGCATTACCAAATTGCCTGATTTTCATTGGTTCGATGTACAGGATATCATTAGGCTGAATGAAATAGAACGGACTAGCCAGTAAGGATCTATCGTTCAAATTGATCTGATGAAGTTTGGTGCCTCCATCGTATTGGCGGATGATGAATAGCTTATTTTTCTTTCCCAAAAGGGTTGTTTCTCCAGAATTAGCCAGAGCATCAAAGATTGTAGCTCTATTCTTATAGATGATACTCACGCCCACGGAATTGAATTCACCTAGGGTGGTATATCGGATTCCTGCGATTCTCAACTTGACGTATATCTCTTCTTTGAAAAATTTGTTGATCTCTTCCTGCACTTTATCCTTCGCATCTTCCTCAGTCATTCCAGCTATTTTTACTTTCCCTAGTTTCGGAATTTCCACATCTCCTTTTTGATCGATAGAATACCCTCTAAAATACAAAGGGTCAGAACCTGCACCGCCGCCGCCGCCTCCCATTCCTCCCATATTTTGAGAGTACTGGAAAGAAAACGCTTCTATCAACTCAGGATCATTCGTAGCAAAATCTATCTCTACTATATCATAAGGCTGCAAAATATATTCGTAATCTACCTCTGCATAGGGGATAAATTCTTCCAGTTCTATGGGTGTCTTATCAGGTAAGTTTTGTAAGTAGGTGATTCGCTTATTGCTGATACAGCTCGTCGCAAAGACCACAATACTTACAATAAAAAGGATTTTCTTCATTCTGGAAGCGTAAAGTTAGCTCGGGTCAAATATATAAAAATACTTTAGTACCAAGAGTACCAATCTACTGGAAGCTGGAAAACAGTAACTTCCTAGTTGCCCTGCTATTTTTTCAATAAAAACCCAGCAAAACCTCGGCAACCAACAACCTCCACCTCCCTGTAAAAAATTCTTCCTACCTTCAACCTATGCAAATCAGACAGGCTACCAACGACGATTTACCCGCTATAATCAACTTATTGAAGGCATCTCTGGGGGAAAGTTTGACTCCAAAGTCTGAAGAACTATGGACTTGGAAACATCAGACAAACCCATTTGGAAAATCACCCATGCTGCTGGCAGAAGACAATGGTTTTCTCTGTGGTGTGCGTGTATTTTTGAGATGGGAATTCCGACATGGGGAAAAAGTTATTCCAGCCTGCAGGGCAGTTGACACAGCTATTCACCCGCAACATCAAGGCAAAGGCCTTTTCAAAAACCTAACTCTCTCCCTCGCAGAAAAGCTAAAGGAGGACGGCGTGGCGCTGATCTACAACACCCCCAATGCTCAAAGTATGCCAGGATACCTGAAAATGGATTGGCAAAAGTGGGGGAAACTTCCGCTTAAAATGTACTTCAACCTACACTTGGGTAAAAGCAAAAATCAATCTCCTTTAAGCGATTGGTCAAGCCTAACTACACTTTTGGCCAAGATAGAAAATGACAAATTTAGCGCTGATGAAATCCGGACAAACCTAGCACCTGGCTATCTTCGCTGGCGCTACGTGGACTGCCCCCTTTTTCCATACCATTTTATCAGCGATGGAGAAACCTACCTCCTAATCTATAGAATCAAAAATGGGAAAATTGGAAAAGAGCTCAGAATAGTAGATTTCTTTCAGCTTTCCAGCTTCGGAGAAAATGAAAAACTGCAACTGAATATCCGATTAAAAACTATTCAGAAAAACGAAGGCGTGCGATTCACTTCCTTTTCAGGGCTGCAAGTCAAAAACACACTGCCCATCGAGCTAGGTCATTTGCCAGTGATGTCGGTAGGTCCCGAGGTCACGCTTCGCAAATTGGCCACACAAGAAAATGTCCTGAGTATGCCTTGGGCCTGGAGTTTGGGGGACTTGGAGGTTTTCTAGAATTGATTCTGAAAGCTAACTATCCAGGTAGGCAAGAATGAAGAGTTAAAAAAATGATTAACTAGAAGGATTCTACCTTGAATATAATATTAAAGATACATGCCTATTAATTGATGACCGACTAGGTAGGGTAATATGCTAGGAAGAGTGAATTTTTATAATAGCCATCAAACGTTAGTAAAATAGCCGTTTTACATTTGTGTAATTGACTGGAAGTATAGGCAAAATGGGGTACTCTAGACTACTCGGGGTAGATAAAAAAAAGAATTAATTAACATGCAAGGAAAGAAAATCATACAGTCAGCCGCGATATTTGGAGCGTTTGCAGTGGGAATAGGGGCATTTGGCGCCCATGGTCTAAAAGATATTTTAATCGAAACGGGCAGAACAGAGACTTTCGAAACGGCAGTCATGTACCATTTCTATCATGCACTCGCACTTTTTCTGATCGGAATTCTAGCTTTGGTCAGGCCCACCTGGAAAAAACTCAGCGCCGCTGCGCTTTTGCTCATGCTTGGAATTCTTATTTTCTCTGGATCACTTTATATCCTTTCCCTCACAGGAATCACATGGCTGGGTGCTATTACTCCTCTTGGTGGACTAGCCTTCATAGCAGGATGGATTTTACTTTTTCTAGCCGCTTCCACCTCTAAAGATTTATGAGAAAATTCAGTTTGCTATTTATTATAAGCATAGTACTGTGCAGTGCTTCCTTTGCGCAGCTCAGTAGGGATCAATTTGCCAAACTGGAATCTGCACTGGGTGAATCTAGTTTTTTCGACGGACATCTCACCGGGTTTATGCTCTATGATCTGGATGAGCAGATGATTTTGTTTGAGAAAAACAGCCATCAGCGATTTATCCCTGCATCCACCACCAAGCTTTTCACGCTTTTTTCCTCCTTGGTAGTTTTAGGCGATAGCACGCAGACTCTACGCTATGTACGAGAAGGAAATTCGATCAAAATCTGGGGCTCAGGTGATCCTACCTGGAACTACAAGAAGTTTGACCAGCCAAACATCGCTCAGCTTATCGCGCCTTTCGAGCAAGTCATTTTTTCTGACGCAAATATGATGTCGCCGGCATTTGGCTATGGCTGGCAGTGGGATGATTACTATTATAATTATTCGGCTGAACGAACTTCCTTGCCCATCTATGGCAATCTCGTACAGGTAAAAAAAGTGGGAAATGCTCCGTCAGTTTTTCCTGAGAGTTTTCAATCCATGGTTTTCCCCACTCAGCGAACAATCCGAGAATTGGAGCGGGATTTTCACAGCAACAGATTCTATTACAACCCCAACAACTTCAGAGCACGGGAAGAATTTATCCCCTTTATCTATACTCCTGAGCTTTTTGTGGACCTTGCGACAGCGGCCACAGGCAAAAAATGGAGTTACCAGCCTGATAGCTTGCCCGCAACTCATGAGATTCTAATGGGAACTCCCGTTTTTCCTATACTAAAGGAAATGATGCTGGAAAGCGACAATTTCCTGGCAGAGCAACTCATGCTGATGGTTTCGGATCGGCTGTTTCAACGCTTGGATACGGAGCGAGCAATTGAATATATGCTCAAAACCTACCTCTACGACCTACCGGACGAACCCCAGTGGGTGGATGGATCGGGACTAAGCCGACATGATTTGTTTACACCAAGAACGATGGTGGCTCTTTTTGAGAAAATCTATCGAATGATACCAGATCAGCAACTGTTCGAGCTTTTGCCTACTGGCGGAAAAACTGGCACCCTGGAAACCAGCTACCAAGCTGAGCAACCTTACATTTTTGCAAAAACCGGAACCATGAGTAACAATCATAGTCTGGTAGGTTTGATCAAAGGGAAAAGTGGTAAGCTGTATTGCTTTGCGTTTATGAATTCCAACTATCCTCAAAAAGCTTCGGAGGTACGAAGGGAAATGGAAAAAGTAATGCTGATGCTGCGGGACATGATTTGATAGTTAGTGAATGTTAGGAAAAACTATAAAGTAGTATGATTATCCGCTATAATGCCAGTCACCTTGTATTCCTTGCTTACCTGGTTGGAAGACCGATGACCGAAGCGGCCTCAATTCTAAAGTTTAACATTTGCTACATTGCTTATTCCACCTTACTGGTAGAAAAGCGGATAATCATATTCATTTATCAACAACATGAGATTTGCAGCAATCGCATTAATTAGCTTACTCTACTCTACTGCTTCTTTGGCTCAGCAAAATGAGGCAGAAGAGGCGATACGCCTATCCTGTATTGAAAGCAATTTTGCTAGCAATGGAATAGATTTACTTCCAAAATTAGACAGTATAGAAAGCTACCTCATCCAAACGGGACAATTAGCCGATGATTCTGGAGAAGCTTATTATTCTTTCTTTAAGGAGGTAGGAAGTTCAAGGGATCATTTCACCATTTTACCGGATGAAATGACAAAAATTTTCCTCAATATAACTCCTGCTGATTACTACACAGGCTGTCAATCGAACTTTAACAGGGGTGACACTACACTAGTGATCAACGAATTAGAGTCTGAACTACAGCAAATCTATTCCCAAAACTCTTCGTTTCATGCAGATCAGATCGCGCTAATGTTTACTACATTACTTAAACCGAAGGACTTTGACCGACCCTACCTTAAAACCCTGACCTTGCTTTTTATTGCCAATACCAGCCTTCAAGAAACATCCTCACTGCTAAACCAGATCATACAAAAGGAGGATGGACAAGAGCCTTGTATCTTTCATTCTATTCAGCTCACCTCTACCAACAAATGGCTTTTGAATGAAGTAGAAATCACTGAAGAAAACCTGCTCAACTCCCTGAAAACCTTACTGACTCAAAACCCAGCTACCTTTTGCATTTACCTAACCTACTCAAGTCAATCTTCCTACGCTACCTATTCTTCATTCAACAATAAAATCACTCAGATGTATATGGAGGAAAAAGAAAAAACATCTACCGAGCTTTTTAAAAAAACCTATAAAAATCTAAGCCTGTCGCAACGCATCACCATTGAAAAATCACTACCTGTGAGAATGAGAACTGAAATGATTGATTAGCGTTCGCTTTGAATCAGGGACCTATTTCTCACGGGTTTACTGGCTGTAAGAAACCTGGGGTTTGAATCTTCGAAAGATATTTTTCCCCTACCTGAAACAAATCATAAAACTTTTTTTTAAAAATCTGTAAGGAATTTATCACCTCATGGTCTAAAGGATAAAACAACATAAACCATGAAAAAAACACTAGTTCTTTACTGCCTCTTTTTGGGAATAGTTTCTTCCTCTTTTTCCCAATCCTCTTTCCAAGTCAAAGTATCCGGCTCAGGTCCCGCTATCCTATTGATACCAGGATTGGCATCCTCAGGTGAAGTCTGGAATGAAACTATCGCCGAATTAAGCAAAACCAACGAATGCCATGTGTTGACCTTAGCGGGATTTGCGGGCCAGCCTGCCATCGACCTGAGTGCTGGATTTCTCCCAAAAATGAAAGTGGACATAGCCGAATATCTGGAAGAAATCAATAAACCGGTCACGCTCATTGGTCATAGCCTCGGCGGTTTTCTATCTTTACAGTTGGCCAATGAATATCCTAGCCTGATCTCCAAAGCAGTAATTATCGACTCCTACCCCTTTTATTCAGCAGGCATGAATCCGGCTGCCACTGCGGAGATGATGGTACCTATGGCTAAACAGACCAAAACTATGCTCTTGAATGCGAGCAACGAGGATTTTGAAAAGCAACAAGAAGCCGGTATGTCAATGATGACCGCTACGCAGTCCCGCGTTCCTCAGTTGGTGGACTGGTCTATGAAAAGTGACCGCGCTACGTTTGCAGAAGTATTATACGAATTGATGACGACAGACTACCGCTCTAATCTGGCCACACTCAACACTCCAACTCTCGTGCTGGGCGCTTGGTATTCAGCAAAAGATTACGGGCTGACGGCTGAGTCTGTCAAAGCCAACTTCCAACTGCAGTACAAGTTCGCTTCTAATGTGCAGGTAGAAATGGCGCCCACAGCCTATCACTTCATCATGTGGGACAATCCGGAGTGGTTTATGGCTCAAATCCAGAACTTCCTCAAATGAAACCAACCAAGGAACTCGCCTTCGAAAACCTGTACAAATCCCATAAAGACAAGATCTTCCGACTTTGCTTGGGATTTGTAAAGGATCGGGATTTGGCTCACGACCTATTTCAGGAGATTCTGATCAAACTCTGGAAGCATCTCGACAGCTTTCGAAGCGAAAGTGATATCAGTACATGGATCTACCGAGTGGCTTACAATACGGCTATTTCCTTTTCTGCAAAGGAAAAAAGGCAACCCATGAATACGGAGCTACCAGACGGACTAGATCTGGTAGATCCAGAAAATAGCAGTCATGAAAAGGAACTACAACTTCAAAAACTCTACGAAGCTATCAACAGCCTGACAGAAACGGATCGTGTCATAGCCATGCTTCTTTTAGAAAACACCCCCTATAAAACTATCGCGGATGTCACAGGTATCACCGAAAACTATGTGGCCGTAAAAGTCAATCGCATCAAAGCAACCCTCACTCAAAAACTCAATCCTCATGGAAAATAACTTCGAAGACATTCAGAAACTTTGGCAAGATCAGCAGCCTGTAAATTTTGACCTCAAGGACCTGATCGCAGGAATGAAAAAAACTGAGGCCAAACAACGAAGGGAGCTTTGGTTCATGGCTATCATCACGCCGCTAACAATAGGGTTTCTCTTTTGGTCTATGCCTTGGAGAGAAAGTCTGGGGATAGAAATCAGCTTGTACATCATCGCCATTGCTATGATTTGGGTAGTAGGACTAGCGATCAGATCCAAAATCTCCAGCAATGACTCCAGTGAGCGATTCACCAATTCCGAGTATTTGAAAACTCAAATCAAAAAGTTGAACTATCGCTACCAAATCGCCAAAAAGCACATGTATGGATATACCGTTTTGCTTTTGATCGCGCTCAATATTTCCTATTTCGTCTTGCTGGAGCCTCTGGAGACTTTCACTAGAATTGGGATACACCTAGCGCTCACACTTGCTATAGCCACGTTTATGCACTGGCAAATGAAAAAAAGAGTCAAGAAATATGACCGAGAACTGAAGCCTATGATCGAGCAGATGAAAGCCATGCTAGCTAACTAATTTGAATCAACTAGATTTTATGTTTATCCGCTATTCTAGCAATAAAGAGCCGAAAGTAACCTAGGAAATATCAACCTTAAGAATTGAGGTCGCTTTGTTCACCAGTCTTCGGTTTTCCGCCCTGATTGGAAAAAGAATTTAATTTGGCTGTATTCTTAGCATATAACCGTAAATTTTGATGAGACTTTTTGCTAATAACTGATTTTCAACTATTTTACTTGACAGTTTAAATTAGTATTTGTTTCACTTAGTTACTTAAAACCAAACAACATGAGAATAATCAATTGGAAATTCACTCGCACATCGGGAAGTTGGGGTCTAGCATTAGCCCTCGGCTTATTGTTCTCCGCATGTAGCGAAATGCAAACAGAACCCGTCAGCTCGAGCTCCTCCGATCTAGAGGCAGAGATTCTCCAGGCTACACCAAACCCAAACCTCATCAATCTCGAGGGCTTTATCACCACTTCTTTCGGTGATGAAGGTCAAATCGACGAGTCCAGTAGAGGTTTGCCTTCTGCCAAAGCTAGATTCAACATCGAACTGCGCTACATCACTCCTCCTACAGATCGTCAGAGAGAAGTGTTCCAAGATGCAGTGGACAGATGGGAGCGAATTATCATCGGTGACGAACCGAATTTCACAGGGGTAGATATCCCTTCTTCATTTCCAGGAGGAGGACTATTAGTCACTGCTGATCAAGTGCTGGATGATATAATCATCGAAGTAAATCTTACAGAGATCGACGGTCCCGGTAGAATTTTGGGACGTGCAGGACCAAGATTTATCCGGCTACCAGAAGCAACTACTATCACTGGTCTTATGGAGTTTGACGTAGCAGACTTGGCAGGTTTGGATGAAGCCGATCTATTTGAAGAAGTGATTATTCACGAGATGGGCCACGTTCTGGGCATTGGTACTTTGTGGCAAAGAAAAGGATTATTAGTAATTGACTCTTTTGAGCAAGCGGTGGATCCAGATTACCTAGGACGCTTTGGAAATTTATTCTGGAAAACTGAAGGTGGAAATGGTTTACTTCCAATAGAAGGTGCATTCTTTGATGCAAATGGAAATCCATTTACACGCCCTGGAACATCTTATGGACATTGGGATGAAGATCTTTTGGATAATGAACTGATGACAGGTTTTCTAAATGGTGGAGTAGAAAATCCCCTTAGTAGAATCACTGCAGGATCTGTACGAGACTTGGGTTATAGGTCAGCAAATGTAGGTGAGCGATACGACTTACCTAGCCAAAATGCCCGTACGTCAAGGATGTCTGAAAATGGAATCAATATAGCCGAGGGCGAAGAGCTGCTTCTACCGATAGGTACTGTGACTGCTAAGAAAAAATAACACTAACGCTTTCTAATCAAATGCCCGATTCCTTAACTGGATCGGGCATTTTTATTTCCTGAGGTGTAGAAATTCGGCTCAAAAAACTAACCCTTCCCCCTACTCCTTTGCTTTTTAAAAATCCAAAACTGGAGATATTCCAGGCAACTTTACGGTAAATCTGAATCGATTTCTTTTGAGCAATGATTGCCAAAATAAAAATCCCTTATTTTCACAGTTTAAAATCAACCTCCTTTCCCATGCAAAAACGCGCTTTCCTCAAATCTTTAGGACTACTATCCGCATCTTTTCCCTTACTTTCTTTTGATACTGCACACGCAGCTTTTGACGCCAAAACACTTTTGCCGAAGGCCATCAAAAAAGGTGACACGGTGGGACTGATAGCTCCTTCAGCAGCTGTGGCGGATAGAATGCAGTTTACGTTTGCACAGGAAGCATTGGAGGCCTTGGGCTTTAAGGTTAAGTTGGGAGAAAATCTCAAAAACAGATACGGACATTTGGCTGGAACAGATGCTGAACGCGCGGCCGATCTAAACGAAATGTTTGCAAATAACGAAGTGAAGGCGATTGTGAGTATTCGTGGCGGTTCGGGAGCTGCGAGAATATTGCCGCTGATCGATTACAAAAACATCGCTAAAAACCCCAAACCATTGCTCGGCTATTCGGACATCACCGCCTTGCATTGTGCGATTCATGCGCAAACTGGCCTGATCACATTCCATGGACCCATGGGCTCCGGAGGCTGGAATAGCTTCAATGTAGCGCAATTTGAGAAGGTCTTTTTCGACCAGGAGAAAATGACTTACGAAAACATACACCCAGAAAGTGATGATTTGGTAGTCAAGCCCAATCGGATTCAAACCCTCACGAGCGGAACTGCGGAAGGAAAAATTCTAGGCGGAAATCTGACCGTATTGACCGCTATCTCAGGTTCTCCCTATTATCCCGACTTCAAAGACGCCATCCTGTTTATTGAAGATATAGGAGAAGATCCTTACAAAATAGACCGGATGATGAGCACCTTAAAATTGAATGGAACACTGGACCAGATCAAAGGCTTTATTTTTGGGCAATGTTCTGATTGCGAGCCAGGTGGAGGTTACGGATCGCTTACCTTGGATCAGGTGTTGGACGATTATATTTTGCCTTTAAATATTCCTGCCTACTCTGGCGCGATGATTGGTCATATTTCTAAGCAATTCATCCTACCGGTAGGTGCGAAAGTTGCAATGGATGCGGACAAAGGAACCATTTCCCTGCTTAGCTCCGTATTTCAGTAGTAAAGGAACCTTATGAAAATCTTCTATTTACCAGTATTAATTCTCGGGATGCTCGCTTGCAACAGCTCAAAGAATATGCTCCCCGACGATTCAACTTCTACGATGACTAAAAATACTACCGGCACTTCTGATCAACTCACCTATTTGGCACTGGGCGACAGCTACACTATCGGCGAAGGTGTCAGCGAAGAAGGGCGATATCCCAGCCAACTGGTCACTAAGCTAAATGCAGAAACTACTAATACCTGGGCTGCGCCAAAAGTCATAGCACGCACGGGTTGGACTGTAGATGAACTGGAGCAAGGTATTAACAAAGAGGAAATTGACGGCAAAACATACGACTTGGTGACCTTGCTCATCGGAGTGAATAATCAATACAGGGGTCGTTCGGTGACAGATTTTGAAAAGGAATTTGAAGCAATGCTGAAGCGCGCAATCAGCTTCGCCGGCAATGACACGAATCATGTCGTCGTCATTTCAATTCCGGATTGGGGAGTTACTCCTTTTGCGCAAGCCCAAAATAGAGATGCATCAAAAGTCGCTAAAGAGATCAATGCCTATAACAGGGCTTGCAAAACTATAAGTGAAAATCACGATGTCACGTACATCGACATCACCGAGCAGTACAGAAAATCAGGCGCTGAACTCGAGATGCTTGCCGCAGATGGCCTTCATCCTAGTGCCAAAATGTACACGCTCTGGACAGATAAACTTGTTAAACACATTGAGCCAGTTTTTAAATAATCTTCTATGACTATGAAAACAATCCTATTTCTATTAATCAGCACAGTACTCGGGGCAGTAGCTTGTGAATCCCAATCGGATAACAACACAGAAACCTGGTGGATCAATTCTTCAAAAGTTGCCTGTACAGGGGTTGGGCCTATGTCTTGTCTCCAGATTCAAAAAAGCGAAGAACTAGATCCTGATGGAGCTTGGGAGCTTTTCTATAGTGATATCAAGGGCTTTGACTATGAGCCTGGTAACATCTACCAAATCAAATTAAAAGTCACAGACAGAGCGGAGCCCACTCCAGCGGATGCTTCTTCTAAGGTCTATGAATTAGTAGAAGTCATGAGCAAAAAAGCTGATCCCGCCTTGCGCTTGACCAACATCTGGAAATTGACGCAAGTAGGTGAAATCCAAAACCCAACAGGATTCAGATCCGAAGCAGCCTTGACATTTGAGTTTGACGCATCTATGAAAACCTACGTAGGAAACATGGGCTGTAATTCTGTACGAGGAGAAATCAAGGAAAATGACGGCCAAAAGCTACTTCTCGGCCCTGGAGCAACTACTATGAAGGCATGTCCGGACATGGCCGTGGAGCAAGCTATTTCCCAAGCTTTGATCGACACCCGAGGATATAAAGTGGAAAACAACCAACTTTACCTAATGAATGAGGCAGGCCAAACACTGATGACCTTCCAAGCTGTAGATTAATTATTTGTATGAAAATCATTTGCATCGGCCGAAACTACGCGGCTCACATAGAAGAACTGAAAAATGAGATTCCGGGAAATCCTGTCGTTTTTCTCAAGCCTGACACCGCACTACTGAAAGATGGCGCGCCTTTTTTCTACCCGGATTTCTCCAAAAACATTCATCACGAAGCTGAACTCGTGTTGAAAATATCAAAACAGGGAAAGTACATTGAGAAGAAATTTGCGCATCGGTATTATGATCAAATCGGCCTGGGGATAGACTTCACGGCTCGTGACCTTCAAGATCAATGCAAGTCCAAAGGTCTTCCCTGGGAGATTGCTAAGGGTTTTAATGGCGCCGCACCTATCGGCGGATTCAAATCTGTAGATGATTTCGAAGATTTGAAAAACATAGATTTCCACCTTACAATCAATGGTGAATTGAGACAAAAAGGCAACACCTCCTTGATGTTATTTGAATTTGGAACGATCATCGAGTACGTCTCGCAATTTTTTATGCTGAAAACAGGAGACTTGATTTACACCGGAACTCCGTCAGGCGTGGGACCAGTGCAAATCGGCGACAGATTAGAAGGATTTATTGGAAGTGAAAAGTTGTTGGATTTTGAAGTTAAGTAAACTAGCCTACGCATTCGTATTTCTTGGACTGTTCAGCACCCTTGAGCTAGGTGCTCAGGAAGTGAATAAAAACTATTTCAAGAATCCGATTAATCCTGGAACTCGGAATTACCTCTCGGGTAATTTCTCTGAACTAAGACCAAACCATTTTCATACAGGATTGGATTTCAAAACAGGCGGTCAGGAAGGTGTGCCTGTTTTGGCTGCTGCAGATGGCTGGGTTCATCGCATCAAAATCACCTCATTTGGCTATGGTAATGTCATCTACCTGAAGCATCCCAACGGTATGATCACGCTATATGGTCACCTGCGCAACTTCAACAAAGAGCTCAGTGACTACATGCGCCAGAAAATGTACGATGCAAAAGTCAATGAATTAGAGCTGTACCCCGAGCCAGGTCAATTTCCTGTCATGCAAGGTCAACGAATCGCCGACAGTGGGAATACAGGCGGGTCGGGAGGACCACATTTGCATTTTGAAATCCGCGATAGTCTGGATCGAGCGATGGATCCCCTCCTATTTGGTTTCGCAGAAATTCTAGATAAAACCGCTCCAGTTCCTCAAACTATAGCGATTGTCCCATTGGATATTGATTCTCGGGTGAATGGGAAATTTGCCAGACTGGAAGTTACCCCCGTAGCCAGTGGATCGAATTATCGCCTTCCCAATGAAATCAAAATCACCGGTAAAGTAGGAATAGAAGTCCGCAGCTATGATCAGCTAGATGGGGCGAGCAATCAAAACGGCTCACCGGTATTCAAGCTAGCGGATGAAAGTGGCACTTTTTTCACTCAAACAGTGGATAAAGTTGACTTCAATTATACTCGTCAATTCCTGCTGTACACCCACCAAAATCGCTTCACAAAGCTTTATTTCCAAAAGAACTTAAAGTTTGATTTCATCACACCCAAGTCAGAGCATGCCGGGCATTTGGAACTTGAAATCGGTGCAAAAAAGACCTATAAGCTATCGCTAATCGATGCCTATGGAAATGAGCGGCAAGTCAGCTTTACGCTCCATGGTCAGGATCTGGAGTCAACTGTCAATGACGGTGCTGCCCCCTCCAAAGCTTCTTTGGATTACCTTAATAACATCCTAAAAATTAAGGCTCCAGTCTCTCCGAAAGGCGGATTGGCTAAATTCCAAGTTGGCTCACATGCTTTCGAGATGCTACCTGCCTACCAGGATGCCAATAGTCGCACCTATCTTTGGGATATGGAATTTGGTATTCCAGAGTCTATAGACATCTGCACCGAAGTGATCCGCCCGGGTATTAATGCCCTGATTCCTGCGGGAAAACAGATTTCCTATTCAGACAAACATGTGCAGATCAACTTTGACAAAGAAACTGTTCTGGATGACTTGTACCTACGGGTATCCCAGTCCGGATCTATCACCGCGCCAAAGCTAACGCTGAACAGCAGCCGCGACTATCTATGGAATCCAGCAACTATCCTCTGGGAAGTACCGGGCTACTCCGGAAACAAAAATCGCGCACACGCATATTATACTTCCGGGGGCGCCAAGTCATTTTTGGGAGGCAAGTGGCAAGGTGACACGCTCAATTTCGGATCAAGAAGCATGGGCGAAATCTCCATTTTGGAAGACAACACCAAGCCTACCATTCAGGTGATCAAGGTAAATTCGGCTGATTTACGATTTGTCATCCGCGACAACTTGTCCGGAATAGACAGCTACGAAGCCTATGTCAATGGCAAATGGGTACTCATGCGCTACGAGTACAAACAAGCAGTGATTTGGTCGGAGAAGCTCACCAATGAACCGTTCAAAGGCGAAGTTTTATTAAAAGTTACCGATAAAGCTGGCAATACTGCTGAATACAAAGGAACGATTGGTTAAATTAGGCGGCTTAAGTAAACCAAAGTGAAATCAGCTACTCTCTGGAATAAACATAGAGAAAACTTCCAAAGCTAGATTTCAAACGATCAACAAATTAGATACTCATGGAACTAGAAGTAGGCCAGATGGCCCCAGATTTTGAAGCGAAAATTGAGACAGGAGAGACGGTCAAACTTTCTGACTATCGAGGAAAAAAAGTAGTTCTCTATTTCTACCCTAAAGACAATACACCTGGATGTACAGCCCAGGCTTGCAATCTGAGAGACAATTACGAAGCGTTGCAAAAGGCTGGCTATGTTGTGTTCGGAGTGAGCTCGGACGCTGAAAAATCGCACATTAAATTCAAAGAAAAACAAGAACTGCCCTTCTCATTGATTGCTGATACCGATTTAAAAGTTCACGAAGCTTTTGGTACTTGGCAGGAAAAGTCAATGTATGGCAGAAAATACATGGGTACAGTTCGTACCACTTTTGTGATCGATGAGTCAGGTAAAATCTCTGAAATCATCGACAAAGTAAAAACAAAAGATCACACAGCTCAAATCCTAAATTAAACCTATCCGTAATGGAAAAACAAACAATCGAACAGCTCGAAAGTACAGCATCTCAGGTACGTAGAGACATTCTTCGCATGGTGCATGCGGTACAGTCAGGACACCCTGGCGCCTCATTGGGTTGTACAGAATTCTTCGTAGCGCTGTACTTCAATCAACTGAATCACAACTCAGATTTTAAAATGGAAGGAAAAGGAGAAGATTTATTTTTCCTTTCCAATGGGCATATCTCACCTGTTTGGTACGCAGCATTGGCTAGATCAGGGTACTTCTCTCCGGAGGAAATGAACACCTTCAGAAAGCTAAACTCCAGACTTCAGGGTCACCCGGCAACTGAAGAAGGTCTTCCAGGAATTAGAATTGCTTCCGGATCTTTAGGACAAGGCTTGTCTGTGGCTATTGGCGCAGCGCAGGCTAAAAAAATTGATGGCGATGACAGCACAGTCTATGTCTTGATGGGCGATGGCGAACAGGAAGAAGGTCAAGTATGGGAAGCAGCTATGTATGCAGCACACTGGAAAGTTGACAATCTAATCGCTACAATTGACCTAAACAGACAGCAGATCGACGGACCTACGGAAGAAATCATGGACTTGATTGACCTTAGAGCTAAATATGAGTCTTTTGGATGGGAAGTGATTGACACCTTGCAGGGCAACGACATGAAGTCTGTCATAGAAGGGCTAGAGAAAGCTAAGAGTCTTTGTGGAAAAGGTAAGCCAGTGATGAATCTACTTCATACTGAAATGGGCTACGGTGTTGACTTCATGGTAGGAACGCACAAGTGGCATGGAATCGCTCCTAGTGATGAGCAACTTGCAGACGCGCTGGGGCAGCTACCAGAAACTATAGGTGATTATTAATCAAGCCTATTTTTAGACCACTTACTTAATAGAAAACATGGAAAAGACTTTGGATTTAAAATTCAACTATACAGAAAAAAAAGATACACGCTCTGGATTCGGTGATGGCTTCCTAGAAGCAGGACGAAGAAACCCAAACGTGGTAGGACTTTGTGCCGATTTGATCGGTTCATTGAAAATGGGAGCCTTTCAGAAGGAATTCCCAGAAAGGTTCTTTCAGACAGGAATTGCAGAAGCCAACATGATGGGTATAGCCGCAGGCTTATCTATCAACGGAAAAATCCCTTTCACGGGCACTTTCGCCAACTTCTCGACTGGCCGAGTATATGATCAGATTCGTCAGTCCATCGCCTATTCTGGCAAAAACGTGAAAATATGCGCCTCTCACGCTGGTTTGACCTTAGGAGAAGACGGCGCAACCCACCAGATCCTAGAAGATGTGGGCATGATGAAAATGCTCCCGCACATGACCGTGATCAATCCTTGCGATTATAATCAGACCAAAGCAGCCACCATCGCAATTGCAGATTACGAAGGGCCAGTTTACCTGAGATTTGGACGTCCATCTTGGCCTATTTTCACTGATCCTGCCCAGAAGTTTGAGATAGGAAAAGCTTGGAAAATGATCGAAGGAACCGATGTAACTATTTTTGCTACTGGCCATTTGGTCTGGGAAGCAGTGGTAGCTGAAGCTATTTTGCGAAGCGAAGGTATCTCTGCTGAAGTGATCAATATCCACACGATCAAGCCATTAGACGAAGAAGCGATTCTAGATTCTGTAGCCAAAACAGGATGTGCAGTAGCTGCCGAAGAACACCAATACAACGGTGGACTAGGTGATAGCGTAGCACAGACTTTGGCTAGAAATAATCCGGCTCCGATGGAGTATGTGGGTGTCAATGACAGCTTTGGCGAGTCAGGAACTCCGACTGAGCTACTTGAAAAATACGGATTGAACGCCGCAAATATCGTGGCGGCTGCCAAGAAAGTATTGGCTAGAAAGTAACTAGAGATACACAGAAACTACGGCTACTTCGGTCGCCAGCTGAATGAACAAAGGAGTTTTAAGTATTTGCCAAGAATGCGGATTATCATACTCCTTAATTTGACAAACAGCTGTTTCTGGTATTGAATCTTATCATACATAAAACCACAGCTTCGAAAGGGGCAGTGGTTTTTTACTTTCAAAAGTCTTTTCTAAAACCCAAAAAAAACTCAACTGCATTTTTTGGCAGGTCAATTGAAAAATATTTATTTTAATAGGAATTATCCGAGATTATTCATCCCTTATCAACTCATCCTTCCTCCACCCATCTACACTTACCTCTAGTAATGATTAACCTCTCAGAAGATTTAAGCATCCAAAAACTCACCTTCGCGGATCAGCCAGAGCTTATTGAGTTAATGAGGGAAATTTACATCCCTGCTTACAAGCATATTTGGTCGGATTCTGGGGACTGGTACTTGGAGCAGATGTACAATCCCGATGCCTTTCAAAAGGACTTAGATGATCCCAAAAGTCATTACTACTTTGTCTTTTACGAAGGTTGGAAAATCGGCATCCTAAAGTACAGCTATCCTGAGTCCCCGGAATTGGTCGATTTCCCAAATTCGCTCAAGCTCCATCGCATCTATATCAGCAAAGAATACCAGGGAAAAGGAATCGCTGCACAGCTGATGAAAAGGGTAGAATCTATAGCTAGGGAACGAAACCTAAATTACATCTGGCTTGAGGTGATGGATACCCAGCTCCAAGCCCAAAGCTTTTACCGAAAAATGGGGTTTGAATGGCTTTTCACCTATCATTTAGACTATAAAAAGCTCCGGCCCAAATATCGAGGCATTCAGATCTTAAGAAAAAGTCTTAAGTAACCCCTTCATTTTCTTAGTCATCAAGAATTATCACGGCAGATGTAAACTCTCATTTTCAACTCCAAATTTCAAAGAAAGGAAACATGCTAAAACCAACCCTATATACTCTTTCAGCCCTTTTGGTTACTTCAGCTGTCTTTTTCTTTGCTGTTCGCGTACTTGAAATAGGGCCAGCCACACTCGCAACAAAAGCAACTCTCAAAAATTCAACTTCCCCGATCGCAGCTGAAGGTGACGAATTGGTTGGTGTTTTCTACATGCCTTCCTGGAACACCTCTTCTGACCCTGCCGTGGATCGCGACAGTTTTTGGTCTTGTCTTACAGGAAAAGAAAATTGTTCCAGCCTTCAAAACCCTGGTATTTGGGGTCCAAAGGGGCGGATTTACAATGCCAAATATCCTTATGAAGGCCCCTATTTGGATAAAAAACCTATCAAAGAACTCAAAGGCTTTTACAAAAGGGATGATCCTGAGGTCATCAAAAAGCAGCTGGAGTACATGAAAAACTATGGAATTGACTTTTTTGCATACGACTGGTTCTTTGGAAGAAATTATTATTATCACTTGGACTTTGGTCCGCAATCAACCATTTACTACCCAAAAGGCTGGACCAAAGATGCTGCAAATGCCGGAAGAGTCGCTGTACCGGGCCTAGTGGAATGGGGAGAACAGCTCAACGTCTTGCTGGAAGTGAACGCAAGTTTGCCTAAAGAAAAACAAATGAAATGGGCCCTAAACTGGTGCGACGACAGCAATGAACGTTGGATGGCCTGGCTGAAAGTCGGTTCTCCAGATGAGATGGCGCGCAAAGCGAACTATCCCGGTGAGAAACCTGACAAAGACCTTTACCTCAAAGTCCATGAAAAAATCACCAGGCTATGGATAGATGAGTATTTCAAGCGAGGAGATTACTTGAAGGAAAAAGATGGACGGCCCATCGTCTATTTTTATTTCCCTCAAGATGCAGAATCCCGTGCTGCTTACTATGGTCTAAAACTGAAAGATCTGTTGGATCTTTCTCAGGAAACTGCCCGGAAAGAAGGACTGCCTGGTATAAAATTCATAGCAGTAGCTGCTGGCCCAATGCTTGAAAATGAGCGTATCTATGGCCTTCCTACCCAATGGAAAGCTAATAACCCGCAGAAGCCGTGGGAAGGTGGAACCTACGAGAAAAAGCAATTACTTCAGGAGTACGTGCCAAGGCTTAAGAGCATGGGCTTCGAAGGAATGACAGCCTACGTATATCACAACTTTATGAATAAAGACAACAAGTCTTTCGCTGATATGAGGGAGACCTACTGGGGTCATTGGAATAAGTGGAGCGAGCAATTCAAAAATGATCCTGACTTCGAATATCAAGTTCCTACTGCGATGGGCTGGGATATGAGACCCGCCGGCGGCACCTGGCCTCAACCCTCTGGAGTTCCTAGCGAACCACAAAAAGATCAAGTCAGAAGCGACAAAAACACCTTCACCGCTATGCTCAAAGATGCTCAGTCTGTCTCCAAAAAATATCGTTCCAGCAACGGAAACACGGTCATGATCTGCTGCTGGAACGAGTATTTGGAAGGTAACTACATAGAACCCACTGAAGGTCATGGTTTCGATTACCTAGAAGCAATCAAAAATGTATTTGGAAACTAAAGGAGCTACAAAGCCTCCTTCAGTTGCTTTTGTATTTGCATAAGTATAGGACTCAGCGCTTTTGCTCTTGCATTCGGCAGTTTGCCAAGTGCTGCTCCAATAATCTCGAAATGCTCTAGCTCTCCTACTTTCTGCCCTCTATTTCCTGCCAATTCCCACAATTTTAAATAGGACGATGTGATTGCCTTTATTTTGGATTCCTCGTCTTTACTCGCCGTCGTCTCCATCAGGAGTTGAGTGAGCAGAATACTGGATTGGTGGGCCATTTTCCAGAAGTCATCGGCCACTTTGGAGTTAGCCTGATTCTCATCAAATATTTTCTGAATAGCCTTTCTAGCCTCCAAATCAAGATGTTTAACTCCCTTTTTCCCTTCCTGCAATACCTGGATCTGAGCCATAGTCAACCAGTTTGTCAGCGGGTAGGCATCCTTATAGCCAGTTAGCTTGCTTGCTTCTTTATAAGCTTGAATAGATAAGGACAATGCCTCCGAAAAATCCTTTGGAGAAGAATCGCGAAGCAAATGCATTTTTCGCTTATATGAACTACCCAGGAGGCTCAATCGCTCTGCACTTTCCCCGAAATGTTTGGCCAGTCCCTCGATATCTCCTATAGCTTTATCGATCATCTGTAGTGCCTGCTTCAATTCAATTTTACCAGAAGCGAACTGCTGCAAAGAAAGCTTGGCCAGCGTATTACAGTAGCGCTCAAAGCTCCTGACTGTGAATTCTGACTTCTTGGATTTCATCAGGTTTTCGTAGCAAGCACAGGACTTTTCATACTCCTGCAATCCGGCATAGATACTTGCCGAAAGCTCCTGAATCCGATCATTGAGCATGTTCCTACTTTGCATGATTTTGTTGATCTCATCAATTCTGGCGAGGATTTTCTCCTGATTGTGATTATTGGCGGACATGGATTCAAAGGTATTTTGAAGCTCAATTTCCACCTCTTCACAGACCAATTGCTCATCTTCATTGCCACGCCACACGCCCACTTCTGTCAGTTTGTAAAAGGGATCACCGTAGCACTGAAAGGCTCCCCAAGTGTTCGTTCTTTTTCCGAAATTCTTATAGATTTCCTTCCTCGCCCGCTTCACCGACTCTCCAAATCCCAATCCCTCAAACATATTTTCATAGAACTGACGCGAAAACTCCAAGGCTGCGGCATCATCTACAGCCCATCCTGCTACGATCACGGCTCTCGCGCCATTATTGATTAGTTGCGTACCGATATTCGCCGCGAATTTATTTCTGTATTGGCTTCTCTCCTCTGCTTCTCGGTCTATAGCTCCGAGGTAGCAGCAGTTGACAAATACCAGCTCGGCCGAAGAGCTCATGCCGGCGATCTGTGCAGGAGTCAGAAAAGTATCGTTTCCTATGACCATTCCGGTGGATCGGTTGGGTCCATAGTTGAACACCCCATGACCTGCTAGGTGGATGATTTTGTGATTTCTGGAAAAAAGCTTAAGAATAATATCTGCAGCAGTGCTACTGATCAAGCTCTGAATTTGATATTCATTTTTCCGAAGAATAGTAGCCACCATCTCAGCCTCCCTCTTCGCTCCAGGTAGCTGCGGCATATATTTTTCCAACAGGGGATCACCTACCACCAGTGCTGTTTTATCAGTCACTCGGGCTAACTTTTGACGGTATTGCATCGTCGCCAACTGACGGATCATCCCCGTATGCACGCAAAGTGGCACAGCGTCCACATCCTCCTGAATCATTTCCCAAGGATACTCTGCCGAAGCTGGATCTAAGATCCAAGAGACATTGCTGAGTCGCTTCACTTCTTCCTTGAATTGATAAGGGATCAACAACTCAAACATTGTCTTGGCAATCTCAGGAGAATACTGATTTTGCAGGGTCATTCGCTTCAATAGAACCGCCAAAGTTTTGTCATTGGCAGGCATGTGCTCTACCTTTTCGCTGGCTCCGTTGGATGCGATGGACATCCTGATCATTTCTTGAAACTCATCCGTGGCAGAGAGTTTCATCTCATGACCCACACTTACACGAGTCCACCAATCATTGGCATTATCATAAGGAATTCTCCAAAGTCGTCCAAGTTTGTAATTGAGCCCATTTTCTTTGAACACCACATTGAATTCCCGGCTATCGTCACACTCTAACCGTTGGATGGTTTTCAAAATAGCCAAAGCCTTGTCATTGAAAATCTCAATGATTTCCACCTCCTCTATTCCTTTGATCTTGCCTTTATAGGCTGCATGTATATTTTTATTGGCTTGCTGAATTCCCAAAATAATAGCCCGTATGGAGCTTTCGGTGGTCAAACCTCCAAAGGCATTTGCGATAGCTATCACTGAGATTCCTACGGTATCCGCAGAACTGCCATCTTTAGAATAGTTCGAATATTCCTTTTTGATGGTTAGGTATCTGGCCACACCTTTTTCTATAGAATTCATCAAAGCAAACCCTGATAATTCACCGGGAACACCCAAGCCTACAATCACGCCACCTCTGAAAGTCGTTTTAGAAAAATCTTCATTCAACACAATCTGATTTGTTCCAATATCCCCTGGATACAATCCTAAGCCATGTAGCCTGGCTAGTTCACCGCCCAACTGACGGTCTATCGCTAGCTCCGTGGTGAGGATCGCATCGAATTTGAAATGTCCGGCTAGCACTGGGAATTTGGCATATTTCAAATCTCCATGGCTTACCGTGACGAGAATTGGCTTTTCTTCCTGCCATTTGGCTTCCTGCTCTTCTATTCCCAAAATGGTATTCAACACATTTTCTTCGCTGATATCAAAAACCTCAGATTCTACTGGCGCAAAATCCTTCTCCTCCCCACGTGTTTTTGGCAGACTATTCTGAAGTCTTTTTGTACTTCCGAAAACCAGTAGCTCCTCTATCGCAGCAAAAATGTTCCGTTCGTTGGAAAGTCCTCCATGAGTCACGTTTGCGTAATAAACTTGGTTTTTATCGTGAATTCCTTTTGGAATTCCCGACATCCAGGTAACGCTCTCATCGCCAGCATTAGTCGCGTAGAACTTGAGTTCTCCGTTATCAATATCAAGATTTGATATCGTGAAATTTTTCTTCCCACTTTGCCCTGCCACGTAAGTGATATTACTATAGTCTATGGAGTCCACGGTTTCCAACACCTTCTTTTGATGCTCCGCAAATACTTTCAAAGCCTCCGCAGAAGGTATAGGCCAAGAAACATCGCCGGATGCCTCACGCATTTTCTCCCACAATCTCCTGTCTGAGAAATCATGCAAACTGGTGTTGTTACTCATCGGGAGGAGATTGAGTATGCCGTGAAAATTGCAGAATACCGACAATAGCTCCTTGATAGAATGCTTAATGTCAATCTTGCCGAGCAACTTAATCATGCTATCCTTACCAAATAGCACATAAGGAATTCTATAGGATCCGCCGAGCGGTGATCCCAAAAACACCGCTTTGAAGCCAATGGACTTATTGAGCTTTTGCCAGGTATCGGGATGATAAACGATAAAATCCCTTACCAAAACGCCTCCCATACTGTGAGCTACAATTTTGATAGGCTGCTTATAAGAAAGAAGCTCTAGCACCTTCCCATCGAATCTTGCTGCACTCTCTTTAAGCGGAATTCGCCAATCAAATTCAAACGTCACCACATCGTACGTCGCCTCCAGTTTTTCTCCCAAGTCTCCATAAGAAGTTTTGATCAAGGAATGCGGTGCCAGAGAAGTTTCATTTTTTGGCCCCAAAGCCATCCCAACCAAGTCCCCTGTCAAAAAACGCCAGTAATTAATCCAAAGCAATTCATCTTTTTTGCCTGCCCTCTTTGGATCACCAAGATTGGAACCCATGATTCCCGGTATGATCAGGGCTATCGGTCGCTGACCAGAAACCTCGTCTCGCTTGTAAGCGCCGTAATCCAACCCTGCAAAACCGCGCTCACTCGAAACTAATTTCAATTCAAAATCTTCTACTACATTGCCATCTTCGACGGATAAAGCTGCCAAAATCGCTTTGACAGTGTCGGGATTGGAAAAGTACTTGAAGTGGTTGATCGCGCCACTTTTCTCAATCGACACAAAAACCTTCCCCGGCTTCCTCCTGGCTCCCCAGGTCATGCTTTCAGTATCTACCACGAGGTCATTTTTCCTCATAAAAAACAACTTGCCCAAAATCACCACCAAGGTCTTAAAACTCATACTCAACTCGCTGCTTCCCCCTACTACGTACAGCGGAAAATCAACTTCAATCTCTGAAGCCTGATAGTTGAGTGCCTTGATGAAGGGAGAATTCGGTGCCATAGCCTCCAGGCCCGGCAAAACATCCACATCGTCTTTGGAAGCGACTGCCTCCATGATAAACTCTTTAAAAGCCACGAAAATCGGATTGCCGATTTGCCCCACAGCCAATCCGGCCAAATTGAAGGTGACATTTAGAAAAATATTGAGACGATTAGATGCCAGCGTAGTTCCATTTGCGGGACAAGCCACTCGCACCATGGATCGGATCGTAATATTTTTGGCTTCCAGCGCACTTTCTATCTCATTGATGACGCTGAGGTCGGTATCTCTACTATTTCGGTCTAAAAGTGACTTTTCCACCGAATCAAAGCCCTTGGCATCTGTGGAAAATCTAGCCAGCAAATCTGCCAGCAAACCTCCTCTGGAATGGCTCAACAAATCCAATTTGATCCCTGAAGGAAGCTGTCTGACAAGGTGAAGAATATTCTGAAGTGGACTGGTCGTCAGCGTCCTATGTTGAAAAGCAATCAGATTGTATGCCCCATATTCATCCACAAATTTTCGCCATTCTTCAGATTCTTTCAACTCACCGAAAGACCCCAAACTGGAAGATCCAGTACCATGAAGGAAAAGAAGGTAGCGATTAGACACATCAAGCTGAGCCTCTCCGGCATCATTGAAAGTAAGCTTGCTTAACTCCAACTCAGGCGAGCAAGCAGTTAGAAGTCCGTATTCGATTTTTTTGAAATCTTCCCCCGAAAAAGCCAATTGCTTGTTTTCTAGATTATGTGCCAGGACGATCATCTTGGGTTTGATGATTGCCTTTTTGACAAAAATTTTCACCAGTTTGATGGCAACTTTGGAGAAAACTCCCCTTTCCAACTCATCCGATTCTAATTCATCTGGAAGAAAAAGCTCATCTCCATCAGCAGAGCGCTTGACTTCCTTGGGAAAAAGTGTGCTGATCGATTCGTTATCACCCATCCAGACCGTTTCGTCCTCAAATTGAAACTCGACGATTTTTGAGTCATCGATTTCGAGTACCTGCTCGGGCACGTCGCCTCGAGTGGGACTTTCTACCGTGTATGCTTGATCAAATTGGTAGAGGTCAAACCCACTGTCGTCCGCTGTGTGAAATGAAGAATGATCGTGTCCTTTAAGCTTGATTTTCAAAGTAGCCATAGGTAAAAATTAATAGATTAATGATAAAATTTTCTTTTGAACCAGGAGGACGGAGCATGTTTTCATTTTGCATTGTTCATCCTGAAGCTGGATCATCATCGAGAAAAAATCACCTCGAAATGCCAGGGTTCCTGTTAGAATTCAGCTATTTACAAACTGACTCAAAAAGCTGAAAACTCCACACAAATTAAAATTTATTAGCTAAAAAAAGGCAAGACTGCCAAATAATCTGACGCAGATGAAGCCCACGGTAATTAATTTCTAGAAAAAAAAGCTAGCTGTGAGGTATTCGAAAATCGACACCTTAAAAAGCATTTCTATCATAATTCCCCATGACTCACTTCGGAAGCAGAAATTAGTGCTGCGCCAAACCAGGCCACTCACTTTCCAACACGCTGTAAAAAATCGTGTCCCTACGTCTGTTGTGGGTCAGCAAGGTATGGCTTCGCAAAATACCCTCCTCCACTGCTCCCAATTTCTTCAAGGCATTTCGCGCAGGCATATTCAGCACATCTGTTTTGAATTCTACACGCTTTAGTTGGAGTGTTTCAAAGCAATACTCAAGCATCAATAATTTCATAGCTTGATTAACGCCAGAGCCATGAAACTGCCTTCCTAGCCAAGACCAGCCGATCTCTATCCGCTCATCTCGTTTGGAATAATTACCAAATGCTGTGCTACCAAGGACGGTCCCAGCTTCCCTGTCCCAGACTACAAACTGTAATCGCTCACCGTTCAGTGCTGGCCTGACCCACTCCGCAAACTCTTCCTTCAAGCTCAGGTCAAAGGTGAAATATTTCCAAAGGGAAGTATCATTCGTCAGCTCCATCAACGCTGGGAAATCCTGCTTGCTAATCGGTTTAAGCAGCAATTTATCACTTTCTAAAGTCAACTTTGGATCAAGCATCAGCCTAGCACTTCTTGAATAGCAGTATTGTAAAGAGCAATTTCCTCTAGCGTACCGGTAGATATTCTACACCAATCATTCAGCGGTTCAAACGGTCTTCCGATCACAAATCCCTTCTCCAGCATGGTTTTATTTAACTCGTTGATATCCCTCCCTGACTGGAAAAAAATGAAGTTTGCATGAGAATCTAAGTACGGCAAATTCAGCTCATCTAATGTTTTGGTAAGCATTGCTTTGGCCTCCAGGTTTTTTTGCAAGGAAAACTGATAGAATTCCTTATCCAGCAAAGCCGCCTTACTTGCCTCAATCGCCATAATATTGGTATTGGCTACCACACGATCGGAAAGCATTTTGGCCAATGCTGGTTTAGCCACCAAGTAGCCCATTCTGATTCCAGCCATGCCATATACTTTGGAGAAAGTCCTAGATACGACCACATCATATCCTTTCTTCACGAGCTCTACCATGGATGGGTAGTTAGGCTGGGTAATGTAATCGTAATAGGCCTCATCAGAAAAAACCACAGCTTGCTTGCTGACAGTTTTACAAAAATCAACGACTTGATCTGCTGGAAGCAACTTCCCAGTTGGGTTATTTGGGTTGCAGAGGAAAACCATCTTGGTCTTGTAAGAAACGCGATTTTCAATCTCTTCCAAGTCAAAATCCAAGTCTTTGGTCAGTGGAACCCAGTTGATCTCAGTGCCCCAGATCTCGGCATAACTCATCATAGAAAGGAAAGTCGGGCTACAAGAAATTATCTCACCGCCTCCACCAAAGGTGATTCCGGCGATTTTCAATCCCTCAGTAGAGCCTGCTACTAAGACGATGTGATCTGCAGGCACTCCTTCTTTCTCAGCAATCATGCTAACTAGCTCTGCATTGTAGCCCCAGGGATAGCGGCACCCGTTGTCAAAGCCTTTGATCATTGCATTTCTCATCGCTTCAGAAGGACCGTAGGGATTTTCATTTGACCCTAAGCGAATAAGGCCTGCCATTGGCCGGGGATTAAACTTTTTGATTTCTTCTGCAGCTAAGGAAGTGACTATTCCTGAGGTACCTAATGCAACTAATCCAGTTCCTAAGGAAGCTTTTTTCAGCCAAGATCTTCTTGAAATTACCGACATGTTTTTTCCATTTGATTGTTAAAATACTAATGTTTCGCCTCTGATGTTAGCTTATCTTCATTTATTAGCCAATCCATTGAAATATATCATGTTTGGCAATAAGTCGCTATAATAAAATTTTCTCTCTTAAATATGGGTATCTACAAAATAATTATTTAAATTATACAAAAGCGAAATTAACCCTAAACCCTAATATTCATGAAAAAGCTATTACTTTTCTTTGTTTGTGGGATGCTTTGGGTAAGTAGTCTCAAGGCTCAGCAAACGCAGTATATGGTATTCGAATTTATCAAAGTTGAAAATGATCAGCTATTTGATTACATCGAGTTCAAAGACCTAATGGAGAAAGTTTATCGACAGGCACTTAGCGATAAGCGAATCAAAGGCTGGGATTTCTGGGCACTGCAGTCAGGCGCAAGTCAAGCGGATTTTCAGTATATCATGGTTACGTATTACAATGACCCAGTACAGATGATGAATGGCCTAGATGAGCAATCCATGATAGAATACACCAAAATTGCCTATCCACATCTCACTAGCGTCCAAGTCAGCAAATTGTTTCAAGAGTCACTCGCTATGCGTGATATGCCGATGAGACTTTATATGCGTGAAATAGCGGAAACTAAAGACAATTTCCCGATGAAACCCGGTGTTCTGGCTTCATTTGACTTGATGAAAGCAAATGAAGGGCAGTTTGATACCTACGAAAAAGCAGAGGAGGAAGTATTTCTTCCAATTCATCAAAAACGCATTGAACAGGGCCTAATGGGCCATTGGAGTTTGTTAAGAACAGCGCTACCTTTAGGATCAGAGGCCAAATCAACCCACTTGACGATGAATATCTACAAGGATTACATGCAGTTTTTCAATGCGCAATCCTATGAAGACATGAATCAAACGGATTCTCAGCGCGAGGCAGTAAACAAAGGATTAAACTCTAGAGATCAAAAATGGGTTTACTTAGCAACATTAGAAAACGTAGTTCGATAGTCCGGTAGAACCTTACGTGGAGAGGCTTTGAAAAAAGCCTCTTTTTTTGTGTTCAAACCGCCGAGAGCAAGAGGAAATCACACTTGGCACAATTCAAAAATTCACGTATCAAGATTTTAATGCCAATGAACTTCCATAAAACCTAAAAAATAAAATTCCCAGAAGCGGACCAACAAATAACAATCCCAACACCTGATCAATCTGCAACCATTTCAAAAGAAACTGGGCAACCTGAATACTGATAATCGAAATGGCAAAACCCATGGAATTGACTAGCGTCAATGCCGTTCCACGATATTCTGCCGGGACACTTTGTGCCACAAGCGCAGAAAACTGAGGCGAATCAGCCGTAATCAATACCCCCCAAATCAAAAGCAATCCTATCCAAATCCAGTCTGGGCTTCCAGCTACCAAAAGCACCATAAGACAGCAAATCCCCGAACCCAAAAGTGCGAATTGAGCCACAGTTTTGCTTCCCCATCGCTCAGCAAAAACTCCTCCGATCGCACAGGAAATTCCTCCTATCGCAATCACAAAAAAGGAAAGCAAACTATCGCTGGACTGCATTGCCTCATTTCCTCTCAGAAAAACGATCAATACCGGCGCAAATGCCCAGAAGGTATAAAGCTCCCACATGTGTCCAAAGTAACCTGACGCCGCACTTTTTAGCGCCCTAATCTTTGAAAGCTTTGGCAAAAGACTCAGGTCAAACTTGGAATTTATTTTATGAAATGGACCGTCGGGCACAAAGAATCCTACAAGTGCTCCACCCAAAATTGCCAACCCTGAGGTGCACCAGAGTACAATCTTCCAGGAAAAATTCAAATCCAAGCCTTTCAGCAAATGCGGAAAAGCAGTACCTAGCACAAGAGCTCCTACCAAAAAACCCAAGGCAGCCCCCAGACCCTTCTGAAAATAATCCGCTGCTATCTTCATCCCGACCGGATAGATTCCAGCCAAGAAAAAACCAACCATAAATCTGCAAACCAATACTACGCCCAGATGAATAGGTAATATGACAATCAACAGATTGAATAACGCGGCCAAAACCGAACTGAAAAAGAAAACATCGCTGGGTGAAAACCGATCGGGTATAGAAAAAAAAGCAAACACCAAGGTACCTAGAATAAAGCCCAATTGTACCGAAGTGGTAATAGCAGCTAAAATCCCTGGGCTGTTGAGTAAAAGGCTAATCTCTGGCGCTACGGCATTGCCTGCAAACCAAAGAGAAGTACCCAGAAATTGAGCAATAACGATCAATATCAGGGCACTACTAGCGGTTAAAGATGATTTCAAGTTTTTAAGATTTCTCTGATCGTGGAGATTTCTTCAGAGGTGAAAACTGAATTACGTACCGCAGCCACATTATCGTCCAATTGCTCAGGCTTTGATACACCTACTAAAACAGAAGTGATTCGCTCATCTTTCAGCAACCAAGCTATCGCCATTTGAGCCAGCGTTTGCCCTCGCCCGATTGCAAGGTCATTCAGCTTAGATATCATGCTGATTTTTTCATCAGAAATCTGCGCCGCTTTTAGGTATCGACCATCTTTGGCAGCACGAGAATCTTCTGGAATTCCCTTGAGGTATTTGTCCGTAAGTAGCCCTTGCTCCAGCGGAGAGAAAGCTATACTTCCCACACCCTTTTCACCCAATACATCCATCAGACCATTTTCTACCCAACGATCAATCATGGAATAGCGCGGTTGATGAATCAAAAGTGGCGTACCTAGACGTTCCAAAATAGCGTATGCTTTGGCGGTATCGTCTGCTGAATACTGAGAAATACCAACGTAAAGAGCTTTCCCTTGGCGCACCAAAAGATCGAGTGCACCCATCGTTTCCTCAAGAGGGGTGTCTGGATCTGGTCTGTGGTGGTAAAATATATCCACATAGTCCAAACCCATACGTTGCAAACTTTGGTCGCAGCTAGCGACCAAGTATTTTTTGGAACCAAAATTCCCATAAGGCCCAGGCCACATATCCCAACCAGCCTTGGAGGAAATAAGCAATTCGTCTCTCAAGGACGAAAAGTCTTTTTTCAGAATTCTTCCAAAATTTTCCTCCGCAGATCCAAATGGAGGCCCGTAGTTATTTGCCAAGTCAAAGTGGCAAATTCCCAAATCAAATGCTCTTCGTAGTATTTTTCTCCCTAAAGTAAAGTCGGCATTGTGACCGAAATTATGCCAAAGGCCAAGACTGATTTCGGGTAAAAGTAAGCCGCTTTGTCCGCATCTGCGGTACTTCATTTGATGATAGCGGTCAGCGGCTGGCTGATAGGAAGGCAGTGGGTTATGTTCGTTGATATCCATGATAATGGTTTGAGGTATTGATTAAGCGACCCAAAATAAGGCGATAATTACCGCTATCAAACCTATGCCGAATATTAAACCCCAAGATTTCCAAACATAAGCTACCCAATCGTTGAATTTGATATCAGCAGCAGCCAAAACCGCCAAGATTGTTCCGTTGGTAGGGGTTACCATATCCATCAGCGTGGCCGGGTATTGAAATGTCAATACAGCTATTTCTCGAGACATGCCCAAGAGATCTGTCAAAGGAGTCACCAGCGGCATAGTCAAAACTGCCTGGCCAGAAGTGCTGGGAACAGGAATATGGATGATAGCTTGAGAAAGATAAAGTCCTACGCTAGCGATTTGCTGCGGAAGAGATTCTAGCGGTTGAAGCAGCGCATAGATCATTGGATCAATCACCAGACCTTGCTGCAACACCAAGTAAATCGCCTGAGCCAGTCCGATGATAACCCCTGCGAAAATCATCTCTGAAAAGCCCGAGGAAAATGTCCTAGCCGTCCCATTCAACCCTAATCCACCAATCATCCCACAGCAAAAGCCTATCACAAAAAACATAATTCCCATCTGATTATAATCCCAACCTTGGACCGCAACACCCCAGATCATAAGCCCAATTCCGATGGTCGTAAGGGATAAGATCAGGCGATGGGACAGCGATATACTAACTTTATTGATTTCAGTGGATGAAGCTATTTCAGATTTTAATTTGCCATTCCTACTATGGAATGCTATCCAAATGAAGACAGCCAATCCGAAAAAAATCATTCTAAAAATGATTTCTTCTACGGGGTCAACTTGTGCAATTTTCATCGCTATCAAGGATCCAAATGGATTGAAAGGTGAAAAGGCTGCTCCGATAATCGCAGAGCCTACTCCTATGGATAGTATAGCCCGCAAATCGTAATTTGTCTTTTTGGCTAAAAGAATAAAGATCGGTACCAAGCCTATGAACTCCTCCGACATGTAAAAAATCCCTCCGCAAATGGAACACATAAATCCGAGGAAATAAAAGAGCAAATTGGGTTTATTTCTGAATTGATAGATCAGCGACTCAATCCCTACTTGAAGTGCACCAGTCTTTTCAATGACATAAAAAGCACCCCCAAGAAGAAGAATTAAAACTACCAAATCCGCCCGATCTATAATTCCCGCTGGAATAGCCAATAGTATATCATCCAACCCAACATTTACATCATCTACTTCTCTAAAGCTACCGGGAACGACAATTTCTCTTCCAGTTTTCTCATCCAAAACCCGATCAAATGTCCCTGATTGTATGAAATAGGTCGAAAGCCCTGCTACAAAAATGAACCCTAAAAGTATGATGATGGGATGTGGAAAAGATAGCTTCATGGTGAAATAGTCGATATGATTTGATTAGCAATTGCAATTCGAAAATCCTCGTTGTCTTTGGCGTTAGCAAAGAAAAAAATTCCCATATCTGCTTCTATGGAATAAAAAAGAAGGCTAGAATATCCTGCCTGTCCACCAAAATGACCAATCCATTCCGATCCGTTTATTTTAGTTTTCTGAAAACCTAAAGGAACCACGTTTTCACCATCCCTTAGCCAATCCAGTGCATCATGAAATATACCCATTTCATCTCTCAACAAATGAATCAACAACAAACTCATGTCTTTAGTCGTGGTCAGCAAACCTGAAGAAGGAGACGGGAAAATCCGAAAATTGATCCGCTTCGGCTCTAATCTCTTCCAAAGAAATGTCTTTTGATAGCCTGTGAGCTCATTAATTTCCATTGGCCAAGCAGTCAAAAAACTAGAATTCACCATTCCTGCTGGAGTTAAGGCAGCATTTTGGATGAGAGTTTCGAAATCTTGATTTTCAGACTGGCTGAGCAAAAAGCCAAGAAAATCGAAATTGGTATCTGCATAAGAATAAGACAATTCTGTTTGATACTTACTTCCATGCGCCAAAAAATCTTCTCCCCAAATCTGCAGACTTTGACTTCTGGAAGAAGAAAAAATCATCTCAGAAAACGTCTTGTCTCGAAGTCCGGACTCATGAGAAAGAAGATCTGACAAACTGAAATTGGGCAGCGAGGAGAAGGAATGAAGACTAGCTATTCCCAAATCGGAGATATAACCCTGGGCTTGAATCCCCTTATCATCCAGGACATTAGCTACGGCTAATGCAGTGACCAGCTTCGAAACCGAAGCCACTAGAATCGGACTATCTACTTTTAGCGAGTCTTTAGTCTCGAGATTTGCATAACCAATGGCCTTCAAATAAGAAACTTTCCCTTCTTGAACCAAAGCTACAGTCACTCCCGGTAAGCGATAGTCAATGATGGCTTGTAAAAGAATAGAGTCAAGTTTAGTAGTCTGTGCTCGGCCGGATCTAATCTTGTCCAGATTTACTTTTGGATAACTGTACCACCATTCCCAGGCCAAAAAACCCACCGCCCATACTATCAAAATAACTAGGAATATTCTGACTTTTTGAGCCATAGTAGCGTTTAGAAGTGACTCAATTCATCCTCTTGCTTAACAGCAACGGGGCTTTTTGACACAAAATTCTTAGGTAATTGCTTTTTCAAATCCTTCACAAAATGATGAAAGTCCACCGTAATCGTATGTCGAGGGGTATTGATTTGCTTGTAATGTGGTCTGCTTACTTCTTTCTGACAGAGTTCCGCTATGTTTTCGGGTCTTTGCCAGTTTCCTACTAATTCCTGTGCCATCAGCTTGCTTTGGAGCTCAGCTCCAGGCCAGATACAACCCAGCGGCTGAAACATCCCGATAAAATATAGATTGGTAATAGTCGGATGGAACATTTTCAACCAGAGTGGCACAGGACCTTCCGAGTAATTAATGAGTTTCTTGTCGAAAAAAGGATGGCTGAGCCAGTACCCTGTGCATGCCACTATCGAGTCAAACTCCTCTTCACTTCCATCCTCAAAGACTACTTTCCTTCCTTCAAATCGTTCTATATCCAGTTTGGGGAGTACTTTTCCATGTCGGATTTTATGCAGTAACTCATCGTTGATCGTTGGATGCACTGAGCCAAAAGGTTCGGTAACGGGACGCAGCCCATAGAGCTTATTGTCTCCCAGCATCACGTTGAGCAGAATCTGATTGAAAAAACTTCTCACCTTGAGCGGTAACCATTTAGTTCGCTCCGCTACTACATCTGAGGGTTTGCCGAAAAAGAATTTGGGGACAATTCTGTAGCCTCGGCGCCAGGAGATGGCTGTTTTGGAAGATACGCGACTAGTCTCCACTGCCACGTCACATGCAGAGTTTCCGCCTCCGATGACCAACACTTTTTTCCCGGCAAAAGGCGCTGCTTTCTTGAAATGGTGTGAATGAATAAACTCCCCAGCAAATTCTCCGGTATATTCCGGATATCTCGGCTTCCAGTGGTGTCCATTGCAGACGACCAGATGCGTAAAGATCTCCTTCTGCCTCATCCCTCCTTTTTCAGAGGTGATTTCCCAGTGCGACTCATCGATCTGCTCGCAGTGAATCACCAGCGTATCAAAACGGATGAATTGGTAGAGGTTAAATTTTTTGGCGTAGGCCTGAAAATACCTCCTCAACTCATCATGCGAAGGATAATCAGAAACAGCGGGATCAAAATCATCGAAAGTAAAATCGGCGTATTGAGAAAGAGTTTTGGAAGAAATGATGTGAGTAGTTTCAAAAACACTGGAATGGCTTTCCTTTTCTGAATAGATCCAATTGCCTCCTACCTCAGAATTACGATCAAAAGCTACCACATTAAACCCTTGATCTATCAGGTTCTTCAAGGCGGTGATACCAGAAGGTCCAGCTCCTATGACGGCAATTTTTTGCTTCATGAACAAACTATTTTTTTTGATCGAAATGAGAGAAATCGCAGTCTAAGCTCTCCCGATCCCACTTGCCCGCTTTTGCAGCGGCTTCGTAGCTGCTTTGTAAGAATTCCAAAAGCATAGTGGAAGGATCTGATGCTTTGCTCACATCTTCATAGTTCAACATAAACTCGCCCATTTCTTCGCTCCAATAGGCCTTATCCGGGGAGATTTTGGCTTTCTGAAAATCAGGATAATTTGGGTAGCAATAAGCATAGAAAACCGGAGTTTTGAAGGCTTCAGATCCTGGCCAAAACCCCACACTAACTACTTCATGGGAATAAGCTTCTTTCATCACGTCACTTGGAATGTTAGGAACCTGACCCGAAAATTCCGGAGCTTTTCTCCCGGAAAATCTAGTATAAGCCAAGTCAAAAGAACCCCAGAAGAAATGAATTGGGCTATTCTTGCCAGTGAATTTTGCTCGGAAAACGCCGAAGACGAGTTGAATCTGAACCAATGTTTTCCAAAGGCTTTGCGCGGCATTCGCCTGGTAAGTCAGGCGTTTTTTATTTTTCGGAAAAGGAATGGGGTCAGGAATTTCATTGGGGGTATCGTGGATTTTCACGGAAATGCCCAAAAACTTGAGCTTTTCCATCAACTGCTCATAAAAGCTCGCGACAGTTTGACCACCCAAAGCAAATCGATCACGTGTCCCATTGCTCGTTTTGACGCGTAGCTCATGATGAATAAAATCGAATCGAATGTCAAAAAAACCGCCCTCGTAAGGAATATTCCCTGTTGTCAAGCCTTGCGCATCTACATACAAGGCCACATGCCAAGAGTGATTTTGCCAAGGGGATTTCTTGAGCCGAACTTTGCCCACGATCTGTGTCCACTGGTGCAAGAGATAGATCGTGTCTTTGTTCTCTTCAAAATGAAATACTGGCCAAGAGTTCTTTTTGGGTGCCATAAATAAAAGTTTATCCTCAATTTATGGACTTTCCTCTCTGATCAAAAATTAAATTTCAGACTTTATTAAACTCGCCAAAGTCTTCATGCCTTTTGTGGCATTTTCTGAGATATTAACCACTTTTCGCCTGAAATTCCCGGCAGGTGCTACTGGATCTATGACATAAATCATACAATCTGGGCTGACAAAATCCACCAAACCAGCTGCCGGATAAACCTGAAGTGAGGTGCCTACTACCACAAAAACATCCGCAGTAGCAGCTACATCAATCGCATGCTCCATCATCGGGACTTGCTCCCCAAACCACACTATGTGCGGTCGAAGCTGACTCCCTCGTTCGCATGTATCACCTTCTTTGATTTCCCAATGATCCAAATCATAGACCAAAGTAGGATCCAGCGAACTTTGAGCTTTTTTCAACTCCCCATGCAAATGGATGACATTCGAAGATCCAGCGCGTTCATGCAAATCATCGACGTTTTGAGTGATGATGGAGACTTCGAAGTCTTTTTCTAATTCTGCTAAAATCAAATGTGCCTGATTCGGTTCACAGTCTAGCAACTGTTTTCGACGCTGATTGTAAAAATCTTGGACAAGGGCACGATTTCTTCTCCAACCTTCTGGAGATGCCACTTCCATCACATCGTGACCTTCCCACAGTCCGCCAGAATCCCGAAAAGTCTTGATGCCAGATTCAGCAGAAATACCTGCACCACTCAGAACTACCAAATGTTTCTTTTTGCTCATGATCTTAATTTTTGCCCGCAGATTTACGCTGAAAAGGATTGCTAGTAATCGCTGGTTTTTCTATTCAGATTAAATTCATCATTTCTTCTGCGTAAATCTGCGGGAAATGAATTAGTCAAATCTTAAATTATGATTATCCGCTTTTCAGCCAGTAAGGTGGAATAAGCAATGTAGTAAATGTTAAACTTAAGAATTGAGGCCGCTTTGGTCTTCGGTCATCGGGCTTCCAACCAGATAAGCAAGGAATATAAGGTGACTGGCCTTATTGCGGATAATCATATCTTAGATAAACCTACATTTCAAATACTTGATCTTTTCCCCCTTTTCAGAGAACATCTTTTCGTATCGTGTCTGAATTCCAAAGTGATCATCTTTCCATTCTGATTGATAGAAATCATGGGTAAAACCCAAAACTTCTACATCTTCCCTACTTTGGAAAAGCTCCAAGGAATAATTAAAAAGATCAGTATTATCGGTTTTGAAGTGTAAAATACCATCCTTCTTCAACAGGGGCTTATACATATCCAAAAAACGAGGGGAAGTCAGTCGGCGCTTTTCATCTCCATCTCTGGGAAAAGGATCCGGAAAAGTGATCCAAAGCTCAGAAATCTCATCGGCAGCGAAGTATTTCTCCAACAATTCGATCTGAGTTCTCAAGAAAGCCACATTATGAATTCCCTCTTTGGTGGCTGTAGAGCTTCCTTTCCAGATTCTACTTCCCTTGATATCTACTCCGATAAAGTTCTGATTGGGGAAATTACGTGCTAAGCCGACGGTGAACTCACCTCTTCCACAGGCCAGTTCTACGACGAGAGGATTGGGATTTTGGAATTGCACGTCATTCCATTTTCCTTTGATTGTTTCAAAAAGTGGCTTACCAGCCTGTATTACATTTGGGTTCTCGTCATTCTCTTGGAAGCGAACCAGTTTTTTTCTACTCATCTAAAGCTCTTCGATTTCTGCAACTACAAAAGTACTCCCTCCTACAAAAATCAAGTCATCATCGGATGCATTTTTTCTCGCATATGCTAATGCCTCATTGACATCAGAAATGACTTCTCCTTTCAAGCCGCTGGATAAAGCCTTTGCGGCCAATTGATCAGCGGGGAGAGCTCGAGGTAATTTTGCTTCGCAAAAGACATAATTCGCTGATTTCGGAAGCATAGATAGTACTTTGGAAATATCCTTATCCTGTACCATTCCTATTACCAGCCATAGCTTCGCAAAAGTGTAAGTTTCCAGTTGGGAAAGAATCTCACGAAAACCCGCCTCATTATGCCCTGTATCGCATATCACCAGCGGATTTGTTGAGAGAGTTTGCCATCTGCCTTTCAAGCCGGTGAGTTCTGTTACATTTTTCAAGCCATCCTGAATCGCATCATTTGATAGCTTCCAGCCCTGTTCTCTCATCTGCACGACTGCTTCTAGAATCCCCGGAAGATTATATTGCTGATAATTTCCATTCAAACCAAAAATCAAATCAAAAGCACCCCTACTATCCCATTCCTTGGTCTGCGTCCTCACAGCACTATTTAATTCGTCTCCATCCCTGGTCTGCATCCTCACAGACCACATTCCATGTTCATTATCCTCCACCTCGGTCTGTGTCCTTACAGACAGAAATGCATCAGAGTTACTTGAAACAATCCTATAATTAGTCTTCCCATCCACTTCACTCAGTTTCACCGCTTTCCAGTTTTCATCCGCAAAAGTGATAGCAGCATTCATCTCTTTGGCTTTTTTTAAGAAAACTGCCTTTGTTTCCTGATGAGTTTCACTGATCACCACAGGCACATTATTCTTAATGATGCCAGCTTTTTCACCAGCGATCAGCGGCAAAGTATCGCCTAGAAATTGCATGTGGTCATACCCAATATTGGTGATCAAAGAAAGCTCTGGGGTGATAACGTTGGTGCTATCGAAATTCCCACCCATTCCCACTTCTATGATGGCGATATCTACTTTCTGCTGCGCAAAATGCCAAAACGCCATCCCGACAGTCATTTCGAAAAAACTTGGCTTTAGTTCATCCAGGAAGCTTTTGTTCTCATCCACAAACTGAACCACTACCTCAGGTGCGATTTCAAGCCCATTGATTCGGATTCGTTCGGTGAAGGACTTCAGATGAGGGGAAGTGTAAAGTCCAGTTTTATATCCAGCGCTTTGAAAAATGGCAGCCAAAGAATGAGAAGAGCTTCCCTTTCCGTTGGTGCCAGCTACATGAATTGATTTGAATTTTCGCTCGGGATTTCCAAGATGATTGCAAAGCAGAAGCGTACTCCGAAGATCCTTTCGAAATGCTGAGGCTCCCACGCGCTGAAACATGGGAAGGGAATTAAACAAATAATCCAGCGTATCCTGGTAATTCATCATTTAATCAACCTTAATAACAAAAGTGATCTTTCCAGTTGAAAATTCTGCAGCAGCTCCGCCTTGTTTCTTAAAGGAAATCTGATTTACTACTTGACGGTAATAGGCGAGTACATCGTTAGAAACATTGTATTCTAAAGGAACTGCCTGCACTACTCTACCCAAATCATCAATGGTAATCTTGAAAACTATTCTACCATTTCGAGTAGATACTCTATCATTGATATTTGGTCGCTGCGCAAAATCCCATCCAGCTAAATCCAGACTATAACCATCTCCAGAATTAGCTCCTTTTCCAGAACCAACGCCCATAATCGCCCTGCCATCGACAGTACCTTTGGGATCACCTTCATCACCCTTTTCTTTGGATGTTCCCTGCGCGCCACCAGATGCCGGAGTAGTTCCTTTCCCAGCTGTGCCTGCAGCACCCATCACTGCACGCTGATCAATTTTGGGTTTTTCAGGAGCCTTTTGCACGGTTTCCTTCTCTTCAGCTTTTGCGGGAGTTTCTACCGGCTTGGCTGTTTCTTTCTTAACCGGCTCAGGCTTTTTGGTTTGCTCGGTCGCCTTTTCTTCCCCTCTGATTGGAGATGGTTTGGTTGTCACCGCTTTATTTACGGAAGGTTTTGGCTGAGCTGCTGGCTTGGCAGTTTCAGTCTTTGGACTGGGAGGAGGTGTAGCTGGCTTGGTCACTGCGGGGGCTATTTCTCCGGGAGCAGCAGCTTCTACTACAGGCGTTACTTTCTCAGAAGGAGCATTTGGACTATTTCTATCACCGGAGCCAGTTGGTGTAAAACCAAGATTTAGCTCCAATCCAAAAGTCGGTAGAGGCGGAACTGGCTGCTTCCAAACCACAATAAAGTAGAGCGCGATCAACAGCAACACGTTGAAGATAATGGTGATTATCCACGATTTCTTTTTGCTTTCGTTCTCTATTTTATCTGCATTCCAGTATTCCATCTTATTAGAATGGTTTTGTTGCAATTGATACGTTCGCTTCCAAACCTGCGGCGATTCCACCGATCTCTACCAGGTATTCTACAGGTACATCTTTGTCAATGTGCAAGACCACCTGGCTGTCTTTTCCTTTTAATAAGGCAGTCAACTCATCCTTGATCTGCTCCCTAGATACGATTTTGTCATTCACCGAATACTTAAGATCGTTAGTAACTGTAACGGTAACTTCCTGCATTACGATGTCTGAAGTTTCGCTGGATGGTAAATTTACCGGCAAGCCTGAGGGTGTAATAAAGGAAGAAGTGAGCATGAAAAAGATCAACAACAAAAAGATAATATCTGTCATTGAGGACATGCTAAACGCCGGATCTACTTTGTTTTTTGCCTGAAGCCCCATCTTATTTGTCTTGTAGCAAATCAATAAATTCTATCGAAGAGTATTCCATATTATGAACCAGCTTCGATACTTTGGATACCAGAAAATTGTAACCTAGATAAGCCACAATACCTACCACAAGACCTGCAGCCGTAGTGATCATCGCTTCATAGATACCTTCGGAAAGTAACTTTGGAGAAACCATCCCTTCCTCCTGCGCTATCGCAATAAATGCCTGTATCATCCCGGCAACCGTACCCAAGAATCCTATCATAGGCGCTGCTCCAGAGACCGTAGCCAGCAGGTTCAGATTTTTCTCCAACTTGTAAATCTCGATTTTACCTACGTTCTCGATCGCTACTTCGATGTTTTTAAGAGGCGAACCAATTCGCTCAATTCCTTTTGCGATCATATTGGCTACGGGAGTTTGTTCCCCGGCGCAGAGAATTCTAGCCTTTTCGGTCTGTCCACTTTGCACCAGCACCTTCACCTGATCCATCAGATGAGAGGAGGTTTTAGAAGCTTTGTTCAAGGTGATCAATCGCTCCACGAAGATAAAAATCGCCAAAATGAAAAGTAAGTACAGCGGAACCATCATGTATCCGCCTTTGATCAGTAAATCCAGAAGTCCAATATTGTCTTTGGTGGCACCCATCGCCAGGCTATCTGCTGCAGAAAGTGTATCTGTAGAGAGCGTTTGAAGTAGAATCATATTAATATTTCAAAATCCATAAATCTTCTGTGTACTGATCTCTGACGCGAGCTAGCTCTTCATTGATGGCCGTCCATCCGCGTGAAGTCGCTATTGCCAAACGATAATTAGTCACATCATCGTATGGCATGATGAGATAAACCGTCTCCGCTCTGTTCTTGTATTGCTCGGATTCCTCCAAAGCCATGGCTTCATTTGGGAGGCTCCCTACCACAATATAAAATTGTGCTTGCTCAGCTTTCTCAGTCACTCGAACCAAAGTTCCAGACACCTTAGACGCAATAGTTGTACCAGTTTGGGCTGGAACAGGCGTAGGTGTAGCAGAACTTATAGAATCTGAAATAATCAATTGATCATCAGCCGCTTGTGTTTCTTCAGCTGGTGTAGAGTTTATAGCAGCAGGGCTGCTTTCTTGGGTAGTTTGCTTTTCTAAGGTTGCTGTAGTAAGATCTTCTAGCGTATCTCCTGAAACCACCTCTTTGTTCATCTGCCATATAATCACCAACACCACGCCCAGCGCTAGAATCGCAGCAATCCAAACCCAAGAATTACTAACCTTCTTGTCTTCCACGTTAGGCTTAGGCTTCTCTGAAGCAACTGGTTTTTCTGCCACTTCCTGCTCTATAAAAGTAGGCCGAACAGACTCCATCGTCTGCCTTTTTACTTCAGCCACATCCACTGCTGGTGGCGCTACTTCTTCCTTCTTGGTAACAGGAGCTTGATTTAAAGGAACAACTTCTACAAATGGCAGCCCAAAATCACTAGGATCCGTCCATTGTTTGGTATCGGTGGTTTTATCAGTCATAGAGTATGGGGGAATGTTACGAAACTAAATGAATTGAGTCTAAACCCCAACCCTCATCCCAAACATTCTTAGAATTTGAATGAAGCGCCGCCAATAAACTGAATCCCCCGAACTGGATAATTCAGCCAGCGCATGTTAGTAGCATTGAAAATATTATTGCCTTCGGCAAATACCGAAATTCGATCCGTGATCCCATAATCAGCTTTGAATTGCAAATCAGCTATAGTCTTTAATTTGACTACCTCAAAAGGTCCAGATTCTCTAAAAATATCACTCAAATCATTTCCACGAGCTTTCAATCCACCCATCAAATTAAGGTTTGCCTGAACGATCAATCGAGCGATTGGAGTGATTTGATTGTTGACGCGTAGCTCCCAAGTCGGTCTATTCCATGCTTCCGCTTGAGTACTCAAATCATACTGATATAAATCCAATCTACTGTTGAGCGTGTATAAGTCCGAGAATTTATATCCTAGCTCCGCATTGATATTGAACACAGTTGTTTTGTCATCATAAACCAAGCTGAACCGGGCCGAATCACTCGTCACCAAGTTGTTGGTATAGTTATTCACAAAGAAGTACAGCTGATTGTAGCGACTCATAGTAATAGCACCACGGTAGCTGAAGGCTCCGTTAAACTGCCCTTCTATCCCAGCTTCAACTTTGTAATTCTGAATCGTATTGAGCAATTGATCGCTTGGTCCCAAATACGGGTTTTCATTCACGAAACTGTAATAGGTATTTCGTTGCACATCACCTGATAGTTCTGCAAAGAAGCCAAACTCCTCAGCAAACTGATACTCTGCTTTCAGCACTGGGAAAACATGAAAATCGCTAGACTTATTTTCCAAAGAATCATTCTCAGAGACAAGATTTACTCCGGCAGTGAAATTAAATGCTTCATATTGATAAGAAACTGAAGGCCTGATGGCAAAATATGTTCGGGTCAGAGCATAGTTTAGATCTTCAGGTTTAGTTGAGAAATAGGACAAGCCCAGCTTCCCAGACCAATCTTCCGTTACTCTGTAGGTTCCGCTAGCTTCTAATCCAACTTGATTTTCTTTGACCAAATAACTATCAGAAAAAGTTCTAAAGCTTAGCTGTCCTTCATAATAAAAAGGCCCCACTTTCTCCAACTCCCGAATTCCTGCTTTGACTTCGATCGCCTGAAGCACATTGCTCTCAAATCCTGTGAATCTTCCATTCTCGTCAAGCAAGAAATTTGGATCCTCACCATAGAATTGATAGCTATCTTGATTCCAACTTAGCCCTCCAAAAACCTCAAAGAAATCCGTAAAATAACTTCCGTCAAACCCAAGATTCGTATGTGATTCCTTGGACTCCTCGCCTAGGACGGGTCCTTTTCCAAAACTCTGATGATTCAGCTGCAAGGAATAATTGAAATCCGCGATATCGATCCCCATGTATCTCGCCTCAATGAGCGGAGATGCATAGTTACCATATCCCGCTCTTACATAACCTGGGTAGAGATCTAGGCGCTGAGGAGTATAGACTTTCTGAGAGGGCTCAGCTTTGAGATCCAATGGTTTTATATTCAAAGGATAGCTGGACACCAAGTAATTGTATTCATTCAACCCCGTAGGCTTCGGAAGCGTTGGGAGTTTCTCGTACATTCTTGGCTGCACCGGAACTGTCAACACCCGGTCTTTTCGGATCACAAATTCCTGATCCGTGACAGCTCCTCGCTGTTGAGTCTGTGCCATAAGACTCCCGAAGGTCAACCCAATAACTCCTGTCAAAAGGATAGTTTTAGCTAGCTTCATCATGGTTTAATTTAGGGTTTGAAGTTTGGTTTGAGCCATTTGTTTAATTTCTGCGTTGGTCGCATTTTCTACTACAGATTCCAGCGTTGCTTTCGCCTGGAATTCCTCGCCGCTTTTCAGGTAGTTGTCTGCCAGAAGCAAGAAGACCCTTCCGTACCAGTAATCGTAATTGGCAAATGGGCCAGACTGGTCAAAAATCAATTCATTCGATTGGGTGATATCGCCTTTTTCCTGAAGGTCAAAAGCCAGCCAATACAAGCCTTCAGCTCCCTGCTCCGTTTTGTAATCTGCCACCAAAGCTATCAAGGTCAGCTCTGCTTGCGATTTCTGGTTTAACTCACGCTGAGATTTGGCTTTGATCAACAATGCCTTTGGAGAGGATTCTGGAATCACACCCTCCAGCAATGCCAAGCGCTCAGCTTGCCGGATCGCCTGCTGATAGTTCTTAGTTTCAAAATTCGCGATCATCAAACCTTGGACAGCTTCTGCCTCCTCAGGTTTGCTTCGGGCATTCTCTACGGAAGTTTCTAAGTAAGGAATCGCTTGCGCAAAATTACCTCGCGCTAGCTCGATAGCACCAATCTTCTGCATGGCACGAATACGCTGTGGCGATGCCGGCTCCCGCTCGAGGGATTTAAATTGTGCCAAAGCACGCTCCGTATCGCCGAGCTGCAAGTAGCTATCACCCAAGAAATAAAGTGCATCCGCTCGCTGAGCTGACTGCGGGTAGCTTTTCAGATAATTCTCAAAACTACGGATTGCCTGTGCGTAGTTCTTGTCAAAATAAGTCCCTTTCGCCGCCTCAAACTCAAGCGATTGCACCGACCCATTGCTTGGATTGGCTCCTTTGTATTTATCCAAATACGCGGAAAACTCACCCGATCTACCCTGAAGTGCTAGGGTTTCCTGCAGACCTTTCAGAGCTGTTTCAGAGTTTTCTGAGTTTGGGTGATTATTCAAAATCGTGCTGTAATCCTTCACTGTCTGATCGTAATTCTGAAGCGAGAAATTTGCGACAGCTCTACCTTCCAGCGCGTAAGGCACAAATGGACTGTTGGGCTTAGTATTGATCAAATCAGAAAAAGAAATAGAAGCCGCTTGGTAGCTCGTCTCTTCCATGTAGATCTGTCCTCGCTGATACAACGCATCTTCCAAGTACAAACTAGCTGGATAGCGAGAAATCAGCACGTCCAATTGACCTAAAGCTTCTTGATTTCTGGACTGGAAGTTTTGGACCACCGCCAATCTATAATAGGCATAATCCACGCCTGAATTTCCCTCGTTGATGGCACGCTGGAAGGTAGAAGCCGCTTCTCCAAAACGCTTTTGCACATAATAGCAGTCGCCCAACCTCAGCAGGGCATCATCGTACTGCTGCTTATTGGCGATGATCTGCCTGTTTTCGGTAAACTTCCTGAAGTTGTCTTCTGCTTTTGGGTACTGTTGAGAATTGAAGTAGGCATAACCAAGCCCATAGTACGTTTTGGCTACCGTCCCACTGGCGCCAGAAGGTCTATTTGCCAGCACGGCTTCATAGGATTTGATGGCCTGCGGCAAATTATCTGCAGCAGAATTGATTTCTCCTTTCCAGAAATGTGCATCTAACACCAAGGATTTATCGACTGGGAATTGCAATGACTTATCCAAATAGGCTAAGGCTGGATTGAATTTTTGATCTCGGTAATACACCATGGCTTGATAGAAAGCTACTTTCTGGTAAGCTTCCTGAATCCGCGGAGATTTCTTGGAGATTTTATCCATCTGATCTATGGCTCGCAGGTAATCGTTGGTATTGACCAGTGCCTCCGAAAGTAGGTTTTCGGCTTCCCCTCTGTATTTTCCAGAAGGATAATCTTCTATATACTCGTCCAAAGCCGTGATAGCAGCCTGAAAACTCCCCTTCTGTAGATTCACTTTGGCATAGTTGAAAATAGATTCCTCCTTAATCGCTGGATTGAAATCTGATTTTGCTGCTGATTGGAAGCTTGTAGAAGCAAACTGATAATTCTCCAGCTTCAAATAAGACTGAGCCAAATAATAGCTGGAAGCCTGACCAATTTCGTCCTCAGCCGAGGCAGACACCTTTAAATAATCTGTTGCACGCTGGTAGTTTTTGATTTCAAATTGGGAGATTCCCGCTTTATAAATCTCATTTCTTCCCAACTCTTCACCCTTGCGAGAATTGATGAATGCATCGTAGTTCTCAGCAGCTTTAGGGAAATTCTTTTTGGCATAATAAGCCTCTGCCAAGTACAAATAGATGACATCCTTCTGCTCCAGATTCTGTCCAGTGCTCATCTTTGGCTCCGCAAAGGCAATCAACTGATCGTAGCTGCCTTGCTTATAGTAAAGTGAAGCCAATAGGTACGGAACCTTGTTGGCATAATAGGGCGACTGAGCGGCAGTTTCCAGGTCGGCTATAGCCTTGGCAGTGTTCCCATTTTCCATGGCGATAAATCCGCTGTAATAATACGAATCAAAACTCGCCACCTGATTCAGGGCCTTTCCCTGATCAAAAAAAGGTGCTGCTTGACTGTATTGATTCATTTGAAAATGAGCATATCCCTGCTTGAAGAGCACCTCTGCTTGCTGATCCAAAGGTAATCTTCCAGCATCCACTAGTTTGTATCCTTCCAGTGCTTGTTTGAAATTTCTCTTAAAGAAAAAATGATCACCTAGATACAAGCCGGCGGTAGTTACTGAAGGGTCTCCAGCATGATCAAAGATGTATTTTTTCATCAATCCAGCTCCGTCAGGGCTTTCTAGCTGAAGTGCGCCCATGGCACGATTCAGCTCAGCAGCTTTGGCTTGACCAGCATTGATGGGTTGTTCTAGAAGTCGGGTATTGTCGTAGATACTGGCCGAGAAAAGTTGCTTATCGAAAAGCTCTAGGTTGTGATCTAATTTTTGTTGGGGACTGGTCTGATAAAGGCTGGACTGGGAATATGCCTCCATACTAAGTCCGAGGCTAGACACGAGCATGCTCGAAAGGAGCGCCAGGTGATAGTTCATCTGCTTATATTTTGTTTTATAATGACCAGATGGAATCTCGTATAGTATAAATCATGTCAGTGCTGACAAGTAATAACTACTAGATTTCAAATAGTGGCTTAGGTAATCAATGTAAAATCTTGTAAACAAGCTCGCGGAGATTTTCGGCTTCGCTCAGACTTCCGGAGTCAACTCCTTTATAACGAAGATCGGCCTCTTTGATGTATCCGAACACATCAATTACCTTGCCCAAATTGTAGTTGCGGGAGGCTACTAGGTATTCTTTGACCACGAAAGGAGGCACTCCAATCAGGCTTGCAAGCTGCTGCTCAGATGCTCCTGTTTTTTTGGCCTGATGGATCAAAGCGATTCTGGTAAAATAGTTGAACATCAGGGAAAACATAGGAATCACTGGGTTCGCCTTGGGGTTTTGAATAAAAAAATGAATGATCTTATTGGCTTTCACCACATCCTTAAACCCAATGGCATTTAGAAACTCGAAATTGTTGTAATCCTTATTGATCCCAATGTATTTGGAAATGTGCTCGTTAGTGATTTTGGTAGGTTCCCGGAAATTGATCAGCATCTTCCCGATTTCATTGGAAAGAACTTCCAGATTATTGCCAATAGAATCTGACAAAAGCTGAGCAGCCCGCTTATCTATTGAGTGCTCAGTTTCTTTGATATAACCCTCTATCCAATCAGTCAATTTGTAATCTTTGACCTTCTCGGAGCGAACATAGACGGCTTTCTTGTCCAGTTCTTTGTAAAGTGCCGATCTACCGTCCAGCTTCTTATACTTATGGGCAAAAACCAGAATCGTACTTGGTAGCGGGTTTTGCACATAGCTAATGAGGAGTTTTTGCATTTCTTCTTTAGTAAGATCTGCCAGGCTCTGAGCTTCCTTGACGATCACCACTTGACGATCTGCCATCATCGGGAATTTCCGCGCATTGTTCAGGATCAGACCTACGTTGGAGTCTTTTCCATAAAGAATCACTTGGTTGAATCCGCGCTCATGCTCCGCAATCGCATTTTTCTCTATGAAATCCACGATCTCATCGATGAAGAAAGGCTCCTCACCATCCAAAAAGTAAATTGGCGCAAACTTTTTCGCTTTCAGGTCTTTAAGTACAGTTTGTGGATTTTGAGGCATTGGAAGGTGAATTCTTGGAGGCTTAAAGATAACATCCGGATCGAATAGCTGGCAAAAAGCATTAAAAGATTCTTTAGCAAAACTATTCAGGGCTTAACTTTGTCTTTGATAAGTGGGAAGTGTTAGCCTGGAAGGGAAAAGTGGAAAGTGTTTGGTGAAAAGAGGATTGTTGTGGGACGATGAGCGCCAAAGTTAACTTTTACACTTCGTGTTAATCTCCGCGTACAGCGCGGTTTAAAAAAAGTAGTATGAGCTTCGAAAAAGGAATTGAATTATATAAATCAGGAAAGTTCGAGGAGGCTTTGGCCATTTTCAATGAATTGGTGAAAGCCAATCCAAACCAAGCAGAGCTCCACCTCAACCGAGGGCGGGTGCTCTCCAGACTAGGTAGAACTGAAGAGGCCCTGACGGACTTTGATCTGATCACGGCTTTGGAACCCTACAATACTGACTACATCTCCGATCGGGCGGTGGTCTTGCATCTCCTCAAAAGAAATGAGGAGGCGCTTACCGAACTGGATCGGGCAGCCAATCTGGACCCTACCAATCCGTATCGTTTTAGCAGTCGGGCTTATTTTAAAGATAGAATTGGAGATCTGGAAGGAGCAATAACTGACTATGAAAAAGCGATAGAACTAGATCCTGAAGATGCAGTTTCCCACAATAACAAAGGGTTGGTCGAAGAGAAAATGGGGTATCAGGCCAAGTCTAAAAAGTCCTTTGAAAAAGCCGATGATTTGGTAGGATACAAGCCAAAGGCAACTCCCGCTTCTCAGCCCTCTGAAGAGAAGAATGAACTTCCTAAGATCGGTTCAAAGCCAGCAGAACAACCTATTCCTCCCGTCCAGAAGAAAGAAATGACGTTCAACCATTTCTTAAATACGCTTGGATCTGTTTTTACCAATGCTTCTTCAAGGAAAGAATTTGGCGATTATTTGAAGGGAATATTGGGAGGGAAGAAAAGGTAGGAAAGATTTAACCAATAGGCGGATATAAAATATATGGAAACTGCGCCCTCTGCGAAACCTTGTTGTCCCCTGCGGTTAATAATAACGCTAAAATGACTTAATCACCCAAAGTGGCTTATTGATAAAATAAGCCATTTTTTTGGATAGGCTTTTCGAAAAAATCTGATCAAAAAACGACTTCTTTTCACTCAATGTCACCAAAATATCACCCTTGGCGATTTGAAGGTAGTTTTCTAAACCTAAGGCTACATCGTCACGAAAAGATTTGAGAACAAAATTCACTTTATCGTACTTGATGAAAGGCTCAATCTCCGCCACCATCGTCATGTGAAGAGATTTATCCAAGGCTTTGTGCGTAGTGCTCACATGAACCACATCAATTTCAGACTCAAAAAACTTTGCCATTTCTACGATTTTCTGAATGGCAATTTTATCTTCTTCCAGGTAATCACTGGCATAAACCAACTTCCGTGGAGCTTTGAAATACATCTTTCGAGGAACTACCAAAATGTCCCGATCGGATTGCTCAACTATCCTGCTAGCACGAGAACCAATCATGTTCTCTCTGAAATCATTCACCCCCTCAGTACCCACTACGATGAGATCGGCATTCATTTCGGCCGCAAAATCAAGTGTCATCTTGACTATACTTCCTTCTTTCACTACCGTAGTGCAGCTTTTCAACCCCTTTTTTAAACTCTCCTTCTGAACTGCATCTTGTAGATTCTGAAGTTTCTCCAACACGAAATCCATTTGATGCTTTCCAGTAGGATCCTTAGGAGACAGTTTCTCGTAATCTTCCCGATTGAGCACATGAAAAAGCACTAGATCCGCCTGGTACTTTTCACCTAGTCGCGTAGCATACTCAATGGCATTCAGCGAGCATTCAGAAAAGTCTGTAGGACATAATATTTTAAAAGTTTGATCCATTTTTCTGCTGTTTACTTCCTAAAATTCCCCAGGTCAATACCCTTTGGATCGGTTAACGACATTAAGTAATTCCCTGTTCTCTCGAATTCTCCTAATGTTTTCTATCACTTGCGGAGCAGCCGCTTGCGGGTTGGTCACGCTGGCGATATGCGGTGTCATGGTGATTTTCCAATTCTCCCAAAAAGGATGATCCTCCGGCAGGGGCTCCTCACGATACACATCCAGCATTGCTCCTGAAAGTTGCCCATTTTCCAAGGCAGCCATTAAGTCATCTTCTACTAAATGCCTACCCCTTGCCACATTGATGAGATAGGTATTTGGGTTACACTTTGAAAAAAGATCCGCATTTAGGATGTTTTCTGTGTCCGGAGTGAGCGGAAGTAAGCACACCAAGACATTCACCTCTTTTAAAAATTCATCCAATCTGTCTTTCGTGAAGTAAGGGTATTCAAAACCATTTTTCTCAGAAAAGCCAAAGCCCACAACAGGAAATCCCATGTAATTTAGCTTATCCATCACATCTTTTCCCAAAGCTCCTACCCCCATCACTCCTACCGTCACGTCTAGTTCGGGACGACTCATATCCCAAACTTTTCGCGTCTGGTTCATCTGATAGCGGGGAATCTGGCGATGATAATTCAGCACTGCCATCACCACATAGTTGGTCATAGAAAAGGTCAGCTTATCATCCACTATTCTCACGATAGGAATCGAAGCCGGGATCGAGTTATCCCTTAAGATATGATCCACCCCAGCCCCCATGGAGCTGATTAGCTTTAGGTTGGGAAAATCAGAAAGTATTCCTTGGGGATGTTGCCAAAGAAAAGCATACGCTACTTTTTCCGGTTGCGTGATTTCAGGATAAACCTCTATAGCCAGATCAGGCGCAAGGGTTTTGAATTCATTGATCCAAACTTCTGGATTTTTGCCAGGACAAATAATTGCTAAACTCATAACACTCTATACGAAGGATAAAAATTGAAGATGAAAAACACTAGAAAACTTCAAGTTGAATTGTATGACTATCAGCAATGATGCCAATAGCTAATATCCCCTTGCTCAGTCGGCAGGAAGACCGATGACCTATGCGGCCTCAAATCTTCAGTCAACCAAACCCTACCTAGCTTAGAGCGCATTATTGATGTCAAAACGGATAGGCTTTTTTCCTTTTTCCAGAAAAAAGAAATTCCACCACCAACCCCTAGTCGCCAAATCTAACTTCTTGGTCACTTCGATCAGCGCTAAGGTTGAACGAAAGCGTTTTACCAATCCCCATACACCTTGGCTAATCCAACTTGAATTTTTTCTATTGACTCAAAAAACATCAAATTGCAGCAAAATTCAGAACCTCCTATCAAATTTTACGCTTAAATACCATCTAAACACTTATTTCATCACTTTCTTATGAAACAAAAAGTAGCATTCACCTTAGCATTTTTGCTCTGTGGCCTAGTTTCTTTTGCGCAGCAAATCCAAATGCCCCAAGCCTCACCCTCGGCAAAAATCGCCCAGAAAGTAGGTCTAACAGACGTAACAGTGGAATACAGCAGACCCAGTACCAAAAACCGGAAGATTTTTGGCGAGTTGGTTCCTTACGGCCAAATTTGGAGAACAGGAGCCAATGGCGCCACCGTGCTTTCTTTTTCGACAGATGTGATTATTGATGGCAAGACTTTACCAGCCGGTCAATATGCACTCTACGCCATCCCTGGCAAATCTGAGTGGACGATGATCTTATCTAAAAACATCAAACTTTGGGGCGCGATAGGCTATCAGCAGAGTGATGATGCGATCCGATTCACAACCACTCCAGAAAAACTGAAATCCAAAAGTGAAACCTTTGAAATCAGCTTTGTAAACATGACAGACTCTGGCGCTGACTTGTCTCTGAAATGGGAGAATACGCGCGTGGATTTCAGAATAGAAACGCTAGTGGATCCTCTGGTCATGGCGCAAATCAAGGAATATGTAATTGACGGGGATAGCAAGGATCCTGGCATGCTCTATTCCGCGGCCAGCTACTACTACACCAACAAGAAGGACCTAAGTCAGGCTTATACCTGGATCAACGAGTCAGTAGAAGACGATCCTAAATACTGGACCGTACATCTGAAGGCTAAGATAGAAGCAGCGCTTGGAAATAAAACTGAGGCTGTAGAGACAGCTGAAGTAGCAAAAAATCTAGCTGAAGAGGCAGGAAACCTAGATTATGTAGGATTAAATGAAAGATTGATCAAGTCGCTGAAATAAAAAAAACCATCGCCAGGCATACAAAAAACCTGGCGATGGCTATTTTTTTGGTTTTGCATGCCAATTATTTTTCGCGTCGAATTTCCACTTTGTCCAGGATTAGAATCACCCAGTCATCTTCTGGTCCATTAGTAGGTGGCGAAGTAGTCAATGGATTGGTCGGGCTGAATTTTGGCAAAGCTTTACTTTTTCCAGTTCTTGGATTATACCAAACACCTGAGAGCTTAGCCCCCGTCATTTCCGAAAGATCTAAAGTAACCTCCCGCGGCTTTGCCAAGTACGCTATCAGAAATGAACCGTCATTGGCTCTAGCTGCTCGAATATGGTTTTCATTTTCTGGATTTTCAGAGAGAATTAACTCCTGATCGGACATAATTTTAGTGAAATCTATTCCTTCGAAAAACTTCCTAAAATAGGTCATCGATTCTGCACCTGGACGCTTCAGAGCCCCTTTCCAATCTGTCAAGGTAGGAATCACGAATGTTTCCCCATTTTTATGCATTTGCCACACAGCATTATTGCCATAGGTATAGCCAGCTGCACCTGCCAGCATATTCCAATAGGCCAACACCCGGACGTCATATCCTGTGAAAAACCCCTCTGGAAAAGGAGTACGGTCTTTGAGATTGCCATTTTCATCTGTAAAAGCAGAGAATTCTCCTGGTTCAAACTTCATGTAATCCCAAAATTTCAGCGGAATATCCTCGTAAGCCGCCTCCCCTTCTACAGTTGGTTTAATCGGTCTCAAGGCTAAGTCCTTTTGGGCATAACGATAGACGTCATTGAATTTTTTCACATGCCCGCTTTGATACATATTGAAATCTATCCAATCCGCGTCAGTAAATGAATCTGAACTCGAGCTCGAACCTCGTGGGTGATACGTAATCAAGTGCGTCGCATTACCTCCTTCATCCAAACCCTCAGCCATAGCTTCCCAGGTTTGGGCGACCTCCTCATTAGCGACAGATCGATCTCCGCCCAAGATCCATACGAGGTCATTATCTCTATATCTTTTACCTAAAAACCGACCGTAGATTTTTGCATTTTCAGCATTGAATATAATAGGCCCAGCACCGGGATGTGCGCTGAACACCTTGTCACCCCAAGTAGGTAAAACCCCAATAGTCAAGCCTAGCTTATTAGCTTCCGTGATGATAAAATCTACGTGGGAAAAATAAGCTTCATTGGGTCTGGTCGGATCAAAATTCAGAAATGGCAATTCCCCATAGGCATTGGGCGTGCGCACGCCATCTCGCTCAGCCAAAATAACCGCTTGAATCACCGTAAAACCCTGATTAGCTCTGGTTTTCAGGTAGTGTACAGCCTCCTCTCGATCCAGTTTGTGAAACAACTCCCAGGCTGTATCTCCTAGCCAAAAGAAGGGTTTAGAGTCGAAGGTTTCCAAATACCTCCCATTGGTAGTTACTTTTAAGTTTTGGGCTTCTACCTGCTGTGAGGTTCCCACTCCTACACAAATCAGCACTGCTGTTATCAGTTTTTTCATCCTGTTTATTCCTATTGATTTGATCCTGCCACTACCATTTTGATGGTGTTATAATCGTATTTTCCTTCGAAATGAATCCGCAGCGCTTGAAGATTTTTGATGTTTTCGATTTGAGCATTGATCTCTGAAATCACCTCCAGCGGAAGACAATCTTCCAACTCCACACGACCTTCCTGGATACCTTTGGCTAGGTGGCCTTTGATAGTAGATTCCGCTAGGCCACGTGCCACCACGATATCTCCTATACTTTTACCTTCATTAATCATCCCAAAAGTAATCTCATAAGTCTCTCCAACTTTCCTCTTCAGGTTAGATTTCCCAGTCTTTTTTCTCCCGGTCTTATTGCTCGCAAATTTCGGATTGTCTGCAGCAGCCTGCTTGGCAGCCTCCGCCAGTCGCAGCCTTAGGTTGATTTTTTCTTGTTCCAACTCATCCATTTTGCCGGGGATTTTCCCTTCCAAAATGGCTGCGATCAGTTGGCTGACTTTGTTGATTTCCCCATATTTTTTCAGCAAGCTCACTTCCAATTCTTCGAGTGCATTCGCATAAGTCTTCGTTCTGGAGAATCGCTCCACCTCAGCGCGATGAATTAGGATTTTCTCTAGAGCCTCTTTCAGGAAATTTTTGAAATAGGAAGCCCCTTTGTCCAAGCGTTCCATCAGTTTCTTCGTATCGTTTTGCTGTAGAAGAAAGCGCAGTTGATTGCCAAATTTCCCCGCAGTCTCCACTTCTTTTCTGATCAGCCCGGCGATTTCGCTCACGGCTTTCTGCATCTCTGGATCTTCAAATTCCAGCGAGCTGTCATTTTTTCTCTGAAAACTATTGATCTCCTGGAGCAAGCTCGTCAAGTCGAAAGTCTCCCCAGAAAGCAGTGCTAAGTAGCGCTGCTGATAGACACCTAGTAGCTCATCGAGTTTGGAATTCTTCTGCGCACTTTCCACGAACGTCTGCACCTGCATGTCCGATTGCATACCATGATTCTGAATCCTCGTCCTCAGGATCAACCCTCCCAAACTCCTCAAACGACTCAGCGCCACATATACCTGACCCGGCGCGAAGGCATTTTCTACGTCAATAATGGCTTGATCGAAGGTCAATCCCTGGCTTTTGTGTACCGTTACAGCCCAGGCTGTTTTGATGGGAAATTGGCTAAATGTACCGATGACTTCTTCCTCCAGCTCCTTAGTGTCGGCATTGATGATGTACTTTTTGTTTTCCCAAATCTCCTTTTTCAACTGATACGGATACTTGGAACCTTCCAGCAGTACACTGATCTGATCAGCTTTCAATTCATCTACAGTAGCCAATTTACCATTGAAGTAATCCTGATTTCCGGAGGAATCGTTTTTGATAAACATCACTTGGGCTCCTACGCGCAGTTCGAGTGATTTGGGAAGCGGGTAGATGTTTTCAGGAAAATCATTTTCGATCTCCGCTTCATAAAAACTAGATTCTCCCTTGAGTGCCATTAACTGTTCCCGGTTGATTTGATCTGCCTTATAATTATGGGTAGTAATGGTGATGCAATCCTTAATCTCCGAGATTTCCTCTTGCGTCTTAAAGTGCCTATTCAGCAAGGCTATGTCCTCAGAAGTCACCGTATTCTCTCTAAGGTGATTTAATACCTGAATAAACTCTTCGTCTTGCTGGCGAAAAATCTTATCAAGTTCCAGGTAAACCAACCCAGATTCCTGCAATACCCGAGCTTCGAAAAAGTGCATGCTTGGATAAAAACGACTTAGAATCTGCCATTCATTATCGCGTACGATAGGCGGAAGTTGAAACAAATCTCCGATCATCAACACCTGTACACCTCCAAAAGGCGTGTTGAAATTTCTCTTGACACTCCTCAAGCGATAATCAATCGCGTCCAACACATCTGCGCGAAGCATACTGACTTCGTCGATCACAAGCAATTCTATGGACTTGAGGACATTTTTGCGCAGCGCATTCAATGGATGCTTACGAATCAAGGTGTGCTGAGTGAAGCATCCGTATTGATCCGAGAAATTCCCCTCGGGCTCATTGACTGGAAGAAAAAAACCTAAGGGAAATAAGAACTGAGAGTGAATCGTAACTCCTCCGGCATTCAGCGCAGCTATGCCTGTAGGTGCGACGATGACGTGTTTTTTGTGCGTTTGGCGTGCTAGATTTTTCAGAAAAGTGGTCTTGCCTGTTCCAGCTTTTCCAGTCAAAAAAATCGGTGCTCCGGTATTGTTGACAAATTTCGCAGCCAGCTCTAGTTTGTCAGTACTTTGATTTTCCATTGTACGAAACTACTATTTTTAAAAAAAGAAATGATTTTAAATCCCAGAAGCCAAGTCTTCAGCTACCTAAGTTCAACTTTTTACTGAAACTCTCAAATAAGTTCGAGCGAATGAAAGCAGGAAAAATAAAAGAAAAGCAGTTGCCTCCTAGGTAAGCATTCTGAGATAAGCCACTAGCTAGTTAAGCGCAGGTTCGTTTATCAAATACCTCTGGTAGCACTTAAAATCACCTTCTCTTACCTCCATCTGAAGGGTCTTGCTCGCCCATGATCAGCTGCATTAGATCTCCGGGGGCTATTTCGAGCATTCCTTCTCTCAGGGATTCCCAAATAAGATTGAAAGTCCCGCGATAAATATTTCTCTCTGTCTGAAAAGTCGCCGTTTTATAATTTCTGTTTTCCGGAAGGTTGTTGTTTGAGATCAGAATGTTAGAAAGTGTGGACATAAATTTCTTCTTTTCCTCTTGTTCGTCCTTTAATTCTAATTTCAACTCCTGGTAATCAAACTTCATGAAATTAGAAGAAGCGTATTCGTTGGCATCCATGGTGATTTCTAGTTTTTCCATACTGCCCGAAGTAATATTCACCGATACCAAATCACCCAAGATATTGTTAAGAGAAGGCAGACCAAACGGATCTACACTGGCCTTCAACTGAAAGTTTTCCTTGCCCTCCTCTCTTGTGTAAGGCACAGTGACATCCATTCGCATAGGTGCAAAACCATTGAGAATTGCCTCGCCATGGATCAACATTTCTCCTGATTGCAGCGAATCCAACGACACCACATGTGTAATCTCTGCGGACAAATTCTCAAAATTCAGAGAACCAGGTTTTGTTTTTCCTTCAGAGATTTGGGCATAGGTGATTTGGGAATTAAGAACTCGAATTGTGTCCACTTCAAGTGGAAAAGGAATAAGCTCTACCATGCCTTCGAACATAGGCTTCTCGGGCTCATCGACGGGCCTAGGCTTATTCTTGTTTCGCAGATCATGTAGATTCAGGCTATCGATGGTGATCAAGCCCGCCACTACTGACCAGTTGCCATAGATACTACTACGTGCGCTGATTTGCTCGATTTTGAGGTGCTTTACGTCGATTTCTATAAAATCCTTTTGCACATCAGATCTAATGGCCGCCTCGAGGTTTGAATCCTCATAGGCCAGTTTCAAATCCCTTAAGTCAAAGGCATCGGCATCTGAATCAAAGGAAAATCCTCCCAAACTAAAGCTCAACTCTTCATCCAACTGCAAATGAAGGTTTTTGAGACTGCTGGAGATACTTTTCAGTTTGAAAGGAATCGCGTAATTCAGCCTGACCGAATCCGTCTCCAGATCTACAGCAGAAATATTGAAATTGTCAAAACTACCAAACTTGGTCAAGGAGTCAGATTTGGTAAAAAACTCCCCAGAGCCGTTATTCAGGACTACGTTGTGAATGACTCCTCGGGAAATAATATCTCCAAAAAGTCCCTGAAACGCATCGGAAATATCCGTAGGCTTCCTAGCGACTGAATCGATTTTAGTGAATACAAACTTTGGCTCCTCAAATTTCAGCTCTTGAATCTCTAAAACATCACCAAACAAAATTCCTAAAATATTTACACCACCTAGCCGGGTAGAGGTCATCGTGCCACGGATGGTCGAAGGCAGGTCGGTTTTGCGAGGGGAAAGAGAGATCTGCTTCAGCTCAATACTTCTCCTGAAAAGCTGGACATTTACTTCTTCAAAAGTTAAATCATAGGCTCTTTCTTCATTCGAATTTACTCGATCTTCGAGGTTTTTGGCGAGCCATTGTTCAATTACAAATATAGATATCACCCCCAAAAGGAGTAAAGCACCTAAAGTCCAGAGGATTTTTTTCAAAAGATCACTAGTTAAACAGAACCTGTCTGAGATGAGCTGATAATAGGGAAGTAAATTATGACAATTGTATGGAAATATAGAATTAAATCAGCTTTTAAAGGTTAGACCACCATAAGCTAGAGAGTTCTTCATTCACAGGAAAGGTAGAATTCCTTTAGTGGACGATTTCCACTGGTCATTGAAATCCCCACACCTGGGTAAAATCCTTATCTTACGTTCTTATTCAGATCCTTTTTATGCGATCTCTTGCTAATTTTAGGTTAAAATTAAAGAAAGAGGAAATCCAGACACTATGAAACTAAAATCTTTAGTACTATTTATTTTTTCCATTGGTCTATTCTGGAATGCAAATGCCCAGAATTCAGCAACTGAATTCACTGTATTGACCTACAATATATATCATGGTGAAAAACCCGATTCCCTCGGAACTCCCAACTTGGATGATATTGCCAATTTGATCATTCTGCTGCAGCCAGAGGTAGTCGCTTTACAGGAAGTAGATAGCATGACCACCCGGCTGGAAGGAATCTACGGCAGCAAAATTGACTGGGTAGCTGAGCTGGGCAAGAAGACTGGCTACAGAAGTTATTTTGCCAAGGCAATGAATTATGCTGAAGGTGGGTATGGTGAAGGTGTATTAGTGAAAAAAGCGTTGAATTATAAAACCCAGGCCTTGCCTACACCAGCGGGAGGAGAGCCTCGTGCGGCAGCATGGGTGAAAATAGAATTGAAAAACAGAAAAGAACTTTATTTTGGAGCTACGCATCTCTGCCATGAGTTTGCCGAAAACAGACTTGCGCAAATTTCTGCGATTACAGCATACGCCGATTCCCTACCAAAGCCAGCATTTTGGGTAGGGGATTTGAATTTTGACCCTACATCAGAAGAATACAGAAGCATAGGTTCCAAATGGGCAGATGCAGGACTCGTGGCAAACGATGACTCCCCTACTTTCAATTCTGAGGAAGGGAAAAGAATCGATTACATCTGGTATGATTCGGAGCATTTCGAGCTAGTTAATTACAGGATAATAGATGTACCATTTTCTGACCACTTCCCAGTCCTAGTCACACTTCGACTGATAACCCCTGAACAACCATGAAGAAATCTATTCTCATCATAATTTTATGTCTAGCCGGCCTAGGTTTCGCTTTTCAATATGCAAAAGAAGTTGTCAAAAAACCTAAATGGCAAACGCTCTTCAATGGCAAAGACATCAATGACTGGACTATCAAGATTCGAACTCATGAATTGAATGATAATTTTGCCAATACCTTCAGAGTAGAAGATGGTTTAATGAAAGTCCGATATGATGGTTATGATCAGTTTGATCAGCAGTACGGGCATATTTTCTATAATACTCCCTATTCCAATTACCTTTTGCAGGTGGAATATAGATTTGTAGGTGAGCAGGCAAGTGGCGGCGAAGGCTGGGCGACTAGAAATTCCGGTGCTATGCTTCATTCTCAGGATCCCAAAACCATGCTTAAAGATCAGGACTTCCCTATAGCCATAGAGGCACAATTCCTAGGTGGAAATGGTACCGACAAGAGAAGCACCTGTAATCTCTGTACTCCTGGAACAAATGTGGTGAAAGACGGAAAATTGTTCACTCCTCACTGTGTAAACTCCAGCTCGGAAACGTACCACGGAGATCAATGGGTGACAGCTAACTTTATCGTGCTAGGTAATGGAAACGTCCATCATCTCGTCGGTAAGGATACGGTTTTGAGTTATACGAAATCTCAAATCGGAGGAGGAAATGTGAATCCTGTCGATCCAAAAGTAAAAGTGGACGGTCAGATGCTGACTGGAGGGTATATTTCCCTACAGAGTGAAAGTCATCCTATTGATTTCAGAACGGTCCGCCTAATCGATCTAACCGAATATCTAGGTGATCAAGAAAAACTAGATCAAGTAGTAAATGAAGGATTGGCGTCAAAACCAGCACATAAGTAAAACTTTCCCTAATCATACAAAAACCAGCTGATTCGAAAATCAGCTGGCTTTTTTGTGAATTCTACTATCCTAAGAAACGCTAAGCATTTCCTGCCGACAGCTTACGATTGCTAATACTTGATACTTTTTACGCAATACATCAAACTCTCACTCCTGTAGTTCCACCACCTGCTAAGGTAATGTTGACAGGTTCGTTTGTTTTCCAGTTTCCACCTGTGAAGTCAGGTACATCGATAGAATTAGATCTGTTGGCGACAGACCACTCACTCAGAGGAGATACCGCGCTCCAAAGTGCTGCATCATAGACGTCCTGATCTAGCGGAAGCCCATTGCGCAGGCAATCGATTAATCTCCAATCCATCATAAAATCCATGCCTCCATGACCGCCTACTTTCTTCGCCAGTTCGCCTACTTTCTGAATAATCTCAGGGGTATATTTTGTTTCGAGATCTTTGAATTCCTCATCCTTCAGCCAGCCATGTCCTTTAGCCACTTTTGGCTGAGGATACTTTTGAGCGTACCCTTCCGTCCCACTGATTACATGAAGTCGGGAATATGGACGTGGTGAAGATACATCGTGCTGGATCATGATCGATTTTCCATTCTTGGTTTTCACCATAGTCGTGTTCATGTTACCACGGAATTTTTTCTCCGCAAAGGAAGCGAAAAAATTATCCTTCTCAGCTAGTTTCACTGCCTCTGGATGCATGGAGAAGTCATTGGAAGAAGTCGATGTCAAAAAGTCCATCTGATCTCCTCTGTTGATATCAAGAATTTGACAAATAGGACCGAGACCATGAGTGGCATAGAGATTTCCATTTCTGTAATTCTCCTTTAACCTCCACATATCTTGGTAGCCATTTTCCTTATTGAAATTCAGCGCAAGTAAATCATGGATATAGGCACCTTCCACGTGAACTACTTCACCGAAGTAACCTTCTCGCTTCATTTTCAAAGTCATCAATTCAAAGAAATCATAGCAGCAATTCTCCAGCTGCATGCAATGCTTCTTGGTGCGTTCCGAAGTTTCTACCAGCTGCCAGCACTCGTCAAGTGTACGCGCGATGGGCACTTCACAAGCCGCATGTTTGCCAGCTTCCATTGCATACACAGCCATCGGAGTATGCCACTCCCAAGGTGTAGCGATGTATATCAAGTCCAGGTCATCCCGATCCATCATTTCTTTCCAAGAATAGGCATTGCCTGAATAGCCATCTGGGCTATGTGGCGTGCCTTTCAGTTGTGCTTTAGCCTTCTCTACACGCTCAGGAAGCAAATCACAAAGTGCTTTGATTTCTACATTTTCGATTTTGCTCAATCGGTCAACAGCCCCTGGTCCTCTCATACCTAGACCTACCACTCCTATGCGAACCGTATCAATTTTGGCAGCTGCAAAACCGCTCATATTGAAGGATTGGATCCGTTGGACACCTTTTTTGGCTTGAAAAGGCCTTGCTTCAAATTCATTGGCGAGCGTACTTCCCGCCCCAAAAAGCCCTAGACCTACCAATCCGGTGGATTTAAGAAATTCTCTTCTTTGGTTATTCTTCATGTTTTTAAAGTTTCTAGCTAATTACCAAACCTACTAATCATCAGGCAGTTGAACCTTAAACTGACAGAAATCAAGCTTTGCAAAAAGCGAATGACTTGGTTCGAGCTTATACCAGCTAAAGTTTAAAGATTTGTCTAATTAATAAAAAATTAAAGGAAGTCTGGTCACCTTACAAATAAAAATCCCAATGATTGTGTCTTTCGGTCTTCGATATGGCACCTGATGATTACACTAGGGGCAGATTTACTAGCTGAGCTGCTAGCTTTAAATCTAGAAATAAGCTAAAAAAATAGGGTGATTCGCACTTTTAAGCAAACTTTTAAAGGAAGGACTGTTTGGATTCTTCGGTACAAAAGTACACCTAGCGCTAGATCCGTGATATGACAAATGTCAAAAAATTCACTCAGGAATTAGTCATTGAGAAAATAAGCTCTCATCACCTGTTCTGCCATTTTTCCTTGGGGTGTAAAATCTGGATTTCTATGCCTTCCGTCAGGATACCACTTCCAGAAAAACACCCCTGCCATCCAAGATTCTTTCCAAGCAGTTTCAAAAAATGCTTCATAGCATAGCGCTTGCATCTCCTCCGAAAGCTCTGTTTCCTTTCGCTCACTTGGCCAAACCCAAGGTTCCTTTGCTGCATCGACCGTATTGCAATAGCCAATCTCGGTAAACATCACCGGCTTTTGGTATTTCCGTACCACCTTATCTATGCTAGGCAGTGCCTTCTTCCAGCCAGATTTGAGATCCGAGAGACTAGGGTTTTCTTTGGTAGAAAGTGGGAAATAAGCCTGAATTCCGATGTAATCCAGTGCATCCCAAAACTTAACCTGCTCAAATTCAGTGAAGTTGGCAGCGTAAATTAATTTGCCAGAATAGACCTTTCGAATCTCAGCTATAACTTTTCTCCAATCCTCTTCACGTTCTGAAGTCATTTCTAACTCTGTTCCCACACACAGCATCGGAATCTGATAAGCCTGGGCCATCCTAGCGTAATCCAGAATAAAACCTTGGTAATTCTCGAACCAGAGGGCCCAATCTTCCTCATTCTGCATCGCTATTTCACCCGGCCAGCTCCCCCGAACCCAAATATGAGGCTTGAGCATATTCATAATCCCGTGCCGTGCAGATGAATCAAACGTTGCCTTGATGCCCTGTGCAGATTCACCCCACCATTTTTTTTCATTGCTGGTATCCCAGCGGAGTTCAGGACTATTCACATCACCTTGCCAGCCAAAAGGAGTTTGGGAAATCGCATCCGCACCTGTGGATTTCAAAATCTCCAATTCTTGTCCGATTAGTGGAGACCTACTTCCTACCCAGCATACGCCTTTCCATTTTTCCAAAGCGATCACAGCGTCTGGTTGCAAGGGAAAAATCGCCCATAAACCTAAGCCTAGGATTACTAGCACCGAACTCATCAAGTAATTCCTAGACCAAGTCCATTTCATTTGGAGAGCATAGTTTGGATGACAATTTCTTCTTGTAGTGTCTTATGAACCGGACATTTATTGGAAATTTCCAGCAAGCGCTGCCGCTGATCTGTATCAAGCTCTCCTTCTATTTCGATGATTCGAGTGAATTGGCTGACCTTTGCAGACTTCTCCTCTGGATGTTCACTATCTGCCAAATGGACTTTCTCATGATTCAAAAAAACTGAAACCTGTTCCAAAGGCCACTTTTTTCGCTCTGCATACATTTTCAGAGTCATCGCAGTGCAACTTCCCAAAGAGGCCATCAACAAATCATAAGGATTTGGCCCCAAATCCGCTCCACCCACCTCAGATGGCTCATCGGCGATCAAATGGTGATTTGGCGTCATCACTTCGGTGGTATATTTTTCTCCGGAAAGTCTCACGAAAACCTGATTCCCTCGCGTATCATTTTCTTGCTTTTCCTCCTGTTCTATCACATACCGCTTGGACCAACTTCCAATCACCTCAGCTATGTACTCGCTGTCCTGAGGGTTGGAAATCAAATGGTCAGCCCCATCTAAGGAGATAAAGCTTTTGGGATGAAGGGCAGAACTGTAAATCTCCGCGGCATTCGATACTTCGACGATTTCATCCTGCGGAGAATGTAGAACAAGAAGTGATTTCCTTAGCTTTTTGAGAAAGGTATCCAGGGGCTTTTGCTCCAAATCATCCAGAAATGACTTGCTGACAGTAAATGGCCTTCCTCCGATTGTCACTTTCGCACTGCCGTTTTTCTCGATTTTGGCTACACTATCAGAAAAGAGATTTCGAACATGACCAGGATATGCCGGTGCAGCGATAGTCACTACGGCTTTCACAGCAGGCATTTCCATAGCGGCATACAATACCGCCGCGCCACCCAAAGAATGACCTATCAACATTTTCGGAGCTTGAAAATCTTTTTCAATAAATTCTGCAGCATCCAGCAGATCACTGATATTGCTGCTAAAGCTTGACTCCTCAAATTCCCCTTCGCTCATTCCCAGTCCTGTGAAGTCGAAACTCAATGCCGCAATTCCATTCAGTGATAAAGCCCGACAAATGCGTGTAACTGCGGAGAAATTTTTGGAACAGGTAAAACAATGGGCGAAAAGCGCAAAAAACTTTGGTTTTTGATCGGCAGGCATGTATAAATGTGCTGCAAGTTCAACTCCGTTCCTATTGGTAAATTTCAGTCGCTTTGGATTCATTTTGCTTCAGTTTTTCAACGTATTCACCTTGATATTTTCCAGGTTGATCTCTGAAAGTAACGCTAATTCCCCGGCTTCGTAGAGTTCTTGCATCTTTTCCACCGGTACGGTTTCATCTTCAGGTTTCAGATTGAGGTAGTTTTGAAAACGAATTCCTCCCACCTCATTGACCCGGCTCACTTCTCTCATTCTCACTCCTCCACCATCGGTATGATAGCTGTAAGCCATGTAATCAACGAAAGAATCATCTATTCCAATCCAATATAAAAACTCATCGTCAAAGTCCTCTCCCCCACCATCTTCAGCAAAAGTCACTTTGATCAAGTTGTACTTTTCTCCATTAATTTCAGTCTCGCCCAGAGATTTCTTGAAGACCGAAGGGTCATTCAGGCCATAGGGCAGGAAAGCGAAATAAGCCACGGAATTCACCGAACGGGAGTATTTCCCTATCCACTCTTCAGAAAGTGTATCGATTTTGGCACCATTTACTGTTCGGACAAAACCTTCATTGTTCAGCAGATCTCTCACATTTCCAGTCGAATCCGAAAACTCCCGAATGTACTCAAATGCATTTTCAGTTTTGAAAATAGTATAGTGTATATCTCTAAAATCAAATTCAATTTTCGAGTTTTTAAAAGCTTCACCACCATGAGCAGCTATCGCATCATCGACAATTTTCTCAGCATCGGTTCTAGAATCGCAGGAAGCAAGAAATACAAAAACTGCTAGAATTAGAAAAAGGGGTAATCTCATTACTACTTCGTTATAATTGTTCAATCTCATTGGTCACGGCAATCCTATTCAAAAGTTACTTCAAAATCAGAATAAAGATATTCCGCTTGTAAAATCAGCGCTTTGCCAGCATCGTCAGTCCTATACTTATTCTGCTTTTTTGGGAAAAGTAAACCCGTAGATTCATCGTAAGATGTATTTTCGACTAAGGTTTTTTGATCTTTTTCCAGCCTTTCCATCGCTTTCACTTTAAAAGTAACCGGGTCAAAATAAACCCAAGATGGATTGGGAGAAGGCAAGTTTCCTACTTGAATTAACTCCACTTGTTCACCATTTTCCAGCGTCTTTTGACCTTCGTAGGACATGCTAGTATTCTCATCCAGCAGACTCCAAGGCTGCGCAAAAGCAAAGAATGCAGCGTCTATCTCAGCTCTTTTAGCTTTCAAAAAGCCTTCATTCTGAATAGAATTATCACCCATCTGATAGCTAGTTTTGCTTCCGTTGAAGTTGACTACGTGTAGAATGCTGTCTTTCGTCCAGGTCAGTTTAGCTTCGAAATAAGGTTTCAGTCTAAACTCAACCCATTGCTCGGATTCATTTTCTAAAGCTCCAGATTCATCCAAGGAACTTGTCACTTTCTTGAACTTAATAGTCGCTACATCCCCCCAGTTTTTGGATAGCTGATGAGCTTTGAGTGACTTTTCGATGAGTTCCTGAGCCTGCTTTTCAGGACTAGGAGAACATGAGAAAAATAAAAGAGCTAGGAGAATAGAGAGTAGAGATTTACAATTCATTTGGTTAAAAGAAATTTGGTAGATGATCTAAAATAGTCCCAGTATATAGCTATTGCTAGCAACGTGTATTCTAAGAAAAGGAAAACAGAGCTTTCTTGATAATTTGGATCTCCATAGGCTTGATAAGAGAATATCACCGCGAAAGTCCAGATGAGAAATGCTTTTTTGTTAGTAAATAAACTCAAGCCAAAACCGGGAATCAGATACCATGGATGAACTACGGGCTGAAGAATCAGATAGAGCAAGTAAATCATTACCCACAGATCTACAAGCTGCAGTGGATTCTCCGGCTTCCTTTTCCAAGAGAAATATAGAATCCCCACTAAGGTAATTCCACTCAGTATCGGAGTTAATTCCCCTATAATATTGTAACCCTGAATCCAGAAACCCACTTCACGAATCAGGTAATAGATCGAGGCATTGAATTCAAATTTCCCCTGATAGAGTTTTAAACTTTGCAGAAAAGGAATCCAGGAATTATTGATCAGTAACCAGGCAAAACTCACAATCAAAGCTAGAGCAGATCCTATCCAGAAAGACTTGGATTTCCTGCTTTTCCCAAAGGAAAAAAAGGAAGAAATTAGCATCAAGGGAAGTAACTTCATTCCTATAGCCATACCCCAGAAAGCTCCAGAAAGTCCAGTTTTTTGTTTACACAAAGCCAACAAAGATGCGAGCAATAGAAGCAGCACCAAGCCCTCGAAATGTAGATTTCCTGTGATTTCCATGATCACCAGCGGGTTTAGCCAATACAGGCTAAGCTTCTCAAGTGAGCGTTTGAAATATCCGAATAGCCTGAGTAACAGAAAAAAAATGCCTATTTCCCCAAAAATCAAAACTGACCTGAGCAGCACAATTCCTTTCAAAACATCTTGGCTTCCGATTGCAGCAGCCAGATAGAAAATCCCCTGATTAATCGGAGGATACACAGAGAAATAAGCCGGAGAATTCATCAGGTCCAAGAGATTCTCTAGGTAAGGATTTGTGGCTTCAGGATTACTTTGTAGCCAATTTTCGGGAGTTTCCAAATAGGGATTTTCACACATCTTCACCATCTCCCCATCCCAAAGAAATCGTGGATAATCATCAGACCATTGGGGAATCGCCAATACTAGGGAAAGCCGAATCAGCAAACCTCCTACGAAAATCAGCTGCCATTTCGCTTGCTTACTCAAAAGGTAAACTGCCAGCATTCCGGCGAACAAAACACAATAAATGGCAAAAGTAAGCCAGAAATTATCTCTTGGAATGAGGTAAGCCAAGCAAAAAAATCCAGCTGAAATCAGCAGGCAGATCAAAGGAATTAACCCTTTTTTTTGCTTCTGGCTCAAAGCCCTAAGCTTTTGCGAAGCGGCTCATCCTGAAGTCCGTTTTTTCTCCAGTAATCTACCATTTGAACTTCAGTACGTACAGCAGAGGTCACTTCCTCAGTACCGTCTTCCTTGGTTTGCGTCTCGTTCCAAGAGATAATTTCATACGGAAAAGCATCCACATACCTGATCAACAAATTCCTTCCGATTTCCTCATAGATCACTTCGATCTCAGCCTGATTAGAGCCGATTTTTCTCTTGGCGATATTCGCACTTTCTGCGTCCAAAGGAAGATGTGTAAAACGATTGAAAATCAAGCTTGGGATAATTTTCAAAGTGCCGGTGGGAACCAACTCAGGATTTAAGCGAATCAGATTGAAGATTTCGTCTTCAGATTTTGCAGAAATTGATAACTCCTGATCGCCTTCCGCTTCAAAGTACGAATAAAGTTGACCTTGATATTTGTTGTTTTTCCAGTTGAGTTGCATGAAGGATTGTCCACACCATTCCGTAACCGAAGCAGCGATTTTGGGAGAATTCAAGTCATCATAAACCGGCGTAAAAACTGAAAGCATGGTATGGTAAGGGTAAATTCCCGTCACAAAATCTCGGGTCATATTCAGCTTCATCACTTTCATGGCATCCTTACCGGCACCAGCAGGATCATCGAGTTTGACTTGTTTACGCTTGGAAAAATCCTCCGTCACAAAAATCATCACAGCTTTCCCTTCCCTTGCCTGCCCATAGCGCATTTGTTTCAAGTCAAAGACATTGATCTCCGCCCTATCCTGATACCAATGCGAAGCAAACTGCTCCTCGTCGATGGCTTTTCTGCCTGTGGAATTGCATGAGGAGATTATAGAAGCGGAAAAGAGGTAAATTACAATTGCTATGTTTTTTTTGGAGACAATCATTTCTGAGCTAGTAATTGAGTGGTTTCATTCTTCAACTTTGGCAAATCACGAACAACAATTGCCCAAATAATCTCTTCAGAAACTGTATCGTATCCATGAATTATCCGATTTCTAGAATCAACAATTTTTCGTGAATTTTTTAAATGAAAATCAGATTGAATTTTCAAAATTCTCGAAACAGCTTCACCTATGATTTCCAAATTTCTCTCTATGGCTCTTTTCGTTTTAAGATCTTTTTGAAAAACAAAAAAATTCTTTTCCTCCGGCAAGAATCCCTCTATTTCGGTTATCGCTTTAAGAATATCCTCAAGCCAAGTTTTAATTTTAACGTCCATAAACCAGCACCTTGGACTGCTCTATTTCCTTCTTCAGGAAGGAGTTTTTTAAAGACTTGTTTTCAAGCAAATCTATAGGTCTGTTAAGGATTTTTGAAAGTTCATCCTTCACCGCAAAATAGTGATCTGTATATTCTAGCGGATCATTTTCATCTATATCAATAATCAAATCAATGTCGCTTTCTGAAGTAAATTTATCTGAAGTGATAGAGCCAAAAGCAAAAAGCGTAGCGACTTTATTTGCTTTACAAAGTGCTCTGATTTGATCTATATGTTTTGTTAATTCTTTCATTCGTCCAATTTACGATTTTCGTTCAATATAGATTCAAACAGCATTCATCTTGACACTTATGTATTACTACTAGCCGCTACAATTTACCAATACTTAAAAATCGTATAAATAATCTTATACCCAGCTCCAAACACCCCTTTCACAGTTCCGCTGACTTTCGATACGCCGATTCTCTTGCGGTAATTCACCGGTACTTCCGTGTAGCGGAGTCCGGCTTTATGCGCTTTGATCTGCATCTCTATCGTCCAGCCGAAGTTCTGATCAACCATGGCTAGGTCCAGCAATTTCGACCAGACTATCGCACGAAAAGGGCCTAGATCAGAGAATTTGGCACCTTGCATGTACTTCATCATGGTGGTTGCCAGCCAGTTTCCAAACACCTGAGGAAAAGTCATCGAGCCGGATTCCCGCTCACCCAAGGCTCTAGACCCAATGACCATATCGGCTTTTTGATCTAGTAGTGGCTGAATCAAATCCAGCAAATCTTCCGGATAATCACTGTAATCCCCATCTAAAAAAACTACAATATCAGGCTGAATGTCCAGCTTTTTGATCCAATCCATTGCCGTCAGACAGGCTTTCCCATAACCTTTCTGAGGTTCGAAAACCACTTTTGCACCAGCAGCTTCAGCTATTTTCCCAGTGCTGTCTGTAGAGTTGTTATTGGCCACGACAATATTTCTGACAATAGCCGGAACGTCTGCAATTACCTTAGGAATGGACTTTTCCTCATTGTAAGCAGGAATGATAACATCAATAATGGGAGGATTGTGCATGGGGATTATTTACCTAAACTGTAGGCTTTGAAAGAAGAAAAGAAAACCAAGCCATACCCAACAGCCAGCATGAGGTGGAAAGGCAACATTTCAAAAGTGCCCCAATACAGATGAAGTATCACCATAGCAGAAAAGACTAGCATCAGGATTCCTTCCATCCACGTAGTTGCAGGAATTTTGAATTTGATATAGGTATTTGATTTCAAACCTATTCCTCCCTCCAGATTGAATTTGGGTGTGCGGATAAAGGGTGATTTTTTACCTGAAAGGCCTTCCCAAACAGCCTGCGCATTGTGTAAAGCTAGCCCCATAGATACAGAAAGGAAAAGTGGCAACATGTAAATAGCTTGGAATAGGCTTTTCCAAAAGGACCTTCTTTCATAAAAATAAGACACCAAATAAACGCCAGCGATGATCACAAATCCAATCATAAAAATGCCCGCAACCCGAAATAAATCAGCCGAAATCAATCCCTGCATTCCAGCCCACCACACGCCAATGCTACTCAAACTCACTACTAAAATCGCAATGAAAATACTGCTATTGAACAAATGAGCCATCGCATGGGCCTTAGTCCCAAAAGGTAAATCCTCACTCAAAACTGCCTTAGCATGCTTTCCGGCACATTCGGCTCCGCCTTTGGTCCAGCGGAATTGCTGAGATTTCACTGCTGACATGATAGGCGGCAGCTCGGCCGGAGATTCGATTTCTGGTCGATAGATAAACTCCCATCCCTTTCGCTGCGCTCGATAACTCAAGTCCAAATCCTCCGTCAGCGTGTCATCTTGCCAATTACCGGCATCGATAATGCAGGACTTTCTCCAAATCCCACCAGTCCCATTGAAATTGATAAAAGCATGTTGACTGTTTCTCCCAATCTGCTCAATCAGAAAATGAGCGTCCAGCGCAAAAGCTTGCAGTCGTGTCAATAGAGAATAGTTTTTATTCAAATGTGTCCATCGTGTTTGCACCATTCCTACTTTTTCAGAAGAGAAATAGGGAATCGTTTTCAGCAAAAAGTCTGGATCTGGAATAAAGTCCGCATCGAAAATGGCGATGAATTCACCGCTGGCTTTTGCTAAGCCTTCTTTCAAAGCCCCGGCTTTAAAACCTGTTCGATCTACCCGATGAATGTATTGAAAGTTAACTTCTGGAAACTCAGCAATTTTCTCCTGAATCAACGCCGCAGTCTGGTCGGTACTATCGTCCAACACTTGTATTTCCAGCAAGCCTGATGGATAATTCATTTTGGCGACAGCCGCTATCAAACGATCTACTACATATAGCTCATTATAAATGGGAAGTTGGATAGTGACCTTTGGCCAGGAATCAGGCGCAGGATGAGCCACGCTGAGCAGGTTCTTTTTTGACCTCAAAAAGCTCAAAAGCAAATGCCCTTGAGCTAAGCTGTAGATGAATATGAACAGCATTCCAAGGGCATACATCCCAATCAAAAGATATAAGAAGATCATTTACGCATTAATCTTGATGGAATCATTTCCAATGATGATTGGCATTTCGTTGATTCGGTTTTCTGTTGATCCATTTTCCAATTTCAATACGCCACGTGGACATACTGAAGAGCAAACTCCGCATCCCACACAGCTTGATCGCACGATTTCCTGACCTCGCTGCGCATACCAACGGACGTCGATTCCCATTTCGCAATAGGTGGAACAGTTGCCGCAGGAAATACACTGACCTCCATTGGTGGTGATTCTGAATCTGGATTTGAAACGCTGAACTAAGCCTAAATAGGCTGCCAGTGGACAGCCAAACCTACACCAAACCCGGTTGCCCATAAAAGGATAAAAACCAGTACCGATAACACCCGCAAAGGCCGACCCAATCGCAAAACCATAGAACGAATGTAATTGGTTCGTGACGTTCCCCAATAGTGCAAATCCAGAAAAGTAATTGATGATGGTCAAACCGGTCATTACCACAGCCAAAACCAATACACTGTGAACGATCACCCGTTCAAATTTCCAGGCTTTAAGTGACTTGTCCGAAAGCTGACGGTAGGGATCGCCCACTGTCTCAGCTAATCCTCCACAGCCACAAACCCAGGAGCAATACCATCGTTTTCCATAAAAATAAGTGAACAGCGGAACGGCAATAATAATCAGCAAAATCCCCCAAATCAACATAAACATCCCGACTCCACCTGCGCTCAGAAAGGTGTCAATCTGATAATCGTAGAAGAAATCGTAATCCAGTGGCCAGATATTTTTGAAATCAAAATAAGGCTGATTCAACAAAACGAGGATCTCAGGAATAAGGAATGCAAAGGCGGTTTGGAAAAACATCACCGAGGCAGTTCGCAGCTGCTGATATTTATTTCCTCTGTATTTGCGGAACATCCGCACCCCCATCACGATGATTGCTAGCGTGTAAATTGTCCCATAAAGAAACCATTGACTTGCTGGATTTCCACTCAAAATCATGCTTAGCGGCGAGACCATCCAAACCTGATTCACGATGTAGGCCGGAAACCAATACAGGATTATGTAGAAAAGGATCAAATAGGCTCCTGTGATCATTCCCATCCAGCCTCGATTTTTCATGGAAGAATGAAAAATCCCGTTGTTTTTGATCCCAGCGGGTTCGTTTCGATGAGTTGGAAGATTATACATCAAACCTCCCAAAACTGCCAATCCAATCGATAAACCCATAAAAAGCCAGGGATTGTCGCGAACTGGGCTGCTTACTGATACTTGAGCCAGCGGAAAACTATAATCATCCCAGATCACCTCATCCCATTTAGACTCATCTTTCAGTGCATCGTTGTATGAGCTGAAATGGCCATTGAAAGCAGAAAGAAAAGCGAAGTTGGATGAGTAGGTTTCACCATACATAGGCGAAAGAATCTCAGTCATTTTCTCTTGATGAATGTCTTTGGTAGTAGCCAAAACCAATTCTTCGGTCAGCGTATAATTGCCAAGAAAAGGCATTACAGTGAAGACAGCCAAACCTATCAAAAACAACCCAATTCCTACTTGCTGAATCAACTTCATACCTGATTTCATACGCTTGCTCCGAATATTTTTTGGATAAATGTCTTTTTGGAAACAGTTACATCTCCACCAAATTGACTCTTGAAAGCCTTTTGAATGGCTATATAATAAGGAGCAAAAAACTCAGGATCGAAATTGGCTTTATCGAGTTTGGAAATAACCTTTGCGCCTGCCCATTTTTCTCGAATTGCTTGATCGAAAAACTCATGTCTTAACCGGAAACCGAAGTTGTTTACTCCAACTAGTTTTCCTTCCAAATCCATTAGCATGCGAAAGGCAACTTTGCCTCCAGCATGCTCCCAATAAAAAGTCTGAAATCTATCTGCATCCCACCTAGCAGGAACAGCCCCATAAGTCTGATATTCTATGTCCAGAAACTTGGCAGAATTAAACCAAACTCCAGGTTGGTAGGATACTTTTTTCCCAGCCAAAATATACCCCAAGGTTTCACCGTGCATTCGTCCCGTGTACCAAACTTGCTCCACAGGTTTGCGATCCGCGGCGGGAGCCTCATGAAATTCTGCACAATCACCAATGGAATACACATTGGGAATGTTGGTTTGGAAACCAAAATCCACTTTCACCCCTCGGTTCACTTCTAATTCTGTATTTCTGAGAAAATCAATGCTTGGGGATACTCCGGCGGTCAAGCCTACAAACTGACATTGAATTTCCTCTCCAGATTTGGTTCGGACAGCTTTGACTCGGGCATTTTGATCGGAGATGATTTCATCTAACTCCTCATTCAAACGCAAATCAATATGATGCTCACGGATATGTCGCCCAACTAATTCGGATTCTTCTTTTGGTAGGATATTCCTCCAAAAGCCTGATTCCCGAACTAGAAAAGTCACTGGGATCTTTTTGTAAGCAAGCATTTCTGCCATCTCAATTCCAATCAAACCTCCACCTACGATGACAGCCCGCTGAACTCCCGACTTGGTATTTTCTTCCATCAGTTCCAGGTCCTGCTTGGAATATAAGCCCTGCACTCCTTGAAGATCTTGTCCCGGCCAGCCAAACTTATTTGGTTTGGAACCGGTAGCTATGACCAGCTCATCATACCCTAATTTTTCGCCATTTTGGAAAAGCAGATTCCTGGCAGAAAAGTCTATGGATTCCACCCATGCTTCCTTCAATTCGATTCTATTTTTCTCCCAAAACCAATGCTCATAAGGCTGCGTGTGCTCGAATTTCATGTGCCCCATGAAGATGTACATCAGTGCAGTTCGAGAAAAAAAGTACTTGAATTCACCGGAAATCACGGTAATTCTCACCTGCTCGTCCAACTTCCGAAGTTGCCGGGCACAAGTAATTCCTGCTATTCCATTGCCTATGATGACTACATGGCGATTTGAATTCATTGGGGGTGGGTTGATTTTGGACTCAGGTGGGAATTTACCTAAAACTCTGGTCTATTCATTCAAATTCCAATCATAATCCAAATGAGAAACCTTCGCATTTGCCTTAATTTTGACTTTGCTATACTTATTCAAATAGTCAATCAGGCTGCCGTTTTTTGTAAAATCCCCCTTAAACCAATTGAAAATAGAGGAAATCTGGATCGCGTCGGGAGTGATTTTATTTCTAGATGAATTGATGAATGATTTAGCTACTTTATCCAATTGAGCATCGATAGTTTTGGCTTCGAACGCTTCATTGAGCAAAGGCGGACAAGAAACAGATGCGCAATTGATCGCAAAGTGAATTCTTGGTTCTTCGAATTCCTTTCTTAAAATCGAATGCTCGATCTCGTCCAAACTGGATTCCTGACCTCCGATTTTGAAAAATTTGTAATGCCAAACATCCTTAATCAAAGGAATCTTCAGCGACGGGCCTAAGTCTTTTATGCTTTTCACAGGATAATTATCCACGATCAACTTTACAGTGAAGGCATTATAAGCATTGATCCAATAGGCTAATTGCTCATCTTTTGACCAGATTTTGCGATCGGGAGCGTTATTGCTGAGGCTACTCAGGTAAGCCTCCAGCTTAGCTTTTTCTTTGATAAAGCCTTTGTAATTCACCTTTCCATCTGCGCTCACATTCGCTTTGAGCAGTTCATTCCAAGCTTTGTGACTTGGCGGAGTAGTCTCAGCCATTCCCGGGACGGAGCTGCTACAGCTTAGCAAGATTATACTTAAGAAAAGTGCGAGTAGTATGTTCAGATTTTTCATTTCTAATTTGTTTACGTAGAGTTACGATACTAACAAGAATAAGGATGAGGGGAAAAGCGATTAGGTCGTTCGTACGACTTAAAAAATCTCAATACACCTTTACTCCATTCGTTAGCCAGATTCCCCATGACTTAGAATAGGTGTGCACCTTGTCGGTCTGGACATTCTCATGAAAAATGGGTTTTTCCTCATTTGACCATTGGATCAATCCTCCGTACAAGTTGTACACCTGAGAGAATCCTGCGGCTTTGAGTTTTTTGCCGATTTCCTGAGAACGGGCTCCGACTGTGCAATAGACCAAAACTGGTTTACTTTTATCCAAAGAGGAAACATTATTCAGGCTAAAAGTATCGTAACCCACCCAGATGGCACCCTTGAGGTGACTTACATCAAACTCCTCTTTTTCTCGGGTATCGACAACTTGGTAGTGACTCAAATCGGTTAATTCCGCAGGTTTTATTACAGGAAAATCAGAATCGTAAAGGGTCGATAGTAATGCTTTGTAGGCAATGGATTGCGCAGAAAGATCTGATGGAACATAAAAAAAAGCCAGCAAAAGTGCAAACGAGAAAATGTTCCTAAAGAGTGACGTCTTCATATGGCTTCAACCCCAATAAGGATGGATCTGTTCACCTCAAGCATAAAAATCCGACAGCTTCACCAATCCTTCTTTATTTAGAATTACTATTTTTTTGCCTTTCAGGTCAATCAGCTTATCCTTTTTAAACTCAGATAAGAGACGAATAACGGATTCAGTAGCTGTCCCTATCAAGCTTGCTATTTCTTCCCTACTGAGCGTCAAATCTATCTGCTGAGGTCCAGCACCATCTATTCCGTAGGTATTAGCTAATTGCAATAGAAGGTAAGCCAACCGCTCTCGAATACTTTTTTGCGAAGCATCTACAAGTTTCTCTTCCATTACGCCTATTTCATGACTAAGTGCTTTGGTTAGTTTTCTGAAAAATGGCCCACTACTGATCAGCGTTTTTAAGAATGACTCCTTTGGGATAAAACAGATTTTTGCATCCTCGATCACCATGGCAGAGTTGGTGTGATTCTCCTCTCCGAGCAAAGCCGAGTAAGCCAAGAGATCCCCATTTTTAGCCAGATGAATGATTTGCTCCTTTCCGTTAGAAGCAGTTTTGTAAACTTTAACCACCCCAGAGTTCAAACAAAAAACTCCCAACGGCTTGGCGCCTTCATAGTAAAGGATCTGTCCTTTGCGATGAGAAATCATGTTTTTATTGTCTGAAATATTGCAAGCCTGCTCTTCAGTGAGGTCAGAAAACATCGAAAATTTGCGGCTGGCGCAAAGATCGCAAGGGTGGATAGACGGTGATTTTGACATACTCTGGTGTGATGATTAAGGTTGCAGTTGATGTTCAAATTTACAACATAAGAATTAAACTGGCGGTTCAGGGAAATTATTCACTTGAGTAAACTTCTCACTCAGGACGTCAAAACTCAAGCAAATATGCTGTAAACCGTTGCTAATAAGCAGAAAAGGTGTCTTCAATTCTTTGTGATACATGCAAGCCTGCTCTATAGTTTTTTGTGTCAGCTTTACTTTTGGTGCCTTACATTCAATGAGTAAGTACGGCTTACCGCTTTTATCCCAAACAACTACGTCTGTGCGCTTAAGTAATTTATTGTACATCAGCCCTTTTTCTAAGGCCAAAAGTCCTTTCGGGAAATTAAGCTGGGTAATCAGAAAGTTAACCCAGTGCTGTCTCACCCATTCCTCCGGTGTGAGCACCAAATGTTTTTTGCGAAGCGAATCAAAAACCCAGAATTTACCCTCCTTTTGCAGCAGCTGCGGATCGAACTGAGGTAAATTTAAATGGGGTAATTGGACTTGGTCCAGGTTTGAATCCATGATTCAAAGATGGGCAAAATCACTCAGTTAGTAAAAAATGAAAGGGGATGCCTACTGAAAATCTAAGTACGGTGAGATTTTATTTACCCATTCTGCCTTGAAAATCTTGATCTGCTTGATATCATCCGGTGACTCGAAATCTCCATGTTGCTTGCGGTACGCTACCAAAACCTTAGCTTCAGCATAGGTGAAATAGGGATGCTTAGCCAAATCATCAACATCTACTTCGTTGATTTTCAGACGTCTGAAAATATTCGGCGAAAAATCAAAATACTCCCATATCGCATCGATTGTCTCTGGCTTCAACCCGTAAACTTCCGAAAGCTGACTTTTGCTATGAAGTCCACCTAGATTTTCTCTGAATTTCACTATTCTACTCGCAGTACTTTGACCTATCCCGGGTACAATTTGGAGCAAGATAGAATCTGCCTCTGCGAAGGCTATGCGATTCAAATTTTCTACTTGTTTGGCATTTGATTTCTTAACTACGGTATCCTGGGGATTGAATGCAGGAAATTTAGAGTTGATAAGACTGATGTTTGAAGCTTGGAGACTATCGATCGTAGTTAAATAGCTGAGATGAAACTTTTCAGCACTCGATCGCCTTAGGTGTTTTAAAATCGAAGTAAATGCTACGAGGGCTATCAATACAGGGATAAGTAGGATGAAACCCCGAGATTCCTTTCTAGAAAACCCTAGGTAAACCTTCAGCCAATAAAAAAATCTTGCGCTCATGGTAGGAGTAAAAAAGGCACATGGTATCAATTATACTTTAAGGTAACTGTATTTGATTCAGAAATCAATAGCGGAGATACCGGAGCCAAAAGCCGTGAGAGTTATTTAGATAGATTTTAAATTAAAAGTTCATGGACAAAATGAACACTTCCCTTGCCTTAGTCTGTTAAATTTGCAGTCCAAGCCTCTAATCGATGCCAGTTAAATTCCGAGCACTTAGTTTATCACATAAAAATGCACCAGTTCAAATCCGGGAAATCATTTCTTTGGACGAGCAGGATGTACAGGTGATCTTACTGAAAATCAAGGATTTTTTTAGCTTAAACAACGCCTTGGTTCTCTCCACCTGCAATAGGACCGAAGTATATTACACCCACGAGCGAGACATCAGCACTGAGATCATCAAGCTAATAGGTCTAGAAAAAGGCTTAGCAGATATCGTCAACTACCTCGAGTATTTTGAGATTTTCAACGAAGACAAGGCCGCAATCAGACACTTATTTCGAGTTTCTATGGGTCTTGAAGCTCAGGTGGTGGGAGATATTCAGATTTCTAATCAGATAAAGAGAGCCTATCAAGCCGCCGCAGATTTGAATTTGGCGGGTCCATTCCTTCATCGATTGATGCACACGGTTTTTTTCACCAATAAGCGTATTGTTCAAGAAACGGCCTTCAGAGATGGCGCTGCTTCCTTGTCCTATGCTGCCATTGAATTGATCGAAAGCCTGACTTCAAACACCTTCGAACCAAGAATATTACTCATAGGAGTAGGTGAAATAGGTACAGATGTTGCAAAAAACATGGTTCATCTACCTACAGCCAAAGTCAAAATCACCAATAGAACGATCTCCAAAGCCGAAGCAATTGCTGCTGAAATGGGCTTTGAAGTAGTTCCCTATGAGAATTGCCAAGAAGCAATGGAAGAAGCAGACGTTATCGTTTGTTCTATTCTCCGCTCCGAGCCTTTCATCACGAAGGAATTGGTGAAGAAATTCCAGATCGATAGCTATAAGTTGCTGGTCGATCTTTCTGTACCTAGAAGTATAGAAACTTCCGTAGAAGATATTCCTGGGGTAGTTCTCTATAATGTGGACAATATCCGTAGCAAAGCTTCAGAAACCTTGGAAAAAAGATTAGCTGCTGTACCCAAAGTAGAAGAAATAATCGAAGACAGTATCAAGGAGTTTTTTGATTGGAAAAAAGAGATGATCGCATCGCCTACCATCAACAAGCTCAAGCAATCGCTAGAACAAATCCGTCAGGAAGAAATGGCGAGATATATGAAAAATACGGATGCTAAAGAAATTGCCGTGATTGACAAAATCACCAAAAGTATGATGCAGAAGATTCTCAAAGTTCCTGTGGTGCAACTACGAGCAGCTTGCCAGCGCGACCAAGCAGAGGAAATGATTCAGATCATCTCTGATTTGTTTGACTTGGAAAAAATAAAAAGCGAGTAAAATAGGCCACTTCCCCATTAAAAATGACCAAAGGATTGAATCAAACCTTTGGTCATTTTATCTTTAGCAGCATTCAGAATAATCAACCGCTCGATGAATAAAAAATTTACCCTAATCCTAGGAATCATCACCTCCTTGCTATTTTCAGAAGATGTTTTGTCTCAATCCTGGGAAGTTTATAACACCAAGCTTCAGCTCCAGTCACGGTTGATCTATGATGAAATTGATTTTCTGAGCGAAACTGTGAGGATAGGAAAAATCGGAAATGAACTCTCTCTGCTTTCAAATGACATGAAGCCTGCCGTACCCTTGGTTGGAACGGAAATTTATCAATATTTAGAGCCTTGGATTCTAGTGAAAGGCCCGAAAGGAATTGGTGCTTTTCATGAATATGGCCAGCAAGTGTTGCCTTTGGAGTATGAGAAAATTGACACCTATTTCAACCTTCTTTTGGCAAGTAAAGGAAATGAATATTGGTTGTTTCAGAGAGGTGCAAACAAAACAACCTATCTGGGTGAATTGGATGATGCAAAAATCACAAATACAGGATTAGTAATCACCCGCAAAGGGAGCGAATATTCCCTTCCCTTGTCTCTAAATCCAGATAAAACTTTCGAACTTCTAGCAGATAATGAGGGGGAATTTGTACTAGCCAAAGAACCCAGCGGATATGGATTGATCAATCGTGAAGGAGATTATGTGTTGGAACCCATCATCGAAACCTTGCAGCATACGCATGGTAATTTCTATTTCGGATTCAACCAAGATCAATATTTACTAATAGAAGGCAACGATATCCAATCTAATATTCGTTACAACTCCTTCCACAAGATTACCTTCGAAAATGATGTCATGCTAGAATACATTCATGGCAAACTACGCCGGGTAATGGAAGATGACGGAATATTGCTTGACGATGTGGGAATTACCTCGGTCAATAAAATCGGCAAAAACCTTTACAATGTTCATTTCAGAGATGCAAGAATTGGTTTGTTGGGAAAAAAAGGATGGCTGGTAAAGCCCATGCTAGCGGTAGATGAAATCAAATTTGGTAATGAAGAACTATTCCCTGCCAAATCAAAGGGCGCAGTGGGTTTCGTAAATTCAGAAGGAAAATGGGTGATCCAACCTCAATACGCTGAGACCACCCTCTTCTCAGAAAAAATAGCTGCCTACAGAACCGCTCAAAACTGGGGATTACTAAACACTCTGGGAGAAGCAATCGGGCTTGCGAGCTGGGATGAAATAAAGCCCTTTCAAAAAGGCATCGCAATCGCTCAACGTTCGGGTAAGGTTTACCTCCTAGACAAATCTGGTAATCTAGTAAACACAGAAGGCTTTGATGCTATTTTCAGGACGACAGATGGGTATTTCATTGTAGAAAAAGCTGGTAAAACAGGACTTCTCAATAGTGAAGGTTCGGTCGTCATCCCCGCCGAATTCGAGAAACTCCGACGAGAGCGACTGAATTTTGTCATCGTTCAAAAAGATGGATTGACAGGGGTAATCAATGAAAATGGAGAAGTTTTACTTCCCTTAGCTTATAAAACAATCCTGGTAGATTGGTCAAATGGCCAGATTTTTACCAAAAATGACTATGTCCCGACTGTGATTCAAACCATGGAGGAAGTAGGGAAAAGAAATAAAAAAGGGGCCTAAGCCCCTTTTTTATTTCTTTTCTCCTTTGCCTTTCCCCGAATCTTTGGATTCATCTGAATTGGCGATAGATTCTCGCATGGAAGTGTCAGATTTGATATTTTCCATTTTGTAATAATCCATTACACCAAGTCTTCCAGAGCGAAATGCCTCTGCCAAAGCTTTTGGAACTTCAGCCTCGGCTTCTACCACTTTAGCACGCATTTCTACATTCTTAGCTTTCATCTCTTGCTCCAGCGCCACCGCCATAGCTCTTCGCTCTTCAGCTCTTGCTTCTGCAACTTTTAGATCTGCTGATGCCTGGTCTATTTGCAATTTCGCACCGATGTTAGTTCCCACATCGATATCTGCAATATCTATGGAAAGAATTTCAAACGCAGTTCCTGCATCCAAGCCTCTTTGAAGAACCAGCTTGGAGATTTTATCAGGATTTTCCAATACACTCTTATGGGTAGCAGCGGAACCTATAGAAGTGACGATTCCCTCTCCTACTCTGGCGAGAATAGTCTCTTCACCTGCTCCACCGACCAACTGAGCGATATTCGCTCGGACAGTTACTCTGGCTTTGGCGATCAACTGAATCCCATCAGCAGCTACAGCAGCTACATTAGGTGTATTGATCACCTTTGGATTAACAGAAATTTGAACTGCTTCAAACACATCTCTTCCTGCTAAGTCTATGGCGGTTGCCTGCTTGAAAGTCAGGTTAATATTGGCTTTATCAGCCGAGATCAATGCACGGATTACATTAGGAATATTTCCACCCGCCATGTAATGTGTCTCAAGTTCATTTGTCGTCATCTCCAAACCTGCTTTGGTAGCTGTGATCAATGAGTTAACAATAATGCTTGGTGGCACTTTTCTTATTCGCATTCCTATAAGTTCCCCGATGCCTACTCGAACATTCGAAAACTGAGCAGTGATCCATAGATTAACAGGAACAAAGTATAAGAAGATGAAAAGAAGGACAATTCCTGCGACAGCGGCCACGAGGATAAACATTGAACTGTTGGGATCTAGATTCTCCATGTTATTTGACTAAGATTTTATTGTTTTCAATTTTGATAATCGTCACGGTAGTTTCTACCGGAATAAATCCATTCTCGGACTTCACTTCATAAATCACATCCGCAAAGCTGGCCTTTCCAAATGGCTTCAAATCTGATATAGCAATGCCTTCCATTCCCGACTCCAATCCAATAGTGCGTCCATCAAAAGCTCCACCTTCCATAGAAGATTTAAGTGAAAAACGATTCCATACTCCTGAGCTAAAGCCATACACAATAGCAGCCATATTCAACACTACGGCAAGAGCAGTCACCCACCATGCGATCTCCGCATCAAAGCTTAGAAATGCGTAAGCCACTCCAGCCAAGCTGACGGCCAGGCCAAAGATTCCCACGACTGTAGTGCCAGGCACAAAGAGAACCTCTGCAAGCAAAAGAATAAGTCCGATAAGTAGTAGGCTGGATAGAACTAGGATGGTCATTGACTTTTCAGAAAAAGAATAGATGTCCAAAATACATGTTTCCTAGTTACCCCTAATCAAATACCACTTAAAAAAGCCTAGTTTTTTTGTTCCGCAAAAAACCTGTAGATGCGACTGGGCTTGAGCAGGAGAAGTCACTTGAAAATTAAACTAGCGTTCGACCATTGCTGGTGTAACAAGTGGTAATGGAAAGCTTCTATTAAATAACCTTAATGTGACTTACATTATCAGGAAGAAAACTAGTGATGATCGAAATCAAGTGGAATCTGGAAAACCGATTACTCGCAAAAAAGCCTGAGTATAGATCCCATTTGCAAGACCAGTCTAAAAAACTAGAATATTGTGATCCGCAGTGATATCAGGCGCATGGGATTGTTGGATACCTGTATGCAAGATGGACGACCGAAATGGCCTACATTATTAATTTAATTAATACCAAGATTGGTATTTTCTTTACTGGTAGAAAAGCGGGTAATTCTAAATGAGCATCAGGCTTAGCTCATCCTTCTGGAGTCGCTTCCAGATTTTCATTCAGCAGGCCACTTTTCTTGATTTCCTGGACGCTTCCCGCAGTCAGAATTTCTTCCAGATCCATGCCTGAAAGCATATCCGCAGTGCCTGTACCCATTCCCATTACCGTTCTCATGGCATCCTGAGTAGTGGTAGGGAGAAAAGTAAGTAATTCCTTGGGCACATGATAGATGTTACCATTGGTGGGATTTGGAGCGGTAGGAACAAAAACCGTGTAGAGTTGCTCGTTGACCTGATCAGTAACAAAGCCTGTCATCATGGTGCCAGATCTGAACGGATCCAGCAATACCACCTCAGAGAAAGGAAGTTTTTTCAATCCCACAAACTGAAAAACAGTCTGATGAATAAGATTATAGAGCGGGAGTTTGGTTAGGTACTTTTTCTCAAAACTTTTGAAATAAACTTTACCCACTTTGTTTCGTACCAGCAACCCGATACAAAATACAAACACACAAAAAATCCCCAATGAAAGCACGTTGATTATCCAGTGAGGGTCGTCAGTCCCCGGATCTAGCATGGCGCTCACCGGTGCAACTATCCCGAAAATAAAATTGAATACAAAAGAAATCAGGACTAGGATAATGGTTAGCGGTAGAAGGATTAAAAACCCTTGAATCAAACTATCCATAAAAATCCCTCTGTTAGATTTATCTTTTTTGCCTTCGGAGGTTGTGGGTTTCGCGATCATGATTGGGGAGAATTCCAAAATCGCAGGAAACCTTCGATAGATATATCCTGCGATTTAGTTTGATAAATGATTAGATGATCTTTACTATTTCCTTACTAGATGCATCACCAGTGAGATCACTAGCAAGACCAGGAAAATGTAAAAGATGATCTGGGCTATGGAAGCTGCTCCTGCAGCTATCCCACCAAATCCTAAAACTGCCGCGATAAGCGCGATTACTAAGAAAATTAATATCCAGCGTAACATATTATATATTGGTTAATGGTTCGATTGATTAGGACTCAAAACCGTACCAATAAGCCTGAACGCGCTCTAAGGCCATTCTGGAGGCTTGCCAACCAACTAGTAATAGCTTATTGGGGATATTCAGCCCCAAAAATGGCAATAGAACTAGACAAAAAAAACCTACTCTTTTACCTATCAAAATGGCCTAACTTCTCCAGCGGATCTAATTGTACTTTGCCTAGGGCCAGTTATTGATTTCAAAACAGAGATATTCGCTTCAATAAAGTAAGAGTAATTCTTAATAGGGCTTAAAATTAAGAACCGATCATTTTTGTTGAAGGGTATAAAGTCTTCCGGTCTTGCAACCATACGAACATTAATCGCTATGTATCGATGTGATAGCTGATTCTTTTCTGCAGGATCAAAAAACTCTCGATTAAAAAAATCTACTTGATCTTTTCAAAAACAAGCTTTCCTGATCCTGGACTGGTACTGATAGGTTGCAAAACCATCCTCTCAGTTCCAAACGCTACGATCTTTGCCTGCTTCACTTCAGATCCGGTTTTTATGGTGAGGATATTATTGGAATTGATCTCTATGGTTGCCTTTTTTTGAACCACCTCACTCTTCACATAATCCGTGTACTTGAGACTATCGCCTGCCACAAAAATATAGACGGTGTTTTCCAATCTATTCTGAATTTTATATTCCAAGCCAGCACGCATGGCTGAATCAGAGCTTTTATACTGCGGGGAATTCCTCAACTCATCCATGGCATCGAAATGAACCAATTGCCAAGTACCGATGAGCTGTTCGAACTTCACTTGACTACTCTGTAGGATAAGGGCTAGTAAAATCGTAGAGATATATGTAAGATACATGTGAGTTTAAGGGCAATTATTTTGCCATACTAATGAGAGGAATCGAGAAGCTAATTTTCAAGTTTGAGATTCTCTTGCTTGCTGTGCAAATAAGGGAGCCATTGCTCCGCTTGTCTTTCGGCATATTCCGATAGAAAATAAGCCAGGGAGGGTTTAAAGGGTTTGGTACGAAGAGTAAGCCCTGACTGATCCGGGGTTTTATCACCTTTAAGGACATTGCATCGGTGGCAGGCCGTAGTGAGGTTTGTCCAGTTTGATTTCCCTCCTTTTGATCTAGGGATCACATGATCTATGGTCAGCTGTCTTTTGCTGCCACAGTATTGACATTCCCCTTTATCCCTACGGAAAAGGTTTACCCGATTGAGCAATACGCCTCTGTAAGGAATGTTTTTGTAGGAATTGAGACAGATGACCGCCGGGTAGTCAAAGCTTTTACTTACAGTTCTGATCTGTAAAAGTTCATAAGTAGCGAGGCTAGTGGCTTTTTCCAAAAGTAGTAGTACGATGGCTTTTTGAGGCGAAACTACCGCCACGGGAGAATGATCTAAATTTAATACCAACACCCGCTTTTCCATAGGTTAACTGATGATTGATCGTGTTTCTACTTCTACCTGATCATCCTTACTGCTCCAGATGAGATATTCCCATTCACTAAGGTCCGAAACCCTGATCCGATTATCCATCCACATTACTTCTTCAGCCCCTAGGTAGAGTGCGTATTTCGTATGCTTTTTTCCCAGCTCCTTGAAAACCATCAAATCACCCGGCAAAACCAATTCAGGGTCAATTTTTCTACCTGGTAATTGCCCGGAAAGCCAGGAATAGCCTGCAATAGTAAAGATCAACTCAAACCCCTGAATCTCATCCAGCCCAAAAATACTTCTCCCTCCAGCCTGATAAGGCGCATTTACGTATTTGACCGCAATCTCGATCAACTCCTCCCTATCCGACTTCACCGCATGACTACGTACAGAACCGGTAAAACCAATGTGGTCCTTCCAATTGAACAACTCCAAATCAGAAAAATGTAACCTGCTCCCGGGAAGGAGATAAAGATTGGTTCCTTGATATTCTATGGCTGCGATGGGGCTACTGACTATTTGAAAATCAGTATTGAGGAATTTGTGGTAATCTGATTTGGGAATTTCTTTTAAGGTCTGCGTCGTGATCCAGCCTTGCAAACCGGTGTCTTCATGGAAAACCTTAAACCATTGCTGATCTGAAGTCATCGCTATCGTCTGATAGCATTCTCCGAAAAGCAACTGCGTGACTAAAGCGGAGTCAAAAGTAGGTCTGCGATATAGGGGGAGAATTGTCTGCCTGCAGATCCCAAAAGCATCAATCAAAGGCCATTCGCTGGATTTCTCTTTTCGCATCTTTTTCCTTCAGGTCCTGTCTTTTGTCGTGTGATTTTTTACCTCTACCTAGCGCAATTTCCATTTTTGCCATGCCTCGGTCGTTGATAAATATACGAACAGGAATAATAGTCAAACCCTTTTCCTGCGACTTAGTTTCGAGTTTTTCCAGTTCTCTTTTGCTCAGCAGCAACTTTCTGTCTCTGATCGCCACATGATTGTAGCTTGCCGCCATAGAATATGGCGCAATGTGGAGCTGACGTACATAAAGCTCTCCATCCAAAAAAACACAAAAAGATTCTGTAAGAGACACCTTAGACTCCCGGATCGATTTGATCTCTGTGCCTTTCAGTACCATTCCAGCTACGTAGGTATCGATGAACTCAAACTGGAATCGAGCTTTTCTATTTTTGAGGTTGATGACTTTGTCAAACTTATTTTCCTTAGCCATGCTTAGATTTTCATTTTTGCGAGCGGTGTCACATCCATAGTGGAGAATTCACCTTTCAGGTATTTATAATGTGCGGCCATGGCAATCATGGCGGCGTTGTCAGTGCAGTATTCGAATTTTGGGATGTACAGGTTCCATCCTTTTTGTGCAGCCAGCAATGTCAGCGTATCTCTCAAACCTGAATTGGCGGAAACTCCGCCGGCAATAGCGATTTCCTTAACGCCGTATTTTTTCACCGCTGCTTTCAGTTTGATGAGTAGCATTTCCACCAGTGAATACTGTATGCTAGCGCAAAGGTCTGCCAAATTCTCCTCGATAAACTTTGGATTTTCTTTCAACTGATCCCTAAGAAAATAAAGCACTGCGGTTTTGATGCCGCTAAAGGAGTAATTCAATTCGGGCATTCGGGTGATAGGGAATTGGAATGCTTTAGGGTTTCCTTCTTTGGCATAGTTGTCAATAAGCGGACCTCCGGGATACGGCAAACCCAAGAGCTTTGCAGTTTTGTCAAATGCCTCTCCCACCGCATCGTCTTGCGTCTCCCCGATCACTTCCATTTCCAGATGACTCCTCACCAGCACCAACTGCGTGTGCCCACCGCTCACTGTCAGGCAAATAAAGGGAAAACTGGGTTTGGGATCTTCTATGAAATGTGCCAAAATATGCGCGTTCATGTGATTCACCTCGATCAAAGGAATTTTTCTGGCGAAAGCAAAAGCTTTAGCAAAGCTCACTCCTACCAGCAAGGAACCCATCAGACCTGGACCTCGGGTAAAAGCTATGGCTGAAAGTTGATCTTTGGAAATCCCGGAAGTCAAAATAGCCTCCTGAACGACCGGAATGAGGTTTTCTTGATGGGCACGCGAGGCAAGCTCGGGCACCACTCCCCCATATTTTTCGTGAACCGATTGCGTGGCGACAATATTATTAAGTACTTTGCCGTCAGCTATTACGGCTGCCGAAGTCTCGTCGCACGAGGATTCAATTGCTAGAATAATAATATCGTTGGTACCCATTGGAAAAGAACGCGAAAGTTAAGGATTTTTTGCACAAAGCGTTTCGGGTACTTCTTTGGATAGTTTTTACTTCAGTCATGCTTTTCGTAATTGTGGCTCTTTCTCTGCAGATTCCTTGGGTTCAAAATCAGGCAATCAGCACAGTTTCAGGCATTCTCAACAAAAACTCCACTTTTACTACCAACATCGGCCGAATTCAACTTACCTGGTGGGATGCGTTGGAATTAGACGACGTGGTCATCCTGGATCATCGGGATAGTATGATGATCTCTGCCAAAAAAATCCATGCTGACTTTGAATTGCTGGCTTTAATCCCACCTGGCACCACTACCATCAATGCCGTACGCATGGAAAACGCCAAACTCCATATGCTTACCCATGCTGGTGATTCTGCTATGAATATTAATATCTGGGTAGATGAACTGGCGAATATGTTCAGCACATCCAGCAAATCTTCCAGTCCAACTCAGTTGCAGATCAATACTGTTGAGCTGCGAAATTCCGAAATTTTCCTGGTGAACGAGATCACGGACGCGATTACCAAAGGACTGGATTATACCAAACTCCGCTTTTCGGATATCACCTTAAACGCCACTGATTTCTACTTAGACGGACCGGAAATCGGCGTTAATATTAAAATACTTACTGGAAAAGAGCTCACTTCTGGTCTGGAAATCAAGGAACTTAAAACCAAACTAACCTATGCCAGGGAGTTTTTGGAATTTGACAGACTCAGTCTCAAGTCCACCAATAGTCATATCAAGAACTTTCTGCGCTTTGAATACGCTACCCCAGCTGCTTTTGCCAATTTTGTAGAAGAAGTAGTACTTATCACCAGTCTCGATGAAACTAAAATTGATCTTCGGGACCTGAAGCTATTTGCGCCAGCACTACCCGATATAGCTGATGAAATATACCTCTCAGGAACTGTGTCTGGGCCGGTATCGGATCTACGCTCAGACGAGTTGCTGATCAGACTGGGAGAAAAAACCGCGATTTTCGGAGCCTTCAGACTGGATGGGCTTCCTGCTATAGAAGATACCTACATCAACCTTTCACTTAAAAACTCCACGGTTTTGGCGAGAGATTTAGCGCCTTATCTGCCAGCGGATATTTCCAAGCAAATCAATAAATTCAATCTCATCCGACTAACGGCAGACTTTGCCGGCTATTTGAATAGGTTCGATACCAATGGAGAATTCAAAACATCCATAGGAAATATCACCGGGCGTGTGAATTTCGATAGAGTGGATGGCCTGCCTACGACAGTTTCCAATATTTCCACACAAAATCTTGACCTGGGCGTGATCGCTGAAAACAGAGATTTGTTACAAAAACTTACACTAAAAGGCAGGGTAAATACCACAGGAAACTCTCTGGAAAATCTCCTAATCGATGTGGATGCGGATGTTTCGGCGTTCGGGGTTCAGGGTTATGTTTATAGCAATATTAAAACAGATGCTACCTACGGCCTGGATTTGTTTAAGGGAAATCTAGCCATCAATGACCCCAACTTGAAGATCAATGCAAACGGGGAATTGAACCTCCGCGAATCCACAGATTCTGTCCGCATGAGTCTGCAAATCGACACGGCATTTCTGGATCAGCTGAACCTCACCGAAAAAGCCACCTTTATAAGTGGCAATTTGGACATAGACGTCAAAGGAATAGAACTCGATGACATTCAGGGTATTGCCAGGTTCAGAAACATCAAAGTAGGCTACGAAGATCGGTTTCTGGATGTGGGAAATTTCAACTTCCAGTCGCTTTTTGCCGGAGGCACTCGTACCATGTCTATCAATTCTGACTACTTGGTGGCGGCAGCTTCCGGACAGTTCAATTTGGAGCAAATGGGAAGGGATTTAGATATTTTGCTTCAGCAGTACGTGGCTATTATTCTCAATGAGGAACAGCCTATAGCTGATCTGGAGCGGAATTTTTCAGAAAACTATAATCTAGATCTGAACCTACGACTCATCCATATCAACCCCATCGTGCAGCTGTTCGAACCCAATCTTAGCCTCTCTAGAAATATGGTATTAGAGGGTGCTTTCTACCAAACTCAAGAAAATACAGTCTTCAATTTTTTCACCAGTATTGATACATTAAAATACAAAAACAACACAGCCCAACAGGTCAACATTGACTTCAACACATCCAAACTGATCAATAGCCCTGATATTTTGGCGTCTTTCTATGTTTTCTCCAAAACTCAAGCACTCGGCAGCTCCCTGGAGTTCACCAATTTCGGGTTTGAAGCTATATGGGACAGGGATGAAATGGATATTGATTTCACGCTCGACCAGGATTCCACGCAAAGTTCCGCCCGAGTTAATGCCACGGCTAGGTTCTCAGCGCTGAATACCCAACTTGCCTTTGAGCCCTCCTCATTAAAAGTGCTAGACCGTGAGTGGAAATTTGACTCCCTCAATCTTATCACCATCACTCCAGGCCTAATTCAAGTAGATAGTCTGAGGCTATTCAACGAAAATCAATCCATTTCCCTACAAGGAAAAGCTAGCGCTCAGCCTGATGATCAGCTTAGCCTCGCGGTAAATAATGTGAATATTGACTTGCTCAATACACTTTTCCCTCAGGATTTTGATGGAACTGCCAATGGTCTGATTTCTGTGGAGCACTTGCTGGAGAAAGCATCCATGGAAGGGGAGTTTAGCCTGAGCGATTTCGCAATCAATAAATTCCCGATTGGAGATATGAGCGCCACCGCTGAGCTGGAATCCGGGCGAATGAATTTATCCCTCACCAACGTAAATCAGGGTAAAAAGACGATAGACTTGAGTGGCTACATGCTCATGGAGAATCAGGAGCTGAATATGGAGGCGATTCTGAATGACGCTAGTTTGGTGATTTTGGAGCCTTTTCTATCCAACTACCTCTCCGATATGGGCGGAACTATCGCTGGCAACATTGATGTGAGAGGAACCATGGCTTCGCCTCAGGTGGATGGTATTGGTAAGCTGAACGACGGGAGGCTGACAGTGAATTACCTCAAAACCACCTATCTGCTAAATGGCAATTTACTATTCAGACCTAACCAGGTCAGTCTTCAACAACTCGTACTGAATGACCTCTATGGCAATAGAGCTACACTGACAGGAGGAATTAATCACCAGGGATTCAAGGATATACGTCTTGACATCCGATCAAATCTGAATAACCTACAGGTGATGAATACGACGGACAAGGACAACGAGACGTTCTATGGAACTGCTTTTGTCTCCGGCACGGCTGAGGTAATCGGCACCACCAAAAACATGGATATCAATGCGCGCGTGACCAGCGAGCCGAACACGAGGATCTATATCCCGCTTCGTAGTAGCAATACTCAAGCTCAGGAAGATTACATCCATATGATCAATATCCAAGACACTGTTCGTATCAAACAAATCGCTGAGGAAGTCAATCGACTGGAAATCGAGAATGTGAGGATGAATTTCGTCCTAGATCTTACCCCGGATGCGTATGCTGAGATTATTATAGATCCGCAGACAGAAGAAGGAATCTCAGGTAGAGGCCGTGGCGTATTGACGATGAATGTGGATACTCAGGGTAATTTCACCCTGAATGGCACCTACGAAATCACGGAAGGGATGTATAATTTCTCCCTTTATAATGTCTTGAAAAAACAATTCAGCATTAAACCGGGCGGTAGAATCAGCTGGTATGGCGATCCCTATCAGGGCATCATGGACATCTCAGCGGAATATACCGAAAGCGTGTCCCTGCAGCCTCTCTTAGCTAATATCACTACTACCGACAACCAGAGCTCGACTTCCAGTCGCAGATATCCCGTGAAAGTATTATTGAATTTGGATGGCGAGCTGCTTTCTCCTGCTATCAGTTTTGGGTTTGATTTCTCGGAATTCCCCTCCAGTGGAGAAATCCAGACGACAATTTCTTCCTTCCAAACCAAAATAGCTGCTGACGAACAGGAGATGAACCGACAGGTATTCTCGGTAATTATGACGCGCTCCTTTTCGCCCGAAGGTCAATTCTCCGGTGTTTCTACCATTTCTTCCAGCTTGGGCCAGTTGCTCTCTTCCCAACTAAATAGCTTTCTGGGACAGGTGGATAAAAACCTGGAAGTAGATCTAGATGTGGCTAGTCTGGATCAAAATGCGCTCGAAACCTTCCAACTCAGCGTAGCTTACACGTTTTTGGATGGCCGTCTTAGAGTCTCTAGAGATGGTGGATTCACCAACAATCAGGGCAATGCCAGCGCCTCTTCCATCATCGGAGATTGGCAGGCAGAATATTTACTTACCGAAGATGGTGTATATAGAATTCGGATTTTCAACAGAAATAATTACAACACCTTCACCTCCTTATCTCTTTCCGAAAATGTTTCCACGTACGGAGTTTCTGTTTCCCAAAGCGTCTCCTTCAATTCATTCTCTGAGCTTTTCAGCAAAATCACCCGTAAGAAAAAGGACAAATTGATCATCAACGACCAAGATGATTTCTTGAGGTATGATTTAGAAAATAAGGAATGGACGCCCATCGAATTAGACAACATCGAAGAGAGGCTAGATTCTTTGGATCAGGAGCGCAAGATCAGATTTATGAAGGATGGGGGCTTTAAAAGTGGTAATTGAAAAATGATTATATGAATATCCGCAATAATGCCACTCACCTTATATTCCTTGCTTATCTGGTTGGAAGACCGATGACCAAAGCGGCCTCAATTCTTAAGTTTAACATTTGCTACATTGCTTATTCCACCTTACTGGTAGAAATGCGGATAATCATAAATGATTATCCTAAAAGCTGACAGTCGCCATGAATTCTTTGCTTTTCAGGTGGGAAATAATTGGAATTTTCTAAACAATACCCCTTCTTTCATTATTACACTTACTAAAAACCAATGAAAAAAATCAGCATTTTTTGGTTCAGAAGAGACCTCAGAATAGAAGATAATCATGGCTTGTTTGCCGCACTGAATGAAAGTGAGCAGGTGTTGCCCCTATTTATTTTTGACAGGAATATCCTGGATAAACTGGAGAATAAAGCAGACGCCAGAGTAGAATTCATTCACGAACACGTGACAAGACTTCATCATGAATTAGAAAAAAAGGGATCTTCCATCCTGGTGAAATACGGGGAACCTGAGGCCGTTTACAAGGAGTTAATGAGCGAGTACGACATTCAGGCTGTCTTCACCAACCGAGATTATGAGCCTTATGCCAAAAGCAGGGATGAAAAAATCAAGAAGATCCTCGAAGAGAAAGAGATTCCATTTCACTGCTATAAGGATCAAGTAATTTTTGAGCCTGGAGAAATATTGAATGGATCAGGTGAATTCTACAAAGTTTTCACTCCATTTAGCAAAGTATGGCTGGACAAATTCAACGCTTCAGAAGTACCTGATTATCAGCCCATGCAATGGAAAAACCTTCTAGAGACTAGTGCATTCGAGCTTCCTTCGTTAGAAGACATTGGTTTTACCAAGACTGAAATCTCTACTCCTCCCAAAACTGCAGACGAGGATACCATAGCCCATTACGATCAAACGCGAGATTTTCCCGCCAAAAACGGCACCTCCAGACTGGGAATTCATCTACGCTTTGGTACTATTTCTATCAGAAAACTCGCCCTTCGTGCTTCCGAGCTTAACGCTACTTTTCTCAATGAACTGATCTGGCGAGAGTTTTATATGATGATTTTGGCTTACACCCCTGAGGTGGTTGACAAAGCCTTCAAACCTGCCTACGACCAAATCCCTTGGAGAAATAACGAAGAGGAATTCGAAGCTTGGTGTCAGGGAAAAACCGGTTATCCCATCGTAGATGCTGGAATGCGCGAATTGAATCAAACAGGATACATGCACAATCGCGTTCGGATGGTCGTCGCTTCTTTCCTCACCAAACATCTGCTGATTGATTGGCGCTGGGGCGAGGCTTATTTTGCAGAGAAGCTCCTGGACTATGAATTGGCCTCGAATAATGGCGGCTGGCAATGGGCTGCAGGCACCGGAACGGACGCCCAACCCTATTTCCGCGTATTCAATCCAAGTTCCCAGCAGGAAAAATTTGACAAGAACTGGAAGTATATCAAAAAATGGATTCCTGAAATAAATTCAGATAAGTACCCAAAACCGATCGTAGATCATAAATTTGCAAGGCAACGTGCAATCGATACCTACAAATCAGCCCTGAATTAATGAATATTGGAGACCGAGTAAGGCTACTACATGGAAATGAAGAAGGAATTATCCGCAAAATCTCTTCTAGTGGTAGAATGCAAATAGAAATTGAGGATGGATTCATCATCCCTGCATTGAAGTCGGAATTAGTGCTGATTCATGAGGCTGAAAAGAAGCATTTTGGAGAAAAGCCGGTAGAAGAAAAAGAAGTCGATACAGCACTTCCGATTTCCGGCCCGAAGGATCAAGGATTATATCTCGCCTTTCTGCCTATCAACGACCAAAGCCTTAGCCTCTATCTAATCAACGACAGCCGGCAAGCCTACCTCGCCCATGCTTCTGAAGTCCATGGCACAAACCAACGAACCCTGCTCGCCGATAAATTGAATCCGGGAGAATCAAAGAAATTCGACGACCGACTGTTGAAGGAGATGGACGAATGGCCTGCTTTTTTGCTACGTTTTATTCCCATTCATAATACACTGGAAAAAGCTATTCCTGCCTTCGAGCGTCAGTTGAAAATGAAACCTACGCAGTTTTTCAAACATCTGTCTAAAGCACCTCGCTTGGATAAAACTGCTTACATTTTTCACCTAGAACAAACTACCAAAGAACTCGACATACGAGCACTCAATCAGGAACTAGACGAAATCAGACCAAAATCTGAACCTCAAAAAGCCGTAAAACCTTCGCGATCTATAGATCTACACATTGAAAAACTAGCCACAGATCCCAAAGGAATGAGCAATTCGGAGATGCTAAGGGTACAGTTGGAGGCTTTCGAAAGAAATCTCGACCAAGCCATCGTCTCGGGAATGGATGAGATCACCTTCATTCATGGGATTGGCAATGGGGTGCTGCGAAAAGAAATTCACAAGCGTCTCAGTCAACTCCAGAATATTAAGTATTTTCAGGATACACAAAAGGATCAGTGGGGCTACGGTGCGACACTGGTCAGAATCTCCTAACTATGCAGGCAAAAGTATCCCCTGTCTTTCAGCTTCTTGAGTCACAGCTGCAAGAGGCGAAAGTTATTTTTTTGACTTTGGGTAAGCAGATAAAGTCGAAAAAGGCAATAGAGTTGCTCGGGAAAATGGAATTTCTGGAGCTCTATGCTGACTTGATGGCCAAGGTTCATTTTGAAATCGAAGGCTTGAATTTCAACATCTTCAAAGATTTCAAGGATTTGAAGAGAAGCCTTCGCAAAATTCATCATTTCAAACTAGCCGAAAAGAGTCTGAATGATCGAGAAGAAAAGCTGGGGATCAAATTCAATGGTTACAGAATTCATCTGGATAAATATAAAAAGCAACTCTACAACGAAGCTTTTGATTTGATCGTCGGAAGTACCTTGAAAAGCTGGGATGACTTCCATGACAAAGCCATGAAAGCGAGCCGAGGCATCAAACCCTTGGGGATTCATACTGCAGTCAACCAGCTCATTCAAGAGGAACTGGATTTTTTTCAACTGGACAAGAAAGGGACTATGGATAGCAAGGCCCTAAAAGACACATTTGACGGACTGAGGACGATCATCATGCTAGAAAACCTGCTGATTCACTTAGGCTTCAATTCAATTTTTATCCCGGCTATCCACCAAGAAATCGCCGCACTCAAGGATAATCTCAAACCTTGGTATTCGAATCAGCTTTCGCTGCAATCTCTCACGCATTTTCTTCGGGACAAACCCGATGCAGGTAAAAAATACCTAGAATGGCTGAAGGAACTCAAGGATCAGAAAACCCGCCTTTCTTCCCAGGCCGAAACTCAGGCACATCAGTTGTTCGATAAAATTTTGGGGTAAACTTCCTAGGTCAAGTGCAGAATAGCCAGGTAAAAATCAGTACGATTCAATTCTCCTAGGCTAGTTACTAAAGCACTGAAAATAGACGCTTATAAAAAAACCGAGCGATTAGGCTCGGTTTCAAAATTGGTTTAGTACTTCAGAATTATCTCTCCAGACTTATGTATTTTAAGAATTCGTTTCGAGTTTGTTCGTCTTTCTCAAACTTCCCTGAATAGAAAGACGTCAACGTAGAACTGCTCGTATCCTTCACTCCTCTCGAACTCACACACATGTGGTCAGCGTCCATAATTACAGCGACATCATCCGTTCCCAGCGCTTCGATCAATTCATTTCCGATCTGCATGGTCAGACGCTCTTGCACTTGAGGCCTTTGTGAAAAATACTGAACGATACGATTGATTTTGGACAACCCAATCACTGAACCATTGGAAATGTATGCCACGTGAGCTTTGCCATGGATAGGTACAAAGTGATGCTCACAGTGGGAAAAAAAGGTGATATTCTTCTCCACCAGCATTTCGCTGTACTTGTATTTATTTTCGAAAAGCTTAGCGACAGGCTTGTTCTTTGGGTCCAATCCGCTAAATACCTCTTTGACATACATCTTTGCCACACGATGTGGCGTGCCCTTCAGGCTGTCATCAGTAAGATCCAGACCCATGATATGCATGATCTCTCTGAAATGTTTCTCGATCAACTCGATTTTCAATTCATCATCCATCACGAAAGCATCCTCTCTTAAGGGTGTTTCTAGGGAAGTTCCCACGTGTTCATCTCCGATGTCTTCCGCAGATGCTCTAGCGATATTAATTCCCATCGTATTCAACAAAGTTTCTTTCTGTTTCATATAGTCGAATTGTTAACTCGAATTTTCGATCAATTTTTTCCCTTAAAATATTCCAAATAACCACTGCAATGTTCTCAGCGGTTGGGTTAAGTTCTTTGAATTCATCGGTATCCAGATTTAAATTTTTATGATCTAATTTCCTTAACACATGCTCCTTGATCAAATCTGAGAGCAATTTCATATCATATACGTAGCCCGTCTTTGGGTCGATTTCCCCTCTTAACTTAACGATCAACTCGTAATTGTGACCGTGAAAGTGAGGATTATTACACTTACCAAATACTAATTGGTTCTTTTCCTCAGACCACTCAGGATTGTGTAGTCGATGTGCTGCGTTGAAATGTTCTTTTCTGTAAACTGATACTTTCATGAGTTGGTGAAACAGCGGCTTTTCAACTTTTGTTTGAATTATTTTAGTTTTATACTGTTACAGAACTACAAGCAACCTGAAATACAGTAAGATAAATTTTGGAACGCGAAATTACAGAATTATCTAGAGGTATTAAAATCACCCTGAATACCTCTAAACCTTAGATTCATCTTGTATGGTTCCCTGAAAAATTTCACAACTTTTATGATCAAAATCATAAGAGACTGACTTCAAGTTCGTTTGTACTCACAGAACATCAAGCTAAATTTGTCAGATCACTCCATTGCTTATGCTTTCACAAACTCTTGCGATTACCTTCCTTTTATTCATAGGAATTTTCCCCAATCCAGATTTCAAAGAATACAACCCAAGTTCAATTACTGCACACGATCCTGTTTCAGCACTTTACGAAGGCCTAAACAGCAGCACAGGAGAGCTACCGTCCAAGGAAGTTTTCACGATGGCTTTTCAAGGATGGAGCAAAATGAAGGATAAGTTAGCTTCAAAAGTCCTTACCGTTATCGATTTCAGCCTTCCTTCCACAGCTAAACGCATGTGGATCATAGATCCTGAGAAAGGTGAAATCCTTCTAAATTCAGTGGTTTCCCATGGTAGAAATTCCGGTGATTTGATGGCAAATTACTTCTCCAATCAACCAGAATCCTTCAAAAGCAGCTTGGGTTTCTACAAAACTGCAGAAACTTACAGTGGGAAGCATGGCTACTCGCTGAGGCTGGATGGATTGGAAAAAGGGTTCAATGACCAAGCAAGAAACCGAGCCATTGTGATTCACGGGGCTGATTATGCTCGGGAAGAATTTGCGAAGTCAGTAGGAAGATTAGGCAGGAGTTTGGGCTGCCCGGCACTTCCAAGTGAACTTTCTGCGCAAGCTATAGACCTAATCAAAGATGGATCCTTACTTTTTATCTTTGGGAAGGACGAAAACTATCTCAATAAATCAAGCCTGATCAAGGCCTGATTTATTGCTTCGCAAAGCTTTCAACAACGCAGCATCCCGATTATAGACGTCAGATCTAAAGTTTGCTTTTCCATCAGCATCTGCCCAAAAGGTCATATAAAGAATAACTACCGGGATATCTCGATCTAGCTCAACTACTTCTTCATTTTGCTGATTCATAGCTGCTTGGATCTTTTCATCATCCCAGTCGCTGTTATTGAGGAGAATTTTCGCAAACTGATCCGGATTCTGAATTCGAATACAGCCATGGCTTAATGCTCTGGTTTCTTTTTCAAACAGGCTTCTTGCCGGAGTATCATGAATGTAGATATTGTATTCGTTTGGGAACATAAACTTCACCAAACCCAGCGAATTATCGCCGCCTGGCTTTTGTCTCACCCGGTAACCCTGATCTTTTGAGAGATTGACTTGAGTAGCTTTGACTACTTCGCCAGATCCATTGACTACTTCCATATTTTTCTCAGCGAGATAGTTTGAGTTTTTCCTCAATGATGGAATAATCTCCTCGTTAGTAATAGACTCCGGAATATTCCAATAAGGGCTAAAAACGATGTAACTCATGGGTGCAGTGAAGGTCGGCGACTCATTATATTCCTTACCTACGATTACTTTGGCAGAGAATGTCGTATCCGAATTTTGTAAATAGTCAAGCTGATAGTTGGCGACATTCACTAGTACCATTTCCTTTTTCCAATCCAGTGCGGGCATCCAGCGAAGCCTTTCCATATTGATAGAAGCGATGTCAATCAGATCTTGTGGGGATTTATTCAAGGATTCTGCGACTAAGGTACCAATCACTCCGTCAGGATTCATTCCATTTGATTCCTGATAATCCTGAAGCCCCCTGTACATCGCAGAATCAAATAAAGTCGGGTCTTCCAACTGTTCATTTTTCAGAAAATCCCAAAAAATCAACCGCTTGCGCAAAGCAGGAATTGCAGCATGCTTCTCTCCTACTTCTATTGCTCCATCCACTGCAGCAAACTCCCAGGTTAGCGTGTCATTTTTCTTGATTTCATACAGATTTTTTATTGCTTCTCTACCTCGGGAATACAAGTCAGTAGTGGGATAAAGAGTTGCTAAAGTCTTCTCAACGGAACCTCCATTGGCTACTTTTTCGAGAAGGCTCAAATAATCAACCTTAGTTTTCTTAGCTTCAAACTTCCAATTCTTATCTAAACTGGCTGGATTCACCTTGCCATTTTCCAAATCACGTGCGAGACCGAAGAAGCTATCAGTAAGCAGAAGCTCCAAGGTTACTTTTTCATCAGCGGAAAGATTTCGGAATTTCTTGTTCGCTTGATCTTGATCAATAGACAATTCATAGATCTTGGCCAGATTATAATCTGCGGGCTGCAAACCATCATATTTTGATTCTTCAATCTGGGTCAATAGCGCCTTTCCTTGCTTGGATAGTGTCCCGTTGAACAACCAAACCTCCATGTATTCTCTTTCGGTGTAAAAATTCCTGATTTCCTCAGAGAATCTAGAACTTCCCAACACAGGATTTTTGCCCTCATTAAAAGCTGTCTCCAACTCATCCGAAATATCAGACCTACGCTGATTGAAAAACCAAATCAATCCAACTCCTAGAAGCAATATGGCTGAAAGTGAAATAATTATCTTCTTGTTCATAAAAGGCGTTTTTGTATAGCCTCTTACTAGTCAAAGTTCGTACACTTATCTGTTTCAGCCTTGAATTTCCTCAAATCCCAGCCCTTCTAGCTCATTTTCAAGACCATAACTATATCGGGATTTCAAGGTAAAATCCGAAGAGCCTAACGACTGAGACTGCAATTACCCAACTTGGGGTAAATCATTTAGTTCAATACACTTGCACCTACTTCCGAAGTGCCTCCAAAATTTCTTCATCCCTATCATAAATATCCTGTCGGAAATGTCCCTGTCCCTTGGAGTCCGCCCAAAAAGTAAGGTATAGTAGCACTACGGGGATTTTGCGATCCAAATTCACGATCTGCTCATGGGATTGATTCATGGCAGCATTTATTTTCTCAGTGGTCCAGGAATCATCTCCCTTCAGCAAAAGTGAAGCAAAATCTGCTGGGTTTTGAAGTCGAATGCATCCATGACTTAGTGCCCGATCTTCTCTCGTGAAAAGACTCCTGGCGGGCGTATCGTGGATATATACACTGTATTCATTAGGAAACATAAACTTCACTAATCCCAGAGAATTGGTAGGCCCCGGCTTTTGTCTTACCATGTAGGGAATAGATTTTCCGCTCCAGTTTACGGTAGATGGATCTACAGGTTTGCCTGAATAAGTCACCACCTCCATGTTCTTTTGCGCTAGGTAATTCGGATTTTTTCTCACGGCAGGCATCACTTCATTTCTGACGATGGAAGTCGGCAGATTCCAATAAGGACTAAAAACAATGTAACTCATCGCTGAAGAAAATATCGGGGAGGCATGATATTTTTTGCCGACAATCACCCTCGCACTGAAGAGTGTGTCTCGATTACTTAGGTAATCAAGCTGGTAGTTTGCGATATTCACTACAATCATTTCAGCCCCCCTTAAGGTATCAGGAAGCCATCGCAGTCGCTCCATATTGACCGAAGCAATAGCTATTAGGTCAGACGGCGATTGATTCAAAGCAGTAACGGTATTCTTACCTAGTGCGCCATCAGGTTCTAGGCCATTTCTATCCTGAAATTGCTTAACTGCAGCGTACATCGTAGAATCATAGACCTTTTCATCCTCAAAAGGGTATTCACCTAAATATTTCCAAAAAGCTAATCGCTGCCGCAAATTTGGAACACCGCTGTTGCTATCTCCCACTTTGATGGTTTTAGCGACCTTCACATCTTTCCAATTTAGCGTGTCTGCCTTGCGGATTTCATCTAATGCGCGAATTACTTCACGACCCTTTTTGTAGATAGTGACGTGAGGATAAAGGGTCTCTAGTGTCTGTCTTATTTGCTTCCTATTCACTGCAGATTCAAGCAGATTTATGTAGGAAACTTTTGAAGTTTTTGGAGCAATGTCCCAATCACCTTTGAGTTTTTGTGGATCAACTTTACCTATCTCTAGATGTGCTGCCAAATGAAAAAAAGCATCGGAAAGTAACAATTCCACATCCGCCAAATCATCCAGTGCATTGGCTTTGTTGAGCTTTTTATTGGCTTCAAACTGAGTAAAAAAGACGTTGATCAACTCTAAGTGATAGTCTTGTGGATTCAGTCCATCAAACTTGCTTTGCATGATTTCAAACCTCAACTCATAAGCCAGCTCGGTCAATCTTCCAGCTTCTGACCAGATTTGGGCAAATTGCCGGTCGAAGTAGAATTGGTGAATCTCAGTCTTCGCAAAGAGCTCGCTTCCTCTTACACTCAAGGGAATATCCGGCTGATCCTGCTCCAATCGGATACGAATGTTATCCCGAATATCAGTGCTCTGAGCCAAACAAAAAAGCCCCGGAGCAAAGCTCAGGAGCATTAGTAACATGACATGTCTAAACATACGGATCATTAATTAGTCACCTCAAAATCCTGGTACTTTCTGCCTAGTGACCAAGCTTCTTTTAGCATCTCCAGAAATTCACCCATCTTATGAAGTGGGATCAAATTAGGCCCATCGCTCAGTGCTTTGGATGGTTCTGGATGAGTTTCTATGAAAAAACCATCGATCCCAGTACCAGCAGCTGCTCTCGCCAAAATAGGCGCAAACTCTCGCTGACCACCACTCGTACCTCCTTGACCTCCAGGCTGCTGAACTGAATGGGTGACATCAAATACCACTGGTGCATACTGACGCATGATCGGGAGACCGCGCATATCCACTACCAGATTGTGATAGCCCAGGGAAAAACCTCTTTCCGTCAAACAAACATTTTCATTGCCGGTAGATCTTACTTTGGTCACTGCATATTGCATATCCTCAGGCGCCATGAACTGGCCGCGTTTGATTTTGACAGCTTTTCCACTTTCGCCTGCGGCCAAAAGTAAATCCGTCTGTCTGCACAAAAACGCAGGAATCTGAAGGACGTCCACCACTGCTGCTACCTCGTTCACTTGGTGACTTTCATGGATATCTGTTACTAAAGGGACGTTCAGAGCATTTCCTACTCGCTGCAAAACTTCCAGCGACTTATCCATTCCTATACTGCGAAAAGAGCCTGAAGAAGTACGGTTTGCCTTATCAAAAGAAGCTTTGAACACATAAGAAAAACCATGCTGTTCGGCCCAATCCTTTACTTTGGTGCCTATTTCCAAACATATATCAAAGCTTTCCACTGCACAGGGGCCTGAGAAAAGCACCGGTTTATTTTCACCCAAAATCACCGAATCAGTGATTCTCATGGGCTGATTATTTCTTGTCATTGTCGGTTAGGGATAAAGTATCAATTAATGAGACTAGCTCGCCATTGGCATGAAGTAGAAGATCTCCGACCTCTCTGAAAACTCCTTTTCCGCCTGCAAATCTCGACACATAATGTGCAAAGGGCTTGATATATTCGATGGCATCGCTCGGCACTACTGCTAGTCCAACGCGTGACAAAATCGGAAGATCGATCAAATCATCTCCGATGAAAGCGACCTCTTCGGCTGTCAGTTCTAAGGTGTCCAAGACTTCTTGGAATTTCTTACCCTTATTCTTCACACCGTGGTAATGAAAGTCAAACTTCAATTCCTCACAGCGATTTTGCACTACATAGGATTCTCTGCCTGTGATGGAGCCCACCATCAATCCGCTTTTGCGGAGGTGATAGATGATCAATCCATCCTTCACATTGAATTTCTTCAATTCCAATTTATTATCATCATAGATGATACCACCGTCAGTCATCACTCCGTCTATGTCAGTGATTACCAATTTTATTTTGGCGGCTTTTTCCCAAACTTCTTCTGAAATATGGGAAAAATAGGCTGCTATTATTTTTTCTGTTTCCATTGGATTGAATAAAGATCGAGCCTTCTCTGCTCTAGGTTTCGCACACTTCCTGCTTTACGCTGCTTAGTCAGTAGATCCAAGTCCACATCTGCTACGATGATAGTTTCCTCGTTTTCGGAGGCCATAGCGACTACTGCATCGTGTGGAAAAGAGAAGTCAGAGGGAGAGTAAATGGCCGCTTGGGAATATTGTATATCCATGTTTTCCACCTTCGGAAGGTTGCCTACCGAGCCTGTGATTGCCACGTAACACTCGTTTTCGATAGCACGGGATTTGGCACAGGTATTTACCCGAAGGAAAGCATTCTTGGTATCCGTCCAAAAAGGAACAAACAGAATATCCATTTCTTGCTCGGCCAGGATTCTTCCCAGCTCAGGGAATTCCACATCATAGCAGATCAAAATTCCGATTCTTCCCGCGTCCGTATCAAACACATTGATGCCGTTTCCGCCCTGCAATCCCCAGTAAGATGCTTCATCAGGGGTAATGTGCAGCTTGTATTGCTTGTCCTGAGTACCGTCTCTTCGGCATAGGTAACTTACATTTCGTAGCTTTTTCCCATCATACTCCGGCATGGAACCTGCCACGATGTTCACGTTATAAGAAACAGCCAGATCACTCATCCTACTGATAATCTCATCCGTGTAATCTGCCAAATTACGGATCGCTTCGGAGGCGTCCATGTCATTGAATTCCGCCAAAAGAGGCGCATTGAAAAACTCAGGAAGCAGACAGAAATCCGACTTGTACCCAGAAACGGTATCTACGAAAAACTCTACTTGCTGCATCAGATCATCTACGTTCGAGAAGCGACGCATTTTCCACTGAACTAGCCCTAGTCGAACGATTGACTTCTTATTACCAATTAACTTTTCGTCCTTTTCGTAGTAAATATTTATCCATTCCAAAAGAGTGGCATAAGCCCTAGAATCTGTATCAGATGGCAAATATTTGGTAATTACTTTTCGTACGTGAAACTCATTGGCGAGCTGAAACGATAAGACCGGATCATACACCTCCTTATTTTTCACTAGGTCAATGTATTTCCTAGGGGTGATGTCGTCAGCGTAATTTTTATATCCTGGAATTCGTCCACCTGCAATGATGGATCTTAGGTTTAGATTTTCGCAGATTTCCTTGCGAACGTCATATAATCTTCGACCGAGGCGCATCCCGCGATAATCGGCGTGTACAAATACATCAGTGCCATACAGCGTATCTCCATCCATATCATGGGTGTCAAATTTGCCATAGCCAGTGATCTGATCATAGGTGTGATTGTCCCCAAACTTGGTGTAATCCACTACTATACTCAGTGCAGCGGCCACCAGTTTGCCATTATCTTCGATTCCAATTTGACCCTCTGGAAAAGCTTTCAATTGATTTTTAAACTCTTGCTTGGTCCAAGCTCCACCTTGATTCTTATAGATGGAATTCATGATCTCTAGTATATCATCATAGTCAGCAAGCTTTACATTTCTAAGCTTTAGCCTATGCTCTAACTCTTCTTTTTGTTTGCTCATGGTTCAAAATTAGCCAAAATCAATTGAAAACTCCCAAAGACTATACCTTAAAGAAGCCAGGTGGAAAATCTTTGAAAGATCAGGTTTTTAAAGAATTTTGGTACTTTGAGCGCAAATCTCAATAGTTTTAAGATTCACCAGAAATTCAGTAAGCGCAAAATATAAATGCAAGAAGGAATACAAGAAATAGCTCCAGAAAAAGTCCAAGGTTTTATTGAGTGGATAGAACAAATTTTGAGCTACAGTCTTGTGAGTTTGGGAGAGTCCAAGCTTACGGTTGGCTTAATCCTTACCTTGATCATATCCTTCATTGTGCTCTTCGTAGTCACTGAATGGATACGAAAACTACTTGTAAACAAAGTCCTTACCCGCTATCAGATCGAAGCCGGCACCAGATCTTCGATCGGAATGATAGTCAAGTATGTGCTCGTATTGGCGGGGGTATTTTCCATTCTTCAGACGAATGGAGTTGATTTAAGTGCTTTTGGAATTTTGGCCGGTGCACTCGGTGTAGGTATTGGTTTTGGTCTTCAAAACATCACCAACAACTTTATTTCAGGACTGATCATCCTCTTTGAGCGGCCTATTAAAGTGGGCGACAGGATAGAAGTAGGCGAAGTGTCAGGAGATGTGATTCGAATATCTGCACGTTCTACTACTATCGTGACCAATGACAACATTACGATCATTGTTCCAAACAGCCAATTCATAGACAGTCCAGTGATCAATTGGTCGCATAATGATCGAAACATTCGATTCAATTTTCCGGTGGGAGTTTCGTACAAAGAAGACCCAGAAAACATCAAAAAAATATTGATGGAAGCAGCAAAAGAAAATAATGGCGTACTAAACATCCCTCCACCGGATGTGCTTTTTGAAAGCTACGGAGACAACAGCATCAATTTCATTTTGCGTGTCTGGTCCTCAGAGTATATCAATCGACCAAAAGTGCTGAAAAGCCAATTATATTATGCGATCTTCAAAAAATTTGGTGAGCAAGGCATAGAAATACCATTCCCTCAGCGTGACCTCCACTTAAAATCAGGATTTGAAAAGTTGGATAAATAGCCTAAATTTCACGAATAATCCCATTTTTGGTAAACTCCCATGATGGCCATTTATGAAAAAAACTCTCCTTATTTTACTTTTTTTCTCTTCCACACTGGCTTATTCTCAGAGTTTTTATCGTTTCAAATTTGAGGAACCTTGGTCATTTTCTGCTAGTGCTGGTGCTACTCAGTACTTTGGGGAATTATATTCTTTCTGGAAATACAACGAGGGAGTTCAACCTGACTGGAACGCCAACATAGGCATACATTATACCTTTGGCACCAACCTGAGGGCTAGGCTAGATTTCTCCTATATTAAGATGTCTGGGCAGGATCCACCATCCGATCCACGTGCTAACAGAGCTATTCGAAACCTGAATTTTAGGGCTCAAAACTGGGAAGGAACGGCTATGATCGAGTATTATTTGTTTCCAGTGAAGCTTCCAAATATTCATCGAAATCTGTGGAATCCTTACATTTTTGCAGGTATAGGAATGTCCACAAATACGCCAAAAACTCAGTTGGATGGAGAATGGGTGGATTTGCGACCGCTTCAGCTAGAAAACAATCCCTATGAAAAAAACATCGTGGTATTCCCGATGGGGCTGGGCCTGAAGTACAAGCTGAATGTCTATATGGATTTGACTGTAGAGGGGAATTACCGCTTTACACTCACAGATTACATGGATGATATTTCCGCGTACAATATCAGTGAGTTTTACCTGGATCTGGTGGATGATTATGTGACTGGAAACAATCCTGACCGTCTAAGATTAGCCGTTAGAAATCCCGATTTCCTGGATGAGAATGGCTTGCCAGATGTAGATAAAATCCTTAGAAATAATGGCAGAATCCGAAGAGGTTCAGGCCTTACCCATCGTTATGATGGGTATATGACAGTTAATGTTGGTGTAGAAATCTATCTTTCACCTGATATCTGGGACAACTTCTTCTTCAGAAACAGAGTGAATGAGAAGGCTTTCCGATTCTGGTAGGGGTAATTTCAACTTAGAAATCTCAAATTTCTAATTCCATTTTAATATCGCATCTACAATATTTACCCTCCTCTAGTTCTGCTGCTTTAAAGCCCAGCTTTTGGTAAATTTTCAGTGCCTGCACTAGCTTAGAGTGACTGTAAAGTACTACTTTCTTTGCTCCCATTTCTTTGGCTTTTTCCAAAATAGCCCTCCCAAGTAGAAGCCCCACTCCTTTACCTTGTGGAGAAGCCATCACCCCCATTTTGATCATTTCAACTTCCGACTCTGTAATCCTATGGAGACCAACGGTACCTACGATTTCCGTCCCCAGCCGGGCAAAAAGAATGGCTCCTCCAGGTTTGATAATCGTCTCGGCTGGACTGTCGAATTGAGCGCGATCGAAAGCCTCAACAGAAAACAGCTCTTCTACCCAGGGCTGGTTAATAGTTTTGAAAAAAGGGCTCAATTCATCCGAATACGGGACTATTTCAATCTGATTCATTTGTTATTTATACCTAAGGAAATCCAAAAATAAAAAGAATCAACTAGCTTAGACCTACAATCAATACGCTCAGTTGCCATGAATCTCAGAAAAATCACCCTGCTCCTCCCTCTATTTCTACTCGTATTTCTAGCAAATGCTCAGACTCCAGAGCAGAAACTAGAACAACTAGGACTCTCCCTGCCCGAAGTGGGCTCTCCTATCGCAAACTATGTGAAGTGGAAGCAAGTAGGCAATCTTCTTTACCTGTCAGGTTCTGGGCCTGATGTATATGGTAAGGTAGGCGCCGACTTAACGATTGACGAGGGCTACCAAGCAGCCAGAGAAACTGGTTTGGAAATCATAGCGGTACTGAAAGTAGCTACAGGAGGAGACTTGACCAAAATCAAACAGTTCGTCAAAGTGCTGGGAATGGTTAATTCTGCCCCAGACTTTACCAAGCAACCGGCGGTCATCAATGGATTTTCGGACTTGATGGTGGAGATTTTTGGAGAAAAGGGAAAACATGCCCGCTCAGCCGTAGGCGTGGCTGCCTTACCTAATAACATGGCCGTGGAAATAGAAGTGATCGTTGAGATTAAAGAATAAACAACTAGAAAGGCTCAATTAAAATTTTTCTGGCGCATGACATTCTTTAATTTTTTTATTTAAGACACTCATCTTCTTTATTTTTTTGTATAAATTGAAAGGAATATTTTAACTGATGTGATTTTACTCAATTAATTTTCCTGATGAACAAGCCAATATTTACTGTTATTCTAATCGCCTTTTCTCTTTTTTCTACGCTATCGGTTTTTGCTCAAGAAACCGATCGACTGCCTATCAAAGGCTTTGCGATAGCAGCTCCTTCGCCGGATGAAGTAGATCGATTTGTCAAGTTCATCGATGAAGAGCTAGGGACTAGAGGAGTAAATACCTTGGTGCTCCGAGTGGATTACAACTATGAATTCGATTCTCACCCTGAATTAAGAAACGAAACCGCTCTGAGCACTTCGGATGTCAAAAAACTGGTAACTGTAGCCAAGAAACATGAAATAAAACTCATTCCTCAGATCAATCTACTGGGTCATCAATCCTGGGCGGAAGATTTGGAGAATTTGCTGAAGGTCTATCCCCAGTTTGACGAAACGCCCCATGTGAAGATGCCTGAGAAATACGAGTGGCCAAATGAGGATGGTCTCTATTGCAAAAGCTACTGCCCGCTCCATCCAGAGGTACATGAAGTTGTATTTGCACTGATGGATGAAATATGTGAGGTATTTGAGGCAGACGCCTTTCATGCAGGTATGGACGAGGTGTTCTACATAGGCGACGATAAATGTCCACGATGTGCCGGCAGAGACAAGGCAGAGCTTTTCGCAGGAGAAGTCACCAAAATCAGCAATCATCTGGCAGCTAATGACCGAGAACTTTGGATCTGGGGAGATCGACTGATAGATGGCAAAACTACCGGGCTAGGCATGTGGGAAGCTAGTATGAATAATACGCATAGAGCTATCGACCTAATCCCTAAGAATGTCATCATCGCCGACTGGCACTACGAACGCCCGGATCAGACGGCTGTATTATTTGCTGCCAAAGGCCTCAAGGTAGTCACCGGAACCTGGAGGAACCCCACTGTAGCCATCGCTCAGGCGGAGGATATGTACAGATTCAGAGCAAACTCAACTCCTGCGATGAAGGAAAACTTCTATGGCATCATGCAAACTGTCTGGACCAGCGCGAGTAGATTTATGGATGGATTCTATGCAAATACCCTAGATCAAGATGGAGGAACCAATACCCAGTGGCATACTTTCCGAAAGATGTATGAAAAGGTAAATGAGGTAGAGAAAAGATAATTGCCATAGGACTAATTAACTATATAGTGCAATTTCCCATTATCAGATGTATCAATAGCTACTTTCTCTGTCCTTCTAGGAATTCCAAGCGCTGTGTAATTTCCTATCATTCCTGAAACCTCAGCTATATCTCCAGAAATAGTGCAATTATCCTCCGAGAGAGCCATTCCAAAATCCTTCCTGGATTTAAAAACCAGATCAAATTTCTGCCCTGACTTCAGTTCCACATAGGAGATGGTAGAATTTTCCGAAATAGTCACATTACTATTTACAGAATTGATCAAAAGTGAATCCTGAGAAAACCGCTTTAAGTCTAAACTAGTGGTGTTTTTTACTATCAGATGCTTCAGACTACTCACCCTCAACGTGTAACCACCGTTGCTTGCATTGCGGAGATTGTTGATGAAAAGCGTATCATTTTTTACGATATAATCTTGAATTGCTGCTGTCTTAGGCGGCTTAATATTCTCTCCACTTATCTCATCGTATTCCAATTGATTCGTCTCTCCAGGAAATATTCGAAGATTCGATGCTGCACTGATATGGATTACTGAGAAATCCTGTAAGTCAGTAGTTTCATTCCTCACATCTGTTTTAATAGTAGTATGTTTTATAGTTCCAATACCTTTAGAAACAAGCAGCTTAGCCGCAAATCCGCTAGAAACAATTAGCGTAACCATGATACTCAGCCAAGAAATTGTCAAAAAGGATATAATTAGAGTCACAAAAAAAAGGAGGATGTCCCCATCCTCCTTTTTCCTTTGCTGAACGCTAGCTTAAAGCCTAAATCTCAAGCCGGCTGTAGCAAAAAGGCCTCTACTTTTTCCTACGTCGATTGTGCTCACGTCCGACAAATCAGTGACGGACCACTCATAGGCTACCTCCACGAAAAGTATGGAGAAATCAACACCTGCTCCAGCAAATACACCATAGGAGGCTGAATTGAAATCGTCCTTGTCAAAACCATCACCTACACTAGTCAATAAAAAAGCAGATCCACCCCCAAACGCCCTCAATACAGCAGTGGACTCACTATTGCCTAAAATATTTAATCCCACCGCAACAGGAATTCTAAAACCATTAAAGTCGGCCTCAAAATCATCCTGAGAAGGGTTATTAGGATCTGAATAGTCAGTTGATTTACCTACATAATAGAGTCCCGGCTCAAAGTAAAACTTGTTTCCAAAGGCCATGCTTGCCCCCAGCTGCCACCCGGCTTTGCCGCTTGCTTCCCCGGAATTGGTGGTGAAATCACTAAAATTCACCCCTACCCCAGGCTTTAGCACCTGCGCCTGTGCGTACATTCCTGCACCACAAACCATTAATAAAATCAATAGATACTTTTTCATGAGCTATGTTTTTTCATTTTAAAACTAATAAAATTCAATCATAGAATTCCATCCCATTAGGGTAGAACTTCAATTTATTAGTGTATTCATACCATAATTGCTATGCAATATCCTTAGTTGGCTGTCGCCTGGAATTGGTACTAGCTTTACTTGGGGAAAAGAGGTTACGAAAGTCAACTAGGGCAAAGCTCTAAACTTTGGTAAAAATTAATTAAACCAATACAAATTAAAAATTCCAGCTTCTGGAAAAGCAGGACTACATGTAGAGCCAAAGTAAGAACTTCGAATTCGCTCAGTCTGACTTTTTGAAAAGTAAATCTTTATTTATCCTCTAATCATTTCAATCTAAGACCTAACCAGCGACCTCTGCGCAATCTCCGTGTGCTCTTTACTTAAACATAAAAAAGATGCCACCTCCAACCGGAAGCAGCATCTAAACCACTCAACCCCAACTATTAACCAAACTAGGCAAGGAAAAGAGAAGCAATTCCGAGCACTTGATCTTTGCTCAGTGGCTCATCCCAGCCCTCTGATACTGCACCAGCATCTATTCCGGTCAGATTCACGATGTTTACACCCCCATGCATAACATTCTGCTCGCCATCATAGATTGCTTGTGTTGGAGCTGGAAGACTACCTCTGGAATCATTGGTAATCCAACCCTTCACTGTATCCTGGCCTTTTTTGGTTCTTAATCTTCGGACCATGGAAGCATGTCTAGCCTCCACTGAATGGATAGAAAGCGCGGCTGTCAATACCACGTCGTTTTCCATAACATTGCCTGCCTGACCCTTGTATGCTCTCACGCCAGTATCTTCAAAGGCTTGAGAAAGTGCCAAAAATGTAGGGTAATCAGAGAATGGCATGAAATTACCACCTGCTGTAAAGTCAAATTCTGGCTCAGCCACCGCCGTACCATTTAGTACATTAGTGATCACTTCGGTGAGGAAATTCACGTGAGCCAACTCATGGTCTCTGATTTTGTTGAAAATAGCTGCATCTGCTCCTGCTATGACTCCTGACTCTATACCCATCTGGTAATATCTATACTCTAGATGCTCCAGGGTCAAGGCAAAATTCAATACGCCAATCAAACTTGCGGTATCTGCTTTCGCCACCTTCGGCAAAGATGATAGAATACCCAGCGGTACAGCAGCCATGGCCACTTTCTTACTCATGTCTCCAAACTTGCGGAAGGCATCTCTTCTTGAAAAGAATAGTTCTTTTTCCTCCGGACTGTTAGTATCCGGGCACATTTTATCTAATAAATTCAATAAGTTCATGTCGTTATAGTTTATGGTGGTGGATTAGGATGGCAATTGACTAAAGTCAATCGGTGTCTTTACATAGGTGCTGGCAGCAGTCAATACTTCCGAGAAGCTCAACGTACGCTCAAGTCCATTCGCGTCGATCAAATCGTCGCCTGCAAAATCTGCAGAACCTGGATTCAACAAATCTCTGATCGCAGCAGCATGTCTCGCTTCTACTGAAACTATTTTTCCTGCGATCAGCAAGTAATCTACACTTTGAATAAATTGTCCAGCACCGTTATAGGCAGCAACGCCCAAATCCTCAAAAGTCTTGGCTGCATTCAATACCGACATTCTATCTCCAAAATTGATAGCGCTAAAATCTACTTCTAGGCCAGGTATCGCCGCATCGCCAAGTGCAGCTTTGAAAAACTCTCGGTGAGCTCTTTCATGCTTTTCCAAATCTCCCATAATGGTCTTCTCTTCTGCACTCGCATTAGCAAAGTACCCTCCTTGAATCACAGCGGCATAAAATGCTGCTTCCAATTGCTCCAAGGCATAGGCATAATTCAATATTCCAATATCGCCTGATCCTAATTTTACACCGTTCATTGGCATAGGATCCATGTCTTCCACGTCTTTGCAGCCTACCATGATCAATCCTGCGGCAGCTACCGATAAGGAGCCTGTTCTAAGGAACTGTCGGCGATTTGCATTTTTGAGCAGTCCCTGCGGCTTAATTAATTCATCTTTCATTTTCTGTGTGTTTAGGTTAATAATAAGATTATGGTTTTCGTAAAATTGTAGTACCATCAGTACCCGATTTGACCGATCTGCTACTTTAAATTCAATTACGAAGCCTAAGTCCCACCTGGATTGAGCAAACCCTTAAGTTTTTTGAGATAAATCAAAATTGAATGGTATTTTGAACTTGAAATAAGGCTGTCACACCTATTTGAATCTCTTTAAAATCCCCTTTTTAAACCTCACAACTATGAAAAAGCCACTTTTAGCATTTATTCTGCTTTTCCCATTTTTCCAGATAAATGCGCAAGAAAAAATCTCCACCCGGCAAATGAATCTTATCAATTGGATGGAGTTTGCGGAATATGTACCTGGGCAAATAAATACCGTTTTATTACCAACTGGGACATTAGAACCCCATGGAGTAGTGAACAATGGAGCCGATAACACAGCCCCAGAAGCGATGGCCCAAGACATAGCCGAAGAGCTCAACGCGCTCATCGCTCCCACCTTAAACTATGGAATCACGGGCAGCATGGCGGCTTTCCCGGGTGCGTTTCAAATCTCAGAAGCAGCCTATCGCCCATTTATTAGAGATATTTTGTTAGGGTTAGCAAAAAATGGCTTTCGGAATATCATTATCCTGAATGGGCACGGGGGCGAGCAGACGAAGGTTTTACAGGAGGTAGCTGGAGAAGTAGCTAACGAAGTAGGCGTGAGAACGCTCGTGCTGAACTGGTGGTCTTTTGCGGCTGATGTGACCTTGGAAGTGTTCAACGAAGATGGAGGACATGCCGGACTAAACGAAACCGCTTATATCCAAGCCATCGACCCGACTTTGGTACACAAAGAAAGATACCACGCAGATCTGGCGACACCCTATCCTGCAACTGGCACTTGGTCGGCTGTTCCTTTCCCCTCCTCTATTGGCTTGTACAAGGAAGGCCAAGGTTATCCCAACTTTGATCAGGCTCAGGCCGATGAGTATTTTGAAAAAGTAAATGCAAAAATCTCTGCATTCATCCAAGAAGTGGTCAGAAAATGGGATTTAGCAGGATTATAACTACTTTACATGTATATGAAAACTACAACTTTTAAACCTCTCGCTGCACGATCAATCGGCATCTTAGTCTTTTTATTAGTAGCAACCCTAGCCTTCAGCCAAGAGCAAGATTTCAAAAAAACAGTCATCTCCAGAGAATTCTTTTCCGAAGGAGTAGCTACAGGAGACATGAATAAAGATGGTCAACTAGATATAGTGGCGGGGTATTACTGGTTTGAAGCGCCCACTTGGACGCAGCACCAAATTTCCTCTTCCCGGGCTTTTGACCCGAGAAAAGAATACAGCAATTCCTTCTTGAACCTGGGAATGGACGTCAATCTAGATGGCTGGGACGACATCGTGATTATTGACTATCCCGGCACTCCCGCCTACTGGTTTGAAAATCCAAAAAGTGAAAGTAACGACTGGAAGAAACACATCATCGCAGATTCTGTGGGTATTTCCAATGAATCTCCGGCCTTTGTGGACATGGACGGAGACGGTAGAGTTGACATCCTATGCGGTGACTATAAAACTAGACAAATAATTTGGCTTCAAGCGCCAACAGAACCTGGCGAGACGGAATGGAAACGATTTGAGCTGACGGCGGAAAATGTGCCTGGTACTGATAGATTTTCTCATGGATTAGGGTATGGTGATATCAATGGCGACAAAATCAAAGACGTAGTGATTTCCGAAGGATGGTTTGAAGGAAAAACTGATCTAAAGTCAGGAGACTGGATTTTTCACCCGGCTGCCATCAGTGACAAAGCCGCTCACATGCAGATCTTGGATGTGAATGGGGATTTCAAAAATGATGTAGTGAGCTCCTCGGCGCACGCTATGGGCGTATGGTGGCAGGAATATGTCAATGACTCTACCTTCAAAACTCACCTGATCAATAACCTCACCTCTCAAACCCATGCCACCATCCTGGCAGATCTCAACGGCGATGGGAACATGGAAATGATCGCCGGTAAAAGGTACCTAGCCCATAATGGAAATGACCTCGGTGATGCTGATACACCCTATTTGTTTTATATAGAATTCACCCCTATGATTGGGCCTTTCGTACGAGAACACATCATAGACAACGACTCCGGAGCCGGGCTTAACATCGCCGTGCAGGACATGAATCAAGATCAAAAACCCGACATCGTCATAGCAAATAAGAATGGGATCTTCCTTTTTGAAAATAGGATAAAACAGTAGGATTGACAGAGATCCAACCAGAATCCCACATACCATTACTCATCCGCAGGGTAGGTCCGCTCTGTAACCGTTAAGCCTTACTTATACGCCAGTATTCACAGGATCTGAGCCTCTATTGATTATAGGTTCCCATTTTTCTTTGATCCTGATATATTTGGATGTGCTACATGCACCTCTCGAAATAATAAACCTCCAATTTTATTTTTAGCATGTCTAAAATTTCATTTCCACTAGCAATCCTGATTGGTTCTTTGGTAGCAATCGGATGTACCAGTCCCGATACCAGAAAGGCCGACTTAGAAGAGCTCACCGCTTACTATCCTCAATACGCCCTTGATACAGCCAAACACGGCGCTGATAGCACCGAGCTGCTCATGACCAATTTTGCAGGGCCAGATATCGTTCCCTCGCCCGCTGCGCTGGCAGTTTCTCCTGACGGAAAAGTATTCGTAGGTGTGGATATGATGGGTTCTTTGGGAAAAGAGCCCGGTAAAGGAGCCATCGTCAGATTAGTGGATAGCAACAACGACGGTGAACTTGATTCTCATACGGAATTTGTCAAAGTCGATAATCCACGAGGAATTATCGCAGTGAGAGATCAGGTTTTTGTCCTCCACACGCAATTTTCTGAAGAAACAGGAGTAGCCGAAGGAATGAACTTAGTCGTTTTCGAAGACAAAGACGATGATGGTGTAGCAGATGGTGCACCCAAAATGCTGATCGAAGGAATCTCCTCCCCGGCTTCCATCCGTTCTCGTGGTACAGATCACTCCACCAACGGCATCCGAATGGGCATCGATGGTTGGATTTATATCGCGGTGGGAGATTTTGGTTTCCACAATGCTACGGATAGAGATGGCACCCAACTGACCATGCTGGGAGGCGGGATAGTCCGAGTTCGCCCTGACGGCACTGAGATGGAAGAATACATCCACGGAACCAGAAATATCTACGATGTGGCGATAGATCCCTTTATGAATATTTACACTCGCGGCAACACCAATGATGGCAGCGGTTGGAACATCCGTTTTATTCACTACACGCAGTCTGGCGAGTACGGCTACCCTAACTTTTTCAAGAATTTCACCGAAGAAACTATCCCAGCCCTTGCCGACTTAGGCGGAGGATCGGGAACTGGAAGCTACTTCATGGACGATGATCGCTGGCCGGCCAAGTACAACCACGTGCCGATGATGGCCGATTGGGGTAGAAGTCAACTGTACATTCACCGCGTGACCATGGATGGCCCTGGATTTACTCAGCAGGACGAAGAGTTCATCAAGCTTCCGCAGATTTCAGATTTGGACGTAGATGGCTCAGGACGTATGTACCTGGCGGCTTGGGATGGTGCGGGATATTTTGGTTCTGAGGAAAAAGGCTACGTAGTCCGAGTGGTACCTGCAGACTGGACTTACGAAGCATTCCCTGATCTGAAGACAGCAACAATTGAGGAATTAACAGCTTTGCTAAAAGCAAATAATTCCACTTCCCGTTTTCATGCACAGCAGGAGTTACTCGCTCGATTTCCTGGCGAAGCGGCTGCAGCTGCACTTTCCGTAGCGACTGATAAGTCATTATCCCTACAAGTTAGAGTAGCGGGAATATACACCTACGCTCAAGCGACCTGCGAAAGTGGAACTAGCGAATTGGTGAAATTAGCTGAGGAGGAAAAAGTAAGAGAATTTGCCTTGCGAGCTTTAGCAGATCGTAAAACCTGTCTTCAGGGAGTTCCCCTTGCTCCATTCATCGACGGTGTCTCTGATCCTAATGACCGCGTAAAATCCGCAGCAATTGTGGCTTTGGGTAGAATTGGCAATCCAGAAGCTGCGGAGGAGCTTTTGAAAGTCAACGTACCAACTACATTCAAACAACCAGAGGCAGGAACAGAAGGCCCACATGCTACCCCAAATTCTGCGATTATCCTTCCTCACGTAGCGGTGAAGTCACTAGTCAAACTCAATGCTATCGATGCAGCTGTTAAAGCAATAGGCACCGAAAACTCCACCATCGCACTTTGGACCTTGCGCTACATGCATGATCCTAAAGCAGTCGATGGATTGATCAAAGCCTATGGTGACACAGATGACATGGAGTTGAAGGCAGAGATCCTGGGCACACTTTCCAGATTGTACAAGAAAGAAGCACCTTATGACGGTTCATGGTGGTGGGGAACTCGCCCAGACACCCATGGCCCGTATTACAAAGGTATCACTTGGGAGTCCTCTGATCAGATCAAAGACTTCCTGATTGCTGAGCGAAATGCACAGGATGATCCAACGAAAAGACAGTATTTCACCGCTCTCAACGAGCGAAACAGAATGGATATAGCAGAGTTTGGTGAAGAGCAATCCAACTTGGTGATTCAAGAAACTGAGGTTGACCTGGAAAAAATCAAGAATAAGAAAGGCCAAGTTGGTGCTACTTCTATCGAAGATGTGATGATCGCAGTACAAGATCTCAAAGGAGATCCGATCAAAGGAAAAGCTCTTTTCACCAGCCAAGGTTGCATAGCTTGTCATAGCATAGAGAAAGGCCAACCGCTGAAAGGCCCATTCATGGGGCAGATCGGCTCGATCATGAACCGCTCTCAGATCACCGAATCTATCCTGAAGCCAAACGCTTCCATCTCACAAGGGTTCGCCTCTGTGCTCATCAATACCAATGACGACAAGAGCTACATGGGTTTTGTGACTGCAGAAACTGCAAACGAAGTAGTATTGACCGACATCACTGGAAAAGCCAGCAAGCTAGACAAGAGCAAGATTTCCTCGCGCAAGGTCATGGAGACCTCCATGATGCCAGCAGGATTGGTCAATTCCCTTTCTTATGAAGAACTGGCTTCTCTGGTTACTTATTTGCAGCAGCAGAAATAGGTATTCACTTCGTGGTCTGTGATGATACAGACCACGGTTTTTGAGGTTCGTGGTCTGTGATGACAGAAACAATGGTGCATGAGAATGCTACTAGCCTAGCCTATTAGATTAAAATTAAGTTCGACCACTTCGCGGTCGCTTGGAAGAATGTAAAAGTTCACCATGGGTTGCACCCATGGCTATTGAGAGGTTTGACCCCATACGAGGTCATACGTTCAATATTGATTCAAAGAGATGACCACAAAGTGCTTGTCCCGATTTTTTTTAGGGAGATCAAACCTTCCAATACCTGTGCGCCGTGGCGTAACCGAGGGTGAAACCCCTGATATGGGGGTTGTCCTGCTTCTCCAGAAGCTGGACTGAGCTAAAAAATGATCAATGATCAGTGGGTTGAACTTTTTTGAAATGAATTACATATCCCTAAAAATATAAAAGCGTAGATATAAGCAACGCTTAGCGGGGTCACTAAAATCGCTGAATTAGTCGAAGCAAGTCATTCTATAGAAGCCTTTGAATAGTTCTATGCGCCTTTGCGCCGTGGCGGGAGAATAAATTCTCAAGGATCAATTTTCAAACTCAATTGTCAAGTAAAAACACGCCCTATCCGTTGCGCCGCCGCGCCGCCGCGAGCAATTACCCGCCGTACACGCAGCTCGTTGATTATGTTTTCATGAATTCTGATAACTGGGACGGTACCTAGCCCTCAATTCTCTATTTTTGGAAAGCTAGTTGACATTCGTAAACTCCTCCCTCATGAAAACCATTCTATTCACTCTCCTTGTTTTTTTGGTAGTCAGTACTGCTTCCGTTGCGCAGAAATCCTTTCATAAGAACAAAGTCATCGCTCACCGGGGGGCATGGAAAGCGCAAGATTTGCCTCAAAATTCGCTGGCTTCGCTCAAAGAAGCAGTGAGATTAGGCTGTGAAGGTTCGGAGTTTGATGTCTGGATGACTTCAGATGGAGTTTTGGTAGTGAATCACGATGCAGATTTCGAAGGTATAGAGATCGAGACATCGACATATACCGATCTTTTGACCAAAAAGCATGCAAATGGGGAGAAGCTGGCAACGGTGGAAGAATACCTGAAAGCTGGCAAAAAGCAGAAGGGAACCAAGCTGATTTTTGAGATCAAACCCTCTAAAATCTCTGTGGCTCGAAGTGAAGAGGTTGCTGAAAAGTCGGTGCAAACCGTCAAGAAAATGAAAGCTGAGAAATGGGTGGACTACATCACCTTCAGCTACGAAGGCGGACTAAAGGCTATCGCCACAGATCCTGAAGCAAATGTGGCTTACCTCACAGGAGACAAAACACCCGCTGAATTGAAGGAGGCTGGATTCTTCGGCTTCGACTACAATATCAATTTGCTCAAGAAAAACCCGCAGTGGATCAAAGAAGCGCAGAAATTAGGCCTGACAGTAAATGCCTGGACAGTGAATAGTGCGGAAGATTTGATTTGGTTGCTAGATCAAAATCCAGATTTCATCACCACGGATGAGCCGGAGTTATTATTTAAACTGATCCAAGAAAGGAGGTAATCAAAGCGCTTTTACTGCTGACTATTTTCAAATAAACCTTCGATTTCACATACCAAAAGCATAAGGTCTTGTTTTTGTTCCTTCTACAGGAATATACCCAATGTTTTATGGACAAGTTTTATCGAAATGTATTTGTACTCCTGAGTGCAGTGAGCAGTTTGTTGTCTTCCTATGCACTTGCCCAATCATCCCCGTACACTTTTCAAATCAACGATCAGCTTGACGAAAGAATTTATGCGATAGACCGCCTTACTTTCTATGAAGACCAAAGCAACGAGCTGGAGCTTAGCGATATACTTTCCAATCCAATTAACGGCAAACTCAAGATCAATCCTGACTTCAACAAAAATAACTTTTCAACCGAAAGTACCTATTGGGTCAAAGTAGCAATTCAGAAAACTCCGCAAAGTAAGAAGCAGTGGCTGATGGAATTTTATGACCAGACGATTGATCAAATAATAGCCTATATACCCTCAGAAAGCGGATATAAGGAATTAAAACTCGGTGATAAAGCACCTTTTGGAGACAGAATCTTTGCACATAAAAACTTTCACATCCCTGTAGAAAATGAAACTCCAGGAATAGCCACCTATTATTTCAAAATCAAATCTTCGCAAAAGGCTGATATCCGAATTGCCTTCAGATCATACAATCGCTTCATCTATTATGCACTAAATGAGTACTTCCTTTACGGCATTTTCTATGGAATGATTCTGATTATTTCACTTTACAATGGATTGATTTATCTGGCTATTAAAGAGGTGAAATACCTGTATTATGTATTCTACTTACTAAGCGTAGGTATTTTTGCAGCTTGTGTAGATGGGATCGCATTCCAGTATTTTTGGCCCAATCATCCCGAATGGAACCAGCCTATATCGGGCCTCTCTAGCTTTTTGATTATCGTATTTGCGCTGCTTTTCTCCACTCACTTCCTCAATTTGAAGAAGAGATTCCCCAGCATGCATCGCTGCTTTCAGGTAATCCTCCTAGTTAAAACAATTCTATTTGCAGGTGGAATTGCTTTTTTTCCAGCGCTGTTGGAAATTCAGATTTACGATATCATTCCCTTCTTTCTCATACTTTTTTCCAGCGTTTATGTCTTGGTAAAAGGCTATAGCGTAGCACGATTATTTGTAATTGCTTACGCAATTCTTTTTTTGGGAGTAGCACTGAAAGCAATGGTCCACACAGCCATTATTCCACACAGCACAGTAATTTACTACAGTTTGCACATTGCCTTTCTGATGGAGATGTTGCTGCTAACTTTGGCACTTGGTGATCGGGTGAAAATCCTGAAAGACAATCGTGATCGGGCATTGCTTCGCTCTCTTCGTCAAGCAGAGACAAATGCCCAGCTGAAAGAAAAGGTCAATAGAGAATTGGAGCAAAGAGTCAATGAAAGGACTCAGGAACTGGCTAAAAAGAACCAACTCCTCCTAGAATACAATCAGCAGATCTTACAAAAGGACGAAGAGATTAAGCGTATTAACTCCATTTTGGATAAAGACATTTGGAAACTTAAGTCTCAGATCAAGGAGAACCTACAGGCGAGAATCACCAATAAACGGATGAGCTATGAAGATTTCAAAAAGATATTCCCAGATTCTACCGCTTGCCTTCGCTACTTGGAGCAAGTCAAATGGGACAATGGATTCTCATGCAAAGCTTGTGAGCATACTAAATTCTCGAAGAGCTCAAAGGTTTTTCACCGTCGATGTTCACGCTGCGGTCATATAGAATCAGCTACTGCCGGGACGATTTTCCACGGTATCCGTCTCCCGATAGAAAAAGCATTTTACCTGTCCTACACCGTCATTTCCGAGCACAGCAAACTCACGCTGGAAGAGCTTTCCCAGTTGCTGGATCTCAGAGTAAACGCGATAAGTAGCTTCAGGGTAAAGGTCAAATTGCAACTTGAAATGAAGGGGATTCATCAGCCTGAATGGGAGGACATCGTACTGGAGAGATCGCATGAACTCAACTGATTTCAAGCAATAATCATTGCTAGTCAAATCCTGATAATAAAGCGTGAACGATTTTCTAATAACCCCCTAAATTAATTAAATAGACGTTTTTCCAATGAAAACAAAGCAGGAATAGACATCAATAAATCGTTAGTTTCCTAACATTTTTTCAATCGATTTCGAAGTTATTTTTTTTAAAATCTTCCTGTGCTGGTAGTTTCATTTACCACTGGAGCAAGTAAGTGTCTCTAGTTATTAACTAAACTAAACCAAACCCAATACGCCAAATGGAAAAATTGCTACCTGAGCGGGGGAATACTTGGCAACTGAACAAGTATTTAATTTTAGCCCTTCTCCTATTCTCATTCTTTACTGTCCATAATTCGTTTGGACAAAATGTTCCCGTCAGCGGCACTGTTGTCGATGACACTGGATTTCCTCTTCCAGGAGTGAATGTGGTCATCAAAGGAACCACCAACGGAACTGTCACTGACCTTGATGGGAAGTATTCCTTAGAGGTCCCAGAAGCCGCAGATTTGGTATTCACCTTCGTGGGATTTCAAACGGTAGAGGAGCCAATAAATGGACGAACTACCATTAACGTGACACTTGTAGAAGATCTAGCTGATCTTGATGAGTTTGTAGTCGTCGGATATGGTATTCAGCGCAAAAGCGATTTGACAGGTGCTATATCCAGTGTCAAATCTGAAGATATCAGTCGACTGCCTGTTTCCGATGTGACCCAATCTCTCCAAGGACGCGTCAGTGGTGTTCAGATTACCCAAAATTCCGGTGCTCCAGGAGCGGGTTCTACAGTTAGGATTCGTGGTGTCGGTACATTGAACAATTCAAATCCTCTGTATGTAGTCGATGGGATGTTGCTTGATGATATCAATTTCCTGAACCCAAATGATGTGGAATCCATGGAGGTATTGAAAGATGCCTCTGCCACGGCTATTTACGGATCGAGAGGTGCAAATGGGGTAATCATCGTCACTACCAAACAAGGTTCGTTTGACACAGATACGCGAGTCACGGTGGATGCTTACACAGGTGTGCAGCAAGTAGCTAATAAAATCAGCCTAGTAAACGCCCGGGAATTTGCGCAGCTGGCAAATGAGCTGGAGCAAAATGTAGGGAATCAGCCAATTTATAATGTAAATGATTACCAGGAAGGAACAGATTGGCAAGATTACATCTTCAGAAATGCTCCAATCAATAACATTAGCATTGGCGCAAATGGAGGCTCAGCGAAAACAAACTTCAACCTAAGTGCGAATTACTTCAATCAACAAGGTGTGGTCAAAGAATCAGAATTCGAACGTTTGACAATCCGATTGAACAACCAGTACAAAATGAGCGAAGTAGTGACTTTTGGTCACAACCTTTCTTTTATCTATAACAATCAGCAAAATGAGCCTGGGGTAATTGGAAATGCATATCGTGCATATCCGATTTTCGAGCCTACTCAGCCTGATGGAAGCTACACCAACACAGCTCCAGTAGGAAATCCCGCTGCACAGTTTGAGTACAACTCAAATAACCGAACCAACAATTACCGTGGAGTGGGTAACTTCTTCATGGATGTGAAATTCCTTAAGAACTTCACCTTCCGAAGTAATGTAGGTCTGGACCTGGTATTTCAGGACTCTAAGAGCTTTACTCCTGTTTACTTTGTCTCCCCTACCCAGCAGAATCCAGAGAATTCTGTAAATGTTTCCAATATGAGAAATACAAATATTCTCTGGGAGAATACGCTGAACTACAGTAAAGAGTGGGAAGACCATCGGCTTAACTTGCTAGGCGGTATTACCACCCAAGATTTCTATACAGAATCCCTAGGTGGAGGAAGAAGAAATCTTCCAGGTGAAGATCCCTCACTTTGGTATTTGAATGCCGGTGAACTGACTTCCCAGACGAATTCAAATACAGGAGAGTCCTGGGCTATGCTTTCCTACCTTTTCAGAGCAAATTATACGTTCAAAAACAAGTTTCTCTTTACAGGTACATTTAGAAGAGATGGATCTAGCCGATTTGGGGAAGAGAGAAGATATGGAAATTTCCCATCCATTGCACTTGGATATAACATCATCGAAGAAGGATTTCTTCAAAACCAAAATTTTCTTTCCAATCTGAAAATTCGCGGTAGCTGGGGAAAAATCGGTAATGACAAGATCTATGTATATGAAGGCCGTCCTGTAGTAAATGGAAATCAAAACGCCGTATTCGGTGAAAATGAAGAGTTGGTTTACGGTGCGACAATAACCAGACTTTCTAATCCATTTATTCAATGGGAAGAAACAGTTACCTCAAATATTGGTTTCGAGTTTGGCTTTTTTAATGAGAAACTGACAGGTGAGTTGGACTATTATACCAGGACCACCAACGACATCCTGGTAGCAGTTCCGATTCCATCTTATGTGGGTGCATCCAACAATCCTGTTGTCAATGCAGCAAACGTGAAGAATTCAGGGGTTGACCTTACGTTAAATTGGAGAGATCAAAAAGGTGACTTTTCCTACAATTTTGGAATCGTTGCTTCCACTGTAAATAACGAAGTATTGGATTTGGGAGATGGAAATGAGGCTATTTTCGGAGGAGCTGTAGGAATCTCAGGCTACCTCGGATCCAGAACGATCGTAGGTGAATCAATCGGACATTACTATGGCTACAAGACTGCAGGTGTGTTCCAAAACGAAGCTGACCTTTCTTCCATTCCAAAGCGAGGACCAGAAGTAGCTGGTGACTTAATCTATGAAGATACCAATGGAGACGGTGTTGTGAACAACAATGACCGTGTAATTCTTGGAAGTCCTATTCCTGATCTGGTTTATGGTTTCAATTTCGGCTTTGACTACAAAGGCTTTGACCTACGTGCAGATTTCAACGGTACACTCGGAAACGAAATCTACAATGCGAAGAAGCAAACCCGCTTCAACACCTACAATTTTGAAACAAGCTACTTAGACAGATGGACCGGTGAAGGCACAAGTAATTCTGAACCTAGAGTTACGAATGGCGGACACAACTACGAAGTCTCTGATAGATTTGTAGAAGACGGTTCTTTCTTGAGATTGAGAAACATCCAAGTTGGCTACAACTTCTCTGAGGTTGTTTTAAGTAAGGTAAAGCTCCAAAACTTCCGAGTTTACCTATCCGGAACAAATGTCTTGACATGGACAAAATACTCAGGATACACGCCTGAAATCGGCGGTGGAAATGTACTAGGAACTGGATATGACAGCGGTCTATACCCAGTAGCAAGAACGTTTAACGTAGGCGTCTCAGCCAGCTTCTAAACCCAAAAAAAAATGAAAAATAAGATAAACCATAAAATAGCAGTCCTAGGCCTCGGCATTCTGATGAGTGTTGGGATAGTATCCTGCGAAGATTACTTGGAGAAAGCACCATTAGGTCAACTCACTTCTGAGAATTTCTTCAAAGATGCAACTCAGGCAACTCAAGCGGTAAATGCGATTTACGCGCATCTAAGAAGTTTCAATGTGCATGTATTTTCCTATATAGGTGTCACAGACATTGCTTCAGATGATGCAGACAAAGGTTCCGTGCCCGGCGATGCAGGATTCCTGCAAGACATCAATGACTTCACCTTTGACGCAAATAATTCTGCCGTAAACGGAATATGGTCAGGTTATTTTCAAGGAATTTTCCGCGCTAATCAGGTGATCGCCAATGTCCCTGAAATCGATATGGATGAGGAACTAAAAACCAGATTGATCGGCGAGGCAAGATTTCTAAGAGCCTATTTCTACTTCTTTTTAGTGAGAACTTATGGAGATTTGCCTTTGATCGAAACCCCGTTGAATCCTGATGAGTATCAACAAGCGCGTGTATCGAAAGAAACGATTTATGCATTCATAGAGGAAGATTTAGAATTTGCTGCAGCAAATCTGCCAGAGAAGTCTGAATATCCGGCTTCTGAACTAGGTAGAGCTACAGCTGGAGCTGCAAAGTCATTTTTGGCTAAAGTACACCTTTTTCAAAATGAATTTCAGGAAGCCTATGATAGGGCTCAGGAAGTGATCGCCAGTGGTGAATATGAGCTTTATCCCGATTACGAAGGCATTTTCCGTAGAGAAGGTGAGCATTCTTCAGAAAGTATTTTCGAAGTGTCCACCGTTGCGCTCGAAGCTGGTGGTGGCGGATCTCAGTTTAACGAGGTGCAGGGAATCCGTGGCAATCCAAATAATGGCTGGGGATTCAACGGCCCATCGGATGATCTGATGGCTGCTTATGAAGAGAATGATCCAAGACTGGCAGCGACCATAATTAACGAAGGTGATACTTTGCCTTCAGGCGAGATTGTGATGCCAGATCCAAATATGGGTGCTAATGCCCGTTTTAGTAGAAAAGCTTGGTTGCCGGAAAGACCACCGTCTGGCTTTGGTAATAGTGGTGCAAATATCCGCTTATTCAGATATGCTGATTTGCTTTTGATCGCAGCAGAGGCGGCTAACGAAATCGGGAATTCTAGCCAAGCGTTGCAATATGTCAACCTGGTGAGAGAAAGAGCCCGTCAAGGCAATGAGAATATTTTACCAGACTTGACTATGACTGAGCAGTCCGAACTAAGAGAAGCCATCTATCATGAGAGAAGAGTGGAATTAGCCATGGAGCAACACAGATATTTTGATTTGGTGAGACAAGGAAGAGCACAGGAAGTGTTCGCAGCACTAGGAATCACCTGGACTCCTGGCAAGCATGAAGTTTATCCAATACCTCAGTCAGAAATAGACATTAGCGGAGGTTCAATCATCCAGAATCCGGGGTACTAAACCCCTAGACTCCCGCTTACTTGCTGTGGCGGGAGTCTTCTTTAATATTTCTCCTAATTTTTAAGCTATGAAATCGAACATCAATCAGTCCTTTCACCAAGGAATGATCATCCGCGATGTGAGATTCCACATGACCAATAAAATCAAGTAACACATGAAAACCTCTTTACCCCTCCCCATTCTCACCTTAGCTGTATTTTCTTTTGCTTGCCAACAAGCAGATGAAACAACTAATACCATCAAGGCGACACCATATGATATTCATGTGGAACTCTCTTGGGATAAAGATCCAAAAGCAGACTCCTATGGAGTATGGGTAAGTATGGATGATGATCACTATACCAGACGTGCAGTACTGGAAGACACGATTTACTTGGATTTCGTGAATGATCTGGGGATGGAACTGGATCTGAACTACGAGGTCAGAGCTTATTCCGGTGAGGATTCTACTATCGTTGGAAGAGCGGCCACCAAAACTCATAAAATGACGGATGAAGAACTGCTGGATATGGTTGAGTTCTATACCTTCCGCTATTTCTGGGATGGAGCTGAACCTAATTCTGGTCTAGCTCCAGAGCGAATTCACATCGATGGAGAATATCCGCAAAACGATGCCCACGTCGTAACAACGGGAGGTTCTGGAATGGGCTTCTTCGGTCTGATCGCAGGGATGGAAAGAGGCTGGATCAGCAAAGAACAAGGTGTAGCACGATTTGAAAAAATCGTGCGTTTTCTAGAAAAAGCAGACAAATTCAAGGGAGTTTGGCCGCACTGGATAAATGGACAAACAGGAAAAGTGCAGCCTTTTGGCCAAAAAGATAATGGAGGCGATCTGGTAGAGTCTGCCTTCCTGATGCAAAGCCTTATCGCCGTTCGGGAATATTTCAAAGATGGAGATGAAAGACAAAAAGTGGTTGCAGACCGAATAGATCAACTCTGGAAAGAAATGGACTGGACTTGGTACACTCGAGACGGGCAGGATGTGTTGTATTGGCACTGGTCACCGGAGTATGCTTGGGACATGAACTTCCCTCTGGAAGGATACAACGAATGTCTTATCACCTATGTACTCGCAGCTTCCTCTCCTACACACACGATTGATCCAGCGGCCTACCACAAGGGATGGGCAAGAAGCGGAGGAATCAAATCTGATAAGGAAGCTTTTGGCTATGAATTGATTTTAAAGCATAATGGAGCCGAAGAAAAGGGCGGACCCCTTTTCTGGTCACATTATTCTTACTTGGGACTGAATCCTATGGGTCTGAAAGATCAATACGCTGATTATGAGAAATTAAATACCAATCACACACTGATCAACCGAGCTCACGCAGTAGAAAATCCAAATGGTTTTGCCGGATATGGAGAGGATCTCTGGGGACTGACTGCTTCCTACTCCATCAATGGCTACAATGCTCATTTTCCTAGAAATGACACAGGAGTAATTTCGCCAACTGCTGCGATTTCATCTATTCCTTACACTCCGGAAGAGTCCTTGAAAGTGATCAAAAATCTCTATTATAACTATGGAAAAAAAGTGTTTGGTCATTATGGTTTCTATGATGCAATGAGTCCCGAGCATGATTATTATCCTGAGCGATACCTTGCGATCGATCAGGGCCCGATGGTCGCTATGATAGAAAACTATAGAACTGGACTAGGCTGGAAATTATTTATGGGAGCACCTGAAGTTCAGAAAGGGTTGAAAAAGCTGGGCTTTGAAGGTCCAAACATTTCTAACTAGAAAAGTTGATATACTTTTACGACCAGTTAATCCCCCTTTCCATAGTTGGCTAGGGGGATTACTTTTTACAGGCTCAATTCACTTTGATCGAAGATCACAATCCTGTAATTTCCGATCAAAATCCCCTATCATGACATCCTCCAATCTTCTGAAAGTCGCTCTGGCCCAAATTTCACCCGTTTGGCTAGACAAAGCAGCCACACTCGAGAAAGTGAAAACGTCCATCACAGACGCAGCAGCTCAAGGTTGTGAGTTGGTTGTTTTCGGGGAAGGGCTCGTTCCGGGTTATCCTTTTTGGCTGTCAATGACCAATGGATCCGCTTGGGATGATAAAGTGCAAAAGGAAATTCACGCACATTACTTAAGGAATGCCGTTCAGTTCGAGAGTGGAGATTTATTGGAAATTCAGGAATTAGCAAAAAAGCTCAAAATCGCTATTTACTTAGGGATTATTGAAAGACCAATTGACCGAGGTGGCCACAGCATCTATTGCTCGCTGGTATATATCGATGCTGACGGTGAGATTAAATCCGTTCACCGCAAACTGCAACCTACCTACGAAGAGCGACTGACTTGGTCTCCCGGCGATGGAAACGGCCTGCAAGTTCATTCGCTAAAGGAGTTTACCGTCGGAGGGCTGAATTGCTGGGAAAACTGGATGCCATTGGCAAGAACAGCCTTGTATGGTCTGGGTGAAAATCTGCATATCGCAGTTTGGCCGGGAGCTGTCAGAAACACAGAAAATATCACCCGCATGATCGCTCAGGAAAGCAGGTCATTTGTGATTTCTGTTTCCAGTTTGATGCGAAAAAGTGATTTCCCAGCTGGCACACCACATTTGGATCTAATTCTTGAAAATGCGCCTGAGGTCTTGGCAGATGGAGGATCCTGCATTGCAGGGCCAGATGGCAAGTGGATTTTGGAACCAGTGGCAAATAAGGAAGGTCTTTTGATTGAGACCTTGGATTTCAATCGCGTATTGGAAGAGCGGCAGAACTTTGATCCTGTAGGGCATTATTCACGGCCAGATGTGTTGCAATTGAATGTCAATCGAGAGCGGCAGACGAGTGTGAAGTATGAATGAGTTGTTTTTTTTAACTGCAAAGAGGCACAAAGTTTACGCAAAGGAGTAGATGAGATACAATCTATCATTTTAAGCATAGTTGAGTTTTCACTTGCACCCTGATTTCGATATGGTTATACCTTCTGCCTCGATTCGTGTCTCCACTACCTTTACTAACTCAACTCGAAATAGAAAACTGCGCCCTCCGCGAAACCTCCGTGTACGCTGTGGTAAAAAACCACATACCGAGATATTTCTATAGATGTGACGGGAATAGAATCTATTTTTGACGTATGAACACTATGACTGTGGACAGAACCATTTCCATACGAGGACTTTTTCGGATCAGCAGACCTATCAATCTGCTGATGGTGGGATTTGCGCAGCTAATGACCGCATACTTTTTAATCGGTACCAGCAACTCAGGACTCCCGGTTGTTCAGGACTATAAACTGTATTTGATCCTAATTTCCACCCTTCTGATCACTGCGGCAGGATACATGATCAATGACTATTACGATGTCAAAATCGACTATGTCAACCGCCCCGGAAATGTAGTGGTAGGCAAAGGAATCAAACGCAGAGTCGTGATTTTACTACACACCATTCTGAATTTTACTGCGATTGGCCTGGGCTATCTAGTCAGTCCAAAAATTGCCTTGATCAATTTCTTCGCTGCTTTCCTGCTTTGGTTCTACAGCAATCAACTGAAAAGAGAACCTTTTGTAGGGAATTTCACCGTTGCTTTTCTTACGGGGTTTTCGATTTATATCCTTGCCATTCATTATCAGAAAGCAGAATTGCTGGTGTTGACCTATGCTATTTTTGCCTTCTTCCTCAACCTGATTCGAGAAATAATCAAGGATATAGAAGACCGGCCCGGCGACAGAAAGCATGGCTGCCGCACGCTGCCAATTGTTCTAGGCTTTCGCAAAACCAAATCCCTTATTTTTCTGATCGCAATGGTATTTGTCTGTGCTATTCTGATAGTCACCTACAAGCTAGACCGCCCCTTGATTTTTTATTATTTCAGTGGCATGGGTATTTTCTTCTTATACTTTATGTATAGAATCTATCTAGCTGACCGCAAAGATCATTTCACCCAACTGAGTACCATCGCCAAGATTTTGATGATGATCGGGACGCTGAGTATGAGTATGCTCTGAGAAATCCCATAAATGCGCTAACCGTTTTTCGATTAACAAGCGAACATCGTGGCAGCTCATTCATTTTCCTATGGGATAAGACATTTTTTTAGCAATTCCATACCATTTCCTCTATTTTCATGCAAAATTCATAATTATGCTAAGCAGCAAATTACTTGTAATCAAGATTGGGTCGAATGTGCTCACGCAAGAAAATGGGCTTCCTGATTTGGAGCGTATGGAAAAGCTGGTAGCGCAGATCCATGAGCTCAGTTCTAGAGGAAAGCAGGTTGTGCTGGTAAGTTCAGGCGCAGTGGCTTTTGGAAGACAGGCAATTCCCCTTCCTGAAAAACTAAATCCAGTTTTCAAAAAACAGATCTGGGCTTCAACTGGCCAAATCAGACTAATCCATCAATACCAAAACTTCTTCGAAAAACACGGACAGGCAGTTGCTCAGATCTTAGTGACAAAGGAGGATTTCCGTGACAGAAAGCATTTTCTGAACATGAAAAACTGTGTGCAGGCGTTACTTTCTCAGGGTATTTTGCCCATAATTAATGAGAATGACACGGTGACCATTACGGAACTTATGTTCACGGATAACGACGAACTGGCAAGTCTCACCGCTGCGATGATCAATGCAGACACGATGGTATTGCTGACCAATGTAGATGGGATTTTTACCGGCAATCCTTCCGACCCAGCGTCTAATCTGATTGAAAAAGTAGCTTCCAAGATGCCGGAAGTTTCCAATTATATCTCTGCATCCAAATCATCTTTCGGACGAGGTGGAATGCTGACCAAATATGCCATGGCAAAGAAATCAGCTGATTTGGGCATTCAGGTGATAATAGCCAATGGCAAGCGGGAAAATGTATTGGGAGAATTTGCCGATAAAAGCTTGAGATGTACCTGGTTTGAGCCTCAAAAAGTAAAGCCGGGCGCAAAGAAATGGCTCGCCCACGGGGAGCACTATTACGTGGGTGAAGTCACGATCAACGAAGGTGCGAAAAGCTCGCTGACTGCCGAGGTGATTCGCAGTCTCTTGCCAATTGGAATTATTAAGCTTGAAGGAGAGTTTGCCAAAGGAGATATTCTTCTGATCCGCGATGAGAAAGGCCACAAAATCGGTCTCGGCCGCGCAGAGTATTCTTCCAAAATCGCCCTTGACCGCATTGGTCAAAAAAACCAAAAAGCATTAATCCATTACGATTACCTCTATATTTTCGATCATGACTGAGTACCAACATCTATTTGAAGAAGTAAAAAAAGGAGCCAGAAAATTAACCGGTCTCAGCAATACGAAAGTCAATCAGGTCTTACACAATCTGGCGATTTCCGCAGTGGAACACATGGATTTCCTGCTGGAAGAAAACCAAAAAGATCTAGATCGAATGGAGCCTGGTAATCCCATGTACGATCGACTGTTGCTCACTGAAGAACGCATCCAAAATATCGCCGGGGAAATCATTCAGGTGAGCGCTTTACCAAGTCCCCTGCATCATGTCTTGGAATCCAGGACGCTGGAAAACGGCCTTTCTCTGGAGAAAACTACCGTTCCCCTTGGAGTGATTGGGATCATCTATGAAGCCAGACCAAATGTGACCTTTGATGTGTTTACACTTGCCCTGAAATCCGGGAATGGCTTGGTATTGAAAGGTGGGTCAGATGCTGATTTTTCCAATCGTGCCATCATGAATTTGATTCATCAGGTCTTGGAGGTCAATGAGCTGCCAGTATCAGCATTCCAACTTTTACCTGCAGATCGAGCTGCGACCAAAGCACTTTTGGAAGCCGTGGGCCTTGTGGATGTGATCATCCCGCGTGGATCTCAAGGCTTGATCAATTTCGTCAGGGAAAATGCAAAAGTGCCTGTCATTGAAACGGGAGCTGGAATCGTGCATACCTATGTCGATGAATCTGCTGATTTGGAGAAAGCGAAGGAAATCATTTTCAATGCCAAAACCCGTCGTCCTAGCGTGTGTAATTCGCTGGATTGCCTGATCATCCATGAACGTCACCTGCCGGCTTTATCTAACCTTATCCAGCCTCTGCTGAAAAGTGAGGTTCAGGTTTTCGCAGATGAAAAAGCATTTATTGCGCTGGATATCCATGATTTGATCTCAAAAGCTGAGGAATCACACTTTGGAACAGAATTCCTTGGACTAAAACTCTCCATCAAAACCGTTGCTAATCTGGATGAAGCGCTGGATCATATCGCAGCATATTCCTCCAAACATTCCGAAGCGATAGTCGCAGAAAATCAGGAAACCATCGATCGTTTTTTGCTGGAAGTAGATGCAGCGGCAGTTTATGCGAATGCCTCTACGGCTTTCACCGATGGAGCGCAGTTTGGGTTAGGGGCAGAAATAGGCATCAGTACTCAAAAACTCCATGCGCGTGGTCCAATGGCGCTGAAAGAACTTTGCAGCTATAAGTGGATCGTGAGAGGTGATGGACAGGTAAGAAGTTAGAGATCAGTTTGCAGTTTTCAAGCTTCCTAATTCAAAATTGAAAGATTGAAAAATTATCTTGAGCTCAAGACAATTTATACCTGCATTTGTCTTGACTTCAAGACAATTTTATGAAAAAGCCCAGTCTTAATCTTTAGCCAAAAAGATCCCCCTTTGGTTATTTGGTTTTCTTTACTGAGCTGAAAATGGTAAAGCGTGCATAAGGGAATTTCATTATGATTACCCTAGACAAAGATTAGGCTTAGAATAAAAAAACCTTCGAAGTCAATCCAAGTAGCATTCTGGACTTTCTTCGAAGGTTATTTAACGTTAAGCCTTTTCGCCTTTACAAGAGACTTATTCTTAAACGGAAGGCTCCTGCTGACTCAGGCAGTGAAAACTACCCAAGCCCCAGATGATATCTGTGCTATCGATCCCTACGATTCTTCGCGTTGGAAAACAATCTGCAAGTATATCCAAGGCCTTCTGATCATTCTTATCTCGGAAAGTCGGGACAATCACGGATTCATTGGCGATGTAGAAATTCGCATAGGAGGCTGGTAATCGCTGATCATCAAAGAAAACTGGACCAGGCATAGGTAGCTCCACTACGTTTAGCTGCTTTCCATTTTCTAGTTTCATTTTATTCAAACGCTTCAGATTCTCCTGAAGCAATTCATGATTTTCATCGGCTACATTCTCTTCCACTACAGTCACGACCGTATCTTCGTTGACAAAGCGAGTGATGTCATCGATGTGTCCATCCGTATCATCACCTACAATTCCATCGCCAACCCAGAGAATATGATTCACGCCGTAAAAGTCCTGCAAGTATCTCTCGATCTCAGCTTGTTTGAGATGAGGATTTCTGTTTTCATTCAGCAGACAAGCTTCTGAAGTTAGCAGTGTCCCTTTTCCATTAAATTCTACCGAACCGCCTTCCATAACCATCCCAGGTTTGAAGCATGGAATCCCCAATTCTTCAGCGATTTTGATCGGAATCTGATTGTCCAGATCATGAGGAGGATATTTTTCGCCCCACGCATTGTAATTCCATTTCACAAGTACCTTTTTGACATCGGCTTTTGGATTGATCAGAAAAGCCGGCCCATGATCACGACACCAAGCATCGTTGGTAGGAAAAAAATGGAATTTAACCTTGCTTAGATCTACTCCTGCTTTTTCCAGATGTGCTAGCGCAAAAGTTTTCATAGCCTCGTCGGCCACGTTGATATTAACCTTTTGCCCTTTTGCAACCTCCTTTACAAAAAGAGAATATGGCGCATAAATCGTCTCTATTTTGCCTGGCCACGAGGCTTCCTTATGCGGCCAACTCAGCCACATGGATTCTTGCGGCGCAAATTCAGCGGGGAAGTAATAACCTAGTTCTGCTGGAGTTTTCTCGCCAGTCTTAGCGAATTCAAATATATCTTTCATGGAAAACTATTCTTCGTCGAGGTAGCGCTGAGTAATTTGTTGGTAAGAATCGATTCTACGATCTCTCAAGAAAGGCCAGTGCGTACGGTAACGATCCGAACCAGTCAGATCAAGCTCCTCCACATGAACTTCTTCCTCCAAATGCGGTGCTTTGTACGTCACGCGCCCAAAGGCATTGGACACAAAGCTTCCGCCCCAGAATTGCATCGGGCCTTCCACTCCTGTCCTGTTTACTGAAACCACTGGAATTCCATTCGCTACCGCATGAGAACGCTGAATCGTCTGCCAAGCTCCGTATTGCTCGTCGTTAGTAGCTTCATCCTGCGTGCCTGCCCAACCGATGGCAGTTGGGTACACGAGGAAATCCGCACCCTTGAGTGCTGTGATTCTAGCAGCTTCCGGATACCACTGATCCCAGCAGATCAGTACGCCGATTTTGCCATATTTGGTTGGGAAAACTTTATACCCCAAGTCGCCTGGCGTGAAGTAAAACTTCTCATAATAGCCAGGATCATCAGGAATGTGCATTTTTCTGTATTTGCCTAAGTAGCTTCCGTCCGCATCCAATACCGCCGTGGTATTGTGGTATAAGCCTTCTGCACGTTTTTCAAAAAGTGAAGCAACGATCACCACGCCAAGTTCCTTGGCAAGACCGCCAAGTGTTTCGGTGGATGGACCAGGAATGGCCTCCGCCAACTTGAAGTTTTCGTAATCTTCCACATCGCAAAAATAAAGCGATCGGAAAAGCTCCTGAAGTACTACCACCTGAGCGCCTTTAGCTGCTGCTTCACGCACGCCAGCGATGGTTTTGGTCATGTTTTCGGCTACGTCTCCAGAACAACTCAACTGGACCAAGCCCACTTTTACAGATTTATTTGCCAAAATAGTTCGGTTTAAATGAAAGGTTTACAAAGATACTTTTGCCTAATGCCAATGCCAAATGACGAAGTTCGATTTCGCAAGTGGGAATTTTGAAAGACAAGGATCAGAATAACGGCAGGAAGGTGAAAAAGATTCCGTGCTTATTCCTAAGGGAAATCATATTTGAATTATTTTCCGATAAAAAGCTTATTTTTATTGCTTATCAATAAATATTCATCATTTTTGGGAAATAATTTAAACAGAACATCCCATGTCAAAATCAGAAAAATTCGTATTTATTGCGCTGCACATTATTGCTTGGATCATTTTCGTGGGCTTGTGCATCGAAGCTGGAGGTTTGCTAGTCAATTTCGCTTTCAGCATTTTCAAACCTGAAATGGTCCCAAACCTATATCAAAAACTGGACTTGAGTGCGATGTTTGTACGCAGTGAATGGGCCTTCTATAGCATGTATAGTCTAGTCCTGACGATTGCCCTGCTGAAAGCAATATTATTTTACATCGTTATTATGCTTTTGCTCAAATTGGACCTGTCAAACCCCTTCAATGACGTTGTTTCAGAAAAGATTTCGAGGATCAGTTACATCACCTTTTCCATAGGAATCATAAGTTACATCGCTCGACAGTTTGCCAATAATTTAATGCACAAAGGTTACGCTACTGCCGATCTAAATCAGTTTTGGGGAGCTAGTGAGGCGTTTATTTTGATGGCGGCAATCATTTATATCATTTCTGTAATTTTCAAAAAAGGCCTTGCTATTCAAGCCGAAAACGACCTAACCGTATAAGCCATGCCAATCGTAGTAAACCTAGATGTGATGATGGCCAAGCGGAAAATCTCCCTGAACGAACTATCCGAGCGTGTAAATCTGACCCTATCGAATCTTTCCATCCTAAAAACTGGCAAGGCCAAAGCCATTCGTTTTAGCACCTTGGAAGCAATCTGCAAGGCCCTAAACTGTCAGCCGGCGGATATTTTAGAATTTGTGAGTGAGGAGGATCAGAAGTGAAAGAAAACGTCTGTTCGTGATCATCTCTGCGAGTGAGGCACGAACGAAAAAGTCTGGCCGTTATCGTCACTGCGAGGGAGGTACGACCGAAGCAGTCTGGCCGTTATCGTCACTGCGAGGAGATACGACGAAGCAGTCTAATCGCTTCATTAAGATTGCTTCGTGCCTCGCAATGACGGAAGTGTCGTCACTGCGAGGGAGTCACGACCGAAGCAGTCTAATCGCTTCGTTGAGATTGCTTCGTACCTCGCAATGACGGAAGTTTCGTCACTTCGAGGAGGTACGACGAAGCAGTCTGGCCGTTACCGTCACTGCGAGGGAAGTACGACCGAAGCAGTCTGGCCGTTACCGTCACTGCGAGGGAGGTACGACGAAGCAGTCTAAGCGCTTCGTTAAGATTGCTTCCCCGACATATCGGGGCAAGCTGTGCCTCGCAATGACGGAAGTGTCGTCACTGCGAGGGAGGTACGACCGAAGCAGTCTAATCGCTTCGTTAAGATTGCTTCGTGCCTCGCAATGACGAAAGTGTCGTCACTGCGAGGGAGGTACGACGAAGCAGTCTGGTCGTTACCGTCACTGCGAGGAGGTACGACGAAGCAGTCTGGCCGTTACCGTCACTGCGAGGGAGGTACGACCGAAGCAGTCTGGCCGTTATCGTCACTGCGAGTGAGGCACGACCGAAGCAGTCTAATCGCTTCGGTAAGATTGCTTCCCCGACATATCGGGGCAAGCTGTGGCTCGCAATGACGAAAACAATGTAAATTTAATTAACAAACACCTCCAAATATTCCTTTTGCCTTATCTTATGAGTTCGTTTAAACGACAATAAAATACGCTTTATGAAATTCCTCAAACTCCCCCAATAGGATTTGGTTAATTCCGATAAATAGTGGGAAATTAAGAGCGATTCGGTCCGGTTTTCAAACCAGTACCTCGAAAAATGGATAATTCAAAAAAAGATAAACTAAAGAAGGTCAAGCAATTCGGCTATTATAGCAAAGGCTTGGTGTACGGACTGATAGGACTTTTGGCAGCCATGGTCGCCTCAGGATTAGGAGGAGAAATAAAAGGAAAGTTAGGCATAGCGCAATTTCTATATGACCTACCGGGCGGCATTTTTCTCACCTCCATCGTGGCTTTAGGCCTGGTAGCTCATGGAGTTTGGCGCTTTTATGAATCCGCCGTAGATCCCAATGGAGAAGGCGACAAAACTAGAATTGGCCCTAGAATCCAATTTGCTTATTCAGGAATATTCTACACCGTTATCGGTTTTTCCTTTGCACAGCCACTTTTCAACAACGTAGGTTCCTCAGAAGGATCCTCCCAAAAAGCTGCTTTGAGCATGTTGCTGGAAAAGGATTGGGGAATCTGGGTCGTTTGGGGCATTGCCTTGGGAATGGCCGGAAATGCGCTATGGCAATTCTATTTGGGCATAAGTGCCAAATTCATGGTGCTGATTGATAAAAATCCAGACAATACTAAAGAATACAAGCTGGTAAAACGAAGCGGTAGATATGGCTACATAGCCAGAGGAGTCGTTTTTGGGGTAATTTCATTTTTTCTGGTAAAAGTATGTATAGCTCATAATGCCAGCGAGTTGAGAGATACCGAGGGCGCATTTCAATACTTGCTGAGTTTACCTTATGGTAGTATTCTCATGGGTGCGGTAGCGCTAGGTATGATGGGATTTGGCATATTTAGTTTTATGGTTGCCCGGCATGCAAGCCGAAAAGAAATAGATTAGTCAGATTATTCGCCATGATGCCAGTCGCCTTACATTCTTTGCTTATCAGATCGGAACAACGAAGTGGCCTCAAGTATTGACAGTACTATTTCATACTTTTTCCATACCTCAATACAGAGGAAATACCGGATAATACTACTAATTACTATGGATAGCAGGGTCTGTTGAATGCTCGCACCACTGTAACAAGCATGGTAGAGCTATGACAGAAATGACCTAAATAAACCATTTTAACTTATATGATTATCCGCTTTTTTACTAGAAAGGTGGAATAAGCAATGTAGCAAGTGTTAAACTTAAGAATTGAGGCCGCTTCGGTCTTCCACCCAGATAAGCAAGGAATATTAGATGACTGGCATTATTGCGGAAAATCATATTACCTTATCTTGAGGCTTCCATTAATCCCACATCGACTTAGGCATTATGAAAAACTTCAAACTCCCCCTACTTTTTCTTCTTTTACTAACATTCGGAACTCACAACCTCCCCGCCCAAGTCAAACCTATTTTCCAAAATGGGGAAGCCCAAGTCATCCCCGAATTGAAGGATTCCTCCAACTGGATCCGTCATGATCTCTGGGTTGAGACGGAATTTGACACGGATGGTGATGGCAAAAAAGATAGAATGCATGTGGATGTCACCCGACCTCAGCAAACCGAAACTGAAGGGTTAAAGCTTCCAATAGTCTATGCCAGTAGCCCCTATTATGCGGGAACTGCCGGTAGTGCTCCCATCTTTTGGGAGGTGAAGCATGAGCTAGGCGTAGCTGGTCCTCCGAGAAATCATACCGAAGTGGTGCGGACAGGCAAGCGTCCCATCATCTCCAATTCTGAAATTATGCTCTGGGTTCCTCGTGGCTACATCGTCGTGCACTCCTCCTCTCCGGGCACAGGGCTTTCTCAGGGTTCGCCCACCGTCGGTGGAGACAATGAATCCTTAGCTCCAAAGGCCGTCATCGAATGGTTGACGGGAAAAGACAATGGCTACACCACACCGGATGGGAATGAAAAAGTGATGGCATTTTGGTCCACAGGGAAAGTGGGCATGACCGGAACTTCCTATAACGGCACGCTCCCACTTGCCGCGGCAACTACCGGCGTAAAAGGACTGGAAGCCATCATTCCTATCGCTCCCAACACCTCTTATTACCATTATTACCGATCCAATGGCCTTGTCCGCTCACCGGGCGGATACCTGGGCGAGGACATCGATGTCTTGTATGATTATATACACAGCGGGGATGAATCCAAAAGAGCGTATAGCAACAAAACTATTCGCGATACTGAAATGGCCCAGGGCATGGATAGAATCAGCGGTGACTACAATGACTTCTGGGCTGGCCGTGACTACCTCAATGACATGGAACCCATGAAAGCCGCACTCTTGATGTCGCATGGCTTCAATGACTGGAACGTGATGCCCGAGCACAGCTATAGGATTTATGATGCGGCTCGCGCCAAAGGTATTCCTGCCAAAATCTACTACCACCAAAACGGGCATGGCGGTCCGCCTCCATTTTCTATGATGAATCAATGGTTTACCAAGTACCTGCATGGGGTAGAAAACGGCGTGGAAAAAGGCCCTAAAGCCTACATCGTCCGAGAGCGAGACGAGCAAAGCAACCCAACCGCCTATGCAGACTTCCCAAATCCTGAAGCTTCAGATGTGAATTTCTACCTGAGCCCTGGAGCTCCTGCTGCTGGTCGCATGAGTTTGGAGAAAAAGACCACAGGCAAACAAGAAACGCTAGTGGACAACTATTCCTTCCCCGGATCAGCCTTAGCGCAGGCAGATTATACTGAGCATAGATTGATCTACATGAGCCCAGTACTTAGCGAGCCACTTCATATTTCTGGAATTCCGAAGATTACCGTGAAACTGGCGTCCAATAAACCTGCGGCCAACCTTTCAGTATGGTTGGTTTCCCTGCCTTGGACAGAGGGGAGAAATGCGAAAATCACCGATAACATCATCACCCGAGGCTGGGCAGATCCACAAAACCACGCCTCCATTCGCAAGGGAGAACCTCTAGTACCAGGTCAATTCTACGAGGTCACTTTCGACTTGCAACCAGACGATCAGATCATCGCAGCAGGACAGCAGATCGGACTGATGATCTTCTCCTCAGACGCTGAGTTCACTCTCCTACCCCAGCCAGGCACAGAATTAACTATCGATCTGGATGGAACGGTCTTGACCCTTCCGGTGGTGGGCGGAAATGGGATGGTAGAGAAAGCGGTGAGGTAAAAAAGATACAAATTTTATGAAATATACCCTGTACAGGGTATTGTGGGAGAATGGGGAATTGGGGTTCTTGTGGGTAGGTAATAGCAAGCCAAAAGGCGTAAATACTTGACCAATTTGGAATGATAGAGATTAAAAGGGTGAAGGAATAAGGGAGTTGTGCTCAGTGTAAAAAGACAGTTGACCCGCAAATAGCACATTTAGTTTTTGCCGACAAGCAAATGCCACCGCTGAAAAAACCAAAAGAGCTTGAATTTTTGCCAAAGCTCGACAGGAAATTGAAAAAGGAAGAATTGAGTGAAATGAAAAAGGACAAATACTTACAAATATTTAATTACCTCAAAGAGTTCTCGAAACTTAGAAGTAACCCTGTCCGCGACATTGACGCTCAAGAAACACAATATCCTGAGAAATTTTGGCTGAACGACATTCCCGAAAATGAGCTTTTTGAAAACATTATCAGACCAGACTTCAATGAAGACAACGACTATTGGTTGAAAGTAAGAAAGCCTAAAGAACCAGCGAAACCAGATTTTGCAAACCTTACAGAAAACTTGGAAAAATGGATTGACAAACCAACTTTATTAAATGAAGAAGATGAACCCAAGTTAAAAGTAGATCTTGAAATCAATGGAGAAACTCTTTCGATTGAAGACTTCCCGGAACTTGAAAAAGAATTACAGCATTACATTGACAAAAAATGGATTAATGACCTGATAGAATACAACGAGAAACTCGAAGCATACAGAATTGAACATGAGAAGTATGAAAAATTAAACTCTGTTTACAAACAACTATTCCGAATATTCAACAAAACCCAGCAATTTGGAGAAGAGTACGAATTGGTTGTTGGTGTCGGACTCTTGAACTTCAAGGAGAATGATGAAGGACCTAAGATTTTCAGACATATTTTAAACCAAAGAGTCGATATTAACTTCGAGTACTCTCAAAAGGACTCACAAATATTCGTTTCACCAAACTTAGAATCTGCGCCTCAAATTGAAACTGATTCCATCCTTGACTTATTTGACCAGTTTGATTCGCAAAACATTATAGATGCCGAAAAGGCGGTAGAGAGCTACATTAAAGAGAAAAATATTGAAACAATTTTTAGCAACACAGAAGATGCTTTACAAATGTTTGCTGAAAGGTTTTCTCCTGATGGCAGCTATAACCACTTAATTGAAAAGCCAAATAGAATACCTTCAAAACCAAATATCACTTTTTCCCCAGCTCTCTTACTTAGAAAAAGAAATACTCGAAGTTTTACCGCTCTATATGAGAAGATATTAGAGAATATTGAAAATGGTGAAGATAGCCTTGAAATCCCGACAATAAATGACCTTATAGGTATCCACCCAAATACTGAAGATGATAATTATTCGCCTGATAACTCATTTAATGGTTCACAGAATGAGCCAATATTTTTCCCTAAGGAATACAATGACGAACAATTAGAGATAGTAGAAAAAGCTAAAAGAAACAATAAGGTTCTCGTTCAAGGCCCTCCAGGCACAGGAAAGTCACACACTATTGCCAATTTGATTTGTCACTTGCTCGCAAACGGTAAGAAGGTTCTAATTACCGCCTATACAAAAAGAGCATTGGAAGTTCTAAAAGATAAACTCCCTCCTGAATTTCAGGATTTGGCAGTAAACCTTTTAAGTGGAGACTCATCTTCCATCCAAGACTTACAATCAAGTGTCAATGCCATAAATGATGAATTATCAAGAGCCAATCTAACTCAATATCAATCACAAATTGATGAGTTTGAAAATGATTTAAAGAATACGAGAGAATCAATCGCTGAAACCTCAAATAGTCTTGTTAAGATTAAGGAAAAAGCGACAAGAAAACAGGAGGTTAACGAGAAATACAAAGGAACTCTAACTGAAATTGCTGAAAATCTTGAAAGAGATACACCTTTATTCGAATGGTACGAAGACGATTTCAGCAATATTGAAAATAATGAGTTGCTATCTCGTCTAACGGAATTTATTCAATTGCATGAAAACTACAAGCAAATTGAAACCGATGAATTTGATTTTAAAATCCCTGACACAAATAAATTACTTACTGCTAACCAGTTAAAGGAATATTCAAATCTTACTGCCAAGCTTGCCAATGGCTCTTTTCCAAAAGATGCTAACCTAAAAATTTCATGTTCAGATTTTGAGCAACTATTTCAACAGCTAAATAATCTTCAAAACTTTTACAACGAAGTAGATAAATTCCAGATTGACTTTACCTCTTCTGTTATAGAATCCTTTTTGATAGGCAGAAATCAAGAATGGTTGCAAATATTGAATCAGTCAAAGTCAGTACTCGAAAAGTTCGAAAAGCATGATTTACGGCAGATTGACAAGGATATTGAAGTCTCTTATCCTCAGACTAAAAGTTTAAAGCAGCTTAAAAATGATGCTCAAACACTTCTTGCATATTTAAATGAAGGTAATCCGTTATCAGGATTTACTTTTTCAATTAAAAAGCCATTTCTACCAAGAGAAATAAAAGAACGCCTTTATTTTATTGAAGCAGTTCGTGTCAATGGAAGTCCTTGCGATACCATTGAAGAGTATGAAACTGTATTGAAGGATATTTCTTTTCGACAAAACTTTATTGAGCTATCCGAAATTTGGGGGAAAGAAGAGCCAAAAGGAAACTTACTATTCAAGAAGATTTCATTCTTCAAGCAAATTCATAATGAAGTGTTACGCTTATCAAAGTTAATAGAAGAAGCAAAAGCAGTGAAATTGGCAATTGAATCCATTAGCAATTTGCAGATAAAACTTTTTGATTATGAAGACCTAAAGACATCTTTTCTCAAAGCCGAGTATAGCAAACTAAAAGAGAGCATTTCGGAGTTTAATGAGCTTATTAATCAATCTACCGCATATCTGAATAATTATGTTCCAAAAGGCTACCACCCAATTAAGGAAAACATAATTGAAGCATACAACAACCTTGACTTCCACACTTATGAAGAATTACTGAACAGAATTGAAAAGCTAGCTTATGAAAAAGAGAACTTTCTGAATTTCAGAAATTTACGTTCAGAGCTTTATTCTAAAATCCCATCCACAACACAATTGGTAGAGGACAATTCCTTTTCAGCTAAGGATGTAGAAAATTTAAAACAAGCAATCTATTTCAGAAATGCTCAACATCAACTTGAAAAGCTGATGGATGTGAATTATGAAAATCAACTCAGTCAAGATCTAAATAACCTAGAGTCAAAAGAAAAAGATTTGGTTTCTCAATTGGCATCTAAAAAAGCATGGAGTAAAGTAGTTGAAAGCTTGAATGAGAATCCTAATCTGCAATCGCACCTCATTGCTTGGAAGCAAGCTGTAAGATCTATTCCTAGAAGTCGCACAAGTCCCAACTACAGACACTTTCGTAATGTGGCTAATAAAGAAATGGAGTATTGCAAAAAATCGATACCGTGTTGGATTATGCCACTTTATCAAGTTGTTGAACAATTTCAGCCAGAACCTGAAATCTTCGACTATATAATCATTGATGAGGCTAGTCAGCTAGGACCTGATGCTATTTTTCTATTCTATTTAGCCAAAAAAGTAATCGTAGTTGGTGATGATAAGCAAACAGCTCCGGAGTACGTAGGAGTAAAAGATGATTTAGTAAAGTCTTTGATTCACAAACATCTCAAACCTAGTATAAATAAGGAGATTCCATTTTCAGATTTTTATGGTCTAAAGCATAGTTTTTTCGACCATTGTGATAGATTGACAGGAGGTAAGCGGATTGTTCTGCAGGAACACTTCAGATGTATGCCTGAAATCATCGAGTTCTCAAATCGTAATTTCTATGCCCCTGATGGAAAAGGGCTTTATCCATTAAAGCAATATTCAGAAAATCGTCTTGAACCATTGATGGCAGAGTTTTGTCCCAATGGCTACACAGAAGGCAGTGGCGCAAGAATTATAAATGAGCCAGAGGCAAATCACATTGCTGAAACAATTGGGAAGTTAGTCGAAGACGAAAACTATAATGGGAAGTCAATCGGAGTGATAACCCTTCAGGGAAATCAACAAGCAAATGTGATTGAAAACCTACTCCTGAAAAGAATTGGAGAAAAGGAATTTCATAAACGTAAAATTGTTTGTGGGAACTCTTCATCCTTTCAAGGTGATGAAAGGGATATTATCTTTTTAAGCTTGGTTACAGCTCACAATCACAATAGGTCAGCACTTGTGAAACCAGAAGACGAAAGACGCTTCAATGTTGCTGTAAGTCGAGCTAAAGAGCAGATTTATTTATTCCATTCAATTCAGTTGGACGATTTGAGTAATACAAATGATTTACGTTACAAACTATTAAACCATTTCAAAAATTACAACTCCTATCAACCGATTTTCAACACACCAATAGAAAGGCGAATGGGAACACAACCTGAGCCTTTCGACAGTTGGTTTGAAGTTGACGTTTACAATGATATCGTACGGAAGCAACTTAGCATTATTCCTCAATACGAAGTGGCGAAAGGTCGATACAAGATTGATATGGTTGCTCTATTACCTGATGGAACTAAAATAGCCATAGAATGTGATGGTGATAAATGGCATGGCCCTGAACAGCATCAAAATGACATGATGCGCCAAAAAGTACTTGAAAGATGCGGTTGGCAGTTCTTCAGAGTTCGTGGTTATGAGTATTACACCAACAGAGAGAAAGCATTAGAACCCCTTTGGAACATGATTCCTGTATTTGAAGAAAAAATGATAGAACCTATTACAGATTTTGGCTATCAGGAATCTATTATCCAAGAGGAAAAAGAAGTAAAAACTGATAAATCATTAGAGGTGCAAAGTTCAGCTTTGGACATTGATACAGATGATGAAGAAACTCCGATAGAACATTTTGAGCAGGTTGCTTCAAGCCCAAGAACAGATAAAATACTTCGATACTTTAACCTATTTAAATCAGGCACATATATTCTGACAGATGAGGAGCCGTTGAAAGCTGATTATGTAATTCCAATACAAGAAATTTACCAGACAGGTTTTCTTCTACAATGTTACAAATCAGGTCATGTCAATAAAGTCCATATTCCAACTCTTCTTTCAAGAAGAATTGGGAAAGAATATATGAATGGTTTGAATAAAGATGGGGAATTGGTGCACATCGAAGCTATTGAAACTGAAAAAATCATTGGCATTTACTTCAATGAGAATGGTCATAGAAAATTCAAAGCGCATTTGACCGAAAACATTTCGACACGGGAGCAACTTCACTTGCAAGGCTACAAAGTAATTTACAATGATTTTGACCGAATAGATTACAATGTCTTGCCCTTAGATATCTACAATGACATCAGTCGATTAGTATTCCAAAGTTTTACTGCCAATGGTAAACCAGTTGATAATAATTATTACGAATCTGAATGGTCTATAATTAAACGGCATTCGAAAAAAGACCAAGAACCAGTAGTAGAACGAGTAGAACTCATTCCAATCTCTCTCTTTGACAATAGAGTCGTACTTAACAGCACAGTTAAAATCAAATTCCTAAGTAATGAAAAGGAATTGAAAGTGAAATTGGTGGACTCTCCTACTTATGGTGCTGAAATTATTGATGGAGTGCAAATTGTAAATATTATGACGCCTTTAGCTAATTCAATAAAAGGTAGAACAATTGGAGACAGGGTTACAATAGGCGACACAAACAGTGAAGTTCAAATAATTGAAATAAGATAACCAATGACTCCAACGCTCAGCAGCCACACACATTGCCAAGCCGCTCAAAGCCAACGCACCAGCCAAAGCTTGTCAAAGAATGTGTCTGAGCCAACGCACTGACAGAAAAGAAAAAGCACGATTACCCAATCGAGTAGACGGCCGTGAGCCATAAGCCCATGGTGCGCCTCTCACACCACCGTACGTACGGGTCTTCCCGATTCTCGGGACAGGCTGTTTACAGAGGTTCACTGAATCCTTGCCTCAGCGTAGCATGTAACTACGCTTTTATATTTTTTGGGATTTGTAGTTCCATTCCCTGCTCAGCCTACTTCCGCTCCACAAAGTACATATCCACTTCGCCCTTGTTTTTAGCTTGGACCTTGCCTCGATGAGTGCAGGAGAAGTGCTCTTTGACTAGTTCGTAAGTCGTTCCTGAAATATTGATTTTGCCTGGCTCGCTGCTGCTTTCCATCCTGGAAGCTAGATTCACTGTATCTCCCCAGATATCGTAGGCAAACTTATTTAGCCCTACAATTCCAGCCACTACATTCCCCGTATGAATTCCAATTCTTAGCTCGAAGATCGGTTTGTTTTCCCTTCTGCTTTTCTCCTTATGCAGCTCTATAAAATCCCGGATTTCCAAGGCCGCGTGGATCGCATCTATAGGATGTGTGGTATTTTCCATAGGTATTCCTCCTGCTGCCATGTATGAATCCCCTATGGTTTTGATCTTCTCAATCCCATATTTCTCGATGATTTTGTCAAATTCCTTAAAGCAATAATCAATCTCCGCTACCAGGTCCACCGCACTCATTTGCTCAGCGATCATAGAGAAACCCTTGAAATCCGTAAACATCACCGTCACACTTTCATATTTCTTGGATGCGGCATTCCCGTTTTCTTTCAGTTCTCGGGCTATATTCAGCGGTAGGATATTTAACAGGAGGCGATCCGCTTTTTCCATTTCGTTTTGCAGATCCTCGGTACGCTCCCTTACCTTCAGTTCCAGATTAGAATTGTACTCCTCTAGTCTTTTTTCATTTAGCTTGAGGTTTTCCTCCACCTCTTTTCGGACCTCTACTTCCTGTATCAGTTGAGCATTGAGCAGATTGGTGCTTTCCAGTAGCATGGCATTTTGGAGGGAAATGGCTGTTTGCGTCGCCATGACTTGGAGGATCTCCATTCTATCTTTGGTGAAAGCTCCTGTCAAAGAACTGTTTTCCAAGTAAAGTAGAGAAAAACCCACACCGGAATGCTTCTGAGGTATGCAGAGAATGGATTTGATTTTATTGGAAGTGATGTAAGTCTCGTCAGCATACGGCAGCGTCTTGGTCGCATCATCCAGTACCAGAGTTTCTCCGGATCTGAGCACATAGTTGATCACCGAATGGCTAATCTCCTCAAAATCATCGTACGAGATATTTTGCATGACTTCTATCTCGCTGGTGGAGTTGTCTATGGACGCTTTGATCAACTTCTTATCTTTCTCTATGGTAATGAGAAATGCCCGGTCTGCTCCGGCATTTTCACTCACGAGCTGCATCAATCCTGTCAGGATATTTTCCAGTTTCATTTCTCCTGAGATAAGATTGATCGTTTTCAGGATAGTGTCCAGATCCAGCGTGGTGGCTTTGACGCCTATTTCTTCAGCCGAAATAAATCCAGCGTACAATTCTTTCATTTGAGTTAGTTTAGCCTTGGCTCCCCACTTTTCATAGGATTTGTAGGCATTTGAAAGGTAGAATTGCGCGGCTTCGGGTTGCTGCTTACGTTGAAAGTAAACCCCTGCCCGCTCCCATATCAACGCTTCATCCTGGATGTATTTATGTACTCTGGCGTATCTGATTGCATAGGTGAATGACTTGACCGCCAAATCAAAATTGCCTCTGAGAGCTTCATATTCTGCTTTCATAAACTCATAGCGATGCAGGAAATTCACCTCTGAATGCTTCACCAGCCCGCCGATTAGCTTCATATTCTTTTTACATAAGGCCAAAAGTGCTTTCTGCTCTGCAGCGGATTTACTATGGAAAATCGGCGTAATGCTAAGATTTTCATAATAGAAAAAAAGCATCTCTGTGATCGAACCTTTCACCGGAATCAAATGCAATCTGGCCATGGAAGAAAACTTCCAAGCTGCCTCATTTTTATTGAAAACTAAGCTCAAAATGGTCTTCTGGGCATATAGATTATGAAAATACAAACTGAAAGCGGGCTCATTAGGAAAGTCTATTTTTCGCTCATCAAAAATCTCCCCTGCTAAAAAATCGAAATCTTGGACTCCTTCTACCAGACACACCGCGGACTGTCGAAAGAGAGCGATTCGTTTGATTTGCATGATTTGATTCAGAGGCGCGATTTGCTTGCTGAGCAATTCTCCCCGATGCAGAATCTTCGGCAAAGGTTCCCCTCCGTAAAAGTTCCAATAAATAATCAATTGCCCGATGATGGAGGTAAATTCAAAATCCCCGGTTTCTAAACCTTTTTTCAATGCCTCCTCCAGCTCAGGAATACTCTCAGCCAGATGCTTCAACCAGTGCGAAATAAACATCACATACACTTGCTTGAAGGAGACAAATTCGTCCTCATCCTGAAGCACTTCATAAACTTTATTGCCGAGCTGACCCATTTTAAGGCCTTTGGACATATTGCCCATAAACGCAATGTTGATGTAGCCGAACACTACAAAAGCTACCGGAGTCTTAGCGCCAAGTCCGTTTTTCAAGGTGAGCCTTATCAGCTCAAACATGATCAAAGGAAGCAAATTGGGTTCGGTGAGGTAAGCTGCCAAAGCCGTATGGTGCATAATCGACATCGCGATCACCAACTTTTCATCCTTGATTTCTGGGAGTTGGAGGATTTTTTCTTCTGAGGTAAACGCTAATCTCAGATTGGTCCGGAAAAAGCCAAAAAGTACGTTCAGCTGGGACGGGTGGCGCTTCAAATCAATCTCAACCAGACGAAGAACTTCAATAGCAATTTCTATTACCCGCCTTTGATCGTTCTCAACATTTGCATTTTGAATTTTCAGATCTGCTAGCTTGAGTCTATCCAGAACTCCCTCAGCATGACTGTCGAGCAATTTGGTAAACGCTTCAAAACGGCTTTGATTATTGATTTGGTAGGCAGCAATGGCTGATTTCAGGTAGAGGTCGTAGGTAAATGCACGATCTACCTGCCAAGAGTCCTGGGCAAGAAGCTGCAGCGCATTTTCAAAATACTGCATCGCCAAGCTATAAGCCGTAGAATTCTGAGCGCGCTGCCCGGCGATACTATTCAGCTCGCACAGCTTCCGCAATTCCGAAGGATCATCGATCAATTCCTTTCCGAAATTGAACTGGTTCACGATATCAAATATCTCTTCCCTGAGATTTTCCGATTTGGTAGTTTCCAGCAAAATCCGGCCAATCTTGAGATGGTTTTCTTTTTTCCCATGGGCATCGATCAGAGAATAGATAGCCTGCTGCACCTTATCATGAACAAAATAAAAACTACCGTCCAAGCTCTCGATGACGAGATCCAAATCCAGCGCCTGATTAAAGTCTAACGTAATATCTTCGTTCTCTCGAGCGGATATTTTCACCAGGTCTTCGAACCAAAATTTATTCCCAATACAAGCTGCGTGCTTGAGGATTTCTATGGTATGATCTGGCAGTTGATTGATGGTTTCGAGGAAAAGGTTGACGATGTCTCCCTCCACATTGTAGCTGATCAGCTTAGCTATATCCCAATTCCATGCACCTTGCTTGCTGTCGAAAAACAGCATTTCATTTTTGTAAATCGCTTTGATAAACTGATTGGCAAACAGGGCGTTACCGACTGATTTTTTAAAAACAATAGATGCTAACTCGTCCAAAGACCGCTCCGATTTCCCTAAAACATTTGAAACCAGCTGCTTTATATCTTCTTCCTTCAGGTTTTCCAGGTGAATTTCTTCAGGGCTTATTCCTTGCTGTTCCAGTTCTAAGTTGAACTGATGAAAAAGATGACCTGGAGAAATTTCATTGTCCCGATATGCACCCACAATCATAAGCGAGCTGAGTTCCGAGTTGAGCAAAATGGTCTTCATCAACTCCAGCGAAGACACATCACTCCACTGAAGATCATCGATGAAAATAAACACAGGCTTGCCCAGCACTGCAAAAACCTGAAAGAATTTAGTGAAGGCATAATTAAATCGCAATTGCGCCTCGGCACCAGTCAATACAGGAACTTCAGGCTCATTTTCCAGCAATCTTTCCAAACCCGGAATTACCTCAAACAATACTCTACCGATAGGCTGAAGCAATTCATGCAGCTTTGTTTTCCATCGACTAAGCTCCTGCTCCTTCAAAAGTAAAACCTGACTCATCAGCTTTCCCAGTGCCTGAGAAAAAGCGGAATAAGGCACATCCGCCCGGAGCTGATCAAATTTGCCTGAGATAAAAAACCCGCCTGACTGCACCACAGGCCTATACATTCGCTCTACCAGTGCAGATTTCCCCACACCGGAATTGCCAAGCACATAGACTAGCTTTTTTTCACCCTCGGTGGTTCTTGAAAATGCATCTTTTAGCTGTTTGAGTTGCTTGTCCCGCGCGTAGAGTTGATCAGAAAACATCAGAACCCCTGAGGAGTCATGCGTGCCGAGTAAAAACCCATCAATATCCAGGTCTTTTTGGATAGCGTATAGAATCATTTCCAGATCATACTGTACCCCCTGAGTCGAATGATACCTGTTTTGCACGTCTTTTTCGATCATTTTCATGATCAAATCAGAAAGTACCTGAGGAATCCCAGCAAGCTCTGCCGGTTGCTTTGGAGTCAGCGCGATGTGGGCGTGGATTTTGGCAGCTCCTTCCTTGGACTGAAAGGGCAATTGCCTTGCGAAAATCCAATAAAAGATAATTCCTAAGGCATAAATATCTGTGTAAAAGCCTATGTCGGCACTGATCCTACCCGTTTGCTCGGGAGCGATGTAATCGTAGTCCGCTTCAAAAAAAACCAGCCGGCGTTCTGTTCCGATTTTCCTTTTGATACGAGTAGCCAGGCCAAGGCTGATAAAATAAACAGTATTTGACCCCTCCTCTAGCAGTATGTGATCTGGATTGAGGTTCAAATGAACATATTCGCTCCGGTGAACTTCATCGAGTTTCTTTACCAGCGCCAGACAAATCTGCACCTGCTCACTGAGTGAAGTTTGCTTGGAAAGCAGCTCTTTTAAAGTTTGTCCTTTGATGAACTGAAGCTTCAAGTTGAGTTCAGTGCCGGTATTTTTACTTTCTAAGACTTTCCTAAAACCAGGGATAGACGCTCCTGAAAGATCGGCTTCATTAGTGGCTTTTAAGGCTTCAATCTGAGAAAGTGTGGAGAGGAGGATTTTCTTAGAAACAAAACTATAACTCGAGGCAGATTCAGATGACTGTACATCTGAATTATTTCCTGAGTATAAAATTTGCCATTTCATCGGAAAAGAGTGTTTTAGCTGGGGTGGAGCATGTTTTTGAACTAAAAAATAAAATTTTTAGAAAAACATGATCTCTAAATTTAATACAATTTCCAGTAAATAAAACACAAAATAAAATTTCAAATCAACCCTCCTTTGCCATAATTTTAATTACATTGAAGTAGATTTTTATAACCTTTTTCACCTCATTTTAAAAGACCAGTATGGGCACTCAGAAAGCAAATCCAAAGCAGCTAGGACAGGAATATGTGCAAGAAGACGAAGATCTAATTGCCTATAAAATGATCCAGGAATTTGAAGCTCAAGTCAGCAGAATGTACAAGGACAAGAAGATGCTTCGGCAGGTTCATACCAAGATGCATGGTTGTGTCAAAGCGTCTTTTCAGGTGGAAAAGGATTTGCCAGATAATCTAAAAGTGGGCGTATTCGCCGGTGTACCAAAAAATTACCATGCCTGGGTTCGCTTTTCCAACGGAAACACCAAACCCCAAAAAGACAGGAAAAAAGATATCCGGGGAGCAGCTATCAAACTTTTGGGAGTGCCCGGAGATAAGATTCTGAACGACGAACTTACCGCGGAAACTCAGGATTTTTTGCTCATGAGCACCGAGACTTTCTTTGCCAAAACGGTAAAGGAGCTCAGCAGACTGCTGAATGCCATGACTTCGCCCAATTTCATCAAGAGTAATCTATTTATTCTAAATCCCCTGCTCTGGCCGATTCTCAGGCGAGCCATCAAAAGCAAGGTGAGCTGTAGAAACCCACTCGAGATCCCCTATTGGAGTACGCAGCCGTATCAGTTTGGTCAGGGTCAAGCTGTCAAATATCATCTAAGGCCATCTCCGAGTAATAACATCGTGGTGGAAAATACTACCGATCGCGATTACCTGAGATACAATCTTGCTCAAACACTTCACGACAACGAAGCCAAGTTTGATTTTTTCGTTCAGTTTCAGACAGACGCCGAGGCCATGCCGATTGAAGATCCTACAGTGGCTTGGACCTCACAAAACATCAAAGTCGCCACATTGACGATTCATCCGCAGGTTTTTGACAGCAATGCGCAGCTAGCCTATGGAGACAATCTTTCCTTCAATCCCTGGCATTCCCTGCCGGAGCATAGACCGCTGGGCGGATTCAATCGAGTGAGAAAAAGAGTGTACGAAGTGATGTCAAAATTCCGACACGACAAGAATAAGCTTCCTGATGTGGAGCCAAAAGATTCGGCAGATTTCCTCCATGGCCTGAATAAGCTTAATACTAAAGTCACCTTGGATCAGGTAGTTCCTACCAAACACATCATCTTCACTACTGCGGAGGTCATCGTAGATGTGGACAAAAAAACTGCCTATGAATTCGTATCAAGCGTAGAAGAATTGCCAAGCTGGCTGTTGAAAACAGGCCCGATCTATGGTATCATCAAAGTGACTAAACTCCGTGGAAACTGGGCTAAGGTGGGAGACAACAGACTGGTAGAAAGAGGAGATTCGGCGACACTTGTGGAGGAGCTCATCTCCGTGCATCACTATTCCAACTACGCTTACCAGACCACCGACTTCAGCGATATTTTCAAACACTTCACTAACAAAACCTACGGTCATATGTGGTTTGACACGATCGATGATAAAACCAGACTTCGTTGGGTTTATATATTCACCTATAAGAACCTATTGGCAAGGATATTCTTATCCCTTTTCGCTCCTTTGTTTTTGAAAAAATACCTACAAAATGGCCTGAATAATGCCAAGGCATTCTTAGAGGAATGATTTTCGAATAGTCTATTAAATGGTAGCCAAGTAGCGTAGGACGTTGATTGAAGGGACAAAGAAATAACCCCCACCCTTCACCGTGATTACTCTAGGCATGTTTTTCACCGTCCTGTTTACAGGTAAATCTTGAATGGTAAAATTCTGTTCTTCCTCAGGATCTGGATTCTCCTTCACTCCCAAAATCGGATCAGGGTCATTGTAGAGCTCCTTATTTTTGGGAAGGTTTGACCAAGTATATTGGAGAAATTCGAACTGACGGCTGATGTCAGCATTGAAACAAATAAAGAGTAATCCTACCTCTCCCGTAGGTGATGTATTCGTAGGTGAACCTTCATAGATCTGCCCATAAAGTCTAGCTCGTCGGATGATTCTATGCTGCTTACTTAGCTTGAGAGAGGTATGCCTGTTGTGATCATCCACGCTATCTCTTGGATTTTGTCTCCTTAGATGTGAACCAAAAGGGCACTTCAAGCCATCCTTATCAAATTTGGCATACCCAAAATCGTTGATGTCACTATGAGGGCCTGGGTCTTTATCTGGAAAAAGCGCAATGGGGCCTCCGTTTTGCCATCTACCCACGAATTTTGCACCCAATTTCAAGCTCTCAGCTTCATTGATAGTCCCGTCTGGATTCCTCGTGTTGTCATTCATGAAATTCCAAAACTTCGCTACATCCTGATCCAGCTGACGCATCACCATAAATGTCCCGTCTTTCCCAATGTCCTTCAGACCGCTTCCTCCAGCATCAGAAGTGAGTAGATTAGTGTTTCCTTGCTCTCGTCTCAGCAGCGGAGTGTCTGGATATACGCCGAATTCATTTTTGTAGCCAAATAAAAATTCACCTGCTTTGATCACATCATCCTGGTTACCAACTCTGCCCGATCCTTCTATGATGGGCTGGGAAATCCCATCCCTAAATCCAAAGTGCTCTTTGTTATCGGGCTGCGTTTGCCCATCTATATGAAACAACTCCAGCAAGCCATTTTCTTCAAACTGTGCCGCCAGCTCAGCATAATAGTCAAGACAGACAAGTTTATCTTTTCCCAGATCGTCCTTAGCTGATTTATCATTTCCGAAAACCATCAGACAAATGTGAATCTCCTCATGATGTGCTGCCCCCCAAATCCAATGCTCAGGGCTGCTGGAATCAGCATCTCCAAGAAGCCTTGATCGATGTGGCGAGACCATTCCCTGGCGAAACTCCCGAGAAAAAGAGCCCAGATTATCTTCATCCAAACCCAATGCTCGCAAGCCGTCATGAGTGAAGGCTATGTTCAGATGAGTAGGTGAAATTTTCGATTTGTCATGTATCCTCTCGGCGGAAGTAAATTCCTGCCAAGTGGTGGAAAGCCATTTTTTGGTCGCTTCGGCGTCAGTAATCTTCAGGTAAACAAATCTAGAATACAACATGTGAGCATAACCTCGGATGAGGTAACCCTGAATATTTTCAAGTTCTAGCAAGGTGATATCCATAGACTAAATGAGTTTTAGAAAGTTGGCGGCTTGACGCTCGGTATGAGTTTTCGACAGCTGAACTCTGATTCTGGTGTTGTTATTGACGTTTTTGATGGAAAGATCTGGATAGGCCGAATACCAGTAATTGGTTACTAATTCAGAGTTTCGACTCCAGGCGAGGAAATATTCTTCCAGGTAAGCGCCGCCAGTGATCAAAAAATTAGTCTTAGGGAAAACCTTGGTGTTGGAGAAAATTCCAGTCAAGCCCCATCCGCTATTATCAATAAAATCCCCCAGGTATTGTTGCCAGCTTCCGTCGAAATTCGAAAAAAACAGAACTCTGGAATTCTTTTCAAACATGACCCACTTGGCAAAGTGAATCGTAGGAATACCCATGAGCTTCCCTTGATTGAAAATCATCTTGATCAGGAAATTGGATAGCATGAACATGAATTTGATGGAAATGAGCCTGACGTTCCCTTCCTTCATATCTACTAGCTGGGTGAATTGATTTTGATTTTGCCAATCCTCATATTTTTCCAACTCTGTCAAAAAATCATCGTCGAGTTGACTTCTTTTACGAGTGAAGTTCACATCTTTTCGTTCGTAGAAAAAATGGAGAACAAGCATCCAACAGATCAATATTGGCAGCCAAATGGGCAATAAAAGGATAGCTAGTAATCCAACCAGAATCAGGACAGGATAGTTGATTTTGGGCATGGCGATAGGATCGTCCTTCAAGAAATCAAATTCTGTGGATGAGGTCAGTTGAGTTTTGATCGCTTCTACTACAGTTTGTGCCGAAACTCCTGTCCAAGATCTCGAATCCAAGAACGCCCGAATGTAATTTCGTAGCTTTTTTTCCTTCCGGATCTGAAGGACGGACCTTCCTGGCGCACCGATATAGACGGCAGTATCTTTGATCACATGGTCGTGAAGAAATGCTTTTCTGGCTTGGTCAGTTATGATATTTAGCGGTGGGTAATCAGTGCAAAAAACATAGATCAAGTCGAGGATAGTACTTGATTTTTCGCAAATCTTGGACAACATTTCCGCCTCCTTCCCATCGTAATCAATTACAAAAAGAAGTTTGGGTTCTCTTTTTTGATCATCATTTATCCATGATTTCCCATGATCTATCACCACCCATCGGGCATAATGTATCAGTGCTAGCTCATCAAAATCCCTTGCGATGCCTTCCTGAGCATTGTGTTTGACCTCTGCCAGTTGGGACAATAACTCCTGAACCCTATCAGGAATCACCGGTACGAGGATAGTAATCGAGTTTTGCTTCATATAGATTGTGTTAACCTATAGTTGGATTAAAAATCAGTAAAAAAACACTTAGCTTTTGGTAAACTAAACTCCAAAAGATTCCCTATTTCATTCTTCACTCTTCATTCAAAAATCTGCCTGAATGAATACTATCAACTCATTTTTCAAGGTAAGATATCCTTCTCTGAACAGGTGAGAAAAAATCTAATACGAGCTACTTAGCTATGCCTCTTTCAATATAAAGTTAAAAATTCAATATCCCAATCCTGGCAAAAGTGTAATTTCTAACTAAGAATATTTATATCTTGAAACATCCCAAATGAACTAGTGGTAGAGGGAATGCTAGAAACTGTTGGTAATTTTCGTTGGCAGACACTTACTAAATCTTCCCCACCAAATCGTAATTTGTAACCATAAACACCGTAATCACCCACTCAAACCATAAACGCTATGAAAGTCTTAAGCCTAGTTGTCCTGTTCAGCATTTTCACGTATTTCGGAGCATCAGCCCAGAACTGTATGTCTGAAGCTAACATTAAAGCGTTGGATGCTCGATGGGAACAGGCTAACCTCAACCCAGATCCGGAGTTTATCGAAAATTTACTGTCTGACAATTTTACCTGGGTTCACAATCATGCAGGGACCATAGATACCAAAGAAAAAGCAGTAGATCGTTCCAAAAAGCAAAAAGCTGCAGGAACTTCCAATACCCGCTCGAGAATTCAAAGCGATGTGAAAGTGGCGATCACTGGTAATACCGCCATCGTCACTGGTTTCACCGTGGTAGACAGGGATCCAACTACCATCAAATACCATTTCATGCGTACCTATGTGGAAGTGGACGGCAACTGTCTGCTTGTCGGCAATCATACCATGGCGGTTACAGAAATGGAATAGAGTAATATGATTATCCGCTTTTCTACCAGTAAGGTGGAATAAGCAATGTATCAAATGTTAAACTTAAGAATTGAGGCCGCTTCGGTCATCGGTCTTCCAACCGGACAAAAGTCTGAAGCCCCCTACCCGAACTGCAGACTAGTGCGACCAGAATGGCCTTAATCACCGATATTTATTGGGTTATCCAAATTCACGTTGGCTTTTGATTCTTTGCTGTTAAGTAAGCGGAGAAACAAGTTCAATTAAAACTTAAAATAATTCCCTCCCTGCTAGATTAATTCAATTTTTCATTTTTACTTTGTGATTCAAAGTACTTTTAACTATGCGAAAACCAGAACAAGAATTAGCTGACATCAAATCAATGATGGAGCGAAGTACGCGCTTCCTTTCCCTCAGCGGATTGGCAGGAATACTAGCAGGTATCTATGCTTTTGTAGGTGCAGGTATCGCTTGGTACTGGATTTACCTCCCAGGCAATGAGTATGTAAGTGCCACTCCTGTTATTTCTAGTGCTGATTTACAGGTCAACCTATTGGCAGTAGCCTTTATTGTTCTAGTGCTAGCGATAGGAACTGCCTACTTACTTAGCCAGAGCAAAAGCAAGCGACAGTCGCAGAAGCTTTGGTCTCCAGCCAGCCGACGATTCCTACTAGGTCTGTTTGTCCCGGTAGTGGCAGGCGGATTATTTTCTTTTGCGCTGATACAGGAAGAAGCCTATCAACTCATCGCATCTGCCACCTTGATCTTCTACGGGCTGGGACTTATTAATGCGGCTAATTTCACACTAGGTGAAATAAAAAATCTTGGCTTCGGCCAATTGATCCTGGGAATCATCGCAGCTATTTTTCCTGAGTTTGGTCTTGTGTGCTGGGCGTTAGGATTTGGTGTTTTGCATGTGATCTACGGATCCATGATGTATTACAAATACGACAGATAAGGTGCGCGGAAATTACGATAAGGCATTTGAAAATGTGGTCAGACTGCGTGTCATGTCCATCTTGATGGTCAATGAGGCATATGATTTCAATAGCTTCAAGGAACTTCTGGATGTGACCGATGGCAATCTTGCTTCCCATTTGAAAAGCTTGGAAAAGCAGGAATACATCAGTGTTAGTAAGTCCTTTGTAGGAAGAAAACCACTCACCAATTATTCTGCTACCGAGGAAGGGAAAGTAGCATTCCAAGAGCATCTGGAATTCCTGGAAAATTTGATCAATGAAAATAAAAACTGAAAAAAATTTACACATTCACTTTGTAAATCAAAGTACTTTCAAAAATTACATTTCTCCTATATGAAGCAGCTTAATGAATACAAACAAAACCGCTGGTACTATATATTTTATATTATTTGTCGTGTGCTGCTTGCCTATGCATTCCTAGTGGCAGGTATGGTGAAAATTCTTGGTGAGCGATTTGCCAGCGGCTTATCCCCTTTGCATCCCATGGGGGCATATCTGGAAGCGCTTCATCACACAGGATATTACTATACCTTCATAGGAATAGCTCAAGTGATCGCAGCAATTTTTCTACTAATCCCTCGAACAGTCACTCTGGGAGCTTTGCTTTATCTGCCGATTATCGTGAATATTTGGATCTTATCCTTTGCCGTTCGCTTTGAAGGATCCCATGTCACTAGTCCGCTCATGGTACTAGCCAATTTATATATTCTAATGTGGAACTATGATAAGTGGAAGTACATCCTCCCTTTTGGTGATTTAACCAAACAGGTCAATTACAAACAACTAAAAAAACACGATTCAAAATTCCCTTTCATCTTCTTCACAGGAGTACTCGCCACCTTCATTCTAGTGATTTTATATGGCATCTATGGACATGAGGTAATGCCCGAAAACTCGTTAAAGGACTGTAACTCCCAGTTTGTTGGAAAAGATCATCAGGAAGCCGGCGCCGCATTTTGCGAGTGTATTCATACCAGCGGCAATCCGCTGGATGACTGCCTGGCAGCTTATGAAAATGCTAAATTATAATCACTCATTCTCTTTGAAATCTCCCTACCATTAAAAACACTAAACAACTTATTCTATGCGCGAATCCATTCTCAGCCACCTCGACGACGCAGCCTATCTGGAAGCTTTGTACAGAAAAAATAAATCAGAATTCAAGGAAACTTTCAAAGCCCTTTATCCTGCTATTGAAAACAACAACGCTGCGAGATTTTGGCATGAACGCCTGAACTATGAATCAAATTCCATTGCCTGGGGAACTCTGTCAGATTTAATTTTCGTGGTCATCGCCACCCTACTAGCGGGATTCGTCGCCAAAATGCCTGATCTATTTTCGATCTCTGATGAGTTTTTCTTCCCAAGAAATATAGGCTTCATCGTCTTTCCTTTTTTGACGGCATTTTTCATCTGGAAAAATAACGTGAACATCAAAACGGTAGGGATCTTAGCTGCTAGCCTAGTTGGAAGCCTAATTTTCATCAATTTACTTCCGGACAACCAAGACAGTGACACCTTATTTCTAGCTTGCATTCACTTACCTATTTTTCTTTGGATGCTGCTGGGAGTGGCATTCTCGGGAAATGAACTGGGGAATTTCAGGCAAAGACTGGAATACCTCCGATTTAATGGCGATGGTATAGTCATGATCGGTATTCTCGCCATTGCCTGTGGTCTAGTGACGGCAATCACTTTCGGCCTCTTCGAACTGATAGGGATCAATATCGAACCCTTTTTCGAAAATTACCTGATCGTTTTTGGACTTCCAGCTGTACCGATTGTTGCGACGTTTCTTACCTACATCAATCCTCAGCTAGTCAACAAAGTATCTCCTATCATCGCCAAACTTTTCAGCCCAGTAGTTTTGGTGATGCTGCTGGTGTATTTGGGGGCAATTATTTACTCTGGAAAAGACCCCTACAATGACCGTGAATTCCTGCTACTTTTCAACTCCCTACTGATCGGCGTAATGGCGCTGATTTTCTTCTCAGTGGCAGAGGGATCTACCCAAAAGATGTTGGGCATCGATTTTTGGGTCATTTTTTTATTATCCATGGTCACCATTTTGGTGAACGGCATAGCGCTTTCAGCTATCTTATTTAGAATCGCTGAATGGGGCTTTACACCTAATCGATTGGCTGTGCTGGGAAGCAATGTCTTGATGCTGGTACATCTGCTGATGATCGCCTTTCATCTCTACAAGACCATCACAAAAAATTCAGAGAAATTAGCTATAGGCAAAGCTATAGTCATGTATATCCCCGTTTATTTGGTTTGGGTAGCTATCGTGCTATTTCTGTTTCCATTTATTTTTGATTTCCAATAAATCAATCCCTCGCTGACGTCATTCACCAAGAATGATGTCAGCAGTTTTTTGCAGCAATCGATTAATTGGTTATAATTTGGGCTTAGACACCAAAACCATAGCTATTCATGGATATTTTTACCATCATCACCATTTTGACCGTCCTCTCGGCAGCTTTTGCATTTATCAATACCAAATTTTTGAAGCTGCCTTTTACTATAGGTTTGATGATCATAGCGATTATTTTCACCTTAGCCATTCACCTAGTGGGTAGTGTCAACCCTTTCATCTTAGAAGAAGCCGAGCTGTTGATGCAGTCAATTGACTTCGAAACGGTACTCTTGGATGTGATGCTGAGTTTTCTGCTTTTTGCTGGAGCACTTCATACCAAGCTGGATGCGTTGAAAACGCAGAAAGCTCCCATTGCATTATTTGCGACGATCGGGGTGCTTATTTCTACTTTTCTGATCGGCACGATGATGTATTTCCTGTTTTTGGTTTTTGACTATCCGATTGATTTTATCTACTGTTTACTTTTTGGTGCACTGATCTCTCCCACGGATCCTATCGCTGTATTGGGTATTTTGAAAGACGCCAACGCACCAAAAAAACTAGAAACCAAGATCGTGGGCGAATCCCTATTCAATGACGGTGTCGGAGTAGTGGTATTTATCGTGATTTTCAAAATCGCGCAGCAAGGTCTGGATTCGATGAGTGCCGGAGATGTGGGGCTGCTGTTTGTAGAAGAAGTTCTCGGAGGAATTTTGCTTGGATTAGTAGCTGGATGGCTTGCCTTCAGGCTGATGAAAGTGATCGATAATTTCGAAACAGAAGTGCTAATCACCTTAGCCCTGGTGATGGGAATCTCAGGTTTGGCTCAATATCTCCATGTGTCAGGACCACTTGCGGTAGTAATAGCTGGGATTTTTATTGGAAATAAATCACCTGAAAATGCATGGTCCGCAACCACTCAAAACTACGTGGATAAGTTTTGGGAATTAATTGATGTCCTGCTGAACGCCTTGCTTTTTGTTTTGATTGGATTGGAGCTGATGATCATATCTCTGGATGGCAATTATCTGATATTTGGATTAATAGCCATCCCTATTGGTCTCCTGGCTAGATATATTGCCCTGGCCGGACCGGTGGCTTTCTTTAAAAAGAGATTAGATTTCATCCCAAAAACAGGACTTATAATGACCTGGGGAGGAATTCGAGGCGGTATATCTATTGCGCTTGCGCTCTCCTTAGAAGCGGAGATGGAGCGCGAACTCTTTCTCACAGTTACCTACGTGATCGTCATATTTTCCATAATAGTTCAGGGATTGACAATTGGTCCTTTGGTGAAAAGGATCATTCGAAAATATGCTTGACCGTTTGGAAATTACTTTTCAAAGGTGATTGCCTCAGGATTTGCGCCCAACTCCTCTAAGATTTTACTGATATCCTTGACCATCGCATCTGGCCCGCATACGTAGAATTCCTGTTGGAAATCTTTGATATGGGTTCTTATAAAATCCTTATCAATCATCCCTTGTAGATGACCTCCTGCCTGCTCTTTTTCAAGAATGGAAACAAAGTTATTCCCTAGAGCTTTGCGGAAATAGGACGCCATGATCACATCCTCAGCTGTTTTATTAGCAAATAGCAAGGTATTTCCCTTCAACTCATCCCTTGACTCAAGCGACCTAAAAATCCCAATAAACGGTGTAACTCCTGCTCCGCCAGCGATAAAAACTCCCGTGCCTTTATATTGAATCGCTCCCCAGGCATCCTTGATGAGTAACTCATCGCCCACAGACAACTTGTCCATCTCATGGGTAACTCCCTTATGATCTGCATAGGATTTTATCACAAAAGCTAGGTAGTCTTCCTCGGCTGTAGAGGTGAAGGTAAATGGACGGAACTCATTTTTCCACTGCTCTTGGTTAATAGCTACCTCGGTAGCTTGTCCAGGCGTGAAGTCATAGCCAGTGGGTTTTTCCAGTTTGTATTTCTTCACATCATGCGTCAATCGCTGAATGTCGAGTATTTTCACTACTTGTGTCATGGTGTTTTTAAGGGTTGGTTATACTCTACCTTACGGATTTTGATGCATTTGTTTATTTATAAGCAGTTTTGGCGATAAGCCAACTGTCAGCAAATCCATCCCAATCCTAATTATTTCTATGATTTAGCTAACTTGCCCGCATCAAAAAAGAAAACCTATGAAACAAACAATCAATTCAAGCTTCACTCTACTTTTAGCCTTGGCTCTGGGCTTCACAGCATGTAGTTCTGAAAAAAGCCTAGAAACTTCCACAGAAACAACGGAAACAGTTCAAGAAGAATCCTCCAGTTTTGGCGGTCTAGCACTCTATACCGTAAGAGATTCGATGGCAAGCAATCCAAAAGCAACCCTTCAAGCTGTAGCGGATGCGGGATACGCTTACGTAGAAGCTGCTAATTATGCCGATGGCAAATTCTACGGAATGACTCCCACTGAATTCAGTTCCTATCTACAGTCACTTGGTTTGACTGCGAAAAGTGCACACATGGGCATGGTTAATATGGAAAATGCAGACCAACTCATCGCTGATGTAAAAGCTGCCGGGATTGAATATTTTGTAATTCCAGTTCCTCCTATGGGCATGTTTACTTTCGGACCTGAAGGTATGGGCATGAAAGGAACGCCTGAAGAGTTGGTGACAATCATGAACACCTTGGGTGAAAAATGCGCTAATGCCGGCATCAAGTTGCTTTACCACAATCACGACTTTGAATTCAAAGCAATGGAAGATGGCACGATCATCGAAGATCTACTATTGGAAAAATGTGATCCTAAATTTGTCAATTTCCAGATGGACCTTTTCTGGGTGACCAAAGCAGGCGTTGACCCATTGACTTACTTTGAGAAATATCCAGGACGCTTCATTGCTTGGCATGTGAAGGACATGAATGCAGAAGGCAACTTCGCTCCTGTAGGAACTGGAACAATAGATTTCAAAAAAATCCTAGCTGAAAAAGAAAAGTCAGGAATGGAATTTTACCTAGTAGAGCAAGACAATACCTTCGGTTTGGACCCTATGGAGGCCATCAAAATCTCTCACTCAGGATTGGAAGAAATTGGGTTTAAATAAATTCATTAGTGGTTCAATTGTCTATACTTGAACTTTTCAGTCACAAAAAGCCATTCCTAAACCGAATGGCTTTTTCCTTTTTTATAGCTAAAAAATGGCACTTGCTTTAAAAAAAACAGCTTGAGTCCTTATGAGCAATACATTCATTTACATCATAGTCGGAATAGTAATCCTACACTTTGTGATAGGTGTAGGGTATTTGATCTACAAAATCTCAGGAGGAAAAAAGAAGAATTGACACTGAATAATCAATTCTCAAATTCAAGTGTCCGCTTAAAATCCTTTAAAATTTTTCACCTCACGCCAATTTGATGACGTCAAACCTTACAGAAGGTGGATTAACTGAAAAATAGCACCAAACGTACCCTATTATTTCTCCGTCAATTTGAGCCTATAAAGTATGATCCCATCATCCTCAGTTGCTGATAAACCTGCAACTTTGGAGACTACTAGTTCACCAGCTTTGTTGACCACATTGGGGAAGTTGCTCGAAACTGGAAATGGAACGTTGGTAGCTAATTGGTTAAAATTCTTGTCAAAAATCGCGGCGAAATTCGGATTTTTTCTGCGTGCTTCTAGCCCGTCTCTAGTCGGAGGTCCTAGATCAATTACTTGTTGTTCATCGAGTCCTCTATTGTATATGGCGATGTAATAGTCGCCCGACACCAGAATATTAGTGAGATTTCCAATTCTCTTTTTCTGGTTTTCTGTAAAAAATTGTTCTGCTTTATTCAAGGGAACAGGAGTATAATCAACCCAATCTGGAATAGTGATATCAACCGTCTTTTCATAGACAAACTGATCACCGACCTTGTTATACACATAAAACCTCGGCTCAAACCACATACTTAGCAGTAGCTTATCTTTATCCAAAGTGTAAACTGGAATAGGAAAACCGTGAACCTGATCTCCCAGCAAATGGGAAGTTTCCGGCAAACTCAAAGCACCGAGCGTATCTCCAGTAATTTTATCCTGCGCTTCAATGATCGGTAGCCTGTACAAGGCTTGATAAAATTCACCCTCTTCAAAATTAACAGCCAATGATTCCGGCCATGGCTTCGGGTAATAAATCTTATTGCCTGACTCAAATACCCCAAGCTTTGGATACATCATAAATATCTGATGAGGATAGGGAATGGTGATTTCTCCTACTTTAGTGGAATCTTGAAATCTAAAGTACCCTTTGGGCGGGTTGAAAACGGTCACATCTCCCTTGAAATACCCAAGACCTAAGGCTTGCCCGATTGGATCTATCCCTTCCTCACTGAATTTATTATGATTAAGAAATTCCCCCTTAGTATTCACTTCCAGGTATTCATAATAGGAATCTGTGGCAAGCAGGTATTTATCTGCCTTGGGGTCATAGTCCATTAGCATCATCTCCCCGAGATAATCAATCTGTACCGAATCGATGATCTCCAGAGAAAAGCTTTTCGATGCAGAGGTTTTTTCAGTTTTTTCTCCACAGGAGAAGAGTCCGGATAAAAAAACCGCAGAGGAGAATAGAATAGGGTTGAGTCTCATAGAAATGGATTGATGGTAAAAAATAGAGGTTCAATTACATGATTATCAATTAATACCTAAAAAAACTAAACCAATTAACAAGCGAAAAACACTTAACAATTTTTAACCTGATCTATACATTTATCAACTTATGCACCCGATCTCGAAGCGCCGGCACCACTTCCTCCTCAAACCAGGTATTTCTTCGCCTCCACATCAGATTACGCGGGGATGGATGCACCAGAGGAATGAAATCTGGCAAATATTCCTCGTAATTTCTTACCGTCTCTGTTAAAGTCTTCTTCCTGTTTTTCCCTAAATAATAATTTAGCGCGTACTGACCAATGAGTAAAGTCAGTTTCACATCAGGCATCTGATTCCTCATCTGTCGATGCCAAGTTGGCGCGCATTCAGGTCTTGGAGGGAGATCGCCACCTTTTCCCCTGCCCGGATAGCAAAATCCCATAGGCATTATTCCAAAGAGTGATGGATCATAAAATGTTTCACGATCCACGTCTAGCCACCTACGAAGTTCATTGCCACTGGCATCGTTCCAGGGAATTCCAGTCGCATGAACTTTCGTCCCTGGAGCCTGTCCAATGATGAGAATTTTACTTTTAGGGTGAATGGTAAAAACCGGGCGCGGGCCAAGAGGCAGGAATTTCTCACAAAGGGTACATGCCTTAGCCTCAGAGACTACTGTTCGAAAACTCTCCATCACTACCTGTTGCTTGTTTTTAAAATACTTCTATTCGGGGAAAAAGAAAGAAAATAGATTGGTTTTGAATTTACTAGAGATTTTATGGTAAATTAATAGGCTACTCTATTGAAATTCAACTTATTGATTCTAAACAAATAGATGTTAACGAATGTTAAATCCACCTGATTACCACACTACGTAACTAGCAACACATCTTTCAACCATTCATCTTCCAACGCCATGAAAAACACCTACTTGCTCTTCGCACTGCTACTTTTCATTTGTGCAGGTTGCTTTTCTTCCAAGGATTATGTGACCGATTACGATTACAATTACCAGGCCTCCTTTAAAAGGTATAAAACCTTTGCATTTGTAAATCCCTCGGAAAGTGAAAATTCCACAATAACCCCAGTCCTGAATGCGACCATAGGCGCTAGGCTAGGCTCTCAGGGTTTCAGGGAAGAAGAAAGTAAACCTGATATGTTGGTGAGCTACAAAATCTTCATGGACTCTATCAAATACCGGGGATATGTACAGCCTGAGTTTGATTTTTGGTTAAGAAGAACAGGAACAGTTCCGGTGCCATCCGACCTCGATGAAGACAAGGACTTAGAACGAGATGAGACTTACAATCTGGTGCGCTACACCCAAAACCAAGGCATGCTAGTCATCTACGTGATTGATGGAAGACGAGGAAATACCATCTGGCAAGGTTACACAGCAGCAAACTTTGATGAAGAATCTCCCAATTTCCAATCCGACGTCACGCGGGCAGCCTATAGGGTTATGAATGAGTTCAAAGTCCTAATCAGGCAAATGGAATAATCTTCCGACCCAGTGAGTAACGAACGAGACAACCTGTGTAATCATTCCACAGTTTCTGCTAGAAGCCCCTTTCGCACATTGGGGCTTCTTTTTTTTACCAAAAGGGCCTCCATTAGCATTATATCTACCTTTTAAGAATATAAAATAGATTTAGCAGGTTGTTTTTGGTTATGGCAATTGCTTTGAAATAGTTGATCCAAAGACAATGAAATCAACTATGAAAAAATCACTTATCGTAACCGGACTGCTGAGCGCCACTGTGATGGTCTCTTGTGTATCCAAAAAGAAATACACGGAACTTGAAGGTAATCTTTACAAAACTCAGACAGAATTAGCTACCACAGAACAAGAGAAAGCTGAACTCGAGGAAAAGATGCAAATCATCGAGAACAGAGTAGCTGAATACAACGCAAGAATCAATTCCCTGCGTGATACAAATGATGCGCTGACCCTGAAAAATGATGGAATGCTTAGCCTTGAAGGTGCAACAGTAATGTCAAAAAATTCTAAAGAGAAAATGAAGGCAACCTTGGCCAATGTAGATCAGGCGAAGCTAGCTCAGGCGCAGACTTTAGAGGATTCTGTGAATTTGGCTGTAGAATATAACCTAAAGAAAAACATTACTGAGAATACAGTAGAAGGAGAAGAAGACGATGTCAATATCTCCATTGATCAGACGGTTGTGATGATTTCTGTTTCGGACAAGCTGCTTTTCAACACAGGTAGCTACAGAATGAACTCCAAAGCAGATCCATTGCTTGAGAAGTTGGCTGAGCTAATCAATGCAGAGCCAAGCCTTCAAGTGATGATCGAGGGACATACTGATCCACGTACGATCTCTACGGGAGTAGTTCAGGACAACTGGGATCTATCCGTAAAAAGAGCAACCAGTATTGTGAGAAAGCTACAGGAAGAGTACGGAGTAGCACCTGAAAAAATGATCGCAGCAGGTAGAGCCAGCTATATGCCTCTAGTTGACAACGATACTCCTGAAAATATGGCAATCAACAGAAGAACAAGAATTGTGTTGATTCCAGACTTGGACATGTTCTTTGCAATGCTTTAAGATAAGAAAAACCACCAACTAACTTTAACCACCACAACCGAAAAGCGGGCTATATAGTCCGCTTTTTTTATTTTTAACCGCAGTGGGCACAGAGTTTTTCGCGGAGATCACGAAACAATGTCCTGCTTCTGGAGAAGCCGGACTATATGTTTTCTCACATTTTCGGAACAATCAGGACGCGTTCCGCTGGAACGATTAAATGAATTGCGACTTCCTAGCTACGGACCAATTGCCCTCATAGGGCAAATTTTCAGGGTAAATTCAACCTTCCGTAGAAAGGTCTAGTCTGTAGAAAATGTATAAATAGTTAGTACTTTTCGTTCCGTAGGAACGACTCTTGGATTCAGATAAGAAAGCTTCTAATTCTGCTTTGTCTTGATTCTTAAATCTGACGTCTTGAATCAAATGTCTAAGGTTTTAAATTTCCTATCTACTGCAGCACCTCCAACGTTCCCAGCGCGTGCTGCATCAATACTTCTTGGAAAAAGAGCGTGTAAACAGCCTGGGCCTTGTCAGCTTGAGCAGCGACTAGCTGTTGATTGGCGGTAGCCAAATCGACGAAATTGGAAATCCCCAACCTAAATCGCTCTGAGATAGCATTCTGTGCTTCCTCCGCCGCCAACACCTGGATACTCGTATTCCCCTCCTTTTTAACAGCCGCCATATAATTGAGATAAGCTAGCTTCACATCCTGATAGATTTTTCTGTCCAAAGACTCCTTCTGCAAAACCTGATTTTTGTATGCAACTTTACTCCTACTCACATCCAATCTGGTTTGGAAGTTGTTGAATATGGGAATGTTCAAGCTCAGACCTAAAGTGTTCTGTGGGTAAACTTTTAAAAGTTGATCCTGTAGATTCCTGTCATCCAAGGAAGTAAAGAAGGTATTGTAATTATAAAAAGCACCGATTCTTGGATAATACATAGCCTTTATTGCCTGCATGTCCTTTTTAAAGGAGGTCTCCAAGAGTTTCTGCTGCACACCGTCAGCTCTATTGGCTTGAGCAATGTCATACAATTCTGCCATATCCATTCCTTCAAACCTCAACCCTCCTGACCTCGGATCCACCTCTTCCAAGACAGGTACCACTCCCGGCTCCAGCTGCAAATATTCGGACAAGTCCCATACATCATTCTCGTATTGCAACTCTGCATCTACCAGTACAGATTCCAGTCGAGCAACTTCGGATTGCTGATTATACTTGTCTGATAAGGTACGAAGGCCAGCATCTACAAACCCATCTATCTGTCTCAGTGTCTCTTTTTGATTCTCCAGATTTTCTAGAGAAATCCTCACTATTTCCTGATCTAAAAGTACTTGCAAGTAGCGTCTAGCCACATCAAACATCACCTGTTGCTGAGCTCGGTCCAGGCCTTTTTCCCCAGCTTCGTAGGCTAATTTTGCCGACTGCGTATCCAAGATTCTTCTACCGGAATTGAAAATCGGCATACTCATATTCAAGCCTGCATTGACTACCTCATTGGTCACATTCGTCACGACGATTTCACCTTCTATTTGTTGAAACTGCTGTCCCGATTGTTGGGAAAATGAACTGTTGATGTTTGCATTAGGAAGATGAGAAAGTAGCGCATTTTGCTTTTCCAGCTTCAGCACTTCCATGTTATTGGACTGGGTTTGGTAAGTAACATTGGCAGACAAAGCCAAATCTACTGCCTGGCGAAAATTAATTCTCAGCGTATCCTGAGCCTGAATAGTGCCTGTAAGTAGTACTGCTATAAGGAAGGTTATGAACTTTTTATACATGAATAATCGCTTCATCTTTTTCTATTTTTCCGTCCAGCATATCGATCAATCGAGTGCCGTAATCCGCATTTTCTCTGGCATGCGTCGCCTGAATTATTGTCGTTCCTTCCCTATGCAATTCCTGAAAAACCTCCATGATTTCCTTGGCTTGACCTGAGTGAAGATTACCCGTGGGCTCATCTGCCAGAAGCACTCTTGGCCGTCCAGCCACTGCCCTAGCGATTCCTACCAGCTGCTGCTGCCCACCCGATAGTTGCGCTGGAAAAAGATCCTTTTTGGCTACCATATTGAAGCGGTCAAGAAGATTGGCAATGATGCTTTTGCGCTCGGTGGAAGAAACATTCCTATATAAAAGTGGCGTCTCAATATTCTCATAAACCGTCAGTTCATCGATCAAATGATAGGCTTGAAAGATGTAGCCAAACTCACTTTTATGCAGTGCTGCCCGCTCTCGTTCCTTCATTTTGGCCAGATTTCTATCTCCAAACAAATATTCTCCTTCATAATCTTCATCCAACAATCCTAGGATATTTAGCAGTGTAGATTTCCCCGCGCCACTTGGACCCATGATGGTCACAAATTCCCCCTCGCTGATGCTCAGGCTTATTCCTTTGAGTAAAAAAATCCGCTGAAAACGCGATTCTATGTATTTGTCTAACTTCTTAATTTCTATCATTTTATAATTTTTATTACCGTATTTGTGTCACTTGAGATTTCAATCTTCGACTTTTTAAACTCGCTAATCTCTATTCTCTTTTTCTCCGATCTCCCTTCACTACATTGCTACTCACTTTTCAGCGTTTTCGCAGGATTCAATCGGAACACTTTCCAGCTTCTATAGCCTATCGTCAATGTAGCTAAGAACAATACTAGCGCGATTGCCAGAATATAAGGCCAAGGTGAGAACTCCACTTGATTGGCGAAGGATTGAAGCCAAGTTTTGCTAAACCACAACCCAAACCCTACAGCCAAAACTGAGGCTACCACTAGTAACTTGAAGAAATCAGAAGCCAGTACTGAAACCACATCTTTTTGCGTAGCGCCTAGAACCTTACGAATACTGATCTCTCGCGTACGCCGAAGTGCTACATAGGAGACCAAACCAAATAATCCCATACACGCAATAAAAACTGCTATCCCGGAGAATAAGGTGAAAATCACACCCACACGCTCCTCCGAACGGTAAAGCTGGGCATATTCCTGATCCACAAAGCGGTAGTTGAATGGACGGTCAGGCACAAATTTCTTCCAGACTTCCTCGAGGGTCGCCAGCGTGGCAGAAGGGTTTCCCGGTGGGATTTTCACCAGGATCACATTTGCATTGATCTGATCTTTGAAAATTCCAAGCGGACCGATTCTCTCATGCATAGAGTTGAAATAAAAATCTCCCACAACGGCTTTTATTCTGGCATTGGAAAAGCCAAAATTCACCGTTTTTCCAATTGACTCCTCAGCAGTCCATCCCATTTCTTTTATGGCTGATTCATTGAGGATAATGGAAATCAACTCTTCCTTTTCATTGGCCTGATTTCTTGTCAAATCATTTTCGTTAAGATCGGTTCCTGCCAAAATCGCCAGGTTCAGGGTTTCAACGATATCTTCATCCGTAGAATACCCAGTGATCATAAATTCACGGTCATTGTCCCCACCCGGAAAAATAGTGTAGCCGGCTTTGATATGTACGGGCATATCGCCTGCCAAAGCAACGGAACTTGCTGCACCGCTTCTGAGCATTTCAGATTTCATCGTCTCCGCTATATTTCGCATGTTGTAATGATAGGTCAAAGCCACGACCTGCTCTTTATCATACCCCAAACTCACATTTTGCATGTAGTCCAATTGGCTTTTCACCACGAAAGTAGCGATCAGCAGACCTATGGAAACAAAGAACTGAAATACCACTAGCGACTTTCTCACCCAAGCACCTCCTCCCATCTTGGTTTTATTAGCCAACGCCTTAATTGGCTCCATTCCCGACAAGACTAGGGAAGGGTACATCCCGGCAAGCAAGCCTACCACCAGAATCAACCCAATCATAAAGCTCATTCCCAGTGGATTCATCAAGGAATTGGCACTCAGCGGCACTCCACCGATCTGAGAAAATTTTGGCAGAATAAGATATAAACACAGGATACTCAAAACCGTCGCTGCAAAAGTTAGGAGCATGGATTCAGAGACGAATTGTCCAAAAAGCTGTCCACGACCAGCTCCCATTGCTTTGCGAAGCCCCACCTCCTTGTTTCGCTCGGTGGCTTCGGCAGTAGCCAAATTCACATAATTGATTATCCCAATGGCAATCAACAGCAAGGCTACGATCCCGAAAATATATAAATAGCGAATATCCGTTCCTGGTTTGATGCTGCTGAGCGACTGATTACCCAAATGAATCTGGCTTACGGGTTGCAAATGAAAAAACGTTTTATAGCCATATTCTGCTAAGTCTTTTCCTAAGTACTTCTCTTTTATTTCCTCAACTTTCTTTTCAAAACCAGCGACATCCGCACCTTCTTTTAGCTTCACATAAGTATAATAATTACTCGGCGACCATTCAGGCTCGGTGCCATGGCGATGGGATTTGAATGAGGCCAAAAAGTCAAACGCCATGTGGCTATTGGTCGGAAAATCCTCCATCACACCAGATACGGAGTAATCCTCCCCATCCACCTTCATTGCTTTTCCTACTGCAGAAATAGCATCTCCAAAATAACGCTCAGCTGTACTCTTGGTAAGTACCAATTGATTTGGCTCCGCCAAAACCAACGCAGGATTGCCTGAGATCAACTCAAAATCAAACACCTTAAAATAATTCTCATCTGCAAAAGCAAAGGCATTCTCCTCTTGATTCCCTTCTCCCCCATCTACTAGGACGGAAGAAAAAATGCTGATATCAAATAATAAAGTTCCTGTTTCCACTTCAGGAACTTCCTCGATAAGTGTAGGTATGAGGCTTGAAGGAGTAGAACTGACTAGTTGGCTTTCGCCCAGAGAGATAAACTCCTGGTTGAATCTGTAGATTCGATCGTGATCGGCGTACATTTTATCGTAGCTCCACTCATGCTGAATGTATAGGCAAATCGCCAAAAAACTCACGATGGCTATAGTCAATCCGATAAGATTGATACCTGTGTAGAGCTTGCGTTTTTTCAGGTTGCGCAGGGATATTTTAAAATAGTTTTTCCACATAAGAAATTGAAAGATTTAAAATTGGAAGATTACCTTACTCAACTCTTCATTTTAAGTTTATTCCCTAATCCTCGCAAAACAGGTTGCGCTGCTCACGGAGACTGGGACCGAATTCGGTTTCACCTCATTTCCACTTTTATGCCATAAAAAAATGCCTCTGAATTCACTTCAAAGGCATTTTTACACTTTTATTAAGACTTCCAACTCGAACGTTTTTGTTCGCTGGCGAACAAAAGCTATTGTCGAGTTTTAATTTTCAATGGTCAATACTTAAAGCAACAGTCCCATTGATTGAATTTAAAGTTATAGCTGAGTTCGGTTTCGACTTCGCTCGACCTACTGCCAGGTATCAAATTCCAACATCTTAGCTCTAAAATCTACTATCTTAACGCTAAGCTCTTGACACTCGGCTCTTGATTCTATCACCTAGCTACTAGAATTTGCGATACTTTCCTTTCAAATACTTATTCGCTTTTTTCTCAGCAAACTTTGCTTTTTTGCTATCCCAGTGCAGCGTCTCGTTAGGGAATCGACCCGCGATTACGCCCAATAAGATGGTTTCGGTCAGTCGAGAGGCATAAGAGAATGGAGCAGTAGTCTCACCTTTACCTAAGCAAGCATCCACAAACTGATGGTAATGCTTGTTACTTTCAGCAGCGTAATCCTTTACAGGTTTGCCCAGATTGAATGATTCGATATCCATTTCCACATACTTACCATCCACTATTTTGCGCGGTAGCTGCTGGAAATGCGGCAATAACAAACGCCCTTTTTCGCCCATAAACATAGCTCCCTGATCTGGTAACTTATCGCCATTTGGAAGTACTAAGTCCTCATGTGCCTCTGGTGCACCGATTCCATCATACCAAACCCACTTTAAGGTGTCAGCGGTATGTTTGGTACCCGGGAATTCATAAGTCACGATATTATTTGCAGGGAATCCAAAGCCCGTAGGTTCGCGGCACTCATTGACAATCGTGCGAGGAACGTCTAGTTCAAGGGCATTATATGGCGTGTCAAAAATATGAACGCCCATATCTCCTAGCGTACCACATCCATAATCCATCACCTTTCTCCAGTTGCCGGGGTGATAAAACCCTTCTTTATATGGACGCTCTGGAGCAGTTCCTTGCCACAGATTCCAGTCCAGCGTAGCAGGTACAGGATCCGAACCTTCAGGCTCTGGCCCATCGTACCCCCAGTCTTTTGGAGACCAGGCACGCACAGTATGCACCTTACCGATGATACCAGACTGGATCAGTAGCGTCGCTAATTTGTAGTCATAAAAAGAGTGAACCTGAATACCCATCTGAGTCACGAGGTTCTTTTCGGCAGCGAGTTTATTCATTGCTCTAGCCTCACTCACATGATGCGTTAGCGGCTTCTGACAGTACACAGGCTTGTTCATCTCCATAGCCATCATTGAAGCGGGTGCATGGGTATGATCGGGTGTAGATACGATGACTGCATCGATTTCATTGCCCATTTCATTCAACAGGATACGGTAATCACTGTAGGTTTTTGCTGTAGGATGTAGCACCTTGGCTTTCGCCAGATTAGCGCTATCCACATCGCATAGAACCATGACATCTACTTGCGGATGAGATGAAATAGCACCCAAATCTGCCATTCCCATACTTCCAAGGCCAATATGGGCTGTTCTCAGTCGCTCCCCGGCATTCAGTCTAGCCAAAAGAGAAGGTGCCAAAGCAGCTCCCAAAATCCCTAAACCACTTTTTTTGACAAAGTCTCTACGATCAATACTCTGAATTTTCTTACTCATATTCTATTGAAATTATTACTTGGTTGCTTATAATTCTTTGATACTTATATTCTTAAAACGCACGACATCTCCATGTCCTAGAAAGCCAATATGACCGCTGCTACGCTGCAATCCCGGGTGATCTTTTTTATCCAAAGTCCCATTTTTGCTAGCTTCTAGGTAGTCCCCATCTACAATAACCTCTCCATTCAAGATGATTTTGATGTGCGGGTGATTGACTATTACCTCCTGAGAATTCCATTCTCCTACTGGCTTCAAAAAACCGCGCTTCGCTGGTATCACTCCATATACAGAGCCGTGGTATTGATATACCTCCAGGTCTTTAAATTTATCTGCTGTATTGTCCAGGATCTGAAGTTCTTTTCCCACATACGCTGCATCTCCTTCTAGCGGTGCATGGATCCCCAGCCCATTGTTGGCGCCGGGTGTAAGCTGAAAATCAAAGCGAAACACAAAGTCCCCATACTCTTTCTCCGTAAAAAGATTACCACCACCTGTTCCTTTGGGATCAATGACTATCATCCCGTCCTCTGCACGATAGGAAGTCTTATTTCCTACCCATCCGTCCAGATTTTCTCCGTTAAAAAGTGGGGTAAACCCTGCGTCGGAGCTATTTTTCTGACTGCTGCATGCTGCCAAAAAGATTACACAGAGAAATAGTATGGAAAATTGAAGATGCTTGGGTCTTGACATACCAAAGGTTATTTGCTTGAACTAGCGTTTCAAAATATAAACTGAATTGCAATTTAGCGTTTCATGTCAATTATGAACCAAAAAAACTTAATTAAAAATTTTATTTACTTCTGTGGTTATTAATTGATTTTTTAGGAAAAGACAGGTTGATTTTGGCAGAAAGAAACTAGTAAAAAGTAAGTGTAAAAAATCTCTGGAGCTTGCCGCGCTAGGTGCAGAACCAGCTTTTTCTAAGCGTAGAACCGACAGATGTACGGGAGTTTCTACGCTTTTCATTTTGGGAATTTATAATTCCTTTTCCAAAAGTTTAATTCGCTAACAATGAGCGGGCGAATAACTATTCGCCCCTACCTACTCTAAAATAAAAAACCCAAAGGTTAATCACCTTCGCCGTGCCGCCGCGCCGTTGCGAGAGATATTTCCGCTACTCACTCTTCAACACCTTTGCAGGATTGGTTTGTGAAGCCACATAAGAATGTATCCCGACGATCAACAAACAGATCGCCAGCACTCCCAAACCCGCGCCAACAAAGATCCAATAGGGCATATCCACTCTGGTATTGAAGCCATTCAGCCAGTCATTCAGAAAATAATACGCTGGGAAAATTCCAATCAGGAATGACACTCCTACTAGGATCATATATTCTTTGGTGATCAGGAAAAGGATCTGCTGCAGGGTGGCACCCAGTACTTTTCGGATGCTAATTTCTTTGGTACGCTGGGCAATGGTGAAGCTGGAAAGTCCAAATAATCCCAAACAGGAAATCAAAATCGCCAAGGCACAGGCGAATCCCAGCACATTTTTGATCCGGACATCTTCTTGATAAAAACGTTTTATTTGTGCATCTAGAAAGCTAAAGGACGCCTCCTCGTAAGGATATACTGTTCTATAAATCTGCTCCAGACGCTCTTTAGCAGCAGCCAGGTTTTGGTCGGAATTCAGTTTTACATTTACCGACTGAAAATAAGTAGGATTATAGGTAAACAGCAATGGACGAATTTCCTCACGCAGAGATCTGGAATGAAAATCCCCTACTACCCCAATGATTTTCACCTGTCTATCGGAGTATCGAATCACACTGTTCACAGCTTCTTCAGACGAAGCATAACCTGCATCTTTTACAAATTGTGCATTGATTATAATCTCATCATCGCTGGAAATCTTATCCGAACCTGCCAGTAAGGGAATACGATTGACTTGAACAAAGGCAGAATCAACGTTCATCACCTGGATAGCAATCTCCTGCTCGGTGGAGTCCACGGGGATTATAGCGATGGATGTCCAAAGACTCGTAGAAGTCACCAAACTTCCACTCAAACTCGCGCGCTGCACAATCGCTTCCTGATTAAAGCGGTCCTGAAGCTGAAGCATTTTATCCGGATCAGACATGAATGGCACGGGCGCATAGAGCACCGCTTCTTTATCAAACCCTAAAGGCTGACTACTCACATATTTCAACTGATAGTTCAGCACCAACACCAAAATGATAAAGGCGATAGAGGAAGAAAGCTGAATGACCGTAAGATTTTTTCTTAGAAAAACGCCCACCGAAAATTTACCATTTCGAATCATTTCCCCCTTCAAAGCACGCTGAGGATCGTAATTGGAAAGGATAAGCGCAGGGTAAATACCAGTGATAACGGTCAACAAAAGGGGGAATGCTGCATAAAAAAGAATGTTCGAAAGCGAAAAGTAAGCTATCGCAAAACCCTGTGGAAGGTAGGAAGCAAACAGCAGCTTTAATCCTTCGACCAGTCCTAAAGCTAGGATTGTACTAATGATAATAATCAAAAATGTCTCCGCCAAAAACTGTGAAATCAATTGAAGCCTAGTTCCGCCAATAGTTTTTCTAATCCCAACTTCCTTAGATCGGCTGATCGCTTGCGCCGTTTCCAGATTTACAAAATTCAGGGTGGCCAGCACCAATATGATCAAGCCAATAAATATTAACCCTTTTAAAAAAGTCTTTGAAACGTGTGTGTTTCCATAATTTGGCTGAAAATGCATCTCTGAAAGCGGCTCGGTAAAAAAGCTCGTGGCATATTCTCCGTCCTCTTCAGACTCCATGTTTTTTGCTATCAAAGGCTTAAAAGCTTCATCAACTGATTTAGGAAAAACTCCCTTTGCGAGTTTGACAAAAAGCTGGTTGCTGGAGTTAACAGACGTCCAATCATGTAAGCCATACCACTCGATCTGTTCATCCGTTCGGATGGTACTGAAAGAAACGAAATCTGTGAAAATGAAATCTGTATTCTCAAGGTAATCAGCAATCACACCGGTGACTGTAGCATAGATGGTGTCAGATTCTACATACATCAATTCCTGGCCGAGCACGTCAGAAGCTTCAGAGCCAGGGAAATACTTATGCAAACTCGCCTCTGAGATCACGACAGATTCCGGTTGGACCAAGGCTGTTTCGGGATTTCCTGCCAACCATTTTCTAGGAAAAATGGTGAAGAAACCCGGGTCTGCAAAGGTTATTTCATTGCTCCTTCCAAATACCTTTGCTGTACCTGGCAATGTGACCAAGGTCTCATACATCGTATAGAGCCTGCCTTTTTCCTCCAAACCTGCTATCTCATCCGTAATCACCTCTCCCAGTGGTCCCGGAGTTCCGGAATTTGGAAAACTCCCACCGCCATCACCCCAATCTGTAAGGGTGTTGATTCGGAAAATCCGCTCCTTGTCCGGGTGAAACTGATCAAAACTATAGGAATGTGTGACCACATTGAAAATCAGAAAGCAGATCGCAATTCCAATCGATAAACCCAGAATATGAATGCTAGTCCTGAGCTTATTTCTTAAGAGATTTCTCCAGGCTATTTTGAAATAGTTTTTCAGCATGATTTATAGATTTGAAAATTTGAAAATATAACCGGTATATAAGCTTTGATACCAGCAACGAGCGTGATGCATAATAAGAATTTATAATTATCCGCTTTTCTACCAGTAAGGAGGAATAAGCAATGTAGCAAATGTTAAACTCAAGAATTGAGGCCACTTCGGTCTCCGGTCTTCAGTCCGATTGAGCAAGAGAATTTTGGATACGAGCAAGATTGCGGAATGATATAATTTAATAATGTGAATTTTTAGAAATGGACTTCCAGGTCGGTCATTTGATACCTTTCCAAGCTATTTATTCACTTTTTATTGACTCTACAGGGTTAGCATAGGCAGTTTTCCAAGATTGCATTGCTACAGTCAGCCAGGCCACGAGGATGGAAGAAGCGGCAGTTCCCAAGAAAAACCAAGGAGAAATACTCACCTTATTTGCAAATTGGCTGAGCCACTCATCCATAAGGTAATAGCCAATCGGCAATGAGATCAACAGTCCTACTCCTACAGGCATCAAAAACTCGAGGGACAATTTCTGAATAATGCCAAAAACCGAGGCACCCAAAACCTTTCGGATTCCTATCTCTTTGCGTTTGGCCTCAGCCGTGAAAATCGACAATCCCAGTAACCCTAAACAAGAAATAAATAAGGTCAGTAGCGCAAATACGCCAAGGATATTTCCGATTCTAGCTTCCTGATCGTATTGCAAAGCAATAGTATCAGCTACAAATCTATAATCAAACGGAACCCCAGGCAGTAGTGCTTTCCATTTGGATTTAATTGTTTCTAGCTCGCTAAAGCCGAACTTATCTCCAACTCTAAGCAGCAAGTAATTACTTGCGTCAAAGGCTGAAGTTTGAGTAGGAAAATAGATGGTGGGGACGATTTCATCTTTAAGATTCTGGGTGTGATAATCAGCCACTACCCCCACCACAAAGCCTCGGTAATCGGAAAATAGTTGACCATTTTCCTCCGTAAATACACGAACACCCATACCCAAGGCTTCGTCAGGATTCTTCTTCATCCATTCCGCTGCGGATTCATTGATCACTATTCCCAAATCATCCATTGCAGCAAATCGCTCACGCATCATCCGCTTGGTGCCTTGGTCTGAAAACTCTTCGCTGAATGCTCTTCCTGAAATCAGGGGAATACTAAGGTTATCGAAAAAACTAGCATCCACGTATTGCAAATAAACATCCTGCTCATCACCCTCCTTCATGTCTGTATAGGAAAATGAAGGGGACCAACCTGCTTCTACTCCAGGTATAGCACTTACGGCATTGACAGTCTCCACACCAGCTAGACTTCCCAACTCATGTTTCAAGACTCCAAGATTCGCTTTCGCCTGATCATTGAGAGAAATGGCCACTAGTTGAGTGTAGTCAAAGCCCATGTCGGAATTCTTCAAAAAACTATGTTGGTAATAAGCCACTCCACCACAAAAAACCAGCAAAGCTGAGAGCACAAACTGAAATACCACAAGAGACTTGCGAAGACCTGCCTTGCCTCCTGCTCCTCCGGCTTGCTTTAATATCATCTCTGGCTTCAGCCCGGATAGGTAAAAAGCTGGGAAAGTTCCGGCCAACAGGGAAGAAACAATCCAGATAGTAAGAATAAATAAAGGAATGGCAGGATCAGCACTTAGGCTGAAAGAAATTTGTACACCAAGAAGCGCATTAGAAAGGGGGAGAATCAGGTAGATTAACGCTATACCTACGATCAAGGCGATCGCATTCATCAGAAAAGATTCGGTAAGGAATTGACGAATTAATTGACCTCGGAGTGCTCCATTTACTTTTCGAATTCCAATCTCTTTCATGCGCTTGATAGCTTTAGCCGTAGCAAGATTGATAAAATTGATACAGGCCAGCAGCAGTACAAATAGACCTATGGAACCAAAAATAAAGAGCGTCTGCCGGGACATCACGGGAGTCCATTCCCGTTCATATCCAGCAGTCAGATGGATGTCTTCGATCGGTTGAAAGTATTGTAGGTAGTTTTTGGCTTCTTCTGGATTGCGATAGTTACCGATTACTTCCGGGATTTTCTTACTTAGTTCGCTAACGTCAGTGTTGGAGTTTCTTTTTACATAAGTATATCCCTGAGGCCACCAGAAGCTTCCAAATTCTCCATCCAAAGGAAAATTATTGTTTGACTTAAACGAGCTCATCCCGGTGATGAAATCGAATTTCATGTGTGTATTAGAAGGAAGGTCTTCCAGTACGGCTTTGATTTCAAAGAGAGTTCCATCAGAAGCAACGAGGGTTTTTCCTACGGCTGATACATCTCCGAAATACTTGAATGCTTTTGTCTCAGTCAGTGCAAGCTGATAAGGATTATCAAATACGCCATCCCAGGAGCCCTCTTTCAGCGCAAAGCCAAATAACGCGTCAAATCCAGCGTCGGCATAGTAAAAGTGATCTTCTTTGAAACTATCATCCGGGCTGATTCCCTCTGGAGACTTCAGGTACATGCTGGCAGGCACTAGCATGACTACCTCACTTAGTTCATTTGGAAATTCCTTACGAAGCATTGCACTGACAGCACCACCGGTCCAGGCCCATTCCGAAGAATTGCTGACTCTCTGAACCACTCGATAGATTTGATTACTCTCCTGATGAAAAGAATCATACGATCGCTCCTGCTTCACAAAAGCCAGCAGAATCAAACAACAGGCTAAGCCAATAGATAAACCCAAAATGTTAATCAGGGTAAAAGACTTTTGCCTTACCAAATTTCTCCAAGCTATTTCAAGGTAGTTCTTCCACATAGAGAATAGTGCTAGTTTAAGGGTGAAGGACAAAGTCTGTAAATTAGATTATCAAAGAAAATCCAAAAACAAAGAGTTAATCCTCTTCCCTTTATCAAATTTCTGTGCCAGTATAAAAACCATAAAATAGACCCTATTTGCATTTCAAGTAACTTATTTTAAAAATCAAGCGAACATTTTTGTCCGCTGGTGGGCAAAGTCCGAAAAAGAGTTAATTACAAATCCCGCCACTTCTCACAGTTTTGCAAGCTTCATTAGAAAAAATCCAACCTGATCAGCTGCTGAAATATCAAATCATCAGATTGTAATTGGATAAAAGTCAGTAAGATTTCTAATTTTACCCAAGTCACTTTTCAACCCTACTTCCCCATGTCAAGAAAAGAATCAACTAGCGCTAAGAAAAAGAAAGAAAATTCTTCGGATAGAAGATCCTTTTTGCAAAAAAGCACCCTCGCCGCGATGGCGGCATTTCTCGGGGCTGATATTGTGCATGCTGCGAGTATGCCAAAAGGCTACATTCCCGTGATGCTTCCAGCAGATTTTAATCCACTGGAAGGAAAAAGCAAAGAGATGATCGTACGCAATGAGAAACCTTGGAACATCGAGCCACCGGCTCATCTATTGAATGACGCGATCACGCCAGTTTCCAGTATTTTCATCCGAAATAATGGACTAATCCCTGAAGATATAGAGGTGTCTAAATGGACGCTAACGGTGGGTGGTGAGTCAGTGGTAAAAGAAAAAACCTACACCCTCGCCGAGCTCAAAAGCAAATTCAAATCCTACAGCTATCAGCTCGTAATCGAATGTGGTGGAAATGGCCGAGCTGGTTTTTACCCGCAGGCATCCGGAAATCAATGGGAAGAAGGTGCCGTTTACTGTTCCCAATGGACTGGAGTACGCCTTAAGGATGTGCTGGCAGACGTGGGAATCAAATCCGACGCAGTTTACATAGGCTACTACGGTGCTGACAAGCATCTCAACGGCGATCCAAATAAAGTGGTAATCTCTCGAGGTGTTCCGATAGCGAAAGCAATGGAAGATGAGTCTTTATTGGCTTTTCAACTTAATGGAAAAGACATTCCTCTGACACATGGCTATCCTCTTCGATTAGTATGCGGGGGCTGGCCAGCATCAGTTTCTGGCAAGTGGCTGAACAAACTCGTAGTCAGAAACAAGGTGCATGACGGGGAGAAAATGATGGGTGACTCCTATCGAGTTCCAAAATATCCTGTGGCGCCAGGTCAGGAAGTACCGGATGAGGACATGAAAATTATCGAATCCATGCCTGTAAAATCCATGATCACCTACCCAAAAACGGGAGCGATGTTTGGCAAAGACAAAAAACTTACCGTGCAAGGCCATGCTTGGGCTGGGGACCTGGAAGTAAAAGAGATGCAAGTGACTACTGATTTTGGTGCGACTTGGAAAACTTGCACGTTGAAAAAACCTACGAACAGACTTGCTTGGCAACAATGGTCTATAGACCTGACTTTTCCGCAGGCAGGATATTATGAGATCTGGGCAAAAGCCACTGACTCAAAAGGTATCTCGCAAACCATGGTTATGCCAGGCTGGAATCCGAAAGGCTACCTGAATAATGCTTGTCATAGAATCGCCGTCAAAGTAAGCTAAACGATGCGCAATCAACCCAAACATCATCCCTCTCCTGCTCAAAAAGAGAAGTTTGCCCTTTTAAATACGCTGGTTAAATCCGTAGCAGGCTTAATAGGTATAGTAGTTCTGCTAGCGGGGCTGGTAGTTTTGCTAGTTTTTCAGCCGGAGATTTCGGCCTTTCTGAACTCAGATACTTCAGTTGAAGCTAGTACTCTGCCTACAGAAGAGTCTGCAGATTCCATCGTTCAACTGATCGATGGAAAAGATGCTGATTCTGGCCTTATTGCCAGCGAAGGATATGAAATCGTGAAAGGAAATTGCACTGCTTGCCACTCCAGCGCGCTGATCTTGCAGAGTGGTTTTAGCCGTGAGGTTTGGCACGAAAAAATCGTATGGATGCAAGAGACGCAGGGACTTTGGGATTTGGGGGAAAATGAGTCATTAATTCTCGATTACCTGGCGGAGAATTATGGACCTAAAGAATCTTACGGCCGTAGAAAGCCCCTTACTGGGATTGATTGGTATGAGCTGAAGGAGTAGAAGAAGGTTGGTGAAGCCTGACTGATGAGCGATGAAAATTGTCGGATGACCGATGCTCGTTATTTTTGAAACTAGTGAATACCAGATTTAGTGTAAGTAGAGATAAGTGTGAAAACTTTTCTTTCATGGTTTCTTTGCGGTGAAAAAAAATCAGAAGTTGTTTCTGTTAAGTGAATTGATTAACCTCATTTGCTAGTGCAGCCCTCTTTATCGATCGTATAGGACAGGTTGATAATTTTCCAATTCCCCTCTGCCTTCACCAAAGTAAACACATCCACTCCACAGTGAGAGAAGTCTCCATTCATCCTGAACTCATACGGCACCCAAGCCATGGCCATTTCCTTATGGATTTTCACTTCCATAGATTTAGCAGTTTCTAAGTAAGAATTCTTGGAAGTAAAGGATTTCAGATCGTCCCTGAAAAACCGCATGCGACGTCTGGCTGGACTGACGGTATGGTTTACTGTCCAGATCTGACCTTCCATAAAAGCTACCTCCTGAAGCAGTAGGGTATCCTGTTTCTCTAAGGATTCGAAAAATCGATTGACGACATGTTCAACTGCGGCAATTTCCTGCTGATTTGTTTCCTGCGAAAAGCTGTTAAAGCTGATCACGAACAAGAGGAGTATTAAATTTATTTTCATGGGTTCGGAAGGAATCATACTACTTATCGCTAAAATAGTCAATCATCCGTCATACAACAATCCTTAAACTTTTCCCCACTTCTACAGGGACAGGGATCATTTCTCCCTATACTTCGCTTCAGCGTATTGTCACCAGATTGACTTGCTGCCAAATCGTTTTGAAATACTGAAGACAGCACGGCGTACAAGTCTGGATGTTTTTCTTTGAAAAGCTGCGGTCGCTGAAAAAAATACTCGCTAGCCACCGCCAAAAATTCCTGCTTATTCGTAGCGCCATAGACATTGATATCACTCTCGCCAGCCATCATCTCCTTCGTGTTCTCAGAGATCAAATGCAGCCAAGGAAGCACTGCCTGATTCTTCATGATCACATGAGGAATTCCATCGATCTCCCCGTCCTGCTTGTCAAACAAATGGACAAACTCATGAATCCCCACGTTCATCTTACCACTGGCATTGTCAAACCCCTGATGCAAGGCGGGTTTGGAAAATAACACCACATGGTGCATCACTCCTCCACTACCTACCATCCCTGAGATAGTTCGGTCTTTATCTTGAAAATCATATTTCTCATCAAACGTATCTGGATACAGAAGAACCTCATGCAGACTCGAATATTCCCACTCTGGAAAAGCAATAACAGGTATCACCGCACTGCTCGCCACCAACAATCGATCTTCCTCATCCACAGTCGTTTTCACTCCCGTGATCCGCACGCGCTCCAGAAATCGCAGAATCCCTTCTTCAAAAACTGCTTTATCCTCTTCGCTTAGAGAAGCGTAGAAATTCACCTCCTGAAGTAAGTACAATCTCCACTTTTCTGGAAAAAGGGCTGGGACTTGGAGCCCACTTTTGATTCCTTTTGGACGAAAAAGTAAATACAGAATAAGGGCTATGAATAAACCAACTAGGATGTTGATGATCAAAGGAATGTGAGTTAGAATGGAGAGTGAGGGAGATTTTACTTTAAAATCCTATAGTTAATTATCAGCTTTCTGTGAAGAATTAGGGTTCTCCAGTCCACAAAGAACAGGCAGAAAAGCAAGAACAATCCCAGAAGGAGACTAAGAATAGATTGCCAAGAAAGTGCATTCTCGAGAATACTTTGGGCATTAGTTACAGCATAGGCCCCAGCAAAAATAGCAAGGGTGTCACTGGTGAATTTACCAACAAGAAAGGCAGGGATAATGTAAATAGGGTTGAGTTTGGAAATCCCCGCGCCCAAAAACAGGGGCGTAGTGGGAAGGGGAAGTAGAGAATAAGAAAGCACGATCAACTGTCCAGCCCATTTGTTTTTTTTCATTTTTTCACCCAGAATCTGGATGTCATTATTTTTGGATTCTTTCAGGTACTTATCTGCAAGAACAGGAGCATAGAGCAGCAGGATGTACCTACCCAGCACGGAACCGGCTACGCCGATGATGATGACCCACCACTCATTTAGCTTAAATACGATCTGCAAAAAAACCATGATCGTAAAAGCCGGCGGAAAGGGAAATGGTACGATGTCAAATAATAGCGCACCGAGAAAAACTAAGAGATATTGCCACCACATGATTTACAGGTTTTTGATGTAAGATAGATTTTTCCCCATTGGATTGTAGTTCATGTTTGACAAGTGGCAACCTCTATTCATGTTAGGTTTATTCTTTAACTAATTAGGCGAGGCAATTCAAGTGGGGAACCAACAAATCTTTTATCAGAATTTAAGCTATAGAGTAAATCGACTTTGAGACCAGTTCGCTCACCGCTCTTCGGACTTCTGTGCGGTTGGGCAAGGGAAATTTGGTTGCTGGCAAGATTGCGTATAATCATAGAAGCTATTTAAAGATTATGATTATCCGCTATTCTACCAGTAAGGTGGAATAAGCAATGTAGCAAGTGTTAAACTTAAGAATTGAGGCCACTTCGGTCATCGGTCTTCCAACCAGATAAGCAAGGAATTTAAGGTGACTGGCAAGATTGCGGATAATCATATTAAAGATTTTCATCTTTCAAATAAGAAAACCGCACAGAGTCCGGCCCAAAAAAATCAATCTGAAAAGGTCCACTTATCCCTATATACCTACCTGGACCTTCAAAAACCGGATAGTTATAAAAGGTGTCGTCCATATAATACACAAGGCTTACTTCATTTTCATAGTCATTTTCGAGATTATGCCTAATGGCTATTCCTCGAAATACCAATGCGGCCTCCGCGTATGGAGCCAGAACAGCTAGCTCAGTGATACTTCCCCGCCCATAAAGGTCAATATTCTTAATAGGCTTAGAGGTATGATTTTTAAACACAACTTTCAGTCCTTCGCTCGTACTTCTGACTATCTCAAAACCCAGATAAAGCATGAAAGCAGCTACTAGCACAGTTAGAATTCGTAAAGACGACTTCTCTGCTCCGCGAAGAAAGCCATAAGATCTGAAGTTGAAAATTACCAATACAATCAGCGCGATGAAAAGTACAGGTAGAAATACAAAATTGGCAAAGAGGATAATATAAAAACCCCAAATCGCGATGTTGGAGTAATCTATCCTGATCACAACCAATAAAATAGCCAAGGACAGAAAAGCAGAAGCTAGTGCTATGTTAAAAACCTTAGCAGCTATTTTTTCAGTTTTTTGATTCATTGGTAACTATGCTGCTTTAAAAATTCTCATTCGATCGACACATAACTTTCTTGAACAGTACCCCCCCATTCGCTTCAGCTGACGCATTCAAACTGCACTCAACTCATGCAATCGGCTGTTGAACAGATCGTGAAGAGACTTTCCTGAATGAATTATTGAGCAAGAGGTAGTAAACCAACCCAAAGAGTGACACAATAATCATCATAAAAATGTCCGTCACATAGCTATTCACACCACCGCCTTTAGAACCAAACGTGAGTAATAGTATGGATATGAAGAACGTCGCAATCATTGTGAAAATGAATAACCTGAAAGAAATAACCCAAGCCAGCGCAAAATACCTTTTGAAAAAGTCCTTTCTATCTCCTTCTGAATTTGTCTTAAATATCAAGTAAGATCCCCAGATCGTGATCCCAACTACGATCGCCACTTCCAAGACTGTTAATAAACTATAGGAAGTGTTGATATACATCGAAAGAGCTCCCATGATAGAGAAGGCCAAGAAGTACTCAAATCCATCCTGCTCTGAGAGTTTATCTTCGATGATTTTTCGTTCAAGTTCTTGTAGGTTAAACCAGATCATAGTTTTTCATTTAAGGTTCTAATTCATCTCCGCCTCTCGATATTCCACACCCTCTCTAAATCTACTATAAACCTTTAAAAAACTAATTTTTTTGGAACAAAAAAAATCCTCCACTAGCTCAAATTTTACTCATCCAATTAAAGCTTTGAAAGAAATCTTGAATCGTACCTACGGATTAAATGGAATGCGCATTCAGCATTTCTCCATCAGAAACCCGTTTCAAAGCCGTTCTGGTTTTGCCTTGCTCATCCACTTCACAGACGCGGTAACTTGGAAATGGATTGCCCCAACTTCCTCCGAAATGCCCTGACCAGAAGTATGGCTTTTTCTGATTCCACATCAGGCCATCTACGTCATGATCATGCCCGTGAAAAGTAGCTTTCACATTCGTATAGCGTGCAATGAGATCCAGTACTTCCTGACAATCTATCCCATGCCTAGTCCAATCTCGCTGAGAAATATGAATAAAAACAAACACCTGCTCCAGTGTTTGCATTTCTTCCAACGCTGATCGCAAAAAATCCTGATCCACACAGAGGTAATCGCCTGCCTCATTGGAGGAATTGAGAAGTATCATACCGAATTGATCTTTGACGGTAAAAAATGTATTGGAAGCTTGTCCCCAGATCTCAAGCCATTTGTCCTCAGATACTCTATCGTGATTTCCCTTTACCACATAATACGGCAAGGGGAGCAACCGGTCATAGACTTTCTTCACCTCAGGCATCAACAAAGGGTCATCGTGAATGAGATCTCCGTTGAATACCACCAGGTCCACATCAGACTCGCGCTTGATGGCTTCGATCAGATTTTGATGGGAAGTTATATAATCTGTTTCCGGCTGGCCAAAATGCCCATCAGAAGCCGTAATGAACTTGAATACAGGCTGAAAGGCTGTTTCGTACTCAACTTTGCTTAGTGAGCTAGAGAAACCTGCAACAGGAAATGCCACCAATCCGCTTCCTAGCAGGGTTAGATTTTTAAGAAAAGGACGTCTGTTCATGGGGAAAAGGGGTTGGGAGGAGGTTTATGTTGGAAGTGAAAATACTGATAAACTCAGGTTTAACCCTACTACTCTTTGAAATCAGAGATGACACAATTCACTGATTCATCAATCTCAAAACTTCATTCACCACGATCTTCCCTCCTACAGGCGACCAGTGCGTATCGTCATAGTAGTAAATATCTTTTTGTTCACCCATTTTTTCGGAGAAGATCCGGTAGGTGTCCACATTGACGTAAGCCTTATCTGCTCCTTCGTAGGTAGCGAAAAAGGTCGGGGTCTCAAACTTGGATTGATCTGCTACGAAAGGGTAATACAGATCAAACTTATCCGGACTGACCAACACAATTAATTCAACATCTAGTTGCGCAAGCATCTCGCTTAATTGGCCAATGGCGTCGATACTAGACAGGGTTTTCAGAGAATCATTTTTTGCTCCCATTTTCTGTAGATCATGTTTGTAAAATAGAAGTTGGTCTGGCGAATTTGAAAACAGATCCCTTCTTGTCGTTTTGACCTGATGGGTATTAGAGAAAATGGGTTTGTCTGTGTAGGAAAACTGAAAATTATTCAGCGGCATTTTGAGCGTAGCGTCAGAAAAAAACTGGAGGTCATAGTTAGGCGATGAACTCTTATGCTTCTCTATTTTCTCTGTCAACGCATTCAAATCCATCTTCGCAGCAAAGTCAAGACTAGTTGCTCTAGTATTAAAGTCACGCTCTATTGACTGGACTACGACAAACTCGGGTTTTATATGGTCAAAAAAACCAGAGTTCACCAAAGAAACCAAGGTCTGAATTGGATTGCTGCCAGAGATAAATCTATCCACATGCAATACAGAAGTACCCGTAGCAGCTAGGTAGTTTTTCCACCCTAATTTACCCTGTTCTGAAAAAGAATCTCCAATAGTCATCACATCAAATTTCTCCTTGGAGGACAATCCGATCTCCGATAGTAGCGTGTATTGCTTTGGAATAACATACAGACTATCGATGACACTCCTCGGCGAGGGATTGGTATAGAAATACCCCATTCGAGCCAGATCTCCCTCCGCTCCTCTTTGGCTATAGTTGATCACATTGAATAGATATAACCCGAAAAATGGAAGGACAAAAACACATGTAGTTGTTATAAACTTCTTCATCACTCAAAATTGAAAGTAAATAAACTGCTGCTCATTCTGTCCAAACCAAAAGAGGAGAATTATGATGCCGAAATATAGCGCTCGACGTATAGGTCGCTTCCATTGCAAACCCAATGTTTCGATAGCATACTGATCTTCACGCCCCCTCCACTCGACCAACATGAATAAAATCACCAGAATAAATAACCTAAATGCGCGTCCACTTCCTTCAAAATCCGGAACAGTGAACAAACTGCCGGAGAAAATCTCAGCGATATAACTTACCGCATGTCCCATAGAATTAGCCCTGAAAAATATCCAGGCAAAAACGGTTAACCCAAAGGTGAGAAGTATGGAAGAGATTTCCTTAAGGCTGGGAAAAAACCTCCCCTGCGCTATTTCATCCAGGTTATTCCTGTTTTTATTCCTTAGCAAAAGAGGCAGAAAATAAACAGCATTCAGTGCGCCCCAGACTATAAAAGTCCAATTGGCTCCATGCCAAAACCCACTCACAATGAAAATAATAAAGGTATTTCGAACTTTCATCCAGGTACCACCATGACTTCCTCCGAGAGGAATATAGACGTAATCTCTAAACCATGTGGACAGTGAAATATGCCAGCGTCGCCAAAATTCTGCCATATCTCTGGAGAAGTATGGGAAAGCAAAGTTCTGCTTCAAATCAAACCCAAATAAACGGGAAGTCCCAATCGCAATATCTGAGTACCCGGAGAAGTCACCATAGATCTGAAAAGTGAAAAATATCGCTCCAATAACCAGTGTACTACCTCTGTAATCATCAGAATTATTGAAGATCAAATTGGCAAACTCTGCGCAATTGTCCGCTATGACGATCTTCTTGAACAAACCCCAGAGTATTTGGCGCATGCCATCCACTGCTTTCAGATAATCAAATTTCCGCTCTTTGAAAAACTGAGGTAAGAGATTCGTCGCTCTTTCGATGGGCCCTGCCACCAATTGTGGAAAGAAACTCACGAAAGCCAGAAATGCAATGAAATCCTTTGTAGGAGTTAACTTTTTTCGGTACACATCTATCGTGTAGCTTAAGGTTTGGAACGTGTAAAAACTGATTCCAACGGGAAGGATGATGTTGAGAGAATTCGCTTGAATAGCATACCCAAAAAATGAAAAAGCTCCCATAAAATTATCGAGGAAGAAATTGTAGTATTTGAAAAAACCAAGGAAACCAAGGTTCACCAAAATACTTACCCAAAGCAAAATCTTTCGTGTGGTCGGACTTTCCTCTGCGCTGAGTTTTCTACCAATCAAATAATCTACCACCGCACTGAACAAGATCAGTGATAGAAACCTCCAATCCCACCAGCCATAAAAAATCAAACTTGCAGCGACGATTAAAAAATTCTGCAGTTGCAGGTTTCTGTTTACCACAAACCAATAGAGAACAAAAACTATCGGTAAGAAAACGGCAAAGTCTATGGAATTAAAAAGCATTTAGTACTTAGAATGAAGGGAAATGGGGAGGTTAATTTCTTTTGATTTCAAGAAACAAGTTTAAGGAATTCTCCGCAAGTTCTGACTATTCTGGCTTTGGCCCTTTTGAGGATATTGTTCTCACCAAACTAGGAAACCAACGCTGCATCCAAAGTAAAACTTTGCCATGGGCGGTAAAAACATACGTTCTTTTTCGCTTCATTATAGCCTTCACCATCACTTTCGCAGCTTTATCGGTAGGCCACATCAGATTTGCCGGTCGTGGATCTGGACGGTTTGGATGCCATAGGCCTTCATTATCAACTCTGGCAATCTCCGAAACTACAAACCCCGGATGTATGGTGGTGCAACTCACACCAGTACCTTTCAGCTCAACTTGCAGTGTCAATCCTATCGAATGAACGGCGGCTTTCGAAGCGCCATAGGCTCCTACATGTGGGTTGGGAATAAAAGCTGCTACACTGCCAACTAAACCAATTCTACCTTGCGTTTGCTTCAAATGTGGCAGGGCGTATTTTACAGTCAAGGCTAAACCGGTCACATTTCCTTGCATTTGCCTGCTCCAATCTTTCGCTGTCAAGGTTTCCATACTTCCAAAAACGCCAAATCCGGCATTTGCCACAGCAATATCAAGACGACCCCATGTGCTTATAAGTTGCTGAACAGCCTCTTCAATAGATTTTTCTTCTAGAATATCAACTGGAATAACCAAAGCTTCTCCACCCGACTTTCTTATCTCAAGAGCTATCTCTTCCAGCAATTCCTGACGCCTGGCAGAAAGCACCACTTTATACCCCAAGCATGCCCATTCCAAGGCCATAGCTTTGCCAATACCAGACGAAGCGCCTGTTATCCAAACAACGTTTTGCTTTAAGTTTTTCATGGAAAAAATGAGTTAGACTGAATTAATTTTAAAAAGGGTAAAAATTTGTGGTTAAGCAACTTACTGAATTCGAATCAAATACCTGTTGACCACCCTTAAATTTTGATGGAGATAAAAATTTTAAAGCCAAGAAGAACTCCCGCTTTTGGGTTGGTGCTTTCTAAGCTCTACTATTTTCTGACCGTCAAGTTTATATAAGGTAACATATTGCGCGTGTTTAATTTGAAATTCCACTAATCGCTACAAGCAACTCCCTCTCTTCCCTCTAAACCTACTAAACTTTTTCAATTACTTAATCAGCCTCGATTCGACTTAAACCAACTTTATCCGACAGCAAACGAATACTATCGAATACAAACGACTAGCTACCGACTTAGCGCAGAACGATTTCCCAACTTTGGATCATAAGTTTTACCTCTGGCGAAACATCAAACAAATTTTCTAACCAAAACAACTAACATCATGAATGCGCTAAGAAACAAAGTACAGCTAATCGGTCACCTAGGAGCTAAAGTAGAATTGAAAACCCTAGAAAGTGGCAAGGTCGTAGGCAACGTCAACCTCGCGACCAACGAAGTTTACAAAAACCAAAAGGGTGAGCGTATCACCGAAACTACCTGGCACAGGCTCGTCATCTGGGGCAAGAACGCAGAGATCCTAGACAAATACACAGACAAAGGATCTGAGATCGCCGTCGAAGGCAAAATCAGCAATCGGGATTATACCGATAAGGATGGCGTGAAGCGCTTCATCACCGAGATAGTAGTCAACGAAATCCTTCTCATGGGTGAGAAAACTGCCAAGATGAAAGAGGAAGCCGATCTTCCTTTTTAAGGAATCCATAGATCTTAAATACTAAGAAGGTTGGGAGCGTTAAAGTTGCCAACCTTTTTTCTTTTTATACCTCAGAAATCCTTTGCGTAAATACCCAATACTGTAGGTTTGTTTTCCGGTTTTTTGAAACGTACTTAAAGATTCCATACCACAAACCCTCAATATGAACCGCCAACTCTTTCTTACGCTAGTACTTTTACAGGTTTCACTTTTCGTCTTTGCCCAAACAAAAAAATCCCCCGCGGACTTGGTGAATCCCCACGTGGATAGTAAAAACTCCCGTTGGTTCTTTTTCAACTCGGCCACCAGACCATTCGGAATGGTGAACCTCAGCCCTGACACCGATACTGGAGGAGCTTGGGGATCTGGGTACAGGTATGAAAGCGACTCCATCAAAGGTCTCAGCCACGTACATGCTTGGCAACTTTCGGCACTTTCCGTTCTTCCAGTTTCTGGAATTGACTTGGAGACAAACACAGATTTCGGCTCGCCTTTTTCCCATGATTCAGAAATAGTTCAGCCAGGGTATCACAAGTTGATGCTGGATAGGTATGACATCAAAGTAGAACTCACCTCCACGATGCGGGTGGGTTTTCACCGCTATACTTTTCCAAAAAATGGAGCTCAGCAAGTCATGATCCGATTGGGAGGAATGCTGGGCCCCTCTGAAATCACCGATGGAGAAATCATCCAATTAGACAAAAACACGCTACAAGGATACCTAATCAATAGCAAAACGATTAGACGTCCTTTTGACACTCAGGTGTTTTATGCAATCAAACTCAATAGATCAATCACAGGAATTGAAGGCTGGTCGGAAGCCGGAGTTAATGCTACCCTTTCCGAAATCAAAGGCAAAAACTCTGGTGCTCTACTGACTTTTGACGATTCTCAAGAGGAGCTACTAATGAAAGTGGGAATCTCATACGTGAGTGCAGAGCAAGCTATGCTTAATCTGAAAACAGAATTGGCGCATTGGGATTTCAACCAAATTCAATCGGAGTCCTTCGAGGAATGGAACAGCTACCTCGGCAGAATACAGGTAGAAGGGGCTACTGAGAAAGCACATAGACGTTTTTATACCGATTTGTTCCATGCGCTACAAGGCAGAAGAACAATCTCAGACGTCAATGGCAAATACGCCGATATGACTAGCGGAACACTTGTGGCAAAGCAAATCCCTCTCGATAATGCTGGCAAACCCAAGTTTAGGCATTTCAATTCTGATTCTTTTTGGGGCGCTCAGTGGACGATCAATACCCTTTGGCACCTGGTCTATCCCGAGATCACAGAGGAATTTGTCAATTCTATGTTGCGCTACTATGTAGATGGGGGTCTGATCCCGAGAGGACCTTCCGGTGGAAATTACACTTATGTGATGACGGGCGCGTCGAGTACGCCTTTTATCGTAAGTGCGTACCAAAAAGGAATTCGTGGGTTTGACGTGCAGCTGGCTTATGAGGGTTTGAAAAAAAATCACAGGCCAGGCGGAATCATGGAAAAAGCAGGCTACGAGCACAGAACTTCCAAAGGAGGCGGTTTATCCTACTACCTCGAAAATGGCTATGTTCCTTGGCCAAATCCAGAAGGTCAGCGCTTCGGTTTTCATCAGGGTGGGCCAAGTTTGACGATGGATTATGCCTATCAGGATTGGACACTCGCGCAACTGGCAAAAGCCTTAGGCGATGAGCCAACAGCACAGGAGTTTCTCACTCGTTCGACCTACTACAAAAACACCTTTGATACAGAAACAGGCTGGATGCGTCCTAAAACTGTAAATGGAGAATGGAAAACCCCCTTCGATGCCTATGAATATGGCGCTGGATTCAATGAGGCAAACGCAAGTCAAAACACCTGGTTTGTACCACATGATCTGGAAGGCCTGGCAGAACTCATGGGTGGCAGAGAGAAGGCAGTGGCAAAATTGAACGCTTCATTTGAAGAGGCTTCAAAACTTGGCTTCACCTCTGGCACTTCTCACTCTCAGGAAACCCATCCCGAATACCGCAGAATTCCAGTCAATTATGGCAACCAGCCTTCTATCCAGACCGCTTTTGTTTTCCATAAGTTGGGACGTCCGGATCTGACCCAATACTGGTCCCGCGCGGTGATAAAAAGTGTTTATTCTGATCTCAGTCCAGAAAATGGCTACAATGGGGATGAAGATCAAGGATTGATGGGAAGCTTGGCGGTGTTGATGAAGATTGGTTTGTTCCAAATGAACGGCGGCACGGAAATCGATCCAGCTTATGAAATCAGCAGCCCAATTTTTGACAAAATCACTATTTCCTTGAATCCCTACTATTATCCTGGAAAGGAATTCATCATCAAAACCGAGGGAAATAGCCCGACAAGTGTCTATGTGAAATCAGCGACCTGGAAAAATCAAAACTTAGGCAACCTGGAACTGTCCCATTCACAGATTACAGGTGGTGGAGAGTTGAGATTAGAAATGAGTGAAAAGCCTTGACCACTCTGACTTCTATATCCCTACGTGGTTTAAAAAAACTCCCGAAGCCGATTTGGCAACAGCTGGACTACTTGAATTGGAAATGGGGCGAAAAATATCTCGCCCCAATATGCTAAAATTATCTGGATGGCCTTACCAAAAAGCAGCTGCATTCAGCGGTCCTCCCCCTTAAACCTTACCCAATGCCTGCGCCAAATCATTCTTCAAATCCTCTGCATCCTCTACTCCCACGCTCAGGCGAATCAAAGAGTCCACCAAACCTACTTTCTCCCTATCTTCCTTCGGAATGCTCGCATGGGTCATAGTGGCTGGATGTCCACAGAGTGATTCCACTCCTCCTAAGGATTCGGCAAGTGCAAAAATCTGAAAGCTCTCCATCACTTTTTTGGCGTCAGCCTGCCTATTTCCCACCAAAGAAAAAGATATCATTCCTCCAAAATCTCGCATTTGCTTTCTGGCAATCGCATGATTCGGATGATCCTCGAAGCCTGGCCAATAGACCTTTGCTACCTTAGGGTGATTTTTGAGATAGGCAGCGATGGTCTTACCATTTTGACTATGGCGCTCCATCCTAAGATGTAGGGTTTTGATCCCTCTCAACACCAAAAAACAGTCCTGAGGCCCAGGTACAGCACCGCAAGCATTTTGTATAAAGCCAAGCTTTTGCGCCAGCTCATCATCGTTCACCACCAATGCTCCCATTACCACATCCGAATGACCTCCAAGGTATTTGGTAGCGGAATGCATCACAATATCAGCTCCGAGGTCCAATGGATTCTGCAAATACGGCGAAGCAAACGTATTATCTACCGCGAGGATCAGCTGGTAACCAGCGGTCAATTTAGCTACTGCTGCGATATCGATGATGTTCATCATTGGATTGGTGGGGGTTTCCACCCAGATCATTTTTGTTTTTTCGGTGATATGCGCCGCAATATTTTCCGCCTCTGACATAGGCACAAATTTGAACTTGATCCCATATCGCTCATATACTTGGGTAAAAAGTCGGTAAGTTCCCCCATACAAGTCATTCGTACTGATGATCTCATCACCGGGATTAAGCAACTTCACCACTGCATCTATCGCTGCCACGCCAGAGGAAAAACAAATGCCATGTTTGCCATTTTCCAATGCGGCCAAATTGTCCTGAAGTGCAGTGCGGGTAGGATTTTGAGAGCGAGCATAGGCATAGACTGGATGCTCACCCAGAGATTTTTGGACGTAGGTGGAAGTCTGGTAAATCGGGGTCATAATCGCACCTGTCACAGGATCGGGCTCGATCCCGGCATGAATTGCTTTTGTTCCAAATTTCATTCGTGCTTATTTTAAATTATTTTGGTTCTGGGGGAAATAGAAAACCTTTTAAGATTTCAGGGGTGATATTAAGGCTGTGCATGTTAAACTTGCAAGCTTTCCCAGCGAACTAATGGATGATAAATCAAATATGACAAAAAAGGGCAGGATATTCAAAACTATCCAAACCTACTTCGCCAGTCATCCTGTGGGGATTTTTGCATGGCTATGGGTGGTGACCATGCCCATAATAGGTAGTGCTGCACTTGCTACTAACTATGATCTCTTAGAGCATGTTATCCTGCAGTCAGCGTGGGACTATTTCCTCTACACTGCAATTGGTGCCTTATTGATGGGTTTGGCGCTGCTTCCCACCACCTTGGTGGCTTTGGCTTCCGGGTTTTATTTTGGTTGGTGGTCTCTACCGTTCCTTATTGTGGGGTATTCCCTAGCTTCGGTGTTGGGTTTTACTTTGGGGAAAATCACCAATCTGGGTTTCACTAAATTACTTTACAAAAGAAACCCTAAGTTCAAGAAGGAGATCGAGACCCGTAAGGAAAAAGAGGGCTCGCTAATCTTCTTTGTGAGGATCTCCCCTATAGTTCCTTTCGCAGTTTCCAATTTTCTCTTTGCTTCCATGAACATCAAACTCTGGAAAGTACTTGTCTTTGGTATTCCAGGAATGCTCACGCGTACAGTAATCGCTTTCTCGGCGGGAGTACTGGCAAGCTCTTTTCTCTCAGCTAAAGAATCCATGAACAGCCCCCTGCAATGGGCAATTGGAGTTGTACTGTTGATTATTGGTGTGGGCGGGATTTATAATTATCTGAGGAAAAAGGAAAAATGATCGCTGATTATCAGCAGGGATGTCAGTCAGCTTAAATTCTTTGCTTAGTTGATTTGAAGACTGGTGACTGAAGTGGCTTTTTCATGAGAAATCCATACCCTGAAATTCTGTTTGCTGGGCAGAGCGGCAAAACATTTTAGACAATAGGATTATCCGCAATAATGCCAGTCACCTTATATTCCTTGCTTATCTGGTTGGAAGACCGATGACCGAAACGGCCTCAATTCTTAAGTTTAACAGTTGCTAGCTTGCTTATTCCACCTTACTGGTAGAAAAGCGGACAATCATATTAGACAATTTTCGATGTGCAATTCTCAAAGATGAACTAGTTGTGAACCCTCATAAAATCAGTTTAAAGCTGTATATAGAGAGGTCCCTTTATTCCTTTTACACCTTTCGCTACAATACTTCACCTCTTCCCAGTTTTTTTCCCATTTTTTACGCCAAGCATATGGCCTCTTACAGACTATACAAATCTTGGTAGGCAGATCAGATTTTTTCATTAGAATTCTGGAATTTGGTCTTCTCGGACATAGGGAAATGTGTCCAATTTGGTAAGCCTATAATAGGTATTCAATCCGGAAATACCGACTCCAGCGTAGCTTTCCAAGTCCAGCTGTCCTAGCTCATTGACCACTTGATCTGGACATGAAATCATTTCCACGGAGCCTATGACGAGTATGCAACCATTGGGCAAGGGAATACTTTCCTGATGTCTCATCCCTAGCTTGACGGCGCTACTCTTCACGAAAGGTGCGGGAAACTCACCTATAAATTCCTTCTCCAACTTCATTCGCTCAAATTCCGATTCTCCCCTTTCGAGTTTGGCGGAGGTATAGTGAGCTTGCTTGATAAAAGCTTCCGATACATGATTGATGGTGTAAGTCCCTGTTTCCAGTATGTTCGGATAGGTGTCTCTGGGAATATCAGTCTGTGGCCTCATGACAAATGCTAGCAGTGCGGGACTGGAACCCAAATGCACTACTGAAGAAAAAATCGCGACATTATCTTCTCCGTTTTTGGACCTGCTCCCGATCAGATTGGCAGGCTTCACTCCAGAGATCGAGTTGATTAGGTTCAACTTGTATTTTTGCTCTAGCTTTTCAATTTCGTTTTTGTTCAGTAGCATGTTGCACTTTTAGAGAGTTATAATCCTGTAGTTTACTCGTAGTTGATTTCTTTTTTACACTTTTTCCAGAAAGCGAAAAAAGATGGATAATACCCCTTCACCCCACTGATCCAATCTCTAGCTTCGACAGTTCCACGAAAATGAGCCGAAGTGGGATGCTCTTTGAAGTGAATGGCTTCGGTGTTGATCTGATTGGCTAATTCAGAGAATTCTCCCACAAAAAGCTGTACTCCCGCTATATTTTTTGCCAGGTCTAACGCAAATTTGAGGCATTGCTGACTGATTGGATTTTTCTGAAAAAAGGTTGGCTCTAAGAGCAAAATACGCTGCACTTCCTCCCCTGAATGCCAGAATGGATCGAGGTTATAATAAGTATAAACCAAGGTCTTTTTCTTTGGATCCACGCTCAACGGAGCTGCCATAGGAAGTACAGTCTCCAAGTCGAAAGCCTGAGTTTCGCGTAATATCTCCGGAATCGCCAAGTCAGGAAACTCCTCATACGACACGTCGAGAAATGTATCCTGCTGATCACTCTTGAAATAGGTATTGATATTCCATTGATTAGCGTAATACTTTTTGCTGGAAAAAGCACCTGCAACCCACTGCCAACTCAGGTGATTACTTGCCAAATCCCCATCGAGCAGATGGCCATACAGCCATTTGGCAGGCTGCAACCAATGTGAATTGGCAATATTGCAACAAATAGACGCGATGTACATACGCATGTGATTATGCATGTACCCCGTCTCATAAAGCTGCTTGATGGCCTCGTCCACTTCATGTATTCCCGTCTCTGCATTAATCACTGCCAAGGGAATTTGCTGAGAAGCAATGGGAGCTTGCTGATTTTTTAAATCTTGTTCGATCCCTTCGCCCTTTGCTAGCCATACCTGTTGCCAGTAATCCCTCCACGCCAATTCCTGAACTAGCTTTTCAACTTTATACCAAGGCAACTTTAAGGTTTTGATGTGTTCAAAAACCTGGCGGGTAGAAATCACGCCTCTGGAAATATAAGGACTCAGACGGGTGACAGCCCCATCTTTATAATTTCGAGTAGCTGCATACTTCACAGGATCAATAGCTTGAATCCTGCTGTTGATCGAGGAGATATCTGTAGGAAAATGATGCACTAGGTAATTTTATTAAGTGAGATAGTTCTTTGTCTGGAGCATTTGAATCGCTCGATATCTGGGTTTCTCATCTTCAGATGTTTTTGGCTTACTCCGCTGTTGACGCGCTTTCTCCACATTTTGAAGCTACTCTCTTTCAGCTCACGTCTCATAAGTTTGATCACCTCTGCTTCTTTCAGGCCAAATTGTGTTTCTATAGCTTCAAAAGGGGTTCTATCCTCCCAAGCCATTTCTATGATTCTATCTATTTCTCGATCGGTCATTGGTGGTATTGTGCTTTATGCTAACAACTTCAAGGTGCGTTTTCAGCAATTTTCTCTACTTCGAAAGCAATATTTGAGGGAAAATGTTTTGAGATGATGCAGTAAAAGCTTCCAATAATGCTGAATTGTAGTAGATCTGATCCAGTTCGTACTACTGGCTCCAACTGCTTAAAAAATTTACTTTAACTTCATTCTGCAAGCGGGCAATCCAAAAGAATGCGTCTGTAGTCTTTCAGGAAAAAAGCAACTTTAATGAGTGGAATAAAATGAAACGGGAAAAGCAACGTTTTTCTGCTGACCAAGCCTATGCTCAACTCTAAGAAACTCATCCAAACGAAAAAATTATTCTTAGAAAAGCGGTTAATGTACCTCAATAGCTACCGCACAACACACCTAAGTAGAGCCTTATAAAAAGCTAAACAGCTCATTAACTATTCATCAGAATGACATCGCGTAATTTGTCGCATAGCACCTGAAAATCAGAAGGCTTTGTCAAAAAAAAGCTAGCTCCTTGTTGCATGGTTCGTTCCTGATCTCGAGCATTGATAGAAGTAGTAAATACACCAATTGGTATTTTGTTCAACTGCTGCTCCTTTTTGATATGAACCAGAAAATCAAAGCCATTCATGATAGGCATATTCAAATCAACAAAAATCAGGTCTGGAAGATCCTTACCTTCTTTTAAAAGAGCTAGTGCATGACTACCATCATGAGAAACGTCACAGCTGAACGTCGGAAATAAAGACTTAATCGCCATCTTAAAAAGAAATTGATCATCTTCATCGTCATCTATCAGCAATAACTTTTTCATAGTGTGGGTATATAGACTGTAAATATAGACCCTAAATTCTTATTACCCTCAGCCAGAATAAATCCCTGATGATTAGTTACAATTTTCTTGACGATTGCTAAGCCAATTCCTGTACCTGAATAATCATTCTTATTATGCAGTCGCTGGAAAATTTCAAATATCACAGAGGAATATTCATTGTCAAACCCGATTCCATTGTCGCTTATTTTGATGACATGATATGCTTTATGCGTAGCCGCAGGATGATCTATGGCACTTTTTTGAACAATAGTGGCCGTGATTGTGATATGAGGAGTCACCCCAGATCTACTGTATTTGATAGCATTATCCAGCAGATTCGTAAAGAGCTGATTGAGCTGGCTCGGCAATCCATTGATAGTGGGAAGGTTTGCATAATCAATAATCACCTTTTCACTTTCTATGCTTAGATTGAGATCAATTTTTGATTCTTCAACTATTTTATTCAAGTCACAAGCTTCAAAAACCAAATCAGTTTTATTGACCCGAGAAAAATCAAGCAGCGATATAATCAGGTTTCTCATTCGCTCACTTGCATCGGTTATTCTATTGAAAAAGCCCTTTGTACTATCTGAAAGTTCTCCACTCTCCAAGATAAGGTTGCTAAATACTTTGATTTTTCGCAGAGGCTCCTGCAAATCATGACTTGCTATATAAGTAAATGAGTTTAATTCTGCATTTGCATTTTCAAGCTCAATATTTTTAGCCCTCAGTATTTCTGCATCTTTCAAATCCTTGGTAATATCCTGAACTGTACCTATTAACATACGGTTATCCTTACCTCCTGTAAAACCGCCACTCGAGCGAAGATGCCTTATTTCTCCCTTATTGTTAATAATTCGGTAAGGTTCCTCTACCAGCTTTCCTGTTTGGATGGTTTTCTCCGCATTAGCATTCACTAGCTCTAAATCATCAGGATGAATTAAGGATTGAAATCGCTCAAAAGTCGGGGTAAACTCCTGAGGTTCAAAGCCAAAAATTCGAAATAAATTATCAGAATAAACCAAAAGGCCGGTATTCATCTCCCACATGTAGCTGCCAAAATTTGCATTCTCCTCAGCTACCTTGTATGTCTCATTTTGAATCTGAAGCTGTTGGACCTGCTCGCTGATAATCATATCTTTTTCCTGAAGACGGATGATTTGTGCTTTTAATTCCTCATTCAGTTTCTTATAATTATCAGCATTTGGTATGGATAAGATCTGCGGAGTAATCTTCATTAGCATAAAAGCTGTGGCTACTGAAGCTATCGCTGTGATCACCCTAAAAGTGGAATCCAATCTATACATGGGCTCCCAAATATTAATCACATCCATGATATGAGTAGCACTGCAACTAAGAATGAAGAGTGCAAACAAAAGAACCACAGATGAAAATTTGATATCATTTCTTTTCCTGACGATATAGATCAAAGTAAATGGAATCGTCAAATAGGCTAAAGCGATTAAGCTTCCTGATATTGCATTGACCCACACGATTATAGGATCCCAATAATAGCAGTGCCCGTGAGGCATGAACTCGCTGTCCAGTAATTTATTAAAGAAATCAGAAATCATATGAGATTCTATTTATATAGTTACAGATAGGTAAGGGTGCTCTGCTTTCATAACGGATAATGAAAGACGACCCTAATGGGTAGAGCTAAAGCCTAATTGGCACTTGAGCATCAGATCCATTATATTTTCCTAAAATACGCATATTGAGCGGAATGCTTTTGTAATTATAGGTCAAACCATAGGTAAGGAAGAGTACTTTTTATCTCTACTCCTACCTAAACTAAGCGGAATAGGTAGCGACATTGAAGATTACCACCTATTTAATTAAATCAAAAAACCCCTTCCAGACGAATCTTAAAGGGGTTTTGATATATCAGTTTATGATTATCCGTCATAATGCCAGTCACCTTATATTTCTTGCTTATCTGGTTGGAAGACCGATGACCGAAGCGGCCTCAATTCTTAAGTTTAACATTTGATACATTGCTTATTCCTCCTTACTGGTAGAAAAGCGGATAATCATATTTCAGTTATTTGCAGAGCGAGTTAGTCCTGCTTTTCAACCAATAATTTATTGTGTTTTCATATGGTGATTTAGGAGAAGTTATCCCATGAAATTTAAAGATCAACTTCCTCTATGAGGAATACTTAAAAGTATAATTATTTCAAAATGGTTATTAATAATAATCCCGTAGGTATCTGACTGCTTCCTATTTCTTTGAGCAGTTGGTGAGCTAGCCAATGTCTAAAAAAGTCCCAGTCTATTTGACCTCCTCAGTTCCATCCGCATATTTTGCGAAGCGTCCTTTATTTCTATCAAACACTTGCTCGGTGTCAGGCCACGGCCATCCGCCAAATTGAGTTCTGCGAAATTCAGCGAATCCTTTGTTAAGTTCCTCTTCGGTATTCATTACAAAAGGACCACGGCTTGCCACTGGTTCATTGATGGGCTTGCCTTGGAGAATAAGAATTTCTGATTCCTTGCCTCCATTCCTGATCTTCAAGCTTTCCCCAGGTACCACCTGGACGAGGTGCTTTACAGCAACCTCCCTACCCTCCAGGTCGATCGTATCACCCGTGTAGAAATAAAGCGTGTTATTAACCTGAGTATTTATTGATGCTGGAAGAGTCCACTGGGCATTGGCTTCCATTTTCACGCTAAAGATGGCTACTCCATTTTCCGGATTTGCTGCCCAAGAGTCTGGCGTTGGTGCCGGGGCTTGATGGCTGCCATAGCTTCCGGCATATACCTCTATTCCTATTTTCTTTCCATTACTATCAGTTTCTTCAACCTTGGGAATGCTCTCATTCCATAGCATTTTGTAATGAGGTTCTACGAATTTGCTCTGGCTGGGTAGGTTTATCCAGATTTGAAAAATCTCCAGCGTGTTCTCTTTATCTGCGTGAATAAGTGGAAACATCTCCGAATGCAAAACCCCTTTTCCTGCAGTCATCCACTGCAGATCGCCTGCTCCAAATCTACCTGCACCCCCAAGAGAATCACTGTGATCCACAAAACCTTGCTTCCCAATAGTGATCGTCTCAAATCCCAAATGCGGATGGTAAGGAAAACCAGGTACATTTTCACCATGATACATGCTGAATCCGTCCTTGCCACCGAAGTCCTGACCTACATTTCTACCTACCAAATCTGAGCGGTCTATTCCCATGTGTTCATTGCCCTTCGGGTAAAAATCAAGGTGATGTACGGCAAATAAAAATGGATCTTGAGTTGCCCACGGCATTCCCAATCGGTTAATAGAAATTAGTTTGTTTTTCATGCGAGTTCTGTTTTGTGGTGAAAAAGCAAAGCTTCGAGTAGCGTTTGATTTGGAAGACCTAGCTCTTATGTAATACAAGTGATAAAGCAAAAATCGCTTCGACTAAGTTCAATTTGCCCTTGAGCTCACAATAGAATATTACCTGAATTTTAATCCAGAATCCTGGCTAAATAATGAAGTCTGAAGACAAAGTGGGGGAATAGCAGTAGATCAAGTAAGGGTCGATGAAAGGACCTTTTGTTACAGAAAAAAATTTTGATTCTTTTCTTCCATTAGCTTAATCTTCTCGAATTTCTTGGTGATTTCCTTGCCATATATGGGTTGAACAATTTGCTTTCCTTTCAAAAATGTTTTCGCTACATATAAGTCTAGTGAAGAAATTGCGGTCTGTATCTCTTCCAATTCCTGTTCATTCTTAGCCAAAATCCTCACCTCGTAGCCCTTTTTACTTTTATGAGATCCGGGTTTTGCCACCAATAATTCATCTTTAATCCGCAGATTTCCATTGCGTAAAAATTTTTCTTTCAACAAATTGAAAGCCATGGGTTTTGACATTTTTTCCATTTAGACGCTTGTTTAAAATTGTTAAGCAAAATCCATGCTTTTTTCAGTTAAAAAAAGCGTACCGGAATTATCGGCAAGACTTTGGGAATTGCCCGACAGCAAGTGGAAACCAAAAACATCAAAAAAAGAAGGTTCTGAAAACTTTATATCAATAGGTAGGTCACCCTTGTCAGTTTGCAGATTGTATTTTCCTGCCACACGCACCCTCACCGTATTTTTGATGAAGGATAGATTTTCCAGTGGGGATGCCAACGGCAATGGAGCAGTGGCCCATTGTGTTTGCTCCCCCTCTAGTGTATGCTGTGTGAGTATCCGCACGAGCTGATTTACTTCGGGATGAAACCCATCAGTATCAAAAGTAGCTTTAAGGCCTGTGAAAATGATAACTCCCACCGCCATGCTCAATGAGAGGCTGATAATATTGATTGATGAGAAAAGTTTGTTTTTCCAGAGTATCCGGAGTGCGAGCCTTAAATTGTTTTTAATCATAACTAAAGCATGGAAGTTCTTATCTTTTTTAGGCTGAATACTGAGTGCAGGGATTATTCTCCAACGACGTGGCAAAATCTACACTAAAACACATCTTCCTAGTTATCAGACTTTTAACTAAAAACTTTTACAAAAGCTGTTCGAATTTCGTACACTTTTGTAGCAATTTGACACATTTAGGTAGAAGTTTTCTCCACTCGGCTCCTACTAAATCCGAAGCATGTGATTAGGACTGGGTGAAGTTTGCAACTTTACCCAACTATCAAGATCAATTTGTAATTGATAAGGATAGGAAGGTAGGATCGAGCGTATAAAAATGCTCTGGTAAAGCATTATTACACCTAATGATGGCAACGCCTAGACTACGCTCAGCGGGAGGTAGAAAGTTGAAGATGCAATCTTTTCCTAACGATTTTAATGCAGAGTCGAGGCACAGCGGTAGATGTGTTAAATTCTAAAGTTTGGCCCGACTATACTTTAGTATTTTTATCCGGATTGCTTCTCTCCTTCGTCGTTCGCAATGACGAGAATCACCTCAACAAATACATCTTCCCGTACCCCTTCTTAAATGCTTTGTCTCCGGCAGTAGGTCTATGCTCCATAAATTGCCCGTTTTTGCGGACTAGGACGCGGTAGATATAGACTCCGTTGGCGAGTTGGTCGCCAAACTCATCCTTGCCATCCCAGGCATACTCGGTCAGGTTATTTCCGATTCGGATAGGGCCGAGCTCGTTCTGCAAAATCTCTCGCACGACTTTGCCCGTGACGGTCATGATCTGGATCTTGATCTCGTCTGGGACTTCTATCCCCGTCACCGTAAAGACAAAGCGAACCGAGGTGCTGAATGGATTTGGATAAGGATAGAAGTTCGTGATCTGGGATTCGTTGATCACTTCGAATGTAATCTCATAGGGTTCGCTGGAATCCTCATTGGCAATTCTCAGCGTATAGATTCCGTCTTCCAGCGGACCGGGAATCAAGGAAACCTTGAAGTCTTCATCTGCTGAGGCAGGAGACCAAGTAAGATTTGGGTTGGAGAAGTTCACCCGCTTGAAATCACAGGTTTCACAGTTTTGCTTCAGGTAGAGATCCAGTCCCACAGTATCCTTCTTATAAAGTAAGGTTTGGTCATTCTTCAGCAAAGCCGTGATCAGCACATTAGGCGAGACAATGTCTCCATCCAAGATGTAGATCCCGTCGAAGTTCACATCAAGCAGCGCCGTGGAATTATCCCCCTCCACGACAAAGTATGCCCCCATATCCACCTGGTTGTTGCGGAAGGTCTGCTCCCGCTGTATCCTTGGATTAGCAAAAATCTCCAGCTCATTCTCTCCCGTTTTCCCTACAGAATTGAACTCTATCGTAAAGTCGAAGCTTTCTCCAGCCTTCAGCGCAGGGAATTTCTTGGAGAACTCCTCCACTTTCTTGCTTGTCACATGGGTCATTTTCCAATTCACCTGAATTGAATCAAGGAAGTTGTACTTGGAGATATTCCTGAATTGTAGCTCCAACAATCCCGTTTCTCCTTCACGCAGGTTGACTTGCTCCTTGGCGGATTTTAGGATCAGCACGCCCTCAGGCACTCCCGTATAGTTCACCTGCCACTTGTCCAACTGAGCCGGAGCGGTGGATTCAGGATCATTCATGCTGTAGCGGAGTTTCAGATAGGGATAGGTATCTGTACTGATGAAAGAGAGATCCATTTCCCTGTCATAGGTGTTGCTAATCAATAAATCTTCCTCGCCATTTTCCTTTACTCCGATGATATCAAAATAGGTTCTTTCTTCCTCGTTGATCCAGGTTCTGGAATTTACATTTTGGAAAAACCGCTCCCAAGTGGACGCTGGCCCTACTCTTGGAGTCAAAATCATCCCAGATGTCAGGTAGCCAGTAAGCTCAGTATCGAAGGAAATCGTCTGTTGTGCCGGCGGGACTTCCATGGTTTTGTCGCCCACGATCTCTATAGCTTCACCTGGACGCATGCCTTTTTTACCATAAAGAATATAAGGCTCTCCGTTTTTCAATGCTCGAAGTGTCGCTTCACTTGCACCTAATTCCTTCAATTTCTCAATCGCAATATCTGGCCAAGCTTCGAAGGTGACATTGCCTACAGAGAAAATCACCACGTAATCGCCAACCTTTACATTGTTTACATAATCAATCAGCATTCTTTGGCCAGGGGTAGTTATCCAGGCATTTTGAATACTTTGGATCATTTGCGGCACGCGACCACAGGCTCTGGAATCCAGAATATCAAATCCCGGAACCGGAATCGCCAGATATGGCATCAGACTTTTTTGCTCAAAAGCTACTAGACCAAGTGAACCATTTGGACAAAGTCGGCTATTTGCATTGTTGACGTTATCGATTATTTGAGGAATTTGATCCAGGTAAAACTGGGTGTTTCTGAACGAAAGCGAATCCACTTGAGCACCCACCGTGAAAACTTCTACTTTTTCCTGTATGTCAATATATTTCCAACGTCTGTCTGACTCACTGATCGTCAAATTGGTCAGCTGACTCTCATCAAGCTGGAAGGACGTGCGCTGTGTCCAGCCCTCAGGTCCAGCAGGAATAAAGGAAAAACTGGAGTTTGTCCAGGTATCGGTCTCTCCTGGTTTGGCCTCCTGGAATTTTGATCTCCAATAGAACGTGGTGCTATCCGAGAATGCCGTCAGAGCCAAAGGCATCTCAGCTACTCCTCGAGTAGTGACACGCACTTCTTTGCGGTACGCAGAATTGAAGGAAGCCGCAGTGTCCAACTGAATGATGATGGTGCGATCTTCGGTGGTTTTGCCCGGCGCCTGAGCTACGAGCATAGTTTGGCTACCATTCACTATACCATAGTCCAGCGGATATACATTCAGTGTGCCACTCAGTGGAATAAATTTGGTAAAATTGACCTGATTATTTAGGAAGGTCATTTCCTCCACATTCCTGGAAGAATTCACTTCTAGCGTAAAACTGTTTTCTCCTGCGGAATTTCGGCCTGAATTAGGAATAGTGAAAAAGAGAGAGTCAACCCGAGCCACATAAGGAATTTTGACTGGAGCAAAACTTTCGATCGTTCCGTCCGGCAATTGCCTCGAGACCTTATATTCTAAAGAGTCCGTGTCCACTCTACCGATATTTCTTAGGACAAAAGTCAATTGCAAACTATCCGAAAGCACGGAAATCGGTATTTCATCAAAGCTGTCTATGGAAACCTCCTCTGCCCTGACGGTATAATCAGCCTTTTCCGCAGGAAAAATCTTCAAGCCTGGATCACCATAGTTAATCATCTGCTCCATGTGCGAGTAAGTGAGCGGGGCGCTTCCATAATTTTCAACAAACGCTTCTTCTGCCTCACGCTTTACCTCCCCTAGTGTCCGGTAAATCAAACTACTGTCAGCAAATGCTTTTCTATAAAACATATCAGAATATCGTCTCAAAAAGACATCTACCCCAATAGCGGAATTGGCCATCACGGAAACAGCGCCTTTTTCTGGAGTAATCACCCAGTCTTCACCTTGCGTGTAGCTATTGCCAAAAGCAGATCCATAATCACAGCCATTGAAAAGCATCACCGGATACTTGCCTTTGTTCTGATAGTTCAGCGTGGGATCTGAAGCAAATCCTATCTCGATGTCAATAACAGTGGGTGATCCATGCCCAAAAAACGTCAGCATGGATCGGCCTTCATTGAGGTCGCCGGTAATATCAATCACTTCAATAGTGGAATTGGACCGCTTTCTATAGGTGGTAACATTCCCTCCCAAATAAGGCCCTTCTGCTATGGTCTTGAAGCCATTCATGAAGTTAAAATATCGCTCCAATTCAAATTCTGATTCTCCTCCACTGAGGTGAATCAACTCCTTTTGCCAAGGTTCTGAAAGTCCAACAGCATCTTTTTCAATGGCTTTGCCAAGGTAGTCTGCAAGCTGCTGTGCATTTCTGGCCGGAATTCTCCCTATCGCCAAAGCAGGCACTAGAGGCTTCGAAGGGTCTAGACCAAGGGTATAAATATTGTCAGAAAAAGGAAACCCTCCTGCCGGAACTAGGTCTTGAAAGCCGAAAGCCCCTGGATTATTTCTGTAAAAATAAGTTACTCCGCCAGCTCGAGCCGTGGAATACATAGCCAATGCTCTGCCAGCAAGTAACATATGCGTAGGCTTATGGACGGGATAATAAGCTCTCAAAAATTCGTAAAGCGCCGTCGGGGTATATTCTCCGTAGGAAAATTGATTGTACAAATCCTCCATCCGCACTCTCAACGTATCAAATCCCCCTCCTGCCGGCGAAGCTCTATGATCGGCGTAGGATTTCAGTGGATTGTCAAATTGTGTGGTGGATTTCTCCAATGCTCGATGCCCCACCAGGATATAGTTGGCAGGTTGAGCCAAGTAATTCCTGAATTTCACCTGCTGGATGATTTTCGCTGAGATGACGTTCGCTTCATTTTGAACCCATATTTTACTCGAATCATTGGCGACAGCAGACCTGAAGGAAAGTGTTTGGCCAGTTTTGGAAAGCTGAACTTTCTGAGGGTTTTCAGGATCGGAGATTTCAAGAGCTGCATAAGCTCCCGCCAACTGAGGAAGATTGATTTGTTGATTTCCCGCAGGGGAAATGAAAAGTTTTGAAGAAAAATCTCCAGCGCTCACCCTGTTTTGGAAAGTGATTTTGGCGTAAGCCACAGAAATATTATCAATAGCTTCAGTTCCTGCTGCATTTACGCCGATGACTATACTTCCGTCAGGATTGAAATCTGCCATAGTCAACGCTAGCGTGAGCTGTGGATATTCGTATCCGTTGGAAGTCACGGTAGAGATCAGACGCTGATTGGCTGCCGTCGGCCCAGCCAAAATCCGAGTGACATGCACATTTTCAGATCTTCCTACCAATCCTATCTCCAATTTCGCAGCTCCAGTTCCTAACGTGCCAAGCTGATTGAAGGTGAGCTGGCGCGTATTGCCTTTGGTGATCACCGCAGACATCCATCCCTGCCCTTGATCAAACTTTGACAGCCTGAATCCCAACTGATATCCAATTCCCAGCGAGTATTGCTCCGCCAGGACGGTCAACTTTTCAGCCCCATAGGAAGCACTTGCTGGCAGCGAAGCTTCTGGAGCAGCACGAAGACTCATCCGTTTTCCATTTTGCCCAGTAGTGACAGTTAAGAAATAAGCCGTAGTATCCGAGTTCGTGTTGAAATAGGGATTTGGAAGCGTTGCGAAATCACTGTAGAGTAATTTGTCCAGCGTCGCATCATTCTTTCTCCCGAAGAAATCCAGGTAATCTCCCGAATCAAATCTGCCGTCATTTTCACCTTGAATATATATGGCAACTTCTTTCCCTCTATGATAAAGCCGGATATTTCGGGGATCCAAACCAGTGAGGTTGATCCCTGCACCGCTCAGCGTTGCAGCGGTCACCCGATGAATACCATCGCTTGCAGTAGGTATTTTGTAGTAAGTCTGGTCGTAAGAATACCAGACCGGCTGCTGCGCCAGTGCTAGCTGGTCAACTATAAGAAATGCCAGAAAAAGGAGAAGAATTCTTTGTATCATCGGCCTGTCCAGCTTTTAAATTTTCTAAAGTCAGAGTCTAGTTTCTCCAAACTCACCTTCACACTAAACACATGAGAATAAGGAGTCTCTGAAACATTCCCAATATCTGAAAGCGCATAATCGATCTGAAAGCGCTCACTTATAAAAACACCTAAGCCCATGCTAGGCATTACATTCAACGTCTCTTTCCCCTGAAAATCCTTGATGTATTGGAAGTTACTCAGCCCGGCACGTAGGTAAGCGATCTTCTGAAAACCAGCTTCCAATCCAAACCGAGGATCAATACTCACGAGAGGGCTGCTGATCACGGTGTTTCTCTCTCCATCAAAAGTCATATCCAGATCCAGCGTAGCCAGCAAACTGAACTGCTTGCCAATCTGAAAATCATAGCTTACGCTAGAAATCGCTCGAGGCAAGGTCAGCTCTACTGAATTGACAGGGATCTCATTATCAGTCTGAGCATAGATCTCTCGTACGAGTTCGGCGTCATGAGACCAGGCGTTGAAAGTAGTAGTGATATCACGCACCATTAGTCCGAGCGTCAGCTTGTCCTTCACGTATATTCCACCCACATCGAGCCCAAAACCCCAAGCCTGAGCAAACTTGCCGACGTTTCTGTGGATGATTTTGGCATTCATGCCTACTTTGAAATTGTCCGAGAGGTCTCTGGCGTAGCTTAGGAGCAAGGCATAATCTGCGGCGTTGAAGAATTGGATGTTATTGTAATTCAATGCGCCGTTGGCGTCGTAGAGAAATCTCGTATCAGGAATATCATCTACACCGAAGCGAATTAGAGAAACAGCCACCTGACTCTGATCTTTGATCGGCGTAGTAAAACTCAGGTAATCGTATTGTGCCACCCCGGCGAAATACTCTGCGTGCATCAGGCTGAATTCGTATTTGTGCTGCACGCCCATCAGCGCCGCAGGGTTCCAATACGCGGCAGTGACATCACGAACTGCCGACACTTGTGCACCACCCATTCCCAATGCCCTAGCTCCTACTCCTATGCTGAGAAATTCATTGGAATATTTGGGAGCCAAATCCTGAGAAAAAACGGGGGTGCCCCCTGCCATGAGGAGGAAAAAGAGAAAAGAATAAAAAACTGTAGTTGCTCTGCTAAAATTCACCTTTCAAAATAAACCAAATAATCAGTCCTATGGTAACGGAGGTGAAAAATAATGAAATAATGACTTTATCATAATTTCCTCCGCTGCCAGCTAATGTGCTGTAAGACTGCTGATCAAAGCAGCCTCAATGCTCGTGTAAATCATAGAATGAAGTCGAAATTTCACTCATCGTGCTGTAGGCACTCATGGCTAATTTGACCATTAGTTTCAGCCCAGAATTGAATTCTGGGCTGAAACTAGATTTGCTTTTGGCAAAATGCCTATCCAACCTACCTCTTGTGCAGACGGCACGATCTGTAATCAAGTAGCTGATCTTAAATGTCTATTCACCTGTCCGCGCCCGAACAGAAATATGTTCAGAAATTTAACAATTCTTTAAAGTGGCTAAGCCAATATTTTTTATTTAAACTTTTTTCAAAGAAGTCTCCAAAAAACACAAACATCGATCTGAGTAAAATAAGAGTGGTTTTTTAGCTATTTCTCTATACCAACTACCTGCCTATGGCAAGGAATTAGGTTATGCAAGGTAGCTTGGAGAAGATTGGTATAATTTTTCACTAGTAAGAAAAGACAGGAAAAGAAGTTCCTGGAAAATAGTAACCTAATCACCTAACTCAATGAATGTCGCCAACACACAGATTCAAATGCGCAAAGGACTCTTAGAATTTTGCGTATTGCATATCATATCTCGAGGCGAGGTTTACACTTCAGACCTGATCGAAGAGCTGACGCTAGCTCAGATGATCGTAGTAGAAGGGACACTGTATCCCCTTCTCAATCGACTGAAGACCGCCTCACTTGTCGAATATCGCTGGGTAGAGTCTGAATCGGGCCCGCCGAGAAAGTACTACGCCATTACGGATGAAGGAAAAACCTTCCTCAGTACGCTGGCCACCACCTGGGATGCTCTGGTCAATTCTACCCAACTCATCACCTCAAAGAATTGATCAAGAAATCAAGCACGTTGCCCGCAGGCATTTTCGGAAAAATCAGCAGAGATGCGAAATTTCTCACTACAGCAAAAGGGGTGACTCTAACAAACAAATGACAAAGAGATGAAAAAGACGATAAGTATAAATATCAGTGGAATTCTATTCCACATCGAAGAGGACGGTTACGATACGCTTCGCAAATACCTGGATGCGATCAACCATCACTTCTCTTCCTATAAAGACAACCATGAGATCCTTTCTGATATAGAGAATAGGATAGCGGAGATTTTTCTGAGCAATCTGAAAAACAATAAGCAGGTGATCACGGCAGAAAACGTGGACAAGCTCATAGAAAAAATGGGAACCATCGCTGATTTTGCGTCCATAGAGGACGAAAAAAGCGAACAAGAATCAACGGAGGAAAATGCTTCTGCTGATCAGGATTTCTATAAATACGTGACCCCACCAGACGCAACTCAAAAAGGCTATAAAAAACTCGTCCGGCTGGAAAGTCGGAAAATCCTTGGAGGCGTGTGTGCTGGAATTGCACACTATTTCTCTATAGATCCTCTCTGGACCAGACTCATCGCTATCCTGCTATTATTTAGTGGCAACCTGAGATTAGACTATGATTTCTTGGATATTTGGCCGTTCGATAGTTTTAGATTTCACCTGGGATTTGGGATTCTGGCCGCGATCGCATACATCGTGCTATGGATCATTTTGCCGGTTTCCTATGAAGTAGAAGAAGACAAAAACATCAAAAAACTCTTTAGAAATCCTGATGATAAAGTATTGGGAGGCGTGGCTAGTGGATTGGCTGCCTACTTCGGAATAGAAGTAATCTACATCCGCTTGGCATTCTTTCTTTTGATGATAGCCGGTGGCTCAGGTTTACTTATTTACCTGATTCTGTGGATCATCACTCCAGTGGCGAGTTCTATTACGGAGCGTATCCGAATGAAAGGCGGGGAAATCACCCTTGACAACATTGATTCTACGCTTAAGGAAAATATAAACCCTATGCCTAAAGAGCCCGAGTCGAAAACCAGACAGATTCTCCTGACTCCATTTCGAGTAATAGGCCAAGTGATTGAAGCTATAGGTAAAGCATTGGGACCGCTGGGTAAGTTTATACTGAATGTAATCCGGGTGATATTTGGCTTGTTTGTTTTCTTCATCGGACTGGGACTTACTTTTGCTCCTATTACCAGCTTAGCGCTTTACTTGGGCATCTTTTCCAACGATGACTACCGAGTTTTGATGGACAACTTCCCAATTGAGCTGTTCTCCAACCTCATCCCAATCTGGCTAATAATCGGCGCATCCTTCTTGATAGTGATTCCTGGTATTATCATCATCCTATTGGGGTTGAGTGTCTTGTCCCAGAAAAATCTCATAGGGGCAAGGTTTGGTTTTGTCGCGCTAGGGCTATGGCTGTTGTGTGTGGGCATCTGCGCATTCCAAATCCCGCTTATCATCGCACAGTTCAAAGAAGAAAATTGGCATAAAATAGAAGAAACTGTTCCCGTAAGTGAGGGAGTTATGATCCTGCGACTGAATCCTATAGGAGAAGAATCCACCTTTAATATGGTCAATCTGAAGCTGGAAGGCACTTCTGATAGCCTGGTGACGCTTCGCCAAGATTTCTTCTCCAGAGGTAAAACCAAGGCTGAAGCAATGAATAATGCGCAAGTGATTGCCTATCACTACAGCGTATTGGATTCAATGATCTCTTTTGACGAAGGGTATGACATCTCTACTATTGAGCAATTCCGCGATCAAAAGCTGAATTTGGTTTTGGAAATCCCCTACGAAAAGCCATTCATAATGGAGCGCTCGCTTCTAGACATTCTTCAAAACACCATTTACAGAAATGGCTATCGCTCATCTGATCTTTCGCAAAATACCGTCTGGACATTCAATGAACAAGGACTGGTGTGCCTGACCTGCAAGGAAAATAGAAGGTCTAATGAAGACGAAGAAAACATGGAGGAGCTAGAGGAAAATGACGGACAGGAAATCAATTTTGAAGTGGAAGAACCAGATACAGGAGATTTCAACCGGGAGAAACTTGACAGCATCAGCCGGGCAAAATTTGAGCAGAAAAAGAAAAATGTAGATAGTACAGTAGTGATAGACTAAACAAAGAGGCATCCGAAAGGATGCCTCTTTTTGGGTACTTTGGCTTTTTCCTTTTGGTTATTTAGTCTATAAATCAGACTTTCTGCCAAGGTTCTTCGGAATTTTATTAATGGCTGGATGCTTTGGCTATTTGATCTCATTTTTTGGAGAATATGATTATCCGCATTTCTCCCAGTAAGGTGGAATAAGCAATGTAGCAAATGTTAAACTTAAGAATTGAGGCCGCTTCGGTCATCGGTCTTCCAACCAGATAAGCAAGGAATATAAGGTGACTGGCATTCTTGCGGATAATCATATTGGAGATGTTCTATATCCAGATTTTCACCAAACACTTTTTTCTGAGATCGTTGGAATACCAGCCTCTGTAGGTGAAATAGGAATTTGCCTTTGGCTTTTAATAATGGGTACAAATAGGTTATTTGGGGAAAAGAAAGTCATAAGCTAAACCCAAATAAAATGGATGTAACAGTAAAGTTTTTAGGAGCAGCGGCTACAGTTACGGGTTCCCGATATTTATTGGATATAGGAGAATTTGAGTTCTTGGTGGATTGTGGTCTTTTCCAGGGGAGAAAAGAATTGCGCAGGAGAAACTGGGATAAATTCCCCATGCCTCCGACCGATATGGAAGCCATCGTCCTCACCCATGCGCACATGGATCACATAGGTTACTTGCCGAAATTGGTCAAGGATGGCTTTTCCGGGCCTATCTATTGCACTGACCCGACAGCAGAACTCGCCAAAATCCTCCTGCTCGATTCCGGTAAGCTGCAGGAAGAAGAAGCAGAATATGCCAGAAAAAAGGGCTACTCTAGCCATGATGACCCACAGCCACTTTATACCGTAGAAGATGCAGAAGCTGTATTTCCGCTTTTCGTTCCTCAAAATTTCAAAAAGCCATTTTCAATACACCCTTCTGTAGAAGTCACCTATTATCATGCTGGCCATATATTAGGAGCGGCCATAGCCAAGGTGGTTATCAAGGGCGACACGCAGACGAAGAAGCTGGTGTTTTCTGGGGATTTGGGCAGGTACCATGATCCTATTTTGTACCCGCCTACGTTGATCCCGGAAGCCGATGTCGTATGGATAGAATCTACTTACGGCGATCGTGTTGCCGCCGCAATTAAGCCTGAAGAAGAACTTGCTAGAGCTATAAATGACACATTTGACAGAGATGGATTGGTAATAATCCCGGCATTTGCAGTAGGTAGAACTCAGTTGGTGATGTATTATTTGTACCAATTGATGAAAAAAGGCAAGATCCCTTCAGCACCGATCTACTTGGATTCTCCGATGGCGATCAACGTCTCCAATTTGTATAAGGACTTCCACCAGGATCACCAACTCGTAGCCGTGCTGGATGACCATGTTCAGCATCCTTTCCAGCATTCCCAACTCCACTATTACCGCAAGCAAGAGCAGTCACGTACGCTCAACGACCTCAAAGGCAGGGCAATTATCATCTCTGCCAGTGGTATGGCTACGGGTGGTCGTGTGATGCATCATTTATTTCATCATCTCCCTAATGAAAAAAACGGAGTTGTGTTCGTAGGCTATCAAGCGGATGGCACTCGTGGACGAAGATTGGTGAATGGTGAACCTATGGTAAGTATCTATGGGCAGCAAGTAGCTGTAAACGCCAAAATCTATAGTGTGGAAGGTCTATCGGCTCATGCTGATCAAAACGAATTGATGGAATGGGCGGAGGGATTCAATGAAAAACCAAAGCTCGCATTCGTCGTCCATGGAGAAGAAGAAAGTGCTGGAATACTGGCACAAAAGCTAAAGAATGAATTGGGATGGAATACAGTAATCCCAAATTACCTCGAGTCATTTGTGTTGTTTACTGGTATTTGACGGGCATTCAGGATAGCATTTTCTATCAAATAATGGGTCTCCTCATGACAGTAAATTCAGTCCTGTGGAGACCATTTCTTTTTATTCTTTACTTTTACTGCAATAAGTTTTGCTATAGCACGTAGCTTTTTCGAAGGTTATTAAACCACTCATTTTAAACTAGTTAAAAACAATACCTCGATCAGAAACCAGTGCACAATCAAAAAAATTAACTTTTTTTCACTTACCCACGCAACCATTTTTTCAGAACGGGCATCTACCTAATTGAAAGCTAAATCGAATGTTCAGCAGCACCAATTTTTCACAGGAATCAAAATTAATACAAGGTTGTCTCAAAGGCGACCGACTGGCACAGCGCCAGTTGTATGATAAGTATTCAGGGAAATTTCTGGTCATCTGCATCCGATACCTTAAGGATCGGGAGCATGCTGAAGATGTGATGATCGAGGGCTTTATGAAAATCTTCGAAAAACTTCCTCAGTTTCAATCCAAAGGGAGTTTTGAAGGCTGGATGAAGCGAATCATCGTCACGCAAGCACTAATGACGCTGAGAAGTCATCGTCATCTGATGATGGAGATCAACATGGAAAATGAGACCGAGTATCAGGATCACAACTATGAACTCAATCAGATGGAAACGGAAGATTTGATGCGAATGGTGGAAAGCCTGCCAGTAGGATATCGGACAGTGTTCAACCTCTTTGCAATCGAAGGTTTCTCACATCAAGAGATCGCAGAACTCTTGGGAATCACAGAGAGCACTTCCAAATCTCAGCTCAATAGAGCTAGGAATACTTTGAAAGAGAAAATTGCCAGTCAAACACCAAAAGAAAGGAGAAACAATGGCTAAGGAAAAAAATAAGTTGGATCAGTTTTTCAAAGAAAAACTAGAAAACCATACAGAAAAGCCGAGCGCGCTCGCTTGGAAAAGATTGGAAGCTCAGCTCCCACAGCAGTCAAAATCCTACAAAGGGATCTGGTGGGCAGTGGCTGCCTCCCTGACCGTCCTGTTTGCCGTAGGCTACCTGGTGATGAGAGAAGGAAATGTAGCTGAAGATCAGAAGCCGCTACTTTCTGAAAACACCACAGAAGAGACCATCCAAACACCAACCCCAAAAGATTTTACTTCACCTGAAATAATCGAGGAAACGCAAACAAATGTAGAGAATCAGCAGCCAGCGAAGGATTTGAATACTAAACCAACTATTACTCCAGATGCAAAGCCTGCTGATTCTTTTTCCAACACTCCAAAAGCGCAGCCAAAAACACCTCAAAACCTAATCGCTACGCGAGATCAAAGAGAGGAAATCACACCTAAAACTGTGAATGAATTCGTGCCGGCGATCACGGTAGATATCCCTACTATCGCTGAGCCTGTGTTGCCAGCTTTAGACCTAGAAAAAACAGTGGCAGTAGCAAGCCCAACCGAAGAAGCAGACCCGACCTATACTGTCAAAATCTACTCTGATGGCCTGAAAGAAACTCAAAAAGATAAAAATATCATCGCCGGAATAGGCAAAACAGTGACAGAAGTAGAGGAATTACTAGGCAAAGTAGATCAAGGTTTTGCAGACCTGCAGGATGCAAAAAACAATCTCTTCGCTAGCATAACCACAAAAAAATCAAAAGCTGAGGAATAAAACTCACCAACTACTAATTATAAAATCTAATGAAAAAATACCTCCTATTATTTTGTATGATGGCAATTGTGCAACTAAGTTTTGCCGGAAGTATGCCATCCCTTGACCACAGCGTAGCCAGTGATAGTGTGGTGATTGAATTCGGAAAATCCGGAAAAATCGTCATCATCGTGGAAAACAAAGAAGATTTTGAAAAGCTCAAACTGATGAATATCAATCAGATCATTCGTGAACTAGATCTGGAAGAAGACGAAATCAGTGGGGAAACGACCATCGTAGAAATCAAGAAAAAAGACGGTACTTCCAAGCAAGTAGTGAAAGTGACGGAAGACGGTGCTGAGACGGAAGTTTACATCGGTAACATGCGCCTACTCGTAGATGAGACCGGTGAAAACACCAAAGTCCGCTTTGAACCTGGACTGAAGAGAAAGTCCGACCCTCCTTTTCGCACTTATTTCAACATGGATTTAGGTATAAATAACTACCTGGAAAACGGCAGTTTCCCTACTTCAGACAAGCCCTATGCGGTGAAGGGCTGGGGCAGCTGGGAAGTTGGGCTGAACTTCATGGCCTCCCAGCGCCTATCCAAAGGCTTCTACTGGAATTTTGGGCTAGGTTTTCAGTTCTACAACTTCAAGTTTGAAAACAGAGATTATCAAGCCATCAGAGGCGATGAGTCCATTGAGTTCATTCAGCGCACAGACGTGGATGGATCCAAAAGTAAAATCTCTGCTTCCTACCTCACCGCGATGACTTTGCTGGAATTGGATTTTGGGAAAATGAATGACAATGGAAGGCGAGGAATCAGAGTAGCAGCAGGACCTTATGCAGGTTACAGACTGGGTGGACAATCCAAATATGTTTACCGGGATTTGAATGGATCTAACAAATCTAAAGACAAGCAAGACACGGGACTTTATTTGCAGAATTTCAGGTATGGTATCCGAGGCGAGCTGGGAATCGGACGAGTGAAATTTTTCACCACATATGATCTGAATGAATTATTTCAAGAAGGAAAAGGTCCAGAGCTCAACCCGATCACTTTCGGAATAGTATTTTAAGAACTTAAATCTTCTATCCAAATGTCAGGCTGAGCGAAGTCTGAGTCTATATCCTATTACGATTTCCATCGCCAATGCTCAGTCTGACAACACCCAAAACTTTTAGAAAAATGAAAACTACCCTACTACCACTAGTTATTTTCCTTCTTTGCTTGAGCCATGCATTTGCTCAGGACGAACCAGACACGGTGATTTACACAAAAACCAAAGTCATATCCGTATTCGGCAACAGCTGGACCTATCAGAAGAAAGAAGATGGAAAATGGATTCTTGAGATCCAAGAGAACGACGAAGTAGAAGTCAGTGAAATACACAAGAGAAGCAGGTTTTCGGCAGGGTTGGATACCGAACTGGGTATCAACCAAGTGACGCCGACAGACAGAATGCCTGTAGTAAAACCTTGGGGATCTTGGTATTACGCTATCAATATTTTAGGAAAAACCAAAGTATCCAAAAACTTTCAAGTGTACTCCAGCATCGGAGTGAACTGGTACAATTTCAAAATGGAAGATAGAAATCTAATCGCTGTGAAGACGCCTGAAGGAATCGTATGGGAGGAATTTGCCGGTCCTGGCACGGGTACCAAATCCAAAATTTCCGCTTCTTATTTGAACTTCACGTTAGTACCTACCATCCTCACCAACAACCAAAAATTGAGATTGGGACTTGGGGGATATGCCGGAGTTAGAATCGGCGGCAGAGGTAAGTTTGTCTATGACGATGAAGATGGCAAAAAGCAAAAGCAGTTTGAAAAATCTAACATGTATGTAGAAAACTTCCGCTATGGACTTCGAGGTGAAATCGGGGTAAGTGATGTGACTTTATTCTTCAATTATGATTTAAATAACCTATTCCAAGAAAATTTAGGCCCGGAAGTGCAGGCAATAAGCTTCGGAGTCACCATTAGATAAAACAACTACAACTATGGAAAACATCTTCAAATTATCAAGTTTGGCCTTAGCCATGATGCTGATTTCAGCTGCCAGCTTTGCGCAAAAAGTACTAGTGGACGTCACTAAAAACTATTCAAACATCAAGGCCATCGAAGTCAGCGGCGGTTGGCTGGATGTCTCCTTCATGGGTGGATCTGACTCGGAAGTGAGCGTGGAGGCATTTTTAGAATCGACGAATGAGAACCAAGACATCATCTTCGTGACCGTCGGTGATGTACTCAAGATATCACATGAAGCCAGCTCCAGTAGTTCCTCTTGGGGAAATACGCGCAGCAAAGGTTACATCAAAATCACCGGGCCTATGAATAGTGATCTGGACATGAAAAACTCCTCAGGAAGCCTGACAGTGGACAAAGTGGTGGGAGACAAAACCAATCTTCGCGTATCATCTGGAAAAATTACAGCTACCAATATTTCTGGAGACCTGACAATCAAAGCAAGCTCCGGGTCACTTACCATCGATAAAATATCCGGAGACGTAGAAGCTGGAGTTACTTCCGGCAACGCTAACATAAGTAACATCGGCGGAAGCGTGGCCTACCAATCCACCAGTGGGTCCCTAGAAGCTGATCGTGTGAAAGGCGAACTCAGTGTCACCCTCACGTCAGGAAATGCAAAACTAAGCAACATCGGAGCCTTAGGTCAGATTAAATTCACCTCAGGAAATATCCGTGCTACCAATGCTGGATTGAGTGGCAACACCAACTTGAGTGGTACTTCTGGGAATTTCAAAATCCAGACTTCCTCAAATCTGAAAGACTATAATTTCTCCCTCAAGGCATCCTCAGGCAATCTGAAAGTGGGTGGAATCAATACCGGCAAAAACCTAGAGATCGATAACGATGCTCAGGAATGGGTGAAGGGTTCTATTTCGTCAGGAAATATCAGCATCGAGAATTAATCATTAGCTATAATATCCTTAAAAGCCAATCTGTATGGATTGGCTTTTTTGCGTCTTAACCGCGGGTATCGTGAAGGATTGAGCAGAGATGCACAGGTAATTATCGTTAGTAGCAGTGAAGAAATAAGATTTTGAGAGCAAATTCTTCGTCACCAAGTACTTAATTTATGATTCTAACATCTTCATCTTGAAGTATCATTATTTTCCTTTTGAATCTACTGTTTAACATCTCAAAATTTAATCTGGCCGGGATGCCAACCTTATCACCTCGGCATCTTCCTTAGACAACTTCATCAGGGACTTGATTCGCTCAGGAGTAGGCTTGGCTACCGAAAAAAAGATAAGTGCTACTGCAAAGATCACGTTGTAGATGGCTGATCCAAAAAACAACAATCCCGCAGAACAGAGTAGAGCGACCAAAAAAAGTAGTAAATAACGCTCGCGAGTGGCGTTGGCATAGATTTTTAGCTTGGTCAGCAAGTCCTCCGTTTGAAAAACCGCCTTTACTCTTTTTCGAAAAAGTAAATATTGAGCAATAAGCATCCCTATTCCCAATCCGGTCAGTATCTGGCCAACAACCAACGGTAATTCAGGAAGATCCCAGGAAATCTCCCCGGTAGATTGGTACAAATAAATCATCCCGAAAACGGGAAGTACCAATACCAATAGAATCAAAATAAGACGATCGAGGTTTTTGTAAACCCTCCTAAATTCCTGAATTTCCAAAATAGCGTAGTGGGTAGAATGAACTAGCTTACTCTATGGTGATTTTCACATCGTCTGTCAGCGGATGTGACACACAACACAACACGTAACCAGCTTCAATTTCATTTGGACTCAGGCCTGCGTCTTCATCCATCTTCACTTTTCCGCTGAGTAATTTTCCTCTGCAGGCAGTACAAAGGCCACTTTGACAGCTGTACGGCATATTCAAATTCTGAGACAAACCCGCTTCAAGAACGGTTTTGTCTGGTGCTACCGTGACCACAGATTCCTCACCTTCCAAAATCACCGTCACATCACGAGTCAGCAAGCCACCCGTCAGGCCATGTGCTGCATCCTCGTGCGCTTTGTCTGCAGCTGCAGAATAAAAACTCTCTCTATGAAATTTCTCAGTAGGAACACCCAACTCTGCCAAAACAGCCTCCACATTATCCATGATTCCTTCGGGTCCACAGGCGAAATATTCCTTTTCAAACTCAGGATCCAACTCCGCTTTCTTTGCGAAATCCGCAATGTTTTCTTTGGTCAATCTCCCCTTCAAACCTGTCCATTCGGCGCTAGGCTGACTCAGATTGTGAATCAACTCTAATCGGTCAGGGTACTTCTCAGCCAGTGATCCAAGTTCCTTTTTGAAAATTATCTGCGACTCATTGCGGCTGCAGTAAAGCAACGAAACTTTAGAATTAGGCTCATTGACTAGCACGGATTTGAGAATGCCCATTATTGGCGTAATCCCACTTCCGGCTGCTATTAGAACAAAATGCTTTTTGTTTTTAGAGTGAAAATCAGTGGTGAAATTACCCAGTGGCTTCAGCACGTTGATTGTTTTCCCAGGAAAGACCCGCTCATTCAAAAAGTTGGAGAATTTTCCTTTTGGTACACGCTTCACAGAAATACCCGGAAAAGGATCCACATAGGGAGAAGTACAAAGGCTGTAAGATCTGCGCTGCTCTTTTCCTTCAAAATCCATCACCAAGGTCAAAAACTGACCTGGCTTATAATCCAAAAATGGCTCTGGCTGCTCAAAATATAATGAAACCGTATCTTCTGTTTCTCTTACTACCTCTCTCACTTTCAGCGGCAAATACTGTGGCGTCTTTACCTCTTCCTTCTTTTTCTTAAATAAATTGAACATTCCTGGTCCGAGCTTTTTATCTGTTAAAACGGTTGCAAAATTAACCTATACAGCCAAAAATCCGGTCATGTAGTAGATTATTTGCACCTCTTAACTGAGATAATCCCCGACTGGTTCGAATAAATCGAAGGATATTTCCTGAATTTGGGAGTGCAAACCCAAACTTTTGCCTTCAAAAAATTAACTTTACACCTTCCTAAAACCAAATTAAATTAACCTGATGGAATTAAACGCATTGACTGCAGTGACCTCTATAGACGGACGCTATGCTGGCAAAACGGCTCCTTTGAGAGCTTATTTTTCTGAATTTGCTCTGATCAAATACCGTGTTCACGTAGAGGTAGAGTACTTCATCGCACTTTGTGAGCTTCCATTACCCCAACTGAAAGATTTTGACAAAAGCCATTTTGAGAAACTAAGAGCGATCGTTTCGAACTTTTCTCTAGCTGATGCAGACACGATCAAAGACACAGAGAAAATCACCAATCATGATGTAAAAGCGGTGGAATATTTTCTCAAAGAAAAGTTTGACACACTGGGTCTGGAAGCGCACAAAGAATTTATTCACTTTGGATTGACGTCTCAGGATATCAACAACACGGCAACGCCATTAATGCTAAAAGAAGGCTTAAATGAGGTGATTTTGCCACAATTGAATGCTGTCATGAATAGACTTCATGAGTTGGCAAAAGAATGGAAAAATATCCCAATGTTGGCAAAAACCCACGGACAACCTGCCTCTCCTACCCGTTTGGGAAAGGAAATTGAGGTTTTTGTTGTGCGACTGAAAAAGCAACTTATCCTTCTCAATCATATTCCATACTCGGCCAAATTTGGCGGAGCTACAGGCAATATGAATGCACATCATGTAGCATACCCCGAAATCAAATGGAATGAGTTTGCCTTTACTTTTGTGGGTGAATACCTTGGACTAGAGCGAAGCTACCCTACTACGCAAATCGAACATTACGACAATCTTGCGGCTGTTTTTGATGGATTGAAAAGAATCAATACCATCCTGTTAGACCTGTCCAAGGACGTATGGCAGTATGTGGCGATGAACTATTTCAAGCAGAAAATCAAAGCAGGTGAAATCGGATCCTCGGCCATGCCTCATAAAGTCAACCCGATTGACTTTGAAAATGCAGAGGGCAATTTGGGCATCGCGAATGCACTTTTGGAACACTTGGCAGCAAAGCTTCCTGTGTCGAGATTACAGCGGGACTTGACAGACAGCACAGTTTTGAGGATAATCGGTGTGCCGCTAGGTCACATGTTGATTTCCTTCGAATCCTTACTGAAAGGACTTGGAAAACTGGAGCTAAACGAGGCTGCACTTCATGCTGATTTGGAAGAAAACTGGGCTGTAGTAGCAGAAGCTATTCAGACGGTACTGAGACGAGAAGGCTTCCCAAAACCATACGAAGCGCTAAAAGATCTCACCAGAACAAATACTAAAATTACTGAAAAATCTATCTCAGAATTTATCGCTAATCTCCCAATATCGGATGAGCTAAAAGCTGAGTTGAGTGTGATTTCACCTTTTAATTTTACTGGGATCTAATCAAGATCGGGTAAAAGGTCAGGATTGACTGATAATTTCTTTTTCCTAAAAGGCTTAAGGTTTCATGAGTTGACTTCAACTCATGAAACCTTAAGCCTTTTTTAAGTGTCAAAATTGACCGTTTTGTACTTATTCTAGAAGAACTGAATTTTTTATTTTAAAATAAAAGTGGCCATCCTCGCCCCTATCGCTAGTAATCCATTTAACGAGTCAATCATTTGCACTTTTCTAATAATTAATCCTTACTTTAAGTAAATCGAATACAAGTAGTTATCGAGTGAACTCATTTAAAACTAAATTCTTTAATTCATTAGACATGAAAAATAAAAAGCCAGTAACTCCAGACGTGCAAGGACAAATGAAAAGTGCAGCAGATGAAGCTGTTAAAAATTTGTCAGACTTGGGTAAGACAGAACTTACCAGAAAAAAGAAAGTAGATCCGGGAGTGGAGTGAAATCCATGTCTTTGTGACGGGGAATACAAGTTTCACCTGCGAGTGATATTCCCTCATTTAACTAAGTCACCACCGGCAAAAAAATCTCAGCCATCATACATCTGGCACTTCCACCACCTAATTTTTCAATGGTTGGAATAGACGGACTTATGATGGTTGTGTATTTTTCGATCAATTGGATTTGCCCTATAGTCAAGGAATCCAAGGCAGTTTCAGACATCACTGTAAATTTTTCACCACCCTCGTTCCCCACTTCCAGCATATTGCCAGCGAAGTGAAATTTTTGTTTTGTAGTGATCGGCACTATTTTTTTCCCTGCTTGACTCAGGCTTCTTTGCACAGCTAGTTTTTCGGAGGCCCTCGGAATGCTATCCAAACACACCACCGCCAAATCTGACCCTACGTGCAGCATGACATTGGTATGGTAGATAGACCTTAATTCACCTTGACTTTCTTGAACCGCATGAAAACCCACTACTTTATAGCCCAGGAGTTTACTTAAATAATCCAGAGGAACCTTATGCGTCCTCTCCGAAAAACTTGCAAAAATCGTTTTTGACTGATGATCCATCACCACACTGCCTGTGCCTTCCAAGTATTGTTGATCATCTTCAAAAAAGCTCAAATCAATGATCTCTTGGACTTTAAATCCTCTTCTCATCAAATTTTCCACTACATCTTTTCGCCTTTCCAATCTTCTATTGGCTGAAAACATAGGGTATAAAACCAGCTTTCCATCTGCATGGGTGCTGAACCAATTATTTGGGAAAACAGCATCAGTCTTTAGGGGATCAGCTGTGTCCTCTTCCACAATCACCTGAACTCCCTGATCGTTTAGCATAGCCAAAAAACCATCAAATTCCTGTTGCGCTAGCTTATTAATCTCTGCATGCGATCGAGGATCAGATTTCTGATAAAAATTTGTGGCAGCAGTCTCCGGATTGAAGCCAAAATTCGCAGGGCGAACCATCAGAACAGTTGTGGCAGTTTGCATCAGCCTATTTAGCAGAGTATTTGTAAAGCACTGGTACTATATCAAATCGCTTTTCACTAAGTGTAAAATACGCCTTTCCGCTAGGTGAAAAACCGATAGCTTCACCTTGTGGCTCGGGTGCGTAAGGCAATTGTGTAGGCACCTTACTCATCGCTTGTGCGATAGTTTCGCCATTTTTCCTGTTCCAGTAATACACTGAAAAGTAGTTTTTCACCAGGATCTGCCTTCCATCCACAGAGATATCAGCCGCGACGGCACTCGTAAGCGGGAGTTTGATCATTTCCTCTAGTTGGGCATCAGCAGCGCCAAATTTGCCAGCTGGAAGTCGATATAAGGTATTAGCACTATCACGTTTGGAAATAATAAAAATATCACCTGAAATAGGGTCAACCATCAGCGACTCCGCATCCCTTGCTCCTCCGGGATAAGTGAGCGTGGTTTTCTGAGGTTCTATTTTACTGATTGTAGAAAAAGTAGCCGGCTCAGGTACACGATAGATGACTATTTCATCATATGCAGCAGTATTGTCGCCGATTTCACCTACGTAAATGTAGGATTTGCCATCCGACCCCGGACCTACAGCGATATCTTCCCAATCCCGATTTACCGTGTTGAGCAATTCGATTTTTCCCAGTGTTTTACCCAAAGAATCCAGCAGATAAATGGACGCTTCTCCCCCACTATCATTGTGCACGTACATCATTCCTGGCATATTTCGGCTACACGCCAAACCCGAAATCTCATCAAGATCTGTATCTGACACGGTAGCTACAGGAACACCCTCTCCGAAAGTGGTTACAATTTCTTCCTGAGCGTTGACGCAGGAGAAAGACAAAAACAGGATCAGGATTACTGCTGAGATTTTCATAAGCTAGATTTATTGTGCCCTAAAAGTAAGGAAAATGTGGTTTGAGATATTCAAGGACACGCGATTGAATTGAAAAGTCATGTAGAGAAATCGAAAGGTTTTCTTAATCAACTCTTGCAAAATCTCATAAAATGATTTTGAACCAGAAAAGCTTACTAATCTTTTTAAAAAATAAGGAAAAATTAAGTCATTGATTTTGAATACAAAAACAGCAATGAAAGTAAAAACATGCAGTTTTTCCTGATTGCAGTTTGGAATAAAAGGAATAGCCTCCTACATTTGCATCACCAATTCGGTACAAGCACCGAAAAGACAAAAATTCCTCCTTAGCTCAGTTGGTTAGAGCATCTGACTGTTAATCAGAGGGTCCAAGGTTCAAGTCCTTGAGGAGGAGCAAAAGCCACGCAGAAATGTGTGGCTTTTTTGGTTTAATCTTTGGATATGGATTTTTCTGTTTACATACTACATTCTCAAAGTATAGACAAGTTTTATATAGGCTACACATCAGATTTTAGTCAGCGTCTAAAATTCCACAATAGCGATCAAAATAAGATCTGGACCAAAAAAGGCCAACCTTGGGATGTCCACATATTACTAGAAGGGTTAGAAAAATCTCAGGCGATGAAGATTGAAAAACACTTAAAAAACATGAAATCCAGAAAATATCTCATTGATCTGAAACTAAATCCACTGAACATACTCGATTTAAAACAGCGATTTAGTTAGTGCATCTGATCCCGATTCATCGGGAAGGGTCCAAGGTTCAAGTCCTTGAGGAGGAGCAAAAGCCTGATTCGAAAGTGTCAGTTTTTTTTTTATTCCCCCCTCATCCCAGCAACCTTGCTACCTCTCCTTTATAAGTCTGCCCAACAGGAATCTCAGTACTATCAATTTTAATTCTATTCCCCTCGATAGCTGTGATTTTGGCGGCGTTCACCAGGTAGGATTTATGTACTCGCATGAAATTCTCCTTTCCCAATTTCCCTTCCAGTTCTGAGATTTTCTCCGGGCAAATCACCATCCCATCTTGGTGATAGACCTTACAATAGTTGCCTAGCGCTTCCACGTATAGAATCTTATCCAATTCCAGCTGCACATGTTTCTTGTCGGATTTGAGGAAAATCCGCTCCGGTTCAACGGCAGTCTTTGCCCCCACAGACTTGTCAAGAGTTACTTTAGTAACGGCTTTGATAAAGCGATCCAAGCTAAACGGCTTGAGCAAGTAATCTGAAATATCCAATTCGTAACCCTGAAGCGCAAATTCCTGATGGGCAGAAGTCACGATAACCTTAGGAGGATGAGGCAGTAATTTCAGCAGTTCAAACCCCGTAAGCTTTGGCATGTTGATATCCAAAAAAATCAAATCTGCTTTGCTGGTTCTGAAAAACTCCAACGCCTCAAAACCATTGTAGAAATTTCCGGCTTTTGACAAAAAGGAAAAATTCTCACAATAACCCTCAATGATACGATGCGCAATGGGCTCATCATCCAATATGACATACCTTAATTGCTCCATAGAATTTCCAATACCAAGTTATAGATTCCGTTCTGTTGGGAGATTTGTAAGGAATGTTGGCCAGGATAAGTCAATTCAAGCCTTCGTCGCAAATTCTCCAACCCTATTCCCTTTCCGGTGTTTTCTCCCTCCAAATCATAATTATTGTTCACTCTGAAGCTAAGCTTTTCCTGATTTGCTGACAAATCTATCCTCACAAACGCACCCTCAGTTAGCTTTTCCACCCCATGCTTGAACGCATTCTCCACGGGAACGATAAAAAGTAAAGGAGCAACTTTTAATCCCTCGACCAAATTCAACTGAAACTCTATCTTTGGTATTTGGCGGTGGCGCAATTTGTGCAGTGCCAAAAAACTCTCCAGGTATTCCACTTCCTTGCTCAGCAAAACTTCATTTTCCTTTCCCTCATAGATCGTATAACGCATCATTTCAGAGAGCATCAGTACCACCTCTGGAGCCAAATCAGATTTTTCTACACAAAGCCCATAGAGGTTATTCAAGGTATTGAAGAGAAAATGCGGATTGATCTGATTTTTCAACATGGCCAACTCCGCCTTGTTCTTTTGAGTTTCCAAATCTCTCATCCTCTTCCATTGCTCAAACACCCAAAGTAATAAGAAAAAAGGAATGGGAATCAGCAGCATCAACATCAGTACATCATGATGCTCCCGAAGGTAATTTTCCTTCCCGCGCAAAACCAGAAACACCAACCAAATCAACCCATATACTGAAATAATGCCTTTTTGATACTTTTTGAAAAAGACCGGAGTAATGAAATGAGCTATCCCCATCCAAAACAGAATCAATAAAAATATGGAAACGGGATTGTCCGGTATGGCCATCCATTGGTCCAAAAGTAGAATGCCGGTGAAGAAAAGTGCCAATACAAATATCCTGAGCAAACTGCGTTTTTGGAGCCTAACTTTCTTGCTATAATAAAACACCAAACTGGTCAGCGTCCACCAAGTGCCCAGAATTAGGATGTTTTCGAGGTAATCTTCGAAATCTATACGAATAAAACCCATCCGATGAAGCACATAGGACACGACCAGGGTAATACCTAAGCCCCAGCCCAGGGATTTGTAAATGGATCTATTGAGAAGCATTCAGCTAAGATAGTTAGTCGGTCTCTGAGCGAAAATATACATGACCTACACAAGCAATTTAAGGACGAACGCTTAAAAACGTGCCTTTTCACTCAAAGGCTAAGATTTGTCGGGTTCATCCTCAAATACAAGCAGTACGACATCTTAATTAGTTGCGCTCAGGCCGATTCTCAACCTTCGCTTCTCCAAAATAGAAAAGGCCAAAATGAACACACTCAAAATCAGCAAGCTCTGCAAAACTTATCCCAATGGCGTAAAGGCCCTGGACGGCGTATCTCTAACCATTACCAACGGAATGTTTGGCCTGTTGGGCCCAAATGGCGCTGGCAAATCTACCCTCATGAGAACCTTAGCCATGCTTCAATCAGCTGACTCTGGGGAAATTCTTTTTAACGAAAATGAGGTACAAAATCAACCTGAGCTTATCCGCTCATCACTTGGCTACCTGCCACAGGAATTTGGCGTGTATCCCCGGACCTCCGCACTTGAGCTACTCGATCACTTAGCTATTTTGAAAGGAATCTCAAATTCCAACCAACGAAAAGAGCAGATTGAATTTCTTCTACAGCAAACCAACCTCTTTGACCATAGAAAAAAAGCCGTGTACTCTTATTCCGGGGGAATGAAGCAGCGATTTGGAATTGCGCAAGCACTCCTTGGAGATCCAAAATTAATCATCGTGGACGAGCCTACTGCCGGCCTGGATCCTGAGGAAAGAAACCGATTTCTGAATCTACTCAGTGAAATCGGGGAAAATGTAATCGTCATCCTATCCACTCATTTGGTTGATGATGTCTTGGAGCTTTGTCCCCAAATGGCCATCATGAACCAAGGAAAAATCATCGCGCAAGGGAATCCAGCTTTGCTTACTGCAAGTTTAATCGGGAAAATATGGTGTAAAAAAATCTCCAAATCCGAGTTGCCAGCCTACCAAGAAAAGCTGAATATCATCTCCTCCAAACTCATCGCTGGAGCAACCCTCATTCATGTACAAGCAGATGAATTGCCTGATGCCGGTTTTGCTCAGGTCAATCCAAGCTTGGAAGACTTCTATTTTTCCACTCTTCAATCTTCCAAGAAATGAGAGGCGTACACTTCACATCCTTACTTAGGTTTGAGCTCAGCTACCAACTGAAAACCAAAGCCGTTCACATTTTTGCGCTGATCTATTTTGGTTTTGCATACTTGATGGGCAGCCAGGGAGCTACTCCTGCTGGCGTAAATTACAATTCTGCCTATGAGTTATTTTTCAAAATGGGCTTGATCAGTCTTGGAGCTGTTTTTTCCATCATGTTTTTTGTCGTCACGGCAGTCCAGAGAGACAAGACGTATAGCATGGAAGCACTTATATATACGACTCAGCTGTCCAAAAACGGGTTCTTTTTCAGTCGATTCCTCGGCGCATGGCTCGTAGGAATTCTGGTTTTGCTCCTAGCAGTTCCAGGATTTTATTTGGGCGTCGGCTTCTCAGACCTAGACCCAAGCCGAATTGCTAGCTTCAATCTACAAGACAGCATTTCCGTAGCTTGGATATTTTTGATTCCATCAGTCACCTTCTGCACAGTGTTGCTGTTTTCCGTATGTCTGCTTACCAAAAACTCCTTGGCAACCTATGCCATGGCCGTTTTAATCTATGCGCTGTACTTTATCTCAGCCATATTTTTGAACTCGCCTCTTCTGGCTAATGCGAGTCCCGTCGCCAGCGAAAACCTATTTGCAGCAGCTTTGGCAGATCCATTTGGGCTTTCAGCCTTTTTTGAGCAAACCAACCTGTGGACTCCTTTTCAGAAAAATCAAGAATCAATTTCCTTCCTTGGCCTTCTGGGCTGGAATCGAGTTCTGTGGATAGGAATCAGTGGACTTTTGCTCGCTTTCAGTTATGCCAAATTTTCGTTCAGATCTGAGCATAGCGCAAAAAGAAAAGCAAAATCGGAATCACAAGAAGACCGAACCAAAGTAGCAACTAGTATTATCCACGCACCAGAAGCACCTGCTATTTGCACCAAAAGATATAGGCCAATTTTGGAAACACTTATCCGTCAGGATCTTCGACTTATTCTTAAAAGCATAGCTTTTTGGGGGATCATGGGAACATGGCTCATCCTGGCCATCACTGAGATTTACTCCAAAATCTCGGCGGGAGGCGCATACAATGAACGCTATTTCCCAGCCAGTCAACTGCTCTTGGAGCAGATTCAGCAGCCCTTGTATTTATTTGGAATTCTCTTGCTGATATTTTTCTCGGGGGAATTAGTCTGGAGAGCAAGGGCATCGAAATTCCATGAAATCCTTGGCGCTACCCCTACACCAAACCGGTATTTTTTCCTGTCCAAACTTATTTCCCTCTTGATCCTAATCCTGCTGATTATCGAGGTCACCGTATTACTAACGTTAATATTTCACTTGTCCCAAGGATACCTCAGCACGGATAGCTTGGCACTTTTCAGCCTTTTTGTATATCCTGGAATTTCACTTGCCTTCTACGCTACACTATTTCTACTCATTCAGAATTTCTGCAAAAGCAACTACCTCGGCATGGGAATCTCAGGTCTTAGTTTCGCCCTTTTCTCCGGCCCATTAGGTACGGCATTGGGACTGAATCATCCACTTTTCAAAATCGGAGATCTCCCGGCTTTGATCTACAGTGAGCAGGCAGGATGGGAAATGAATTCTAGTGGATTCTGGGTTTTAGCCCTGCTTTGGATCTTCCTGATCGGCAGTTCGGTCCTATTTTCAATCAATAACTGGCAGGGATCACTCGCTAGAATTTCCGAGAAATCCTCTTGGAATAAATACAAAAACGCTGGAATCCTCGGCTTGACGGCATTTCTTACTTTAGCTGGCTTTAGCTTCTATCAGATCAATTATGTAGAAAAGTATCAAAGTCAAGCCGAAATGCTAAGCAAAAAAGAGCAGTATGAACTTAACTACAAACCCTATGAGACAACCGCACTTTTGAGCTATTCCTCCCTATATCTCAAAGTAGATCTTTATCCATCGCAAGGGACTTTTGCCGCCACAATTCAAGGCAAACTAAAGAATACGAGTGATAAAATTATCAGCAAAATCCTACTAACCGAAAAAGAAGAATTGAAGAGTATAAGCCTGCAATACGCCAGGGAAATCTCCAAAGACGAAGCTCAAGGCGTTTATATAGTTGAGTTTGAAAAACCGATAGAAGTCGATGAAGAGCTGGAATTCTCATTTGAGGTACAATCCCAAAAAAACATCTTTACTTCAGATCCAGCGATCATCCGAGATGGCACCTACCTCAATTTCAGGGATTTTGCTCCGTACTTTGGGTTTTCTGAAGGCCGGGAAATCAGCGATAATCAGGAGAGAAGAAAGCGAGGTTTACCGCTCAAACCTGAGAAATTTGGACCTCAAGAGCATGCTGATGGTATAGAAATGAATCTAGTGAAAGTTGATTTTGAAGCAGAAATCAGCACGGATTTAGGTCAAACCGCACTCACCTCGGGAGATTTGATGGATCAAAAAACAACAAGAGACAGAAACATTTTCAAGTTTAAAAGTACGCATCAGATCATGCCTGCCTTCGCTTTTTTCTCGGGTAATTTTCACAAAGAAAGTTTACAATCAGAAAATGTTTTGTTAGAAGTCTATTCGATTCCCAGCCACCAGATGGCTTCAAATGTGACGTTGTCCACCATGAAGACCAGTTTGGAAATACTCTCTGAAACTTTTGGTGAATACCCGGATACACATCTGAAAATCGTAGAAGTGCCATCCTACTGGGGTTTTGGAGGCTTTGCTCATCCGGGCGTGATCAGCATGGTTGAGGACAATTATTTCCTGGTGAAGCCAGAACCCAAAAATCAATTTGATTTGCAACGCAAGCGGGTGATTCACGAGGTGGCCCACCAGTGGTTTGGGCATCTTCTAGCTCCAAGAAATCTACCAGGCGCATCTCTGTTCGTAGAAGGTTTTGCCAAATATGCCGAGGCGATGGTGATGGAAAAAGAACTAGGAAAACAAGCGATTTGGCACCTAACCGACAATGCCAACCGAACGTACTTTTCGGGTAGAGCCTTCGCTTCAGAAAAAGAGCCACCACTGTCCAAACTGGAAAGCCAAAATTATTTATCCTACGGAAAAAGTCTAATCAGTTTGCTGGCTACTCAGGAATTGATCGGAGCGGAAAAAGTCAATTCTGTAATTCGAAAAATAGTCGCTGCCAATAGAACTAACCCCAAACCCGCAGCAAAGATCAGCGATTTTCTGAGCGAATTAAACGCGCTAAGCAGCCCAGCAGAAAAGGCCCTAATTCAAGATTGGTTTGAAAAAGTGATTCACTACGACATCAAAATTCACGAAGTAAATACGAAACTATTAAGCAATGGTGAGTACGAACTGAAAGTTGCCTATTCAGCCAAAAAGCTGGCAACATTAGTTGATGGCTCGGTGCAGGAAATAGCTATGGATGAGCCATTTACACTAGCGCTGTTAGCTGCTCATCCGGAAGATATCAGTACCGAATCTGAAATCCTTTCAAACCAAAAAATCGCTATACATCAAGGCAGTGGGGAATTTACTCTCATCTCCAAGGTCAAGCCCCAATGGATCGGCCTGGATCCCTGGGGCACCCGACCCGATTCAAATCGAAGAGACAATTTCTATCAATTGGATTGAATCAGAATTCAACAACAAGGGCTTAGTTCTTCATTTTTTTAAATGAAGATTTCTAAAAATGGAGAAGCTTTGCTCTTAGCATTTATATCCGACCAATTAGAACCGTCACTAGAAAGATCATGGCTTTGTGAGGGCGGAGGGAAAAAGGAAAGGAAATTATCTGGTAGCACATAGGATGGTTGAATAAGACTGAGATTCATTTTATTTTACAACCGTTTACAAAACCTCACTCACCTTGAAACTCCTCCTGCTCTCTTTCCTACTCCTTTCCTTTTCCACCCAAGCCCAAACGGTTTGCACCCCTGAAAACCAACTAAAGCTAGCGCAAAATCTGAGCAAAGTGGCTGAACTCGAAGCAGATGGCAAGTCTAGTGGTGAACTAGTGGCGGCGATTGGACAGTGGTTCATCGGTACCCCGTATGTAGCCAAAACGCTAGAACTCCCGGGAGAGGAGCAGCTGGTGATCGATTTGATTGGTGTGGATTGTACCACCTATTTGGAAAGTGTGATTGCTCTGGTGCAATTAGCGGAAAAATGTGAATCCACCCCAGAGGCCTTTGAGCGGGAGTTGGAACTGATTCGCTATCGAAATGGTCAAAATACCGGCTATCCATCTCGCCTGCATTACTTCTCAGATTGGATGTATGCAAATGGTGAAAAAGGGCTTTTCAAAGACATCACCGAGGAAATAGGTGGAATTCCTTATCCTAATGCCCCGACTTTTATGTCGGAAAACCCAAAGTTTTACCCACAGCTCGCTGATCCTACTAATGTAGCTGCAATTAAGGAAACTGAAGCCGTCATTGCGACTCGCAAGTATTTTCTCATCCCAAAAGACAACATCTCTAAATTGGAAAAATCCATCCAAACGGGTGACATCATAGCGATCACGACATCCCTACCCAATCTCGACATGGTGCATGTAGGGTTTGCTTTTGAGAAAAATGGAAGGATTCATCTGATGCATGCCTCCTCAAAAAACATGGTGGTAGAAATCTCCGAAAAACCGCTCAGCGATTATTTGGCTGCGAACAAAACTCAATCAGGGATAATGGTGTCAAGACTTGCTCAAAGTTCCAACTAAAAAAGAACAGTCCGGAAATTCCTCTTCGCTTCATTTATTTGTTAAGCAAGTAAAGACAAGATTTAATGGTTTCCTGAATAAAGAAGTGACCAAGCTGTCGGTTTTTTTCTCCAAAAAAGCTTGAACAAGAGAAGTAATTCCGGTGCGCGTTTGGATAGATGCCAAGTGCGTGGCAAGCTTATTGATTTTTTTGAAGCATAATTAAACTCAAAAAATCATGAAACAAGATATTCAGAACATTCTAGTGATAGGCGCAAACGGCTCTACAGGTCAATTGATTTGCGATATATTGGCAGATTCTCCAGGCTACAGGCCTGTGGCGATGGTCCGCAAAGAGTCTCAAAAAAAACAATTCGAAGAGAAAAATATACGAATTGTGCTCGGCGATTTAGAGGAAGACTTCGAGCATGCCTTCGAAAATATCGACAAAGTAATCTTCGCCGCTGGTGCTGGTGGATCCAGTAGCGATGAAAAAACAATAGCCGTAGATCAGGAAGGAGCCAAGAAAAGTGTGGATTTGGCGAAAAAGTACCATCTCAAAAAATATGTGATGCTCAGCTCCATGGGCGCGGAAAATCCTGATGAAGATTCTGACTTGTATAAATACCTCAAAGCCAAGCATAATGCTGATGAGTATTTGAAAGCAAGTGGCTTGGAATACACGATAGTAAGACCAGGCGGATTGACAGATGACAAAGGGCAGGGAAAAATCAAAGCAGAGCAATCTTTTGACGAGTCAGGCAAAATTTCACGGGAAGATGTCGCCAAAACACTTGTGCATGTGCTTGCTCATGAGGTGGCACATAATTCCCATTTCGAAATTCTGGCTGGAGATGTGCAAATCGATGAAGCGGTTTTGCAGATCTCCTAAAACTGAATTCGCTAAAAATCAATGTTCAAACCTCTCCGTAACCGAGAGGTTTTTTCATTTTAAGAAAGGAAAGGATCAAGACATCATTTTTTGGATTGAAAAGTAAAAGCAGAATTTCACGATAGTCAACCAATAAAAGTAAACGCTAGTTTTAATTTCTAGCTAGGGGAAAGCTTTTCTATTTCCTGAGAGGTCTGTCAGCAATTTTTTTTTCAATAAGTTCAATGTAGCAGACATTCTTACCGGAAGGATCTTACGTAAAAAATTACTCCTTACTTTTTTGTGCAACCCAAAAGATAATTAATGAAATATGTTTGAATATCATAAATAGCTTCTATAAGTTTGCGTCGAAATGGCAAAGTATTTAGTTAGATTTCTTTTAGCACTAAGCATACTCTTATCGAGTGGCTACAGCGCAATCTACGCTAACGTCGCTAATGACGCCGCTATAGACAATCTTGGTGGCTCATTCGAGTCTGTTGTCGGCACAAATAATACAAAACAGCATCCACTCACCTTTTCTACTTCCAAAGCGAAAGGCAAGGACATATTCACCGTCAATAATTCTAAGGTCGAAGAGGAAGACGATGAGTTTTCCACAGATCATAAGTTCTTAAAAAGCACTCAGCTTGAGGCTTCTTATTTCTTCACTCGAGTTTTTGGCTTTCTTTTTCTGGATTTATCTCACGACTTGCATTTCAGCAAGTTTGTACCCAATACCAGTGAACTCCGTAAGCACGTAGTCTTACAGGTATTTATAATTTAATATACTTTTTCAAGGCGAAAATCCTTTTTGCCTACAACTCTCCCTTTTTCTTAATTATCCTTCTGCTTCCATAGTTATCGGCTATTGGCGTCCAGAAGAACCCGTGTATTTACGACTACACAAACACCCAAAATCACCAGGATCTTTCTCGATTTACTAATCAACCAATGAAATCCAGATTGACTCAACCTTCAAAATTTGGGATTTAAAAACTCCCTCGAGATTGCAAAGCCCGCCCCAAACCGTTGGGTAGGCCATCTAAAAACAAATGAAAAATCAAATGAAAAATCAAATTTTCATGCTCTTAGGCCTGTGCGCCTCACTGTGGATATCCAGCTGCAGCTCCCATGAGGAAGAGCATCAGGAGGCTGAAACTACCTTTCAGGTAACTAGCCCGCTAACGATGGACACCTTGATCACCAAAGATTATGTGTCTCAAATTAATTCTATTCAACACATTGAGCTTCGCGCTCAGGAAAGAGGCTACTTACAAAAGATCTATGTGGATGAAGGCCAATTAGTGAAAAAAGGCCAGCTCATGTTCAAGATCATGCCTAAGCTGTACGAAGCAGAGCAGCAAAGCGCAAAGGCAGAAGTTGAATTTGCCGAGATCGAATACCAAAACACGAAAACACTGGCAGATAGAAATATCGTAGCGCCGAACGAACTGGCCATGGCAAAAGCAAAATTGTCCAAAGCTCAGGCAGAACTTGCTCTAGCAGAAGTTCACTTACAGTTCACCGAAATCAGAGCTCCATTTGACGGAATCATCGGTCGGTTCAGAGTTAGAGAAGGGAGTTTGCTGGAAGAAGGAGAGCTACTATCTGAGTTTTCTGACAACAGTAAAATGTGGGTGTACTACAACGTCCCTGAAGCAGAATATTTAGAATATAAATCTGAAGTTAAGAGCGATGAGGATGTAATAGTCCATCTATTAATGGCAAACAACAAATACTTCGCACATCAGGGTATAGTAGAAACGATCGAGGCAGATTTCAACAATGAAACTGGAAACATTGCGTTCAGAGCCACATTTCCAAATCCTGAAGGACTTCTGAGACATGGGGAAACTGGCAACATCGAAATGCGAATTCCATTAAAAAATGCGCTGCTGATTCCTCAGAAAGCCACATTTGAAGTTTTAGATAAGAAATATGTCTTTGTAGTGGATTCAGAGAACAGAGTACGCTCAAGAGAAATAAGCATCGCTGCTGAAATCCCACACATTTATGTGGTCGCAGCAGGCTTAGAAACCACCGATAAAATCCTCCTAGAGGGGCTTCGCCTGGTAAGAGAAAATGACGAAATACACTTTGACTTCGTGCAGCCAAAAACTGCCTTGTCCCAGTTAGGCCTCTATGCTGAATAGTTTTTTCTCCCCTAAAAACAGAACAACTAATGTTTAGCACATTCATAAAAAGACCAGTCCTTGCGATTGTGATCTCTATCATCATTGTATTTGTAGGATCTCTGTCTATCAATCAACTGCCCATATCGCAGTTTCCGCCTATTGCACCTACTACGGTAAGTATTTTCATAGCCTACCCAGGCTCAAGTGCTGATGTATTGGTGAAGTCCACGCTGATCACCCTGGAAAATGCCATCAACGGTGTCCAGGATATGAGATACATGGCGACAGATGCTACCAGTGCTGGAGAAGCTACCATTAACATCATCTTCGAACCGGGAACCGATCCCAATCAGGCTGTTATCCGAGTGAAGACAAGAGTGGATCAAGTGATGCCTCTTTTGCCAGAGCTAGTTCAGCGCGAAGGTGTGGTAATCACTCCTATCCAACCTAGTATGTTGATGTATGTGAACCTGTATTCAACGAGCGAAAGCATGGATGAAAAATTCCTGTATAACTACGCTAACGTGAATATGATCCCTGAAATCAACCGGATCAAAGGAGTAGCAAGATCACAAATATTAGGTAGCCGAACGTATGCGATGCGGGTATGGCTAAATCCTGACCGTATGCGGGCTTACAACATCTCAGTAGATGAGGTGATGGAAGCGATGCAAGAGCAAAGTATCGTAGGCCGACCTGGACGGATAGGCCAAAGTTCCGGTATAGAGGCGCAATCTTTAGAGTATGTGTTAACATACAAAGGGCGTTTCAGTAAGGCGGAAGAGTATGACAATATCGTCATTCGAGCAAATTCAGACGGCGAAAGCATACACTTAAAAGATATTGCCAAAACGGAACTGGGCAGTGAATTTTTTGATATCTACTCCAATCTGGATGGCAAACCCTCAGCGGCAATAGTCTTAAAGCAGAACTATGGAAGTAACGCGAGTGAGGTAATCGAAGAGGTGAAAGCTGAGCTAGAGATTATGAAGCAGTCCTTTCCTCCCGGAATGGATTACAGCATCAGTTATGACGTTTCCAGATTCCTGGACGCCTCCACGGAGCAAGTAATTCATACGTTGCGGGATGCCTTTATCCTAGTTGCGCTGGTTGTCTTTGTATTCTTGGGTGACTGGCGATCGACCTTGATTCCGATCATAGCCGTACCAGTATCACTGATCGGAGCATTCTTTGTCCTCCAGATTTTTGGGCTTTCGATCAACATCATCACCCTTTTCGCCCTAGTACTTGCTATTGGAATTGTGGTCGATGATGCCATTGTGGTGGTGGAAGCGGTCCACGCCAAGATGGAAGAAATGCCTCATCTGACTCCGTATCAAGCGGTAAAAAGAGTATTGGGTGAAATCTCCGGTGCGATCATCGCCATCACGGCAGTCATGGTTTCGGTATTCTTACCAATCTCCTTTATGAGTGGACCTGTGGGTACTTTCTATCGTCAGTTCTCCATTACCATGGCTAGTTCCATTGTGATTTCAGCGATCATTGCCTTGACGCTAACTCCAGTACTTTGCGCTATGCTGTTGAAAAATCACCATGGAAAGGAGAAGAAAAAGAATATCCTTTCCAAAGCATTGGATGGATTCAACAGTGGGTTTGAGAAGTTAACCGGCAAATACGTCAGCTTACTTCGTACTATGGTGAGCAGACGATGGTTGACTTGGGTGATTCTTTTACTATTCGGAGCAGGTATTGTTTTTGAAAACCAAATACTTCCATCCGGATTTATCCCAAGTGAAGATCAGGGAACTATCTATGCAATCATCCAAACGCCTCCAGGATCTACACTAGAGCGCACCAATCAAGTTTCTCAGAAACTTCAAAAAATCTGTGAGGAAATAGACGGAGTAGAATCAGTTTCATCTCTGGCAGGATATGAGATCATGACTGAAGGCCGAGGCTCTAATGCCGGTACCTGTTTGATCAATTTGAAGCCATGGGGCGAGCGAAAGCATTCCGTGAAGGAAATCATGGAAGAGCTTGAGCATGAATCAAAAGGGCTTGGTGCTGTCGTAGAATTCTTCGAACCTCCGGCAATTCCGGGTTTTGGCTCATCAGGTGGTTTCTCACTACGTCTGTTAGACAAAACTACCACTACTGATTACCAGGATTTTGACAAGATCAATAAGAAATTCATGGATGACCTTGGTGCACGCAAAGAGCTTAGTGGCTTATTTACCTTCTTTGCTGCCAATTATCCTCAGTATGAATTGGAGATTGACAATGACAAGGCAATGCAAAAAGGTGTTTCTATCGGAGATGCCATGGAAAATCTAAACATTCTCATCGGTAGTACTTACGAGCAAGGGTTTATACGATTTGGGAGATTTTTCAAAGTATATGTGCAGTCTGATCCTGCATTCAGAAGGCTTCCGTCAGACGTACTAGATTTATTTGTAAAAAATGAAGCTGGAGAAATGGTCCCCTATTCTGCATTCATGACGATGAAGAAAACTCAGGGACCTAACGAAGTCACCCGCTATAACATGTATAATTCAGCATCCATCCGAGGGCTTCCTGCTCCTGGATACACTACTGCTGATGCCATTCAGGCGATTCGGGAAGTATCGGAGCAGACCTTACCGAAAGGATACGACATCGCATGGGAAGGCCTTTCTTACGATGAGTCGAACAGAGGAAATGAGGCGCTTTACGTATTCTTGATCGTATTGGTGTTTGTTTACTTCGTACTTGCAGCTCAGTATGAAAGCTTTATTATCCCGCTTGCGGTTGTATTCTCTCTCCCGGCAGGGGTATTCGGTTCCTTTTTCTTACTAAAATTAATGGGATTGGACAATGACATCTACGCGCAGATTGGCTTGATCATGCTGGTGGGCTTGTTGGGAAAAAATGCCGTGCTGATTGTGGAATTTGCCGTGCAAAAGCGACAGGAAGGATTCTCAATCCTGGAAGCCGCGATAGAAGGAGCGCGAGTTCGTTTCCGCCCAATCCTGATGACCTCTTTTGCCTTTATCGCAGGCTTGATTCCATTGATCGTTGCTTCGGGAGCAGGAGCTATAGGCAACCATACCATCGGTGCCTCAGCACTTGGTGGGATGCTATTCGGAACCATCTTCGGGGTGATCATAGTCCCAGGTTTGTACTACATTTTCGCAAGGTTGGCTGATGGCCGCCAATTGATCAAAAATCAAGATGAGACGCCTCTATCCGAGCAAAAACAACATTCACATGCTTAAAAAAATCGCAACTATAGGTCTGAGCGCAGCGGCCTTAGCACTGGCAGTGTCTGCTTGCAAAACTCCAGAGCTCATACAAAAAGACGTCAACAACACGACACCTGAGCGCTATGAAAATAGCAATCAAGACAGCACAAATACGGCTAAAGAGCTTACATGGAGGGAGTATTTCACTGATCCAAACCTGATAGCTTTGATAGACACAGCGCTGAGCAACAATCAGGAGTTGAATATCACTTTGCAGGAAATTCAGATCGCCCAAAACGAAGTGAGAGTTCGTAAAGGCGAAATCTTACCTTCAGTGAATATCGGTGCTGCCGCAGGTGTGGACAAAGTAGGTCGATACACCAGTCAAGGCGCAAACGATGCCAACACAGATATCAAACCTGGCAAAGAAATGCCTGATCCCTTGCAAGATTACATGCTGGGAGCTTACGCCACTTGGGAAATCGATATCTGGCACAAACTAAGAAATGCTAAAAAATCAGCATTGACCAGGTATCTGGCAAGTGTGGAAGGCAAAAACTTCATGGTCACCAATCTGATTTCTGAGATTGCCAACTCTTACTTTGAATTGCTGGCGCTGGATAATGAACTTGCTATCGTTCAGCAAAACATTGAGATTCAAAACAATGCATTTGAGATAGTAAAATATCAAAAGGATGCAGCAAGAGTCACTGAACTGGCCGTCCGTAGATTTCAGGCTCAGGTACTGAACACCAAAAGTCTTCAATATGGAATCCAACAGGATATCATAGAAGTAGAAAACCGAATCAACTTCCTGGTAGGTAGATTTCCTCAGAAAGTAGAGCGCAACTCTGAGGCATTTGCTGACATGATTCCTCACACGATCTATGAAGGAATTCCTTCTCAGCTTTTGGAAAATAGACCAGACATCAGACAAGCTGAGTTAGAGCTGGCTGCATCAAAGATAGATATCCAAGTAGCCAAAGCTGACTTCTATCCTACTTTGGAGATCACAGCAGGCTTGGGCTTCAATGCATTCAATCCCAGCTACATCTTCACTTCCCCAGAATCCCTGATCTATTCTCTGACAGGTGAACTGGTTGCACCATTGATCAATAGAAATGCAATAAAAGCGAGGTATTTGACCGCGAATGCTAAGCAAATCCAAGCAATCTATGACTATGAGCAAACCATTCTGAATGCCTACATAGAAGTAGCTAATCAGCTTTCTAACATCAAAAACTTAGAGCAAACCTATGATTTGAAGTCTCAGGAAGTAGATGCACTCAATCAGTCAGTAGCTATATCCAATGAGCTCTTCAACTCGGCACGAGCTGATTATATGGAAGTTTTATTAACCCAAAGAGATGCGCTTGAATCCAAGTTCGAATTGATAGAAACCAAGATGAAACAAATGAATGCCACCGTAACTATCTACCAGGCTCTAGGTGGCGGCTGGAAATAAAATTGGTTGATTAACGGTTGAACCGCTGTCCATCCGCTGGCTTGGATAGCACTTTCGAAAGTCCCTCTGAATGTTCGGAGGGACTTTTTTAATCCCCTAAAATCCTTGCTCTCTCCTCATTGATGTAGTAAATTTCCTTGCCATCTTTTTTCTGAAAAAGGAGTTTTGCTTCGCTTAGTTCTGAGAAATACTTGGTCAGCGTCGTTCTGGAGCTCACGCCTATGAGTTCAACCAAGATTTTGGGATCAAGATAAGGTTGGGAAAAAATCAGCTCGCTGACTTCTTTCGAATACCATTTGATTTTTGATTTGCCATGAGCTAGTGTAGCTTCCATCTGCACGATGATCTCCCGGATCAAATTCTCGGTGAGAATAGCCGTTTTCTCCACAGCCTTCAGCATATAGAGAATCCAGGCTTTGTACCACTCGTCCTCTGTGGTGAAATTATTCTCGATGGCTGTAGAACTCTTCGCTTCCTATGGAAAATATGAACATGGAAAAAACATAGTATGATTATCCGCAATAATGCCAGTCACCTTATATTGCTTGCTTATCTGATTGGAATACCGAAGACCGAAGCGGCCTCAATTCTTCAGCTTAACATTTGCTACATTACCTATTCCACCTTATTGGTAGAAAAGCGGATTATCATAGAACATATTCATGTTAATAAAAGAAATGGTCATATAGCCACTATATGTCCAGATAATGTGAGTTTTCAATCTACATGTTCATTTCCTATAAAAAAACGAACTTGTAATCAAGTGTTATCCTGTGAAATAAGCATCCAGCTCAGAAAGCATAGCCGACTTGTCGCTCATATCATTGATGATTTTTCCTTTTTCCAATAACACGATGCGATCGCAAATCTCTGTGACATGGTTCAGGTCATGGCTAGAAATCAGGAAAGTAACCTGAGAAGTTTCCTTTTCCAATAGGATCAATTTCTTCAATCGAATCTGAGAACTGGGGTCCAAATTTTCAAAAGGCTCATCCAAAAATACCACCTCTGGACTTCCCATCAGTGCAGCAGCGATACCTACTTTCTTCAAATTACCCTTTGACAGATCGCGGATGTACTTCTTTTTGCCTACAATCTCATCATTGAAAAACTCCGTAAACTTGCTTAAATGAAGTTGAAGATCAGCTTCCGAAAGGCCGTAGATTTTCCTCAAAGTCTGAAAATACTCATCCGCTGTCAAATAGGAAAGTAACATGTGTTCGTCCAGATAAGCACCCGTGATTCGCTTCCAATCGTCTGATTTGCTTACATCTTTTCCGTCGATTTCCACATTGCCATGCGTAGCTCTCACCAGATCGAGCATAATCCTAAACAAGGTCGTTTTCCCTGCGCCATTATTCCCTACCAATCCAAAGCATTCAGATTTGGGGATTTCCAAAAGCGCAACATCGAGTACAACAGCTTCTTTATATTGTTTTTTTAGTTCGGTGACTTTGATCATAACTCTTGACGGAATGAAGATGAAATTTCGTAACGGTGTTTCAATACCCGATTTATATTAATGTTAGAAAGTGGCTTGAAGAACAAGATCCCCACCACGCCTAAAGTGCCCATGGCAGCCAGTCCTGCATACATATTGAACAAAAGCGCAAAAGGCAAATAGATCACATAGGGCGCGATCATCATCGGGATTATCATAAGAAACTGAGCGGCTCCCACTCCTTCGTAATTGAACATTGCACCTTTATTGAGATCCATTGGCTTAGGCTTCCAAAGTGCCAGATAAATAATCATGTGGATCATAATACCGGCATTGAATAAGAAAGTTGCAAAATGAATCAGCAAGAATTTCCATCCAAAATATAAATAAGGAATAGAAAGCATAAAGCATAGAAAGGAGATGGATAAAAGCAGTAGGTATTTTCCTTTGATCAGGTTCTCTATTCCATCTTTTCTACCTAGGAAAAAATCGAAATAGCCTGAATTCCAACTTAAGAACAACTGTCCATACTGTATCATGAAAACACCCGTGATGAATACCCCTACGAAAATAAACATGTGCCGCATCGGGCCCTCTTGGTAGGCTGGATTATCATAGAAAAACGTCCCATACAACAAGAAAATAGCACTCAGCATCAAGAAAGTTCTACTCTTTTTGTGGCGGATGATCAGTTTCCATTCCAAATTTGCCAATTCCCCTGCCATGCCGAATCTGGAGAAAAACCCTACGCTTTGGTTTACAAATCGAACCTCTTCTTCTGAAGCCAAATCCTCTAAATAGGCATTGTTCAAATAATAAGAAAATGCCAAATAATAGCCCACAACACAGGTGATAGAACCAACTGCCATGGGAATAAAACTACTCATGGCAAAAGTGAAAAATGGAGCTACCAATTCACCCAAATTAAACCAACCCAGGTAAGTGGAGCCTCCGCCTAAGACCAGAACTGCAAAAACGATCACCACTCCGATCAGGCTATCTTCGAATCGCTGCTTGAACCAAAGCATAAACCAATGCAAAGTCCAACTGATAAAAACCACTGCCCCAAGCCAGGATATCGCCCCGGCAACACCGTATTGAACAGCGATCTCCGTGAACGCAAAGGGAGTAAACAAGATCAATGCAACTACACTCAGGGCTGAAAAGAAAGATCTTCCAAGCAGGATATTTATAATTCTTTTCTTAGAAATCGGCAAATGCAAAAGACTTTCCAACTCGATTACAGGGAGTTTTTGAAGAAAATACCGGTACATAAACTCCACCAAAAAGAAGAAAATCAGCCCGGAGTTCAAGGTCACAGTCGTGCCCTGCCCCTCTACTAATTCTGCTAAAATCCTATTTAGAAAAAGGCCTGCCATGAATAAGTAGCTCAAAAGCATCAGAGCCAAGAAACCCAAGAAAATCGCCACCATCACACTCTTAGCAAAAGATGTGGAGCGGAAGCTTTTCAAGAATTCCAGCCGGATCAATTCAAATAACATAAATTCTCATAAAGTTTGTGAGGACAAATTTGAGCTCAAATTAGAAAAACATTGAAGATTAAGCTTACTAGGCCAAGAAAAATATGAATCAAGTCTGTATCATTTTTCCTGGACTTATAAGAAAATATATATTTCTATTGTATATACTTCCTAATCATGAAAACACGCTCTTTAAAACTGGATACCGAAGTCTTTGAAGAACCGAAACCATACAAGAGAATAAAATGTGGCGCTAAACCGGTAAAAAAATTAAGCGCTTGATTTCTAAAATAAATATCAAAGGTGGACTTCTCTCCTTTTCAAACCCTCCACTAACTCACCAACACTCTCAAAATTCTGACCTTCATACTTCATCAATAAAGGGTTCCCACAAACCTCAATGGTCGATTTTAGATTCTTAACTCCAGCTTTTAGCAAAGCATTTCTCACCCACTGAACTAATTCGACTGGCCCGGAAAAATCAAATTTCACGTCCGATTCCACAGACTCAATTCTTCCTCGATCCACGCTGAAATGAAACTGCTTTCCTGGCAATAATTGATTTATGGAACCAGAAATCACCAGATCCTCTGGCAGACCAGAAATCAACGGCGATCCGCAATTCAGCAACCAAAACCTATCAGCCGTCTCGAGTGCTATTTCCAGATCATGGGTCACGACTAAAATGGCCTTTTGCTGACTTCTAGAAATTTCATGGAGTAAACGCATAATCTCAAAACGATTTACCAAGTCCAGATGAGCTGTCGGTTCATCTAGTACCATCACTTTTCCGTCCTGCGCCAGCGCCCGCGCGATCATCGCTTTTTGTCGCTGCCCATCGGAGATTTCAGCCAGTCGCTCGTCTTTCAGATAAGTGATTTTGGTGGCTACCAAAGCTTTTTCAACTGCCTTCAAATCAGCTTCAGACAATTTCCCTGTCCAACTCGTATGCGGAATTCTTCCCATCGCAACCAATTGGCCTACAGTCATATTTCCCGGCAAAAAAGGCTCGGTCAACACCACCGAAAGTTCCTTCGACAAATCTTCATTAGTATAAGAGGCTATCTCTTTCCCATTCAAAAAAACTGAGCCCGACCAGGGTTTTATTTGTCCTAAAATCGCCTTGACCAGCGTAGATTTCCCCACACCATTTGGCCCCAAAAGGCAGGTCATTTCGCCAGAGTTAAGCGCAAAACTTAGGTCACGAAGAATCTCCTTTTTTTGCTTTCGCTTGGTATAGCCCACCGTCAGATTCTTTCCAATTACCGTCGCTTTATCCATCATTTAGAATTCTTTGCTAAAGTTCTTTTTCAAAACCAGACTGATCACAATCGGAGCACCTACCAAGGATGTTACCGCATTGATGGGTAAAGTCTGAGATGAGCCAGGCAACTGCGCGACCACATCACAAAGCAGTAGTAAAATCCCTCCCAAAATAGCCGTAGCCGGAAATAACACCCGATGATCCGATGTGCGCCAAACTATCCGGGCGACATGCGGAACCGCTATCCCAACGAACGCAATTGGTCCACAAAAAGCCGTAATACAACCTGCCAATAATCCAGTACTCAAGATCATCAGCCAGCGCAAACGATCAGGATTTATCCCCATACTTTTTGCGTAGCTCTCTCCTAAAAGCATCCCATTATAGGATTTGACAGAGGCAATCACCGGAATAATCCCAAGCGCAATAACAAAGATCAGCACCCAAACTTGCTCCCAAACCAGGCCTCCCAAACTACCCATAGACCAAATAGTGAAAAGCTTCAGTGCCTCTGCCCCAGAAAAATAGGACAATACCGAAATCACCGCCGAAACAGCCGATCCGAACATCAAACCAACGATTAAAAGGGTCATGCTATCACGAACTTTCCAAGCCACTAAACTCACCGTGACCAAGACCAAGCCTGCGCCTAAGGTCCCAGCGACCGCAATCGCCCAAGGACTCATAACTCCGCCAAATGCAACCAAGCCAAACGCCGATCCAGCCAACATCAAGATGGCAACTCCTAATCCTGCACCTGAACTAATCCCCAACACGAACGGTCCAGCAAGGGGATTTCTGAAAAAAGTCTGCATCTGAAGACCGCTGATGCTCAGCCCTATACCAGCCATAATAGCGACTAATGCCTTTGGAATTCTGTAATTCAAAATAATCTGTTCCCGGGATGCTTTCGTCCAGTCACCTGTGAATATTCCTTCTACAATTTCACCTGGAGATATAGACACAGAACCCAAGCTGACATTGAGCAGAAAGCTCAAAACCAATAGGGTCAGAGCTGCAAAAAGTAAAATTACCGGCCTAGTTGCTTTCATTGAGTCGTTGATAAAAATACAACTCATAGTCCGGAAGTAAGTCTGGATGAAGGATTTTGATTAGGTCTTTCAAAATCAAATCCGGTCGCATGTAGCCCAACTCAAAGTATTCCAGCCCTCCCGCTCTTCCTTTTTTCTGCGTGTAGGAAAAAACATTTCCGGATTTGAACGCAGCAAAAGCTCTGTACCTCGGCTCTGCATTACCCATGGTTTGCAAATCAGAATAATCTGCAGAACCTATCCAAAAATCGGCTTCCAGTGCATTTTCAAGCACAAACTCATAATTCAACTGAACAGATCCAGTTCCCTTCTGAGCTGAGAAAATATAATTCCCTCCAGCATTTTGGAGGATTTTTGCTCCCCAGCTCTCACTTCCTGGCGCATACCAAATATCCTGATAAAGCACTCCGCTGAGAACCGACGGACGCAGTGAACCTTCTATCGAGCTGCCCAATTTTTCCGCTTCCAGATAGGCTTTTTCAACCTCTTCAAAAGCAACTTTCGCTTCCTCATATTTTCCCAAGAGAATCCCCGTAAACTTGATCCATTCAGCCCTTCCAAGGGGATGTTGCTCCACATATTCCCCGTTAATTATCGCTGGAATTTCCGCTTGCGCCAGCAGATCCAAATATTTCAAATCCTCTCCCAATGTAGAAATCATGATCCAATCCGGAGCCAGATCGATGACCATTTCAGTATTTGCCGAAGGACCAGCGCCCAAGTCGGTGACTTTTCCTGCATCGATTTGCTTCCAAGTTTTCTCTGAAGAAATCAAATTCAAATCCGGAAAACCGATCAACTTTTCAGTAGCATTCAACATATCCAAATGTGGAATTTGCGTGGTCGAAGTGAGGACCACATTTTCTACTGGAAGCTGAATTATTGCATCATAATTTCCGGTAGGTTTCTCTGCATTTTCTTCCAAGACTAAATATCTAAAAATTCGATCCGCACCTGTCCAGGCCTGAGTCACTTCCAGTTCCCAATAATTATTTCCTTTAGAAATAGTGAAGCCGGAAGCATAGCTCAAAGCGCTATTTTCAAGCATCGCAGTCTCTTTATCCTTTCTTTCCTTACACCTTGAAAAAGAAGCGAATACCACTAATGAAACAGAAGAAATAAGGAAGTAAAATCGAAGTTTTTTCACGGAGTTTCGTTGGAGGAATAAAATCCAAAATAAGCTCGGGATTTCCCCACTTCCAAAATTTGTCCGCAAACAGATTTTTTTCCTAAGCTTTATGCATCTAGATTTGTAGCCGAAATAGGTTCCCAATCTCTCCTACGAGCTCTTGGGATTAAAAGGGAATTTGGTGTAAAACCAAAGCTGTCCCCGCAACTGTAAACCGAGCGGATTTTTCCGCAAATGATTTGTCACAAAGGCCATTGTTCCAAAACCAATTTGGGATGAGAAGGCGGCAAATCGAGGTGAGCCAGGAGACCTGCCGATTTCTGTTGATTCTGTGCTTTCGGAGGAAAGGCTACGAAGAATGTTCCTGGACCGATTGCTTTCGGTTTCGCATCCTTCTTCACATTTCTCTTCAAGCCCGAATCGAATTTTCAACTAATTCGATCAGGGATGTTTTTGCTTTTGTGGGCAATTTCTTTTGTGGGTTCCAGCCCGGTTCAAGACACGGTCAAGCTAGCCGAGGTGGAAATCTATGCGCCAGCTTTGGATCGCTTTGCCCAAGGACAAAAAGTGATCAATTGGCAAAAAGCGGATTTGGAAAATTTTCAAGGCCGGTCGTTGGCAGATATTCTTCAGGAACAATCCCCGGTTTTCGTGAGGCAGTACGGAGCGGGCATGATTGCTTCCCCATCTTTTCGAGGTACTTCAGCCGGACATACAGCAGTGTTCTGGAATGGACTTCCCATCAACAGTCCTTCTCTTGGCCAAAGTGATTTATCCATACTACCGATTTCCGCTGTCGATCAGGTGAGTTTGCAGTTTGGAAATGCAGGCGCACTTTTCGGCAATGAGGCCATTGGTGGTAGCATACATTTAGCATCTCAACCTAGTTTTGGAAAAGGACTGGAACTCGCACTTTTACAGCAAGCAGGAAGTTTTGGTCTGCTCAACACACATGTGACAGGAGGTTTTTCTACTCCGAATTTCAGCACCAAAACCCGGATATATCGTGATTTTTCAAAGAATAATTTCCCGTACAAAGACCTGGGACAGCTAGGAACTCCTGAAGTAAACGAGGATCATGCACAGGTCGAGCAAATGGGATGGGCACAGGATCTGGGGTGGAATCTAAATGAACGAAATCAGTTGAAAGCGGCCGTTTGGTGGCATAAAGCTAACCGGGAAGTACAGCCCGTGATGGGGTCAACTACCCAAGATGAGCAGGAAGATCAGGGTGTGCGAGCGGTTTTGGATTACTTTTATTTTGGAAAAAAGTCCATCTGGAACCTGAAAACAGGGTTTGTTCAGGACAAAATGCTTTTCAATGAAAGTCTAAATCAAACTACACAATATTTTGCCAGTGGAGATTGGGATCAGACTTTTTCAGAAAAGTGGAATACAAAAGCCGGCATTCGATACACCTTGGCTAAAGGAGAACTCAGCACTTACACAGAAGACGATACCCGAGTAGAACTTTATCAAAGTACCAAATACTCCGCCAGCGACAACCTGTCTTTTTCTCTAAATCTTCGTCAGTTGATCTATGCTGGCACATTTGCCCCCTTCACTCCTGGCTTAGGAATGGATTGGAGTTTTTGGAGAAAAGGAAATCAAGCGTTTCAACTCAAAACATCCGCCGGAAAAGGCTTTAAAGTACCCACGCTTAACGATAGATTCTGGAATCCTGGCGGAAATCCAGCGCTCAAACCTGAAGAAAGTCTAAGTGGAGAAATTGGTTTGGCATGGAGCGGAACAGGAAAATTCACCTGGAATCAAAGTATGACTTACTACCGGATGTCTGTTGACAACTGGATTATTTGGCTACCAAAGGGTAGTGTATGGACTCCAGAGAACATCAAAACAGTAGATAATCAAGGCATAGAATACCAAGGAACCCTGGGAAGTACAATTGGAACTTGGAATTGGAACTTGACAACCTCCTACACCTACTCCAAAGCTGTGACCACCAAGGGAACTGGTGAAAATGACCAATCAGTAGGCAAGCAACTCCCCTACACGCCGCGGCATCAAGCCAACGCAAAAATACAGGTAGAAAAAGCTGGTTTGTCAAGTTTCGTGAGCACGTATTATATAGGCGAGCGCTCGGTCACGGCGGACAATCCTCGCTTGATGCCTTCTTTTCAGCTCTTCAATTTCGGCTTAGGCTACGACCAGCTAGAGCTTGGAAACCTCCGGTTGCCAATGAGTTTTCAGATCAACAATGTATTCAACACCGACTATCAAGTGCTCTATCTGAGAGCTATGCCTGGAAGATCTTTTCAATTTAACATATCCTTAATATTATGAAACTAAACCAACTTCTTTGGGCTTCAGCCCTGATTTCTGTCTCATTTGCCTGCTCTGACAGTGGCGATGAAAAGCCACTAGGCAAGTACAACAACGGCATTTTGATCATGAATGAAGGGAACTTCGGGACAAATGACGGCGAAGTCTATCACTTGAATCCAAACACCGAAGAGCTACTTCCTACTATTTTCGAAGCAGAAAACATGAGACCTTTTGCGGGTCTGTTGGAAGATATGGTTCTAGAGGCAGAAAGACTTTACCTGGTAGCTAATACCGGAAAAGTAGAAATCGTGGACCCTACAGATTTCAAAAGCCTAGGTGCTGTCTCGGCAGATTTGGATCAACCAAGATCTTTGGCTGTGAATGGGAGCAAGCTTTTCATCAGCGACTACGGACCTTACGACGCTAGCTATGGTACCCCGGATTCTTACGTTGCTGTAGTGAATGGCCTAGATGGCGGAGGTGTTTCGAAGAAAATTGAAGTTTCAAACAAGCCTGAAGATCTGTTCTCCTATAATAACTACATCATCGTAGCTGGTTCGGAAGAAGACAAAATCGAAATCATCGACGCCACTCAAGAAAGGGTAATTACCATTCTTGATTTGGAAGCATCACCAAAACAATTCCACGAAGAGGATGGTGTACTTTGGGTATATGCCGTGGACTCAGATAAGGTTATTTTCTACACGTTGAATTTGAGCAGTCTTACTTTGGGAACTTCTTATACTATTCCGCTTGCCAATGCTAGTGGTAAAATTGCTTTCGACGGAGATGATGAAATGTATATTTTAACTAGCTCTGGATGGCCTGATTACAATGATGCTGTTGTTGGAATTGATCTAGAAGGCAACACTGCAACTGCAACCGAACTGATGACTGGCTCAGGTTTCTACGGAATAGGTTATGACGATGAGCGTGATCAAATCTACGTTGCTAATGCCAATGGCTTTCAAGGAAACGGATCTATAACTGTTCTTTCTGAATCAGGCTCAGTCATCAGAACTTTCGAAGTTGGCAGAGGCCCTTCTGGGTTTTTGATTTATTAGAGATTAGAAAATATAATTATCCGCATAAATGCCAGTCAGCTTATATTCCTTGCTTATCTGGTTGGAAGACCGATGACCGAAGCGGCCTCAATTCTTAAGTTTAACATTTGCTACATTGCTTATTCCACCTTACTGGTAGAAAAGCGGATAATCATATTAGAAAATTAGACTCTGATAAAACAAACTTTTACGATGTAACTAGGTGAAAAGGCCGCTGAGATTAATTTCTTAGCGGCTTTTTGTAGAATAGACACTCCAAGGGAGTTCAAAATAATGGGAGTGAATAGTTATTCCGCTCTCACAATTCCCTCTAAGTCCTTCAGGTCAAACTCCAACACAGTATATCCCAATACATAAGGCCCAATCTCATAAGGAATGTAGGTTAAAATGAATTTATCATTTTCATACCCTATTGCATTTGGGAGAAAGAAACCTGTTTCCGGTAAAAAGAAGCCTGCTTCCTCCAATGACTTTCCTTCTTCTACTTCATGATGTTTTCTGAAAGCAGTTTCTGCCAAATGCAGCATTTTCCCCTCGTCCAAAATCACCCGATCCACACTTAAGTATTCTCCGGTCTGCTTATCAAAATTCATGTAGTAAACACTGGAATTGGGGTGCGCGCCACCAGCATAGTTGAACTCTGAAAATTGAACACTGAGCGTGCTGTCTGACTCGTAGGTTACTTCAACTTTGAGCTCCACAGTCCATTCGCCTGGTGATTCAGGAAAGTCAGTTTTGAATTCTTCATACGAATCAAGAAAACTCTTTGCGGCAGAATCTAAGTTGCTGAAACCTTCTTCATTATTAAAATAAACCAGTAGCTGCCCCATGATATCATCGTTAATCTGAGCAGCTGCTGGAGAATTTTCCGCTATAGGATAGCTAATTTCCACCTTTGCACAGCTTTCATCGATGCATCGTTTAGAGGAAAAAGACTTGCTACTGAAACTAAGTTTAGTAGTTGACTCTGTAGCTTTTTCCCCACAGGCAAAGAAAAGTAAGGCAGTTAGTATGAATAGATATTTCATTTTAGAGTTTCTTTTGATTGAAAAAAGCCTGCATTAAATCGCGTGCAAGCGCCAAAGGACTGAGTTTTCCAGAAGCCACAAGGCTGCGATTTTGCGTTAGCATTTCCTGAACCTTCGGATTTCCTAGAAACAACCTCCCCAACAAATATTGCATATTTTCTTCCAACCAATTAAGCCGTTGCTCGGAGCGATTTGCCTCCCAAAAACCAGATTCCTGCATTTTTTCCTGATAGGAATGAATCATTTGCCAGCACTCATTCAGCCCTTCTCCAGTCAAAGAAGAGGCCGTTATCACAGGAGCTGACCACTTATTATCTCCTAGAGGAAAAAGATGAAGGGCATTTTTATACGTTGACTTTGCTCTTTTGGCCTTTGCCAGATTGTCGCCGTCTGCCTTGTGGATGACTACCCCGTCGGCCATTTCCATTATGCCTTTTTTGATCCCCTGAAGTTCGTCTCCCGCACCTGAAAGCATGAGTAACAGGAAAAAATCCACCATGCTTTTCACCGCTGTTTCGGATTGACCCACTCCCACCGTCTCGATCAGTATCGCATCGAAACCTGCTGCTTCGCACAGCAACATGGCTTCTCTAGTTTTGGAACTGACACCGCCTAAAGTACTTCCGGTAGGGCTTGGACGGATGAAAGCTCGCTTATCACTCGCTAATTTTTCCATCCTGGTTTTGTCACCGAGGATGCTGCCCTTGCTTTTTTGACTAGAGGGATCCACTGCCAAAACTGCTACGGACTTCCCTTGCTCAACAAGCATTTTGCCGAAGGCCTCAATAAAAGTACTTTTCCCCACTCCCGGAACTCCGGTGATCCCTATGCGAACCGACTTCCCGGTAAATGGCAAAAGTTGCTGGACCAAATCCGATGCAAGAGCCTGATCACTCTCCAAGGAACTTTCTGCCAGGGTTATTGCCTGACTGAGCTTGGTTCTATCTCCGGCAAGTACTCCTTCTTTGTATTCGTTCAGTGTTAACCTCTTTCTCATTTCGGGTAGCCATCAATAAAACTCACATCGCCCATTGGGCTTTTCTGATAGGTAGCATGTACATATTGCCACAATTCTGGGCTGAAATACGGATCAGTGGGAGATAAATCAATCGCCTGATCAATTTGATCAGAGAAAAAGAAAACTACCGTCCTACCGTATTTGGTGTGTGGCATCGCGTCCCCGTACTCCCGCATCCATTCTTGGGAATTATCCAAGGCTTGTACGGCATAAATCCGTACTACTGGCCCGGTATTGTTTTCATTTCTATAGGTAGAAAGTTCCTTGTATTTGCCTTCGAAACGCTCGATACCAGGTTGAAAAAATGATTCCTTGGCTATCAAAATCACCAGCGCGATTACACCTGCAACAATTATATAGAAAATGAACTTTGAGCTTTTCAAGATTTAAGTGGGGTTGTAAAGTTTAGGCCTTAATTTAGCCGAAAATTCCGAGAATGACTTTCGAGTACCTCAAAGCACTTCACATCATCTTTGTAGTCACCTGGTTTGCAGGACTATTTTATATCGTTCGATTATTCATCTATCAAACTGAAGTGATGGAACGTCCAGAATCAGAGCGAAAAATCCTCAAACCTCAGTTGGACCTAATGGCCTCGCGGCTTTGGTACATCATCACCTGGCCGTCTGCCGTGCTCACGTTAATCTTCGGAACTTTGGTATTGACACACCGAATGGAATTCTTGCAGTTGCCATTCATGCATGCTAAACTGGCGTTTGTAGTATTACTCTATGGGTATCACGGCTGGTGTCACAAACTCTTCAAAGAACTTCAAGCTGGGCGAACCCGATGGACTTCTATACAGTTGAGGATATGGAATGAGGCATCCACCCTGCTGCTCTTTGCGATCGTGTTTTTGATTGTCTTGAAAAGTACGCTCAGCATGGTTTGGGGATTGGCTGGCCTGATTACACTGGGCGTGACCTTGATGCTGGGTATTCGCCTGTACAAAAAATTTAGAAAAAACGCTTAATCTTATGAATAATAGGTTTTCAATACTTTCGCTACTTCTGATTTCTCTTCTTTTTTCCCAATGCAATCCTGCCGGAAAAAATGAAACTGCTCCACTTCCAAAGCTGGGTAATTGGCATGTAGATGAAAAAACGGTAGATGGCGCTGTAGTGCAGGATACTGTTTACCATCAGATAGCTGAATTCTCATTCACCAATCAAGAAGGCCAAACCATCAGTAATCAGGACGTAAATGGAAAAGTATATGTAGCAGATTTCTTTTTCACGACTTGCCCTACTATCTGCCCGATTATGAAGAAAGAAATGATTCGGGTGTATGAAAAATTCGGTGACAACCCCAACTTTAAAATCCTAAGCCATACCATTGATCCTAGGCATGACACGCAGGAAGTATTGAAAGATTATGCTCAAAAATTAGGAATAGAAGATGCTCAAACTTGGAATTTTCTCACCGGGGATGCTGAGAAAATCTATGAAATCGGCCAAACCAGCTACATCACTACGGCACAAGCAGACCAAAATGAGCCAGGTGGATTTTTGCATTCCGGAGCTTTCCTACTTATCGATCAAGAAGGTCACATTCGCGGCGTGTATGATGGAACGAAGTCTGATCAAGTGGATAAACTGCTAAAAGATATCCCAAAGCTGCTAGACAAATGAGAAAGTTCTTGATCATCCTACTTTTTGCGTCAGCATGTAGCCCAAAAAGCACCAATGAAGATAATGTGCTCGTGCATATCGAAGATCCTGAAGTGATGAAATATGCGGTGGATGGGAAGACCATTTACGAAAATCACTGTGGAAATTGCCACCAAAATGACGGAACTGGTGTAGGCAATCTAATTCCTCCCTTGCGTGATGCAGATTACTTTCAGGCATCGGTTCATCGAACGGTTTGGATCATGAAGCACGGGCTGGAGGGAGAAATCACAGTAAATGGACAAATTTATAACCAACCCATGCCGGCCAACCCTAAGCTCACGCCACTGGAAATAGCGCAGATCAGCACTTATCTGTATAATATCTGGGGAATGAACGAGGGAAAAATCACCTCCAAAGAGGTGGAGAATTACTTGCAGCAAAAACCTGACTTTTGATCAGTTCAGTGCCTTGTTTGCTTTCTCCAAAGCCGCTTTCATATCTACATTCACTTTCGTGATCAACACCATCTGCTCGTCGAGGTATTGCTTTAGCTCTTCTTCAGTCTTTTCTCCATCCTCCGTATCGTACTGATGCATCCAGTCAAACATGGCTTCATCTGCCTGATTGAGATCATAAGCCAATGATTTAAATGTTATGATTTTCACTGAATCTACAGGCTCCTCACTCTCGAGTTCTTTGACCTTTTCCAGTGCTTTACGCTCTAGGGATTTCAATTGCCCTATTTTTGGCATCACTTCATCATGAACAGCAATCACCTCAGCGCGAAGAAGTTCATTCTCACTAGGGCCACTAGGACCACAGGAAGTGATAGCTAAAAAAGAGGTAAAAATTAAAAACAGAATAGATCGCTTCATGGTAATTAGAATTTTGTGCCGTAAAGTTATTACTTAATCTCTAAATAGTATTAAAAATGAAGATGAGAGGGGAAAAGTGATTTATTCAGCTAGAGCTAGTATTTTTAGGTGCTCTAACCCCAGCTACTATGAAACCATTTTGTTTTGCCGACGGCCAAATCATACCTACAGAAAAAGCGATCATTCACCCGATGGATTTAAGTTTCATCCGAGGATATGGCATATTTGATTTTTTCCGAACTGTTAATTTTCAAGCTCTTTTTCTAGATAACTATCTAGATAGATTTCTCGCGTCAGCAGAAAAAACCTTCTTGCCTCTTGAGTACTCCCGCGCCGAATTGAAGGCCGTGATACAGGAATTGATTGAAAAAAACCATCTCAAAGAAGGTGGTATCCGAATGGTTTTGAGTGGAGGAATTTCTCCAAATCACTTTTCACCAGCCAAAGGAAAGTTGTTCATCTTCGCTGAATCTTTGATTTTTCCTGCCCAAGAGAAATATGAGAAAGGCATCAAATTACTGTCCTTAGAATACGTGAGGCCAATCGCCGAAATCAAAACCACCAACTATGCACTAGCAGTTTGGGATAGTATGCGCTGGAAAGATGCTGATGCCGAAGATGTACTTTATCATCTCAATGGCCACGTAAGTGAGAGTTCTCGCAGCAACTTTTTCATCGTAAAAGACGGCGTAATCAGCACTCCTGATGCACATATTCTTAAAGGCATCACGAGAAAACACATCATCGAATTGGCTGGCGATGTAAAAATTCGACCTATCAGTATGCAAGAAGTGCTGAACGCCGATGAAGCGTTCATCACCAGCACGACCAAAGTACTACTTCCAGTCACTCAAATCGACGAGCACAAAATCGGTAATGGAAAACCTGGGCAAGTTTCACTAGGACTTTTGGATAAATTCAAAGCGCTGGAAAAGGGAATTTGTTATTAAAGGAATATGCCGGATAACCGCTGAATGAAACCGCTTGGCGCCTCAAGAACACGCTACGTTAGGTTCATTTCACATCAAGGAGAAATGAAAACATTTCCCATTTTCTAAACACATTCATGACTGCAAATACCTACCAACCCTCAACGACCCAATTTGATCTTTGAGGAAAATCCGCATGCTTTGTAGAAAAATGCTTATTTGACCAAGGTGGCATTTTTCATAATGTACATGAGCTTCTCAGGATCCTTGCTGTTTAGCGTAAGTGTTCCACGCACCCGCACCCTGTCCGAGGTGTACTTGATCGGTGAGGCCATATCTACTTCCATGACTGTCTCCGGCCCACCAGATCCACAGAAAAAGCATTCTGCCAGAGGTAAACTGGAAAGGATGATATGCTCAGGCTTGAACATTCCTTCAAAAGGAATAATATAGCCATCTGCCTCAACCACTTTGCCTGCCAGCTTGGTAATGTTCTCTGAGAAAACCGGCACATAAAGTTCTCCAAATTCGTCTTCTGAGATTTTATAAGTGACTTCAGAGAGATTCTTCCAGACATTGGTACTTTGAGCCACAAGGGAGGTTTGTCCCACAATCACTACTAAAACTGCCAATAAGGCTATCTTCAACTTATTCATCTGCATGTTATATTAATTTCTAAGGTTGGTCTAGCCCAAAGGTAGAATCCCCAGGCTCGATACATTTTTATTTGGGTTACTCTAATTCTGCCGCTAGTTAAGCCTTTGTCAATTGCTTTGCAATACTTGTTTGATAAGCTGCAATAGCTGGGATTATAGAGGCCAAAACACCTACCATTAACGCATATACTACTATCCAAAGTTCTTGTTTGAGGAAAATCCATGGCTGAAGAGATCCCACCACACCTTGTTCATTCTGAGAAATAATCACAGACAGGAAGCTGTGGCCCAACAAAATACCCAAAATTGCTCCTAGTAGTGTGAGCATAATTCCTTCCAAAAAAATCAATAGTAGGAGCTGACCTCGAGAAGCTCCTATCGCCCGAAGAATCGCCAGGTCATACTTCCTTTCCTTGAGAGAATTGTATAAGGCTATGAAAATCCCAAGCCCTGAAATCCCGATAATCACAACCGCCAACCCTTGCAACAAGGTAATCCCTACCCCAAGCAACTCGAACAACCTAGACATCTCAAAGGATGGTGAAGCAGCTTGCATAGAGGTACCTGAATTAATTATCCTTGGCAACTGTATAGCCGCCATTGGGTTTCTGTATTGCACCAAAAGCGTGGTCAATTCTCTGGAATCATCGGTTTTGGGAAACCCCTTTATAGCTACGGAATCTTGCAGATGCGCCTCATGATGGTCTGTGTGATTTGAGGTAGAATCAGAAAGCTCAGTTTCTCCCTCTTCGTCGTGCGTAAACCAAATAGACTCCACGCTAGTCAAGATCAACCGATCCAGCACATTTCCTTTTCGCTCCAACACACCTACTACCTTGAACTTATGTGCATCGTGTTCATGACTTCCCACGCTTATTCCGTGACTTCCAACGAACTCGTCTCCTACTCGATAGCCCGACTTTTCAGAAACCTCAGCGCCCAAAACGACTTCATAAGGCTTCGCCCACAGCTGCCCGTTTTGGAGTTGTGCATCATAAAGTCCCGGATAGTCATGGTTAGTTCCTACTATTCGAAATCCTTGGTAATTATCCCCCAAAGCCATAGGGATTATGTTTTTCACTAGACGATTTCTGGAAAGTTTCTGTGCTTCATCCATCGGAATATTCCCTGTCGGAAAATCGATATGGTAAACGCCAGCAAGGATCAATTGCAAAGGACTTCCCTTAGCCCCCACGACCAAATCTATCCCAACCGCGTCTTGGTTCATTTTCTTTTCAAACTGATCTTGTATCAACAGCAACACAGTAATTATCGCCAGGCCAAGAGCGAGCAACAGCACATTCAATCCCGTAGAAAGTGGTCTGAATGTCAAATATTTCCAACTGAGCTTAAATAAATTCATAAGGGCTTTACTTCTACAAAATTGGAAATTTGCGTTTTGACACGCTGGTCATGGGTGACGATGATCAAGGCTGCTCCGATTTTAGCTGCTTGCGTCTTTAGAAGCTGTATGACTTTGTTTGCATTTTCATCATCTAAGCTAGAGGTAGGCTCATCTGCGAGGATCAGTTTGGGACTAGTTGCAAGTGCTCGAGCTATTGAAACTCGCTGAGCTTCGCCTTCGCTCAGGGTCAAGACTGAGGAGTTAGCTTTTCCGCTCAATCCTAATTCTGCTAGCAACTGATCTAATTCCTGACCTTTTTTCTTACTGAAAAAATGCGCCATCTGAAGGTTCTCTTTGACGTTCAGCGCAGCTAGTAAGTGTGGTTTTTGAAAAACGATCCCGATTTCTTTGCCACGAAATAAATCCAATTTCTGTCCTTTCATGGCAGATAGGTTTTGTTGGTTCAGAGTCACTTCTCCACTTTCAGGTAAAAGCAACCCTGCAAGCAAATTCAATAGGGTGGTTTTCCCTGAACCAGATTTCCCTAGCACTAGCATACTTTCCCCTTGTTGCAGGGAGATGTCAGGAAAACTAAGTGATGGTTGATTGGGATGACTGTACTTTAAATTTTTTGATTCAAAAAGCATATTATCTTACCGGAATTTCTACTCTAAAGGTTGTCCCTTTTTTTACACTACTCTCAAAACTTATCTCCCCTTTCAATACATCCACACATTTTTTCACGATAGAAAGTCCAAGGCCTGACCCTTCTACTAAGCCCACATTTTTTGCTCTGAAAAAACGCTCGAAAAGTTGGCTTTGCTCAGCTTCGGGAATCCCGATTCCTTGATCTTCCACAGTTCCTATCAATTTATTGTTAGCAAATTCCATTTTGAAGACCACCTCCTGACCATCCTTTGAATATTTCAAGCTATTTGAAAGTAGATTTTCAAAAATCTGATTCAATAGCTCTGAATCAGAGGTAATTACCTTGGGAAGATTGATTAATTCAGGTTTGATTTTGACGTCATTTTCCTTTCCGGCATTCACGGTATCTATAACCTCTTTGACAAAGGCACCCAAAAACATCTTTTTAGGCTTGAATTCAATTTTTCCTGCATCGGCTTTACCAAAAAATAATACACTCGTCAGCAGATTATTCAATGCTCTGACTGAATTTTCGATTTTGAAGGCATGCTTGGTGATTTTTGGCTTGAATGGATGGTCCTTTTCAGCGTAAATCTGCAGCAACTGCGCAGAGCTCAGGATGGATGTCAAGGGTGTTTTGAAACCATGAGAGACGTTCAAAACAATTCGTGATTTCAATTCATTGATTTCTCGCTCCTTTTCCAATGCTTTGGTAAGCTCGCGGTTCGCATTGTAAAGTTCTACCGTACGTTGCTTCACTTTTTCTTCCAACTCATTGTTGAGCTTCTGCAATTCCTTCTCTTTTCGATCCTTGTAAATGGCCAATTCGATCACCATATTAAGTTCTCGAATGTTGAACGGCTTGATCACATAGGCACTTGGATTGGTCCCAACCACTTTATTGAGGGTCTCCGCATCCGAGCTGGCGCTTAGATAGACGACTGGAATATCGTAGATCTCATTGATTATCTCAGTGGTTTTTATCCCGTCGAGCTCACCGGCTAGGTTGATATCCATCATTACCATATCGGCAGGATTGCCACTCAGAATATCTAGTGCCTTTTCACCCGAATCAGCTATTCCAAGTATCTCGTGTCTATTTTTCTCAAGCGCCCGCTGAAGCAAAAGGGCTGATACTGGATCATCTTCAACGATGAGGATTTTGAGACTGAACATACGAGGTGCTGGAAGGTGACTAACTAATTTGTCTCGAAAATATGAAAAATATGTCTCTGACAAGAGCAAATAGCTGAATTGCTTTACTAAAGACTACTGTCGCTAATCAATATGCCCTTTTACCAAACGAGAAATAAGCAAGTATAAGGTCACGCTGACCTACCATCCATCTCTCTCAGGACAGGTTTCTCAAAGAATCATCAAAATCCCAGCATAATGTTATCCTTTTCTTTTGTGGGCGGTGGGTTTGTTATATTTTTGTGCCAAACTATAGAAATCGCATCATGAGTGTACTAGTAAATAAAAATTCCAAGGTGATCGTACAAGGTTTCACCGGATCTGAGGGTTCGTTTCACGCACAGCAAATGATCGAATACGGAACAAACGTAGTCGGTGGTGTAACTCCAGGCAAAGGTGGTTCAACTCACTTGGAAAAACCTGTTTTCAACTCTGTAGAAGAAGCCGTTCAAAAAACTGGCGCCAATACTTCTATTATTTTCGTACCGCCAGCTTTCGCTGCAGATGCGATCATGGAAGCTGCAGATGCAGGCATCAAAGTGATCATCGCAATCACAGAAGGTATTCCTGTGGCAGATATGATGAAAGCTAAACCTTACATTCTAGAAAGAGGTGCTACCCTGATCGGTCCAAACTGCCCAGGTGTAATCACTCCAGGTGAAGCGAAAGTTGGTATCATGCCAGGTTTTGTATTCAAATCAGGTAGAATCGGTATCGTGTCTAAGTCAGGAACTTTAACTTACGAAGCTGCTGATCAAGTAGCCAAAGCCGGTCTAGGTGTATCTACTGCCATCGGTATCGGTGGAGATCCTATCATCGGAACATCCACTAAGCAAGCAGTACAGTTGCTCATGGAAGATCCTGAGACTGACGCGATCGTAATGATCGGTGAAATCGGAGGTAACTACGAAGCTGAGGCAGCAAAGTGGATCAAAGAAAATGGCAACAAGAAGCCAGTAGTAGGTTTCATCGCAGGTCAAACTGCTCCTGCTGGACGTAGAATGGGTCACGCTGGTGCAATCATCGGTGGAGCTGACGATACTGCAGCTGCCAAAATGAGAATCATGAGAGAAAATGGAATTCACGTAGTAGATTCTCCAGCGGAGATCGGTGCTACTATTGCTCAAGTATTGGGTGTGAATGCTTAACTATTTGTTGGGTGTTTGGTGACGGATGCCCGGTGATAAAACCGCTTCGATTGATTTCGGGGCGGTTTTTTTTTGGTTTCAGTATAAGTTGTGATCAAGGAGATTTGCAAGCATCGACGACCAAGTTAAGGATCGCAATTTTTCAATTTTCAAATCTTCCAATTTTTCAATCTTCTATTTCTTACCTTTGCCGCTTCAATTTCTAGACTTATGATTTCAGTAGATAACGTTGGCGTCATCCACAGCGGCACCACTCTTTTTAGCAATGTTTCCTTTGCCATCAACGAAACAGACAAAATAGCCTTAATGGGTAAAAACGGCGCTGGCAAATCCACACTTTTGAAGATCATTGCCGGGGAGACTAAGCCAAGTTTAGGGTCGGTATCGGCTCCAAAAGACTTTGTGGTCGCCTACCTTCCGCAGCACTTGCTGACTTCAGATGACTGCTCGGTGATGGATGAGACTTCCAAAGCTTTTGCCAGCTACCTGAATATGAAAACTGAGATCGATCGAATCAATGAGGAATTAACGGTGCGAACGGATTATGAGTCCGAGGAATATTACAAGCTGATCGAGCAAGTTTCTGAATTGAGTGAAAAATTCTACGCCATCGAGGAAGTAAATTACGAAGCCGAGGTTGAGAAAGTATTGCTTGGATTGGGCTTCGAAAGAGCAGATTTGACGCGCTCTACTTCGGAGTTTTCCGGAGGTTGGAGAATGCGGATTGAGTTGGCAAAAATCCTACTTCAAAAGCCTGATTTGATTCTTCTCGATGAGCCAACTAACCACTTGGATATTGAATCTATTCAGTGGTTGGAAGATTTCCTTCTGAATAAAGCCAAGGCTGTGGTGGTAATTTCCCACGATAGAGCTTTTGTGGACAATATCACTACCCGAACTATCGAAGTAACGATGGGTCGTATTTACGATTACAAAGCCAAGTATAGTCATTACCTAGAACTCAGAAAAGAGCGTCGCGAGCAGCAGCAAAAGCATTATGAGGAGCAGCAGGCAACAATTGCCGATATCCAAGGATTTATCGATCGCTTCAAAGGCACCTATTCTAAAACACTTCAAGTACAATCCCGAGTGAAAATGCTGGAGAAAATGGAGATCATCGAAGTCGATGAGGTAGATACTTCCGCACTGAAACTTCGCTTCCCTCCTTCTCCCCGATCGGGAAATTATCCAGTGATCGTCGAGGACATGAGCAAAAAGTATGGTGATCATGTGGTCTTCAAAAATGCTTCCATGACCATTGAACGTGGTCAGAAGGTTTCTTTTGTGGGAAAAAACGGGGAAGGTAAATCCACTATGATCAAGGCGATTATGGGAGAGATCGACTTTGAAGGCAAGTGTGAATTAGGCCACAATTCCATGATTGGTTACTTCGCGCAAAATCAGGCTTCCCTTTTGGATGAGAGCTTGACTATTTTTGAAACGATTGACTACATCGCTGTGGGAGAAGTTCGCACGAAAGTGAAGGATATCTTAGGCGCATTTATGTTCCAAGGCGATGCAATCAACAAAAAGGTGAAAGTGCTCTCTGGAGGAGAAAAAACACGTCTAGCGATGATCAAGCTACTTTTAGAACCTGTGAACCTGCTGATTCTCGATGAGCCTACCAATCACTTGGACATGAAAACCAAAGACATCATTAAAGATGCTTTAAAGGCTTTTGATGGGACGCTGATCATCGTATCTCACGACAGAGATTTCTTGGATGGCTTGGTTACCAAAGTTTTTGAATTCGGAAACAAGCGTGTAAAAGAACACTTCGAGGATATCAATGGCTTCCTACGTAATAAGAAGATTGAGAATCTGAAAGAAGTGGAAAGATAGGTTGTTGTAGGTTGACCGATGAAAGCCAAATTTCTTCAAAGGTCAGTAAAACGTGCTACGAAAATACCATGGACCAATCAACTAGCTGTAAATAAAAAGGCAGTGAGTGAAGACACTCACGTCGGTAGAATAAGTGGTCTGTGAGACACAGACCACGGTGTTTGAACTACAAATATCTTCGCGCCTTCTTCGTGCCCTTTGTGGCAAATCTCCTTTTTCTCTGCGCAAAACTCCGAGCACCTTGTGGTTAAAAAAACAAACTCACTTCTCGTCTTGCTCTTCGTAGCCAATCCCTTTTTCTTTCTAAATCTTCTAGAATAGCAGCAAAACAGAAAAACTTTCCAAGGGACCTAAAATCCTTAGAAAGTCAACACGAAAAAAACCGAGCCTCGAAGCTCGGTTTCAGTGTTCATATATTTTCCAGAGTTAATCTACCAGTGACACTGTCACCGCGTCTCCTTCTTTGGTCACTTTAGCTACGCCTTTACCTGTAAGGCCTTTCATCGCTACGTCCCACTTTTTTCCGCTCAGTCCAGCTTTACTTTTAAGATCAGCTATAGCTACTGGAGATTCTACCTTCAAAAGCTCAAAGATACCTTTCTCCTCCTCAGTCATATCCACCTGCTTTTTCTCAGGTCTCATCTGTGGGAAGAATAACACTTCCTGAATCGTCGTATTATTGGTCAACAGCATTGTCAAACGGTCGATTCCAATTCCCAAACCTGAGGTTGGCGGCATACCGTACTCGAGTGCACGAAGAAAATCCTCATCCATCGCCATTGCCTCGTCGTCTCCTCTTTCAGCTAATTTCAACTGATCTTCAAAGCGCTCACGCTGATCAATAGGATCGTTCAACTCGGTATAAGCATTTGCGATTTCCTTGCCATTCACAAACAGCTCAAATCGCTCTACCAAGCCAGGTTCAGTTCTATGCTTTTTCGCCAAAGGCGTCATCTCTATAGGATAATCCGTGATGTAGGTAGGTTGGATCAAATTGGCCTCCACCTTCTCACCGAATATCTCATCCACCAATTTGCCTTTGCCCATCGATGCATCTACTTCGATTCCTAACTCTGCACATACCTTGCGCAAGCCTTCCTCATCCATCTTGCTCACGTCGATTCCTGCATATTCCTTGATAGAATCGTACATGGTCAACCTTCTATAAGGCCCGGCAAATTCAATCTCATTTTTACCTACTGTGATTTTGGTTTTGCCATGAATCTCCTGAGTAACTTTTTCGATGAGTTGCTCCACCATTTTCATCATCCAGATGTAGTCTTTGTAGGCTACGTAGATTTCCATGGAGGTAAATTCTGGATTGTGCGTACGATCCATACCTTCGTTTCGGAACATTTTTCCAAACTCATAAACTCCATCAAACCCACCTACGATCAACCTTTTCAGATATAACTCATTTGCGATACGGAGAAAAAGCGGCATATCTAACGTATTGTGATGGGTATCAAACGGTCGAGCTGCTGCTCCACCGTGAACGGCCTGTAGGATAGGCGTCTCTACTTCCAACCACCCATGATCGTCAAAATAGCGACGCATCTGGGTAATGATTTTAGAGCGAGTCACGAAGGTTTTGCGAACTTCAGGATTCACCGTCAAATCCACATAGCGCTGACGGTATCTCATCTCAGGATCTGTGAATCCGTCGTGAACATTACCCTCCTCATCTCTTTTCACTACAGGAAGTGGCTTTACAGACTTGGAAAGCACGGTCAACTCAGTCACATGAAGAGATATCTCACCCGTCTGCGTGGTAAAAATGTAGCCTTTCAAGCCCAAGAAATCACCGATTCCAAGTAGCTTTTTGAACACAGAGTTATATAAGGTTTTATCTTCACCAGGGCAGATATCATCCCTGCGAATATAAAATTGAAGCCTTCCAGATGCGTCTTGAATCTCTCCAAACGACGCAGAACCCATGATTCTACGACTCATCAGACGACCGGCAATTTTGATATCCTTGTAGTCCAACTTTCTGTTCTCGTAGTTGCGATGAATATCTTCCGAAGTGACATTGATCGGAAACTCCTCTGCTGGATAAGGGTTGATTCCCAGCTTCATCAGTTCTTCCCGATCTTTACGTCTTTCTATTTCCTGTTCGCTCAAAAGTTGCATTCTATATAATTTGAAATTTGTTATTCTTTTAATTGTAGGGTGTCAGGTGACTGATGTCCGGTGAACACTTCAATCCAGCATTTTCACCCTCTTTCAACCTACTACCTCACACTTCTCATCTTATTATTCCTGACATCGGTCATCCGGCATCGGACATAAATCAGCAATTATTTACTCTTCCTCCTCGCAATCTCCTTCTTAATCAACGAAAACTCCCGACTGCTTTGCCCCGCAATACTGGAATTCTCAGAAGCCCTACGTATCAGGTAAGGCATCACTTTCTCTACTGGCCCATAAGGCACATATTTCAACACACGATACCCGGCATTGGCTAGATTGAAAGAAATATTATCACTCATTCCATAGAGCTGCGCAAAGAAAACTTGATCCGATGCTTTGTCAATCCCATGTTTTTCGATCAGCTCTACCACGAGGTGATTGCTAGCTTCATTATGCGAGCCACTCACCAAATAAACCCCATTGGAAATACAAAATTCCACTCCAAGATCGTAGTCTCTGTCAGTAGCTACCTTATTAGGTTGAATAGGATTGGTATAGCCCATTTCCTCCGCCCGCTCTGCTTCCTTTTCCATGTAAGCGCCCCGCACAAGTTTGGCTCCTAGCAAATAGCCGTTGGCTTTGGCCACTTGTTCAGCTGCTTTCAATCGTTCCAGCATATCATGTCGATACATCTGGTAGGTGTTATATACTATGCAGGATTCCCTATTGTATTTCTCCATAGCCTCGTAGGCCATTGAATCAATGGTATCCTGAAACCAAGATTCCTCCGCATCAATCAAAATCTTCACACCTTTCTGAAAAGCCGCATGACAGAGTTGATCCACACGGTTTTTCAATCTATCATAAGCAAGGCTTTCCTCTTGCGAAAGGATCTCGCCCGCCTGTACTTTGGTCATCACGCGATGATCTCCCAATCCTGTCACTTTGAAAACTGCAAAAGGTAAAGAATCCTGATTTTGAGCTTTTTCTATGGTTTTCAGGATCTCAGCACAAGTCTGATCGTAGCTAGCTTCGTCCCCATCTCCTTCTACCGAATAATCAAGGGTACTTTCCACCCCGTATTCTGCAAGTTTCTGCGCTGCGGCGGTGCTTTCTGCTATGGTCTCACCTCCACAGAAATGCCCAAACATCGTCTGCTTCATGATCCCTTTGATAGGGAGGCGAAGGGCAAAACCTATCTTGGTCAAAGCAATTCCCAGATCAGAGACGAACTTATTGTTCAACAAGGCAAAAACCAAGTGCATTTTCCTGAGCTCTGCATCACTTTTAGAAGCAAAGGCAACTTTTAAGTTGTCAAAAGAAATAGTGGGTTTAGCGGGCATATTCCAGAAATAAAGCTGCAAAGATATCAAAAAAACTGCTTTAGGATTGCTTTTGTTGGGATAATTGAGGGTTATAAAAAGACGCTAAACAATAGATTTTTGACTTAAGATTTGCCTCAGCTCGAACGAAGTATTGTGGTGAGATCGATCGATGTAATTACATCAAGTCGAGCGAAGTCACGACCTGACGATATTTTATTTGATGATTATCCGCAATAATGCCAGTCACCTTATATTCCTTACTTAGCTGGTTGGAAGACCGATGACCGAAGCGTTCCTCAATTCTTAAGTTTAACATTTGCTACATTGCTTATTCCACCTTACTGGTAGAAAAGCGGATAATCATATTTTATTTTGTAGTCAAAATTCAGCTAACATACCTATAGCATGAATTAAAATCTTTTGGATCAACCCTTCTGCCCACCAAACCAACATCCCTTCGATACTTAGCGTGAATTGAATCTTCTTTTATACCAAAACCAAGATCATTTTCCTTTAACCATATCCCGCATTTTTTAATTATTTCAAAAAAATATTTACGATACATTAAAAACCTATAAAATAAAAAATCAAAATATAATTCTGAAAGAACCTGAAATTTTGACCTAATTTTAAAAAACGCAAAGAATCGCCTCATTCTTTGAAGATTAAATAACAGCTGCGGCAAAAAATTAATTTTGATTTTAAGAATCACCCTTTTACATTTGGCGTATGTTAAACACAGCAGCGACATATTTTAGCTTCTTTTACTTTTACTTTCGAAGACAAAATCGAATCGGAGTTGTGTATTGCCTAGCCTAAACTACAAAATCATATAACACATAAAGCCCGATTCGAAAGAGTCGGGCTTTTTTCATTTAAAGCTCAGTATTATGAAAAATCACAAACAAATCAAAGACTGGGGCCTAGGACTGACAGGCCCAACCATCATCGCGGGGCCTTGCTCCGCCGAGACTCCAGAGCAGATCGAGCAGATTTGTATCGAGATGAAGGAAAACAAGGTAATCCCTTCTATGTTCCGCGCTGGAATCTGGAAGCCAAGAACCAGACCGGGAAGCTTCGAAGGAATCGGTGAAGAAGGCTTAAAGTGGATGGAGATCGTTCGTCACCATCTAAACATCCCGATCACAGTTGAGGTGGGAAATGCAGCTCATGCGGAGATCGCCCTTAGAAACAACGTGGACGTGGTTTGGGTAGGCGCCAGAACTACTGTAAACCCCTTCGCAGTTCAGGAAATTGCAGATGCATTGAAAGGCTCGGATATTCCGGTGATGGTGAAAAACCCAATGAATCCAGACCTTGACCTTTGGATAGGTGCATTAGAAAGATTCCACGCAGTGGGATTGACCAAAATAGCTGCGATTCACAGAGGATTCTCTGATGCTTATGACAAGCGCTTCAGAAACAAACCCAATTGGTCTATGCCGATGCACTTGAAGCGCGTATGGACTGGCATGGAGGTAATCAATGACCCTTCTCACATCGTAGGAAAAAGAGATGGTATTCTGGAAGTGTCACAAAAAGCGATGAACTTCGGTTTGGACGGTTTGATGATCGAAACGCACCATGATCCGGACAATGCCTGGTCTGATGCAAAACAGCAAGTGACTCCAGCTCGATTGAAAGAGATTTTGGATGCCATCGATTTCAAAAAACCACTAGAATCTGAGCAGCCAAGCGAAAGATTGAATGATCTAAGAAGAGCTGTGGATCACCTGGACGATCAATTACTAGACATTCTTCAGGAAAGATTCGCAGTGATCGAACAGATCGGCGCTCATAAAAGAGAACATCACTTATCGGTCTTTCAGTCAGATCGTTGGAAAGATGTGATGGAAAGCCGAACTCAAAAAGGAATAGCTAAGAATCTTAGCCAAAAATTCATGAAGGAGTTACTTTATTGTATTCACGAAGAGTCTGTTAAACGTCAGGAGAAGCAGCTTAGAGAAGCCGATCCAGTGAAAAAGTAAATCGTTGATTGTATGGTTTATAGTCCATTTACCATAGGCTATTGGCTATGAACCCTTTCAATCTAAGTACAAGCAATTCATAAACACTGAGCTTATAGTAAATCTGAGGAGAATATTTCTCCTCAGATTTTTACTCTAATTTTATACTCAGCAAACTTTCGCCTTCGTGAACGCCATTATCTTTTCTGAAAATGCCTCAGTCGATTTGACCGCCGTCCTTGGCGAGCTCAACTATTCCAGCCTTTTTATTCTGACAGATGAAAACACCAAAGAGTATTGTTTGCCTTTGGTAGAAGAAGTTTTTCCTTCCAACTCTACTTTTTTCACCATAGCTCCAGGTGAAAAACACAAAACCATGGCTACCTGCTTGCAGATCTGGGCAGCTATGACAGCAGCTCAACTTGACCGCAAAGCACTATTCCTCAATATCGGAGGTGGTGTTTTGGGAGATATGGGTGGATTTTGCGCCAGCCTTTACAAAAGAGGCATTCGGTTTATCAACATGCCTACTACCCTACTTTCTCAGGTGGATGCAAGTGTAGGCGGAAAATTGGGAGTGGATTTTGAAGGCTTGAAAAATCACTTGGGCGTATTCAATGAACCTGAGACGGTGATTGTAGCATCCGAATTCCTGAAGACCTTACCCGAGCAAGAACTAAGGTCCGGCTATGCTGAGATCATAAAGCACGGATTAATACGTGATAAAACGTATTTCGAAAGTTTGGATTTTGAGCATTGGAAAGACTCCTTTTGGACTCCGCTGATCCACCATTCTGTGGAGATCAAAAGGGCTGTGGTCAAAGAAGATCCAAAAGAAGCTGGTTTGCGTAAAATCCTGAATTTCGGACACACGATAGGCCATGCTTTGGAAACGTACTTTTTGGACGGGCCACGACATTTATTACATGGTGAAGCCATCGCCATCGGAATGATCTGCGAAGCTTGGCTCTCACACAAGAAATTAAATCTCTCAGAGACAGAACTGAGACAAATTCAAGCTGCGTTTTTGAAAGTCTATGGCAACGTTGAAATCCTAGACACTGACGTTCCGGACGTACTTGATTTTTGCCTGCAGGACAAAAAAAATGAAGGCAAAGAGCTGATGTTTTCTTTGCTCAACTCCATTGGCGATTGCACCTACAATATTCCTGTCACTCGGGAAGAAATCCAGCAAGCAATCCAATATTACCAAAATCTACCTCAGACCTAATTCCCTGTATTTTGACGACTGAAACCAAGGAAACCATCCATCTGGCCCAAAAATCAGATTTTTCGGCTACCCATATTCCTCTTCCTTCTTCCAAAAGTGAATCCAATCGCGTCCTGATTATCGATGCGTTGACGGAAGGAAAAAATGAGCTTAGCAACCTGGCCGAAGCTCGTGATACACAAACGATGATCTCTTTGCTGAAGAAAAACCCACCCGTGTATGACGTGCTGGACGCAGGAACGACGATGCGCTTCTTGACTGCTTACGCCGCCATCACCAACCAGAACAAGGTAATGACTGGAACACCACGTATGTGTGAACGACCAATCGGAATTTTGGTGGATGCACTGAGAACGCTTGGGGCGGAAATTCATTACTTGGGTGCGGAAGGCTATCCGCCTATGGCAGTTCATGGACTTTCTAAGCAGAAAAGTGCTGAGGTAAAAATCCGTGGAGACGTTTCCAGCCAATACATTTCTGCGATTTTGATGATCGCGCCTTTGTTGCCGCAAGGTTTGGAACTTGAGCTGGAAGGAAAAGTAGGCTCTCGATCTTACATAGAGATGACCCTGGATTCTATGTCTCAGTTTGGAATCAGCTATGAATGGAAAGACAATAAAATCACTGTTCCACATCAAGCCTATCAGCCTACTACATTCGCAGTAGAAAGCGACTGGTCTGGGGCTGGATATTGGTTCAGTTTATTGGCTTGTGCGGATTCTGGTGAGTTTTTTCTTTCAGGTTTGAAGGAAAACAGTCTGCAGGGAGATTCTGCTGTGGTGGAAATCATGGGACAGTTAGGTATCAAAAGCACCTTCAAAGACGGCGGCGTTTTATTGGAAAAGCAACCAGTGACAGGTTTAAAAAACTGGGATTTCACGCATTGCCCTGACTTGGCGCAGACCATCGCAGTGACTTGTGCAATCCTAGGTCAGAATGCCACTTTTACAGGATTGGAAAGTTTGAAAATCAAGGAAACGGACAGAATCTATGCCTTGCAACAAGAGCTGGCTAAGTTCCATGCGGACTTGAAGGAAATCGAACCTGAAGTTTATCAAGTGATTCCTTCGGTAACTATGCCAGCGGAAGTGAAAATTCACACCTATGATGACCATAGAATGGCGATGGCTTTTATGCCGCTGATCACCAAGACACGCGTAAGCATAGAAGATCCAACTGTAGTAAACAAATCCTATCCCAGTTTTTGGAAGCATTGCCAGCTAGCCGGAATTTCCATCCTCAGCCAATCTTAACGTATGAGCAAGCTAAAAATAGCCATTCAGGGCGTTCCAGGCTCTTTTCATCATCAAGTAGCGCTGCGTAATTTTGGAGAGAACATAGATATAATCAGTTTTACTACGTTTGAACCGGTGGCGAAAGCTGTCGCAACTGAAGAAGCAACCTTTGCGGTGATGGCCATTGAGAACTCCATTGCCGGAGCGATTTTACCAAATTATGATTTGATAGATCGTTACGGGCTGAGCATTCGGGATGAATATTATTTACCGATCGGGCATCAATTCATGGCTCTTCCAGGCCAGACAATTCAGGATATTACAGAAGTTCGTTCTCATCCTATGGCACTTTTGCAGTGCAAGGCTTTTTTTGCGCAGCATCCTCATATCAAACTTAAGGAAGATACCGACACCGCTTCGGTGGCTAGGGATATTGCGGAACAAACCCTACCTGGAGTAGCAGCAATCGCCTCTAGCATAGCGGCAGAAATCTATGGGATGGAAATCCTTGCTCCGGATATTCAGACGGTGAAAAGCAATTTTACCCGATTCATTATACTTCAAAAGGAAGCCGTAGTAGCTCCCTATTCAGTAGATAAAGCGTCAATAAAAGTGACCATTCAAAACCAGCCCGGAGGATTGGCAAAGCTGCTGACGTTAATCTCCGAGAAAGGCATGGATCTGAGCAAAATCCAGTCGATTCCAGTGATCGAAAAGCCTTGGGAATATGCTTTTTTCATCGACTTGGTTTTTACAGATCATTCCGTTTTTTCCAATACAATTGAGGAAATTAGAGGGAGTTTTGGTGAAGTGAAAATTTTTGGAGAATACCTAAGTAGGAAACAATGAAAGGTTTTGCAGATCGAGTGAACAGTGTAGAGGAATATTACTTTTCCGCCAAACTACGGGAGGTGAATCAGTTGATTGCCGAAGGAAAGCCTATTATAAACCTTGGAATTGGTAGTCCGGATTTGGCACCAGACAAGAAGGTAATCGATGCGCTAAAAAGTACAGCTGACAACCAGCAATCGCACGGCTACCAAAGCTACCAAGGGATTGCTGAGCTTAGGACCTCCATGGGTAATTTTTACGCCAGAGAATATGGGGTGAGCTTAGATCCAACAAAGGAAATACTTCCAATGATGGGGTCGAAAGAGGGAATTATGCATCTCAGCATGACTTTCCTGAATCCGGGAGATGAGGTTTTGATCCCAAATCCAGGCTATCCTACTTACACATCGGTGACAAATCTGCTCGGCGCGAAAGCAATTTACTACGGAATTGACCTAGGTAAAGCTGGCAGACCCAATTTGGAAGAATTGGAAAATCAAGATCTCAGCAGAGTGAAACTCATGTGGATAAACTATCCGCACATGCCTACTGGAGCACCTGGAAGCCGTCCGGTCTTGCAGGAATTGGTGGTTTTCGCCAAAAAACATGGGATTATTTTGCTGCACGACAATCCATATAGTCATATTTTGACGAAGGAACCGATTAGTATCTTATCTATTCCCGGAGCGAAAGAAGTTGCTATGGAGTTGAACTCTCTGAGTAAAGTATTCAATATGCCCGGCTGGAGAGTTGGGATGCTTGTCGGTAGAGAAGATTGGATTTCAAAAGTATTGAAAGTGAAGAGCAACATGGATTCTGGGATGTTTTTGGGAATTCAGAAAGGCGCAATTGCAGCTTTGAACTTAGGAGAAAGTTGGTTTTCTGACTTGGGCAGCACTTATCAAAGCCGAAGAAAACTGGTTTGGAAGCTTGCGGATAAGTTAAATCTTAGCTATGACACCAATGCGGCTGGCTTATTTGTCTGGTGCAAAGTGCCAGATGGAAGATCAGCAGTAGAGCTCGTGGATGAATTACTCTATGAGAGAAATATATTTATCACACCCGGCAAAATCTTCGGTTCAGAAGGAGAAAGCTACGTGCGCTTCTCGCTTTGTATGCCTGAGTTTAAGATTTTGGAAGCGATTAACAGGATAAAATAACTAGGGACAAAAAACCGATAACGGGAGACGGAAGTCACTAATTTGCCAGTATTGAACAAATCCTAAAATGCTTTTTACTGGTTAAAATCGAATTTAAAAATTAAACATTTTGATATGAAAAAATTACACATTGTAGGTTTGGGACTTCTTGGAGGTTCCTTTGCCCTAGCTGCTAAAAATAAATTCCAGGATATTATCATTACTGGAACCGACATAAGTGACAAAAATTTACAAGACGCGTTGAGTCTTGAGCTCATCGACGAGGCTAAGGAAGCTGCTGATGCTGATACAGATATTGTCATTTTAGCTACACCTGCAGATACCTTGGGCGATCTTCTTGTGCAGACGCTAGATCATATTGGTGAAAACACGCTAGTATTTGACGTGGGATCGACGAAAGCTAAGCTTTGCAATCTCGTGGCCGGGCATCCAAAAAGAAAGCAATACTTAGCAGCACACCCTATCGCCGGTACAGAATATTCAGGCCCGAAGGCAGCATTTGCCGGATTGCTGGACAGGAAAGTGACGATCATCTGTGACCTGGAAAAAACTGATCTAAACCTCAAGGAAAAAGCTTATGAGCTATTCGATGCGCTGAATCTGAAGCTGAGATTTATGGACCCTGAGGAGCATGACCGCCACTTGGCATTTGTGTCTCACCTATCACATATTTCCTCGTTTATGCTGGGCAAAACAGTCTTGCAAAAGATGGAAGATGAGAAAAATATTTTTGATATGGCAGGATCTGGGTTTGAATCGACGGTTCGTCTAGCCAAATCAAGCCCTGCTATGTGGGCGCCTATTTTCACCGAGAACAAGGATAATATTCTATCAGCTTTGGATGGGTATATCGCTAACCTGACGTCATTTCGAGATAAGATCGCTTCCAGTGATGGGCAGGGCTTGTCTGATGATATGACTGAAATCAATAAGATTCGGGATATTCTGGATTTGGAAAAATAAGGTTGATCTGCCAGGTAGCTCTTTAGCTAAAACACCATTTGCAATAACCGAATGGTGTTTTGATTTTGCTCCAACACATGAAGAAAATACCAGAATCCAAATCGATGAGCTATTTTATAACTTTCAACCGTTTAATTGATATCTTAATGAAGCATTAAAGGCAAAAAATATGGCACTACAATATATTCAAGACGAAGATGGCAAAACTACAGGAGTCATCATTTCACTCAAAGAATGGGAGTCTCTAAAGGAAAAATATTCAGAGTTGGGAGAAGAAGTTGAGAATCCAGCTGAGTTAGCTTCTTGGCAAAAAAAGATTATGAGTTAATTTTTAACCTAACCCAAAATCCAACCCATGAAATACTTTTTCACCCTAGCCCTCCTATTCAGTTCCCTAGCTGCATTTTCCCAATCCAAAGAAAAATGGACAGCGGTGGAAACGCTCAACTATCCCCTTCCACGGCATGAAAATTCTTTTGTAGAAAACAATGGGAAATTCTACCTACTTGGCGGTCGCGGAATCAAACCTATTGAAGAATACGACCCGAAAACTAACACCTGGAAAACGCTGGCCATGGCTCCAATGGAGTTCCACCATTTTCAAGCCATCTCTTTCAAAAATGAAATCTATGTAATCGGAGCACTTACGGGTGGCTATCCACATGAAACTCCTCTGACACATTTTCTTATTTTTAACCCAAAGACCAATACCTGGCGTCAAGGAGCAGAAATTCCTGAAGACAGACGTAGAGGATCCGTAGGTGTAGTTGTTCGTGATGACAAGTTCTATTTAGTCTGCGGAATCGTCGATGGACACTTTGCAGACTTTGTGCCTTGGTTTGATGAATATGATACGAAAACCGGCAACTGGACTATCCTGCCGGATGCTCCAAGGCCAAGAGATCACTTCGGTGCAGCGATCGTAGAAGATAAAATATATGCCGCTGGAGGAAGAACTTCAAATGCTGAAGTAGGCAAAGTCCTTGACTTGGTAATTTCAGAAGTGGACTATTATGATTTCAAAACAAACACTTGGAGTACAGTCGCGGCGGATTTGCCTACGCCAAGAGGAGGAACTTCTTCAGTAGGCAGTGGGAAATACTTGGTGGTGTTCAACGGCGAAAGCACGGCACAAGAAAATTCCCATGATGAGGTAGAAATACTCGATACGCAAACTGGTACCTGGTCCAGACTTCCAGATCTGGCCCAAGGCCGTCATGGCACAGGAGTGATCCACTACAAAGGCAAACTCTATGTAGCAGCCGGAAGTGCCAAGCGCGGCGGAGGACCAGAGCTGAACACCATGGAGGTTTTGGAATGGAAATAGGAATTTTGGGTTGTTAGTTTCGGGTTTAAAATGGCCTTCTAGGAATTGAAAATTCAGGCTTCTTTTCCTTAATTTCTCTTAATAGTCCCTTCCATTCTTTTAACTGGCTTCCATTTTGACTAGTTAAATACCACACAAAAGACTTACACATGAAAAACTACCTAACTATCCTACTCGCGTTAGCATTAGTATTACCTGTTTTTGCTCAGGATAACATGACCATTCCCCTCATCGAAGTGGAAGGATTCAGTGAGAAAAAAGTTGCTCCAGACGAAGCGTCTTTTCAGATTAATTTGGAAGAAAAATCGATGAAAGTGACGGATGCTGTATCTGTCCTGAATAAGAAAACTAAGCTACTTTCGGATGCATTGACTAAAGCAAAGATCAAGGACTACAAACTCATCGCGGACAATTATTCCGTAGATGTCAATAGAATCTACAGAAGTGGCGTACAGCGAGATTCTGGCTACGTGGCTAGACAATCTCTGAGAATAGTGACGAGCAGCAAGAATGAAGACTTGCAAAAGATCGTAGAGTCTATTCAGGGAGCCGGCGATATGAGTTTCAACTTACATTTCCAAATTTCGGAGGCTACTCAAAAATCTCTGGAAGATGAACTACTCGCCGCTGCATTGAAAAATGCCGAAAGCAGAGCCCTTTTGATCGCGCAAACGCTGAACATTAAATCCATTCGTGTACATAGAGTTTCTCTGGATTCACAGCCGATTGCTCGCCCTTATGCCAAAATGGAAATGATGCGTACTAGTGCCGACATGGCTGATGCACCGCCCATGTTAAATCCAGATGATCAAAGCATACAGAAGCGGGTTTATGTGAAATATACCTATTAAGAGTAAATCCAAGAAAGCCATCAGCTACGTTACTTTTAATTCTTAGTCAACGCTATCAATTCATTCTATTTTTATCTAATGGATCAAACACTTATTCGAAACAAACCCAGAATTCACCCCGTAATCGCTGCAAAATCATCAAAAATTGGTTTTACGATGCCATCTGATATTTATGTGGGAACTCTCCTAAAAACCCTGGTGTCTAGCAAGCCTTGTGGCAATTTTCTAGAATTAGGAACTGGAATAGGCTTGTCCCTCTCATGGATGGTGGACGGCATGGATGACTGTGGGAGTATTGTTTCTCTAGATAACGACCCGAAACTTACCGAAATCGTCAGCCAGTTGTTCAGCCTTGATTCGCGTGTGAATATTTTATGTCAGGATGGATCCACATGGATAAAAAATTACACCGGAGACCAGTTTGACTTAATCTTCGCAGATGCTTGGCCAGGAAAATATAGTGAACTTGATGCTACACTTGACTTAGTCAAAATCGGCGGTATATACCTTATCGATGATATGGACGAACAGCCTAATTGGCCAGATGGTCATGCTGAAAAAGCAGAGTTATTGGTCAAGACCTTGGAAGCACGAGAGGATTTTTGCCTTACCAAGATGAATTGGTCAACGGGTATTATCCTGATGACTCGGATCAAATAGGCTGAAACGCTACATGATCATTAAAGGAAAGGCTCATTTCAATTGTTAGAAATGAGCCTTTCAGTTTTCTATAGAACCAATAAATAAATGAAAAATGTCGCGACCCCAACTGCCAATCCTATAATAAAGACGGTATAGGCATGAGCCAGAAGGGTATATTTCCTGTCCAGCACCTTTCCTTGATAATAGAGCGAAATAGCCATCTGCTCTTGCACCTGCTTTTTTGATGTCAACAATTGATCAACTTCCGCCAGATATTCCGACAAAGTAAAAGCAGAACTCACTCCAAAAAACAGCAGGCTAGACTTTACATCTTCGGACTTTTTTATGTTTTTCCCCATCACTTTTGGACGAGCGGCCTGCACTGCCAATATCGTGGAAACAAGACAAGTAGTCAATAATACCAGAATAGGCACCAGAATATAAGTCCCTTGAAAGTCTAATTGATGTGACATGGTCCCATACCCAATAATCGCTACCACTGATGAAATCACCAGTGCGTTAATACTGATCACGATATTGGCCTTATTGTCTGCTATCTGGAGCAGATTGCAATTATTTAAAAAAGAGACACGAAAAAAAGTCTGCTGAGGACGTTCATTTTTATCTTTTTTAGTTTCTAAAAATTCTTCCATGTTCCATATTTTTTGTTAAACTGAAAGTACAAAATAAATAGCCAAGTTTAATTCAGTCACTGAGAGACTTTTACTTACAACCCCCTACAGGAATCTTAACAAAAAGGAAACTTTGGGAGTAATCCGGTCCCCCGAAAAGTAGCTATACTCGCCAATAAATTAGTAAGTGATGAACGATTCAAGAAGAGAATTTTTAAAGAAAGCAGCCTTAGTCACAGGCGGAGCCAGCATTTGGAGTGCTATGCCATCTGCAGTGCAAAAAGCAATGGCTATCCCTGCTGCGCCGGGAACTACTTTTTATGACGCGGAACACGTGGTAATGTTGATGCAGGAAAACAGGTCTTTTGATCACTGTTTTGGCACGATGAAAGGCGTGCGCGGCTTCAATGATCCCAGAGCCATCACCCTACCCGACCTAAACCCCGTGTGGCTTCAGCCAGATAGAAATGGAAATCGCTTTGCCCCTTTTCGCTTCGACATCAAAGACACCAAGGCAACTTGGATGAGTGGAACGCCTCATTCCTGGGAGAATCAAGTCGATGCCCGAAACGATGGCAAATACGACAATTGGATTGAAGCCAAGCGTCCCGGTAAGGAATACTACAACTTACCGCTAACGATGGGTTTTTACAGCCGAGAAGATTTGCCTTTCTATTATGCTTTGGCTGATGCATTCACAGTTTGCGACCAGCACTTTTGCGCAGCTCTCACCGGTACCACGACCAACAGGAGTTATTTTTGGACGGGAAAAACTCACGGTGCAGACGGAGAAAAAGCCAAAGTTCGTAATGAAGAATTGACCTACGGAAAAGAAGGCACCTGGAGGACTTTTCCTGAGTTACTTGAGGACAATGAGATTTCGTGGAAAGTCTATCAAAATGAATTGAGCATCACCACCGAATTGGAAGGTGAGGCCGAGTCGCTTTTGGCAAACTTTACAGACAATAACCTAGAATGGTTTTCACAGTTTGGGGTACGATTTCATCCCGAGCACTACCTGTTTCTTCAGAAAAGACATCAGTCTCTTCCATCTGAAATCTCCGAACTCAAAGTGAAGCTGGCGAGTAATCCTACTAATCTTGAAGAGCTAGAGAAGGAATTGAAGGAAAAGGAAGAAGGGCTAGCCTATTTGGATGTGTATGTGGAAAAATGGAATGCGGAGGAATTTGACAAACTCTCTGATCGCGCCAAAAGCATACATAAAAAGGCCTTCCAAACCAATACCGGAGATCCAAATTACCATCAAACGGAAACGCTCGCCTATCAGGAAAAGGATGCAGACCGGGAAACTCTAATTCCAAAAGGCGATATCTTACACCAATTCCGCAAGGATGTCAAAGAGGGAACTTTGCCGACTGTCACTTGGCTAGTCGCTCCACAGAAATTCTCCGATCATCCCAGTGCTCCCTGGTATGGCGCTTGGTATGCTTCAGAAATTATGAACATTTTGACGGAAGATCCGGAGGTCTGGAAGAAAACAATTTTCATCATCAACTACGACGAAAATGATGGTTATTTCGACCATATCCCACCTTTTGTCCCACCACATCCTATCGAGCCAAACGGCAAAATGTCCGCCGGTCTTTCAAGTGCCGGAGAATACGTGACCGCCGAGGAAGAGATCAACTATGGCTTCAAGCCAGAAGATGCGCGAACAAGCCCGGTAGGCCTAGGATACCGTGTTCCACTGATCATTGCATCGCCTTGGACTCGGGGCGGCTATGTTAATTCTGAAGTTTGTGATATTACTTCTACGATTCAGTTTCTGGAAAATTTCCTCTCGAAAAAGACGGGTAAGAAAATCGAAGAAACGAATATCAGTTCCTGGCGAAGGACTGTCAGCGGAGATCTTACTTCAGCTTTTCGGCCTTATCATGGGGAGAAAATCAGCCATGCTGAACCTATAAATGAAACTGAATTTGTACAGCAGATTTACAATGCAAAATTCAAGAACGAACCGACCAACTTCATCAAGCTGACGGAAGAAGAAGCAACACGAGCTGCTCAGAATATGGCCAATTCAGCTATTTTCGCTGTTCAGGAAAAAGGCACAAAACCATCTAATGGACTGAAATACGACTTGCACGCGGATGGAAACGTCAGTTCAGATGGCAAGAATTTCATCATCACATTCACTGCATCTCAGGAGATTTTCGGAAAAGAGGCTCTAGGCTCAGGCTTCAATGTCTATGCTCCCGGAAAGTATTTGAATCGCAAAACGAATGCTTTTGAACCTGTGAAAACATGGGCTTTTGCAGTGAAGTCAGGCGATAGTATCTCATACGATTGGCCAATTTCTGAATTCGAAAATGGCATGTTTCACTTGAGAGTGTATGGACCAAATGGTTTTTATCGGGAATTCAAGGGCACACCTACTTCCTCCAAAATAGAAGTAGCAGCAACTTCCCTTTTGAAAAAAAATAAACCTACCGAAGAACTGGAGTTCTCTATTAAAAATACATCGACCTCCAAACTTACACTTTCTATCCAAGACAACATTTATCAGAAACTAAATCAGGAGATCAAGCTGGAGGCAGGTAAGGAAACCAACGTAAAAATTGACACAAGTAAGTATAAGGGCTGGTATGAGGTGACGCTGGAGTCTAAAGAAAATAAGGATCTGAAAATTACCTACGCCGGAAGATTGGAAACCGGCAAAGACAGCATTTCAGATCCGCAGATGGGAAGAACTGTGTAGAAAAATTAACTACACTGTCCTAGCAGGACAAAGATGAGCACAAATACCAAGATAGTTCCGAGGCATCCTCCGCCTAGTTTGTAAGCTCCATAGCCTGCGATTAGTCCTTTGAAAAGATTGTTCATAATGGGGAAAGTTAGGGTTTAAAATGGTTGGTATGGCTTCAATTCACAAGTTGTGCCATAGCAATTGTTTTTTGGAATCATATAGAATTCGAAATGATCACACAGTTTTAAACCTCTCTTCTATACCCGACCGAAGACTGAAGATGGGAGAGGAAAGAGACTCAGATCATAGTGTGAAGCTTGTTTTTGTCTGCTTATATCTACTTACTTGAAAAATGATTTTCAATTCGATGTACACTATCATCTCGAGAGAAATAATAGTTTTCTACTTTAATACTGAGTAAAAAATATCCCGTTTTGAGTTTAAAATCACTTCCCCAATTGAGAAAACATAAAATTTCATAGGATTCGGTAAACACTACTATTGAGGCAAACTTTCGGTCTTCAGTCTTCAGTCTTCCGTCTTCCGTCTTCCTACCCCCAGATCAAAACACCAGCAACCCATGCTCTCTCAAGATCTCCCAAACTTCTGATTCGAGCATTTCCTCAAAGTCCCCAAAAGTCTCTTCATAACTTGCCCGAATCAGTTTTAAGGTGTTAAGTTTTTGCTCATAGCCAACCGTCTGTAACATTTCAAAAACCCACTCACCCAAATCCAATGGAAGTTCCATGGCGAAGTCCTCTTTTTTCCCTGAGAAAATCAACTCGCAAAGCTCATCTTCTTCGAAAATCTGAAGTTCAGGCTGCGCTCCAATCCAAAGAATGCGCTTTCTGTCCAGATAGGTAGCTTGAGGTTCGTTTGCAATTTCATTGGCGATGAAATCCTTAGAAACTGTCGTCTTAGGCACCTTAGTATCAAACCAATCCTGAAGCGGCACGTCAAAGCAGACGCCATGCATGTAATTAAACAATGATTTGCGAAGCCCTTCACCGAAAAGCTCGTGATCAGCTCCTGTGGGATCCTCGTGAGGCAGATCATTGTTGGCAAAAGTGCCAGCCACAGGCATCAAATTCACTGCTCCAAAAGCTTTGGGATCGAGTCCAACCGGGCTATGTGCAGTCATCGCAAATCGATGCCAGAAACCGGATTGTATCACGCCTGCCTGAATCAATTGCCTCACCATTTCTAGTGAATCGATCGTCTCTTGGGCTGTTTGCGTAGGAAAACCATACATCAGATAGGCATGAACCATGATTCCCGATTGGGTAAAATGATTGGTCACTTGGGCAACTTGGGAGACTGTAACTCCTTTTTTGATCAAAGCCAACAGACGATCAGAAGCCACTTCCAATCCACCAGATACGGCGATGCAACCCGAAGCTCTCAGCAAGCGACAAAGATCCGCCGTAAAACTACTTTCGAAACGAATATTCGTCCACCAAGTCACTGAAAGCTGCCTCCTCAATAGCTCAATCGCCAAATCCCGCATCAAAGCCGGTGGTGCTGCTTCATCGACGAAGTGAAACCCATTCTGGCCAGTTTGCGCGATGATTTCTTCGATTCTATCGCACAAAATCGAAGCCGTGATCGGTTCGTATCTCCCGATATAATCCAGTGACACGTCACAAAAAGTACATTTCCCCCAGTAGCAGCCATGCGCCAGCGTCATCTTATTCCAACGCCCATCCGACCACAATCTATGCATGGGATTGGCCACTTCGATTACCGACAGATAATCCCTTATCAGCAAATCTGAATAATCCGGGGTTCCAACTTCCCGCTGCGGTACGTCTTTAGCATTATTGCCATTACAATAGTTTACTTCACCGTCTATTCTGGTAAAAGTTCGCTTCAACTCTGCAACAGGAATCTTCCCGTCCAGATGTTCTAGCAACAGACGGATCGGCGCTTCCCCATCATCCAATACGACAAAGTCCATGTAGTCAAAAACCCTAGGCTCCTTCAGCGACCGCAACTCCGTATTCGGGTAGCCTCCACCCATCCAAAGCACCAATTCCTTATGATGCTTTTTGAGGTATTGACCACACTTGAAAGCGCCGTATAGATTTCCTGGAAAAGGAACTGAAAAGGCAACGGAAGTCGGTTGGTACTGCTGAATCTTTTGCTCCAGCAAGGCACACAACAACTCGTCAATGATCCCCGACTCCTGCTGAAGTGCATCCTGCATTTCGTCAAAAGTATTTGCAGACATTCCCAAGCGCTCAGCGTAGCGGCTAAATCCAAAGTGAGGATCGATTTGCTCTGAGATCAGATCTCCAATATCCTCTAGGTAAAGCGTCGCAAAATATCGGGCTTTGTCACGTACACCCAAGGTGCCAAATGCCCATTCCAGATCGTCCAACTGCTCAAAACGACTTGCCTCGGGCAGATAATCTCCCTCGGCTATGCGGTAGGCAAGCGTAGGATTTTTGTCTTGTAAAAAAGCAATGACAGGATCTATCGTCTGGAGATAATTAGCCTTGAGACGAACAATCCGCGCGATATTATCAGACATTTCAGCCTCATTTGCCTCTATTTCTGCAAAGATTTTGGTTAAGCCCTTTTTAGAAAAAAGCTGCAAAATCACCTCAATGCCCAGATCCACCTGATTGGAGGCTACACCGATTTGATTCATGTACCCTTTTAGATAAGCTGTGGCAGGATAGGGCGTATTCAGCTGCGTAAAAGGCGGAGTGATAAAGAGAATTTTTTGAGCCAAAATGATAAGTGAGTGATTTGCGTCCGCAATTTCGGAAGAATTGTTAAGTATTGAGTGATTAACCTAATTGATAGCTGGAAAGAGGTCCAAGCGAAAGATAATTTATTGGTCAAACCCGTATGTCTCCGAATAGGCTCCGAAGGAGTCAAACTATTCATAACCCTGTACGAAGTGCAGGGTAAACGAATCTGCAGACCACTAAGCCCTGAAAGGGCGGAACTTTTCAGTCACTGCCCTTTGGGGCTTGCTTTTTTACATTTTCTATAACCACCCCCGGCTGTGCCGAGGGTCATGAATTGTTTCAATCCTTCGGATTTTCTTACAAAACACAAGCTCATACTATTACAAACCCAAACCTCACATCCTACACAGAAATTACACGAACGCACATTATTACATCTCACATTTTAGTAAATTACCCTTCTAGCCACAAAACCAAAACCATGAACGAACTTAAAAAAGAAGACATCAATCAGGAGGTTTTTGACCTGTACGATGCCTATGCACACAACAAACTGGAACGCAGACAATTCATCGAAAAACTATCTGCTTATGCCGTAGGAGGCGTGACCGTCGCCGCGCTGATGAGTGCGATGATGCCAAATTACCTAGATACCCGCACGATCAAGTCGGATGATCCCCGCCTTGCTTCGGATTACATCACTTACGATTCTCCTAAGGGCGGTGGCAAAATCAAAGGCTTGCTTTCCACACCAACCGGAACTTCCGGTAAAGTACCCGGAGTGGTAGTCGTTCATGAAAACCGAGGCCTGAATCCTTACATAGAAGACGTGGGAAGAAGAACGGCCGTGGCTGGATTTATCTCTTTGGCTCCGGATGCGCTCACTCCCCTTGGTGGCTATCCCGGCAATGACGACGAAGGCCGTGCGATGCAAAGCAAAAGAGATCGAAACGAAATGCTGGAGGATTTTATCGCTGCTTACGAATACCTGAAAAATCACCCGGATTGCACAGGAGAAGTGGGTGTGGTAGGTTTCTGCTTCGGCGGGTGGATATCCAATATGATGGCCGTGCGCCTACCGGAACTGGGAGCGGCAGTACCTTACTATGGAGGACAACCATCTGCCGAGGAGGCTGCGCAGATCAAAGCTCCACTGATGCTGCAATACGCAGGCCTGGACGAGCGGGTCAATGCCGGCTGGCCTGCCTATGAGGAAGTGCTAAAGGAAAATGGCGTGGAATATCAAGCCTTCATCTATCCCGATACCAATCATGGTTTCCATAATAACACCACACCTCGATACGACGAGGCAGCCGCTACCTTGTCCTGGGATAGGACGATCGGGTTCTTTAAGGAGAAGTTGGGGTAAGAAACTCTAGTTAGATATTTAAAGGAGCGCTGACGGGCGCTCTTTTTTTGTTTAGTCAATAACAAAATTGTTCAACCCCTTCAGGGTTGCCGGACGATGAATGTAGGCGAGTATCCACGGGTTGCACCCGCGGTTATTGAAAAGTTGGACCACTCCGTGGTCATGCTTGTGATAATAAAACTAAAAGCATGACCCCACTGAGTGAATACCAAGCTCTGGACTAAGCGTAGTTTGTAACTACACTTTCATATTCTAATCAATTTAAATTGATCCTCACCCCCGGTCTGTGTCCTCACAGACCGGTTTAGTTTAAATAATTGCAAAGCAAGCGTAAAAGACTTTGAGTCCACTTTATTATTCAATCACCTCTGCACTAAGCGTAGTTTGTAGCTAAACCTTTTTTTCCTCAGGAATTTGTAATTCAATACTACTACCGAGTGGTCTGTGAGTACACAGACCCCGGCGACAGAGGTTCAACACACAGTCCAGTCGCTCCGTCGTTGTTTCGTGTCATCACGAACAACATCAATAGTATCCCGCTATTTAAAAAATGGGTAATTTGGATTCTGCTCAAACCGCAAATCAGCATGAATAAAATAAGAATTTTAGGATTAGTACTTATTGCCATGGGCATTGCAATATATTTCCTGCCTTACAATGGTTGGAGCGCCTTTCTTATGGGTTGTTTCACTGGAGGTGGAACAGTACTACTTGTCACTGGTAAAATCCAGAGAATTAAATGGAACCGCTAGAAGCAAAATAGTCAAAAAACCGATCATACCTTCGGCACTCTTAATCTCTCTAGCACCTACCAACCCAGAATTGCATTCTGGGATTTCTAGGAAGCAATAAGCTGTCAGAGTGCCGAAGGAACGATCAGTGATTCTTCCAACCATGTAAGTGAGGATACTCATAACGACCAGAGTTAAATTGGATCCTAAAACATTTGAAGTTCAACACACAGCCCAATCGCTAAGCAGACTTCGTTGCGTCGTTGCGCCGCCGCGAGATAAGAAAAACTTGGGACTACCTTAATTTTCTTCTCCAATCCCCATCCTCGGCTTACTAATTGCTAACTTACCGGCTACGACATTCTATTTTTATACATGAATAACAACAAATTCAACATCGCCGTCCTTATCGACGGGGATAATGCACAAGCAAAATTGATCAAAGAAATCCTCGAGGAGGTTTCCAAATACGGAAAGGCCACTATCCGTAGAATCTACGGGGATTGGACTACTCCTCACATGAACAGTTGGAAAGAAATGATCAACCTTCATTCTTTCAGCCCCATCCAAAAATTCTCCTACACCACTGGCAAAAATTCCACGGATAGCTCCATGATCATCGATGCGATGGATATACTTCATAGCGGCTCTGTGGACGGCTTTTGCATAGTTTCCTCAGATTCTGATTATACAGGTTTGGCAAAAAGAATCCGTGAGGAAGGCATGTTTGTGATGGGAATCGGACGTAGGATTACGCCAAAAGCTTTTGTGCAGTCTTGTGAAATTTTCACCTATGCAGAGAACCTATCCCCGCAAGCCAAGGAAGAAAATAACAAGGCAGAAGCTAAAAAACCTGCAAAAAGTCAAGCGACTTCTACTCGAAAAAATGTGGTGGTAGAGGAAGAAATCAAAAAGGAAAACCCTGCGAAGGAAAATCAAGATCTAGATCTGGAAGTAATTGACAAGGCTTTTGAGATCTCTTCAGATGAAGAAGAGGCAATCCACATTGCTAAAATCGGCGCTTCACTCCGCAAAATTGACCCAAGCTTTGACCCAAGGTCCTATGGATTTAGAAATCTGACAGAGCTTTTTAAGAGTTTGAAGAAATACCAAGTGATGAAAAATGAAGTGAATGGGTTGAATTATCCATTGGTGAAGTTGAGATAGCTTGATGTCCGATGTCGGGTGACAGAAGCACTTTCAATTCTACATAAACTCCCTAGATAATCGATCCTCATCGAATCAACTATTTCCAGCCTAAAGTCAGCAGCATTTTTAGAAATATTCGGATCCTTTACACTACAAGAAAAGAAGCCTGGGCCAATCAGAAAAAGAAGTAAAAATCTTTTCATTCACCAATATAATTATCCCAAACTAATTGACTAAGTTAATTTGTCTTAAGACTAGAGAGCTACCCCATTTAAAATGATTAAACTATTCACCTCATTTACAGACAAAAAAGAGAGGAATTGCCTACCAAGACAACTCCTCTCTTTTTAATGGATTCACCCAGAAAATTTTGTTATTCAAATAGAATAGCTAATACCTAGCCGATCTAAATAACTTCAAGCAAATCGCTTCAAATTTTCACCCCAAAGGTCAAATAGAATGTTCTTCCATCAGCTGGCATAATCCCAGGGCCTGGATAGCCACCCGCTCTTCTGGTAAAGTAGCTGGCATTTGTTAAATTATTAACTCCCGATTTTATACTGTATTTCTTTTTGTAAGTATAGCCAGCGGATAGATCCTGCACGCTATAGGATGGTATCAATCCGGAGGTTGCAGCCGCATTCGGTTCTACAGAATTGGTCGCATCAGCAAATGCATCTCCAATATCGCTCAGCTGCCAAGTCATGGAGAAGTCTTTGAATCGGTAAGTCGCACCGTAGCGGTTGATTTTTCTTGGGGCATTTTCAACCTGATTTCCGGCTAAGTTGCTGATTACAATCTCACCATCACTTACTGTCGTGCGCTGAAAGTCCTGATACTCGGCATTAACATAAGCCAACGAAGCAAAGAGATGTATGTAACCCACAGTGGAATTCCCTATAAATGCAGTGATCGGATCAAACTCTACAAATGCTTCCACACCCTGACTGACTGAGGTCCCCAGATTAGTACGGAATTGAAATCGAGAACCATCTGCTGCAGTCTGGGTAATCGTCCCGATGCGATCGGTATAGTTCAGGTAAAAGAAACTCGCATCAAAATTCAGGAAGGATCCAATATTCCCTCTATAACCCAAATCAAAATTGTAGCCACTGGCATCCTTCAGATTGGGGTCGATTAGATCTGTAGTCGCCGGAGGTGTGAGGTCAGAGATCAATACAGGTCGATAGGCCTGTGAGAAATTCGTGTACAGCTCGGTAGTTTTGGTCAGGTGATACTCAGCACCGAAGCCAAATAAGGCAAAATTTCGAGTTCTATTCTCCGGTGTCAATAGCTGAGGTACGCCATTGACTGTGTTTAGAATCCCCTCCATAGTGGAAGAAATATGCTCTACGCGCAACCCTGCAGTCAGTAAGAATTTCTCTGTGACATTAAACATGTTTTCTACAAATACGGCTTGGTTTGTATTGACAAAGTCCAAATCTCGGGGATAGCTTGATTCTACCAAATCAAAATCCATATCCGAACCGGCATCTCCTACTCCACGCTGATTGCGGTCAATATTTCCTTTGTAGAATCTATACCCTGCTACTAAGTTGTGCTCCTTTCCTAGTAAGGAATACTCAGTACTCAATCGCAATTCAGTACCTATAGTGTGGTACATATCTCGATCTACCTGCCGATTGCCAAGATCATCTTCCACCGTGATCGCATTCACAAAGCCTACGCTATTTCGCTCCGCAATGGTGCCGAAGGCCTTGAAGTTCAACTTTGTTTTCGGACTGATAATATAATCCGCATTGAGGGAGGGGATGAACCATGGTGTATTGAACCAGTTTCTGGAACGTGTGCTTTGACTTGGGTCCTCAGCAAATTGTGCATCAGTCAATCCTCCTGGCTGCTGACTTTTGGTAGTCATATAGGTCATCTCCGTCCCGATCTTCAAGCGATTACTCAGTGCATAATTCACTTCCAAATGTGCGTGATCGGTGTTGAAAAACCCATTTTCGCGCCAGCCATTCCCTCTTCTTTTTTGATAGTAGGCCGTATAGTCCCACTTACCTTCCGTGCCGCCGATATAATTGAAGCTGCTAAAAAGCCCATTGCTCCCGACTGTGTTGATCGTCTCAGCAGTGAATCGGGTGGATGGATCTGGCTTGCGCAAAACAAAATTCATAAGCCCCCCAAACTGCGGCCCATACTGCAGTGACGATGCACCTCGGATGATTTCAATGTTTTCCACCACTTCCATCGGAGGAGTGAAGTACGCTTCCGGGTAGCCCATAGGGTCTGGCGTGATATCATAGCCATTCATTCGCACATTGAACTCCCAAGAGCGATTGGGACTCAAACCTCTGGAAGCCACGCCAAGCTGAATACCCGAACCGTCATTTTCCCAAATCGATATTCCCGGCGTACGCCCAAAGATTTGACGACTGTTATTCATAGCCAGGTTAGCATCGATTTCTCCCAACCGGATCACTTCACTTTTTCTTCCGGCGTTGATTCGAAAATCCTCTACTTCAGGAAGCCGGCCTTGACCATTCATCCCTCTGCTCGCCATGACTTCGAAGGACTCCATCCAGATCGCATCCTCCTCCAACGTCATGTCAAATGTCTTCACTTCCTCTTTACCAATGGAAAACGCTATAGTTTGGGGCTTAAAACCAATCAAACTTGCCTTGAGCTCATAGCTTCCTTTAGGCAAATCCTTCAGTTGATAATTCCCATTTTTGTCTGATTGCACACCTCGTACTGTTCCTTCCAAGGTGATAGATGCTCCTGCTATTGGCTGTTGATTTTGATCCAGAACCTTACCCTGAACAGCATTTTGCTGCGCAAAAGACATATTCAAAGCCAAAAAGTAGAGGATACTACTGAGGTAAACTACTCGCATTGTTTGTGTTTTTATTTAGATTAACTTCAAATAATAACACAAACGTACTAGGCAGAATAATTCGAAACAAGAACTATTTAGAAAAAATCTTAATAAAAATAAGTTTTGAAAATTGTGTTTACTCACAACATAGAAAGTAGCACAACACGCATGAATTTTGGAGCTTTTTACCTCAGTAATCAAGGCTGAAAACGATAGTATCTTACAACTACAGGAGGATTTTAAAGCTGAGACCGTTATAAATGCACAGACCAATATCCTGAATTTCTAAACAGATCTATCACATCTTTCACAATGTCAGCTCAACCCTTAAAATCAAAAAAAGACTGCAGCTGGAGATATAAGAGCTTTTGGAAGCAGTAAAGCTTTTTTTGAATACTGGAGATTGACTGCTGGATTGCAGAAGTGAACCACCGTGGGAGCTATTCAGGGATTTGATCCACTACCCTAGCAGAAAGAGCACAGACAAACGATCAATACTTCGAAATAATATTGAACACAAAAGCTCTATACTTCAGCAAGGCCACAAAGATCGCTCCTCCAAAAGCATTGCCCAATAAGGCGGTACTTTGGAAGGAAACATAATCCCACAGCGATATATCCGGAGAACTCAGCATGCCAGAAAATACCTCCACACTACCAATAATACTGTGATGCAGACCTGTGAATGACATCACCGCTGTAATCATAAAAATCATCACGATTCTGCTGATCGTATCCCGAGAAGAAGCCAACAGCCAGGAAAGCAAGCCCATCAGCCAACCGGCGACAATCGCACTTACAAACACGACGGTGGTAGGCGGATGTAGTACATGCTCTGCAATAGCGACCACCACATCAATCGTGAAAATCCCCAAATGTGGCCCTAACCATAGCAAAATACCAGCGATTATGTATCCGCCTATGAGATTGCCCACGATGACAATGCCCCATAACTTGAGCATGCTACCTATAGTTTGCTTTTTATTTAACACCGGTAGTGTAAGCAACGCTGTCTGCTCGGTGAACAAGATACTTTGCCCCAAAACCACCAAAATAAAACCTAAAGGATACACCAAAGCCACAATTCGGATCAGTGAACTATCATCCACCTTATCTATCAGAAAAAAATAAAGAGTACAGATCAGCAGGTAGCTAAATCCAATCTCCAGACCTGCGGTCAGAGAACTTGTAAAAATACTTTGGGCACTCTTATCATAGGTATCCTTAGCATGGTTAATTTGTTCGCGCAGGATTTCTCCATGCGTTTTGGCTGTGTCTTTACCCTTAGAATCAGACCTCCTTAGCTCCTTGTCTATATCCCGTTGCTTTTCAGCCTCGAGTTGTTCCTCTGTTTTTTCTTTTTTCCAAGCCATTGTGTAGGTTATATTTTATGCAACCATCGTACAACATAAGGTAATCAGCTTGATTTAAGAAAAATAAAGCAGGAGACTAAAAAATTAAGCTCCAAAGTCACTATAGGCTAATCACTTAAAAAATCACTCTGTAGTTCTACAGGCAGCCAATATATTGTTTTCAAATCGCTTATCGTCCCTCAGAATTTCGTAGAATTCCTTCAGGTAATTAGTCATAAATTTGATTTCGTATCCGGGCACCAAGGGTTCAAGATCTGCTATTTCTGAAAAGAGGGCTTCTTCTTTCTCCATAAACTCCTCCCGAATAGCCTGCATCATGGCTTCATCCCTGCAAAAACCTCTATACAATCTTTGACTGACTGTCTTAATAGCTACCAGATTGGAAACCTGAGCATAGGGTGGCAAAACCATCCCCGTCATATCAAAATCATACGCCAAGGGAACTACTGTTTTTTCATCGAGCTTCAAAATCTTCATATTGTGCTGGTACATACTAGACCAATCGGTATTGCCTATCATGTACTGAAAAAGGTCGTGTCTGATCGCAGACGAATCCTCCAACACTGCTCCTATTATCTTCTTATTTTCCAGAATTTCCCCTTCAAATCGCTCCGCCACTTTATCATCGTCCTCAATCAAGAACCCTATCAGCTGCTCTGATTGACCCTTTTTATCATCTTCATTGAAAAAATTAATTCGAATCATCCGGGTCTGAAAAGTGTAATCACTCACTTGCTCATACAGTTTGTAGCACAAAAACTCCTTCACTACATAAGCGTCAGCATTTTTGCCTCTCTGACAAGGAAACACGATTTTCAGATTTCTACTCCCGTCAAACAAATTCCCTTTTCCTTCCTGCTTTTTCAAGCGCATACGGATGGGCGGATAGTAGCAATTGGCCTTGCGGAAATTGCCTCGCGCTCTGAGCTCCACATCCAAGGTATCAAGGACACCAGCTGAATTCCTGAACCCCAGAAAGGAATCAATGAAGGTGGAGTCGTTGGTTTCACTTCGCAGCTTTTTTACAGAAAAACTCATCGTAAGTTCCAGGATTTCCTCTGAATCAAAAAGCAATTTTTCTTGCTGTGAAAAGGCGGCGAAGGACAAAAAAACCAAAGTTCCAACCAAGGACAAGTACTTTTTCATATTCCTAAAATTTAAACTTAAAAAATCAGTAAAACTCAGATTTTCAACTCATTCTGATTGATCTAATCCAATGTAAACATTCCAAGCTCGAATTTGCTATTCAATAAATAAAATCTACTTGCTTTTAAAAACTTGTACACTAAAGTCCAGTTAACGTCACATTCTTGAACTCCACTTCTGCTCCCTCGGCCTGCAAGGCTATTTTCCCTCGGGTAGCCGTGGCATTGAATCCGTCATTGACCAAATCGCCATTTAACCAGACGGTAATTTTATCTCCGTTACATCGGATTTTGATGTGATTCCATTCGCCAAGTGGCTTCTCGGAGTCGTCAGTAAGATTCTTGATTCTTCTTTCTTTGTTGCCATTTACTCCCCAGTTTTCCTTCGGGCCGCGTCTGGCTTCCATACCTTCCACTTCGATGTTTTGCTCGATACACCAGAAATCCCCCGCATTGCTATGCATCAGCTGCACTTCTATCGACTTGGGAAACATATCGTACAAGGCCCGAGGCGCGGAAGCATGAACCAGAATTCCGCAATTACCTGGCTCACCGACAAATCGATAATCAAGTTCTAGGGTGTAATTATCATATTCCTTCTCTGTGATCAAGTGCCCCTGAGGAGTACCCAAACTCACCAAAAGTCCATCCCGAATGATAAAAGGAATGCGTAACGAGCTATCAGCTTCCAAATCCGGTACGTCCATGTACCAGCCATCCAGGCTTTTTCCATCGAAAAGATGGATGGTTTGGCTTTGGGTGAAAAAAGTGACTAGGACAAAAAGCAACAGTAAAGAAAGTTTTTTCATGAGTTTGGGATAAAGTTAAAGCACCCTTAAACTAACAAGAATCTGCGCACCTATCACCTCTCATTTTTTACTTTTTACAATTTTATGTGGCTGAAAACTATATTTCAAAAAACATAAGTTTGATGACTATAGCTAAATAGTTCCCTAGAAATGTCTGGTGATATGACTCACCATTCGTTCTTATGGAACGAGGAAATAAACGACACTCAATAAGCTACAAACCAGTTGTCCCGCTGGGACAAACTCTTCATTTTAAGCAAGTTTAGTATGATTGGAAAGTCTATGAATTCAATTCACCATCGGTCCCCATATCGGGCTTGGACCAAAATCTTTGATTGATTACTGCTACTGAAAACTAAAAATCACCTCACCCTAGCTTCCCAAATCCGCATAAAAAGCATGTGTGCCATTCTCCGTGCATGTTCCTTAGCATAGTTGGCATTTTCACCCTCGAAGTACTTATCTAAAGTTTCAAACCAGAGCTCCAGCCAATTCCCAAAGTGTGCCTGCTCTATGCTATTATCCACAGCTGCGTCCACCTCACGATGAACTCGAACTGGATTAAACTTGCCAGCACCAGGACCAGACTGTAAGAGGATCATTTCCCAAAAATCACTCAGATGAACCAGGTGTGTGTCCCAATCTTTTATTACTCCATTGAAAATCGGTCCTAGCGTATCGTGCTGGCGGATTTGATCATAAAATCTCCGGACTAAAAAATCAACTTCCTTCCTCGAACTTATATCAATCTTATCCATTTCACTTTATTTTAAAATTGGCTCCAGCACTTCCAACTTCCCGTCGATATCATCAGGAATAGGAAGTCCTAGGATCTTACATATCAATGGATACACGTGGATATTCTGAAAAGTTTCAATTTCCAACCCTGCTTGAAAAGCCGGGCCATTGGCATAAAAGATCGCATGCATGTCCTTGTAAGCTGGGCTATAGCCATGCTCTCCAAAAATCTTCGTGTCCAATCGATCCAAATTTTCCCTCATTCTCATCAGAGTTGTTTCCCATGAGAGGTAGTAATCTCGATCAGGAATAATCAGAATATCTCCAATCTTATCCTTATACATCAAGTCCTGATAATTTTCCTTATCATCCACATCAGTCACGTGAATCGGGAGTTTAGACGCCTCCAGTTGCCGGATAACCCGTTCCTTATCCTGCTGATTTTCCAAATACACATGTGCCAAAGCCCCACTATTTACTATTCTAGCGGGAATATCCTTGGTGAGTTCGGTCAAATTCAGGTAATTCTCCGGCTTCACATTCATCATACCATGATCCGATACCAAGATCACATTGATATCTAGGTCATAGCTTTTCAAGCCTTCGAATAATGCTCCGAGTTGACGATCCAGCTTTTCCAATCCCGCTGACAGCTTCTCATCGTTGTTTGGACCATAGCGGTGACCTATATCATCCATGTCTGAAAAATAAAGTGTGATCAACCTCGGACGTTTTTCTTCTGGCAACTCCAGCCATTTGAACACTTCCGTCACGCGAGTGAGATTGCTCACCTTCCCATCGTAATCGTAATAATAGCTAGGCCTCACACCCTGCACCGCCGCTTCCGATCCAACGAAAAAATAACTGGCTGCCACCATATCATTCTGCTCGGCGAGAACCCAGAGTGGCGTACCTCCATACCAGGTACCATCTTGCACCAGCTCTTTTTTTCCTATCCCGTAAGTCTGGTCTTTTTTGGGATCATAGAATGAATTGTCCACCAATCCGTGATGCTCGGGCTTCATTCCCGTCGCCAGGGTGTAGTGATTTGGAAAGGTCTTGCTGGGAAAGGACGGCATCATACTTTCCGCTTTCACGCCATCGGCTATGAACTTACTTAGATTTTCAGGCTGAAATCTTTCCACATAATCATATCGGAAGCCATCCAGAGAAATCAGGATAACGATAGGTTCTTTTTTCTCATGGGAAAAAGAGAAAATTGGAAAAACTAAAGCCGCAATCAATAGCAGCTTGAAGAGTCGTGTCATAATAGTACCTTTCTGCAAAAATACCAGCTTCAGTTTTGGCAAGCAATCCAGCCATCACTAAATGCTCTTTTAAATACAAGGTAAAAATTGAGGCAGAGCAGTAGCAAGATACAGTCATACTCACGCCCATTTTGCCCTATTCTCCGCACTATCGGGAATATTTTCCCTGTCAAAAATTCGAAAAACAGCCTCCATTCACAAATAAGCGACATGGTACAAGAATTGAAATTAGCATTCCAACACATAATAGAATCGAGCAGCTCAAAGCCTTCATAGGTATAGAGCAGCAATCACTCGCTCGTAATCCCCACCGAGAGGAATCGGGTTAAATAATTAAAATCTTAATAAACGAACAGATGAAAACGACCAACAAATTTTTAATAGCAACAATGATCTGCGCCACAAGCCTGGGAGCCGTGAGTTGTAAGTCAAGTAACGCAGTAAAAGGCGGTGCAATAGGCGGTGCGGCAGGTGGAGCACTAGGAGGATTAATAGCTGGAGATGGAAATACTGCTATAGGTGTATTGATAGGTTCTGCCATCGGTGGATCGGCTGGAGCCGTCATCGGAAATGAGATGGATAAAGCAGCCGACGAATTGCAGGAAGATCTGGAAGGTGCTGAAGTGGAAAGAGTAGGTGAAGGAATCAAGATCACCTTTGATTCCGGGCTAATGTTTGACGTAGATAAATCTGAGCTGAGTGAAATATCTAAGCAAAATCTAGCCGAGCTAGCTGAAACCCTCAAAAAATACGAAGAAACAAATATTTTGATTGAAGGTCACACCGACAATACTGGTGCTGAAGACTACAATATGGACTTGTCTAGAAGAAGAGCTTACTCCGTAGAAGATTTCTTGACGTCCAATGGAATCGCTAAAAAAAGAATGGAAATCACCGCTTATGGTGAAGTTCAACCAACTGCCTCTAATGACACAGAAGACGGTCGTCAACAAAACAGACGCGTGGAAGTAGCTATCTATGCTAATAAGAAGATGCAAAAAATGGCTGAACGAGGCGAACTGGGAGAGTTGTAATCTCTTTCACAAGCCCTATTTATATATCCGAAAGGTGGTCTCAAAAACCACCTTTTTTCATGCTTTAAAAAAAATTCAATACGAGCAGATGTGTGAAGTCAATGATCTTCCAGAGTCCCGGTAGTAGGACTGTTTCCTGAGAATTTATATTATTAGGATATGATTATCCGCATTTCTATCAGTAAGGTGGAATAAGCAATGTAGCAAATGTTAAACTTAAGAATTGAGGCCGCTTCGGTCATCGGTCTTCCAATCAGATAAGCAAGGAATATAAGGTGACTGGCATTAGTGCGGATAATCATATATTAGGACCGAATTAATCATCAAACCTATGCAACGAAGAAATTTCCTGGCTGCCCTACCCCTTCTCATGAGCTTTGACTTCAAAATTCTTGACCTCAAAGAAACCACCATCTCTAGCAATGGCTACAACTGGAAGACTTTTTACAAGCGTGAAGGGAAAGTCTGGGGCGAAAATTGGGAGGAGGACATGAGACGTTATGCCATGTCTGGTCTCAAAGCATTCGAACCTGGAATCGATACGCCCGAAGATCTCCAAAAGCTGATTCCTGAAATGAAAAAGAATGGAATTTCCATGCCTTCCCTCTATGCCAATTCGGTGTTGCATGAAGATGCAGAAGTAGATAAATCCATTCAAAATATCCTGAAAATAGCGGATTTGGCGGCACCCTTTGGCTGTAAGATTTTTGTCACCAACCCAAGCCCGATCGATTGGAACAATCCTGTGAATAAATCTGATGCTCAGCTGCTTACTCAATCAAAAGCTATGGAAAAGCTGGGAAAAGAGCTCAAGAAGAAAGGAATAACCTTGGCTTACCACACACATGACATGGAGCTAAGAGCGGGCGCTCGGGAGATTCACCACACCTTGCAAAACACCTCGCCGGAGCATGTCGCTTTTTGCTTTGATACGCACTGGGTCTATCGCGGATCAGATAATTCTCAGCTCGCGGTGTTCGATATGCTGAAAATGTACGGAGATCGCATCGTGGAGCTTCATCTTAGACAATCGACCGACGGAACCTGGGATGAAACCTTCTCAGCGCAGGGGGATATTGATTATTCGGAATTTGCACATCAATTAAAAGCTAAAAACATCAAACCCCACCTAGTGATCGAGCAATGTTTAGAAGCCGAATCTCCTAATTCTATCGATGTGGTCACGGCTCATCAGCAGGATCTTGCGGCGGTGAAGCAGTTATTTGGATGAGTTTATTGCTTCGCAAAAGAAGGCCCGATCCAAAGCATAGGCTTATTTAGAAGAATTTATTTCCTAACTATCAGCTTTACTGCCAGTAGAGAGGCAAACATGACTTAGGAAATCTCAAACCTAAAAATTGAGGCAAGTCTGGTCATCGGTCTTCCGATCAGATAAGCAAAGAATTAAACGCAACTGGAATCCTCGCGAGTAATCAGACATTACTTTTCAGAAAAGCCACCTGCTAGTGTCCTTTAGAAATTTACCCGCATCAAGAAGTCAGTCTGCAACTCATCACCGAATTGAAAAGGATGCGAACTAAACACGTTCAGACCATTCTTTTCATAGAATTTGATCGCTCGGGTATTCTTTTCCCATACACCCAGCCAGAGGTATTTTTTCTTATTCAGCTTAGCAAAATTGATGGTATGTGTGAGTAAGATCTTGCCGTAACCTGACCCCACATAATTCTCCAGCAGGTATAATCGAGCTACTTCCAAACTAGAATTGTCATGAAGATCTGTCTGCGCAGGGACAAAATTCACCTTGGCATAGCCCGCGAGATCACCATCTACTTCAAGTAGAAAAAATACTGAAGCTGGATTTTCCATTTCTTCTGCAAACTGCTCTTCAGTGAATGCCTCCTCTAGGTAGGCGTTTACGTTTTCAGGTTTATTTCCTTCGGTAAAAGCTTGAACAAATGCTCTTCTAGCCATTTCCAGTAGAGACGTCAGGTCATCAAAATTGGCCTTTCTGATCAAATAGGGCATGCGGTAATGTATTATTTCGAGCTATCCAAAGTCTGGATAGTTCTTTATTTCCGGCAAATTTAATTTGATTTCAATTCTTTAGCTTGAATTCGCCTCTTTTCCTCAAAAGAAAATCTACCTATAAAAACCCTTATACCTCATCCATAAGCCTTAATTATTTAATAGCAACTGGGTAAGCTGACTTTCAATTTCGTTCGCCAGTGCTTGCGCTTCTTCCAGCGCCACTCCAGGAGCTAGTCCCGGTCGCACATGCCCCGTGGATGTCAGCCAAGCGTCTCTAAGTAGCATTTGACGCTTGGAAATCAAGCTCAGCACTTCCTCTCCATGAGAAAATGCAGCTAACGCCTCATGAATATCATTGAAATCTTTGACCTCGGACTCGCCCAGCGCCAACAGGATCTCCTTAGCCATCAACCAATGACCGATTTCGCCAGGGTGCACCCCATCTTTTGCCAAAAAATATGCGCTGTCCAAGGCGCGCTGATCCTCCAAGTAGTTGCGCATGGGCCAGTGAATATCGATCACTTTCCAACCTGCTGTATATCTTCTGGACAGCAACCAATCCGAATAATTGTCCAGGACATTGGCGTAGGCAGCTCCTTTTTTCGGATCATATACTGGCGGAGTTACAAAAATCGCGTAAGCGGAAATTGCGATGATTTCACCGTGAAGCCAATTGATGCCATCCTTATATTTCTGAAATCTCCCCTCATCCAGAGGCAAATAAATTCCATCGTTCATGCCATAATTCACAAAAACCACGTCAGGATTCAACCGCTCAAAAACCCGATTCAACCGCTCGTGAAGGTCTGGCCTCGGAAAAGCTCCACCCGCATGATTTTCCTCAGATAGACCCGAAACTGTCTCACTCGGCAACCCAACGTTGATCCATTCCAATTCCCGAAGTGGATGTTTCAACCTATAATAAGCCTCCACATAGCTGATGTATTGGCCGGAATATGTGATGCTATTTCCCAAAAAAACTATTCTCTGTGCCTCCTCAGGGATGGAGTAATCTGTCTGCGAAAAAGCAGAAACATGGAAAACTGTAAAGAGTAAAAAAACTAAAGCAACTCTATTCATGATGGAAGTTTTGGTATAAAACATGTATTAAATCTCAAGTTAAATAGATTATAATGCACTCCAGCAAATTCTCCACTCATGAAATATTCATTTGTGTGCATCGCTAGAGCAAAGTATCTTCACCTCCAATTCTTATCAATTGGAAGGATATTTTAAAAATTTTTATAAAAAGAAATGGCTTCAGGATTATTTGCATTGCTTGATGATATCGCTACTCTAATGGATGATGTAGCGGTGATGAGTAAGGTAGCAGCGAAAAAAACAGCTGGGATATTAGGTGATGATTTGGCAGTGAATGCTGAGAAAGCCTCAGGATTTGTCTCCGATCGTGAAATCCCTGTCTTGTGGGCCATCACCAAAGGTTCATTTTTAAATAAAGTAATCATACTTCCCGTTGCGTTCTTACTAAGCGCTTTTGTCCCCGCAGCGGTTACGATTATCCTTATCATCGGTGGTCTTTACCTGGCATATGAAGGTGCGGAGAAGATCTACGAATATGCTTTTCCACACAAACCAGCCCACCAAATCAATCTGGAAGAAGAGCTAACGAAAGAGGAAGTTCTTGCAAAGGAAAAAGAGAAGGTCAAATCTGCAATTGTCACCGACTTCATCCTTTCCGTCGAAATCGTGATTATAGCCTTGGGTACGGTGGTGGGAGAACCCATACTAGAACAAATCATGGTGGTGACGATTATTGCCTTACTTGCTACTGTGGGAGTCTATGGAATCGTCGCTGTAATCGTGCGTATGGATGAATTTGGCTACAGACTAATCGCTATGAACGAACGCAAAGACAGTTTTTCGGACAAAGTGGGACTACTTCTAGTGAATGCTTTACCCAAAATCATCAAAGCGATGGGAGTCATCGGAACGATTGCCTTGATGCTTGTCTCGGGAGGAATTTTCGTTCACAACATTGATTTTATGCATCACCTGTTCCCAGCCATCCCTGCTATCATCACCGAATTCCTTGTCGGTTTAGTCGTAGGGTTCGCGGTTTGGGCGATTATTCATTTTGGTAAAAAGTTGTTTGCAAAAAGCAACTCTGCAACTCACTAAACACCAACAGGAAGCTTAGAAATAACTAGAGTAAAATAGTAATGTATATACATTTATTGCTTATACATTGAACTTTCGTATGCTTGCATTGTTTAGCATCTATAGCTCCAGATGAACATCTCAGGAGTTTGAAAACTGAACCAACACATTATGAAAGTTTTAGAAAATTTGAATTGGCGATATGCCACAAAATCAATGAATGGAACACCAGTTCCTCAAGAAAAAGTCGATTACATTCTAGAAGCGATTAGACTTTCTGCCTCCTCATCTGGACTTCAACCCTATGAGATTTTGGTCATCACTGACCCGGAAGTGAAAGAAAAAATCAAGCCTATCGCTTGGAATCAAAGCCAAATAACGGATGCTTCGCACGTGCTTGTTTTCGCAGCTTGGGACAATTATACGGAAGAGCGGATCAATGCTGTCTTCAAATTCAACAATGAGCAGAGAAATATCCCTGATTCTATGACTGATGACTATAGAACTATGCTGTTGAAAAATTATGGAGCTAAAACTGCCGAAGAGAACTTCACTCATGCCGCAAAGCAAGCCTACATTGCGCTGGGAACTGCTCTCATAGCAGCTGCAGAGCAAGAAGTAGATTCTACTCCGATGGAAGGCTTTGATCCAGCGGCACTGGATGAGATTTTGGATTTAAAATCAAAAGGACTTCGCTCGGTGATCGTTTTGCCTCTTGGCTACAGAAATGAAGAAGGCGACTGGTTAGTTAACATGAAAAAAGTGCGAACTCCAAAAGAGAAGTTTGTGACAGTCATCTAATTAAGAGGTGATTGAATAGATTAAAAAGTGGATTTGGCGAGAGCTAAATCCACTTTTTTTGTTTGTCAATAGTAGGACCTCCAGATTTCTTTAACTTTAAGAAATTGCCTAGAGAAAAACCAACCTATGTCTTTACCATCGCGCAAAAATATCCAAGCCCAAAGCTGCAAGGAGTTTACTGGAATAACACTGAAAGATCCAGCAGCTTATGCCGCGGGATTGACGGGGGTGAAAGTGGCACTTGAGCATACCTTTAAGGAAATGGGAGTCATTAAATCCTTCCAGACACTTTCCCACATGAATCAAAAGGATGGTTTCGACTGTCCGGGATGCGCTTGGCCAGATCCTGAAAACCGATCTAAATTGGGTGAATACTGCGAAAATGGTGCAAAGGCTCTGGCAGAAGAAGCCACTTCCAAAATCGTAGATGAAGAATTTTTCTCAAACTATTCTGTGCAGGAGATTTCCAGTTGGTCAGATTATAAAATTGGCAAAAGCGGAAGATTAGTCGCTCCGATGATCCTCAAGCCTAACTCCAATTATTATGAGGCATGCACATGGGAAGAAGCATTTAGAGTGATCTCAGATCACCTGCATGCACTGGCCAGTCCTGACGAAGCCATCTTCTACACTTCGGGCAGATCAAGCAACGAAGCTGCATTTTTATACGGACTTTTCGTCAGAGCTTTTGGCACGAACAATATGCCCGACTGCTCCAATATGTGTCATGAATCCAGCGGAGTTGGACTTTCCGAAACGCTAGGAATAGGAAAAGGCTCGGTGAAACTTGAAGACTTTGACAAAGCCGAAGTGGTGATAGTCATAGGTCAAAATCCAGGAACGAATCATCCAAGAATGCTTTCTGCGCTGGAAAAATGCAAGAGTAATGGCGGGAAAATCATCTGTATTAACCCTCTTCAGGAAGCTGGTTTGATTCGTTTTCGAAATCCTCAGGCACTAAGTGGAATGCTACTGAATGGACATGGATTGACAGACATTTTTCTTCAGGTGAAAATCAATCAGGATGTAGCTCTACTTAAACTGATTCAGAAAAAATTGGCTGCTTTGGACAAAGTAAACTCGAAGGTATTTGACCATGAATTTATCGAGAAGTACACCGAAGGCTACGAATCACTTTTGGCACATCTGGACAAGCATACAGAAAAGGAGCTACTAGAACTCTGTGGCGTAGATGAGAAATTGATTGACGAAGCAGTAGCTCTTTTAGCCGAGAAAAATAAAATCATCATCTGCTGGGCGATGGGTTTGACCCAGCATAAAAATGGGGTAGCAAATGTCAAGGAATGCGTCAATCTGTTGCTTCTGAAAGGAAGTCTAGGTAAACCCGGCGCAGGCACCTGCCCTGTGAGAGGCCATAGCAATGTGCAAGGAGATCGAACCGTAGGCATCATGCACTACGTATCCAAAGAACTGAATGCAGCGATTAAAAAGACTTTTGGCTTTGATGCTCCCGATCATGAAGGAGTCGATGTGGTCAAAGCCATTCCTGCCATGTACGAAGGTAAAGCTAAGGTTTTCGTAGCCCTAGGCGGAAATTTTGGCTCTGCAGCCTCAGATACAGAATACACCGCCAAAGCACTTCAAAACTGTGATTTGACAGTTCAGATCAGTACCAAGCTAAACCGAAGTCATTTGATCACTGGGAAAACTGCCTTGATTTTGCCCACCCTGGGAAGATCAGAAAAGGACGTCAAAGATGGAGAACAGCGACATTTCACGGTAGAAAACAGCATGGGAATCGTCCATCAATCCAAGGGTTTCCTTGCACCTATTTCCAAGGAAATCAAAAGCGAGCCAGAGATAGTAGCTGGGATAGCTTCAGCTTATTTTAAGGAAAACCATTCGGTAAACTGGGATGAGCTTGGTTCTGATTACGAATTACTTCGAGAAAAACTGGGTGAAGTAATCGCTTCTTTCAAGGATATCAACACCAAGTCGAAGGGTTCGGGATTTTACCTGCCTAATAATGTGCGGGATCTTGATTTCAGCAAACTCCCAAATCAAAGAGCACAGTTTAGTATGACTGAACTTCCAATTCACAACCTGAAAGAAAACGAATATCTGCTCATGAGTATCCGCTCACACGATCAGTTCAATACGACAATTTATGGTCTAGACGATCGCTATAGAGGTATTCATAATGAGCGCAGGGTTCTTTTTATGAATGAGGCGGACATAGCCAAAGAGAACCTCAAGAAAATGGACGTGGTCAATATCATGAGCAATTATGAAGGGCAAGTGCGTAAGGTTTTCCAGTTTTTAGTCATCCCATATAATATCCCAATAGGCAATCTTGCGGCTTATTTCCCAGAAACTAACCCCCTCATCCCAATCCACCAATACGCTGACAAAAGCAATACTCCGATTTCAAAGTCAGTCAGAGTGAGTATAGAGAAGGCTTAGGATTATAGAAAGTATGCTGTGAAAAGTGAGAAGTAAAAAGTTGTCATTAGTGCTAGAATATAAAAGATCGGTAGGTGTGTATTACAATGGCATCCGATTTTTCCTCTGCAAATACCTATTACTTTTCACCTGCTACTTCTCACTACTTACTATTTACAAAATTTACCACTCACAAAAGTCGCCCTTCCACATGCAATCCATTTCGTAACAAAATCCCCATGCTAGCACAAGCACAGGTTAGAATTAAAGAAGATAATTGCTATTTTAAGCCAATCTAAAATCGATTTTTAGGCGAAACCCAACTTATCCAAAATAACCTTAACCTGTTCTCATGCAATCCAAACAATGGAAAACCCTGGTGCTGCTAGTTATTCTCCTGACTATCGGTGCATTTCTGCTTCTATTCAGAGAAAACAAACTAGACCCTACTTTAGCTGGAATACCCTTTGTCTTTTGGACCGGATTTCTTGTCACCTGCTTGGTTGTATTTGCCACGTTTTTAGGCTCCAAATTTTTCCCATTTGAAGATCCGAAGAAGCCATGATAGGATGGTTAATTTTCTTTTTCACGCTATTCCTAGCCATGCTAGGCTATGCCTCCTACCGCTCGTACAGTAAAGAAAGAACCTCAGACGATTTCATTTTCGCAGGATCAAACATCGGGACGATCCTCGGCTTTCTGACATTTTCGGCTGCCTTATTCTCGGCATTTACCTTCATGGGCATGCCGGATTTCTTCCGCTCCCACGGAGTTGGTGCCTGGGTTTTCTTAGCCTTTTCGGATGCGTTGATGGTATTTTTCCTGATTTGGTTTGGATACGCTTTGCGAAAAAGAGCCTCAATTAACGGGTACAAAGGAGTAGCCGGACTGATGAAGTCCTGCTATGGAAATTCCTTCGCAGGATACTTGGTATTCGCCAGTGCATTCCTCTTTTTAATTCCTTACGTAGCAATTCAAATCCGCGGGATCTCGATTTTCTTAGATGCCGCTTTCCCAGACTTCCTACCCTCCTGGTCTTGGTCGGCACTTCTGGTGTTCATCATGCTGATTTATTCTGAGATTGGTGGGCTAAAAGCGATCGTATATAGCGATGCGATCCAAGGTGTAATCATGCTCACGGTGATCTGGATCATCGGAGTGACTTGCCTGCAAATGAGTGGCGGCCTAGAGGCTGGTTTGGCTACCGTCTCTTCCAGCAATCCAGATTTGCTTACACTTCCTGGACCTAAAGGCTTATTTACTTCACCATTTCTCATCGCTTCTGCCATTGCAATTGTCCTTATCCCAGTTTCTCAGCCGCAGTTCACTACTCGCTTAGTCGTGATGAAAAATCTCAAATCCGTACATCGCATGGCTTATGCAGTAGGGATATTTGCAATCTTGGTGATTTTACCTACGGCATTCATAGGGCTCTATGGTGCCATCAAATATCCTGATGCGAGTACAGCTGACTTCCTCACCAATGCACTGCTCTTTGATCAGGCAGTTCCAGTAGCGGCACTCGCCGTAGTAGGCTTATTCGCAGCCTGTCTTTCTACCACCAATGCACAGATTTTCGCACTTGGCACAGAATTACGCTCGCTACTTTCCGGTTCGGATAAATCCAATATGCGTGTCACCAAGATTTCAATTCTGGTATTTTCACTCATCGTTTTGGTATTTTCCACCTACATGAGTGACGAATTGGTGTTGCTGGCAAGGGTGAGTTTTGCCGGCACATCCATGATCGCTCCTGTGGTGTTGGGAGCGGTGATTTTTAAAAATCCTCCGAAGGAACTGATCTGGCTTTCTACTTTCGCTTTAATCACTTTCGTGTCATCACTGGTGGGCATAGTCCCTACGATCATCGCAGGCTATCCATTAGATTTCTTAATGTACATTATTCTATTTGTTATCACTTTTACCTTGATGATCCGTCATCATTTGACCCATAAAACAACTCATGAAGCTTGATTCAACCATTTCAATAAATCAACTGGAAGAGCCTCTCGCTAGATTTTGGAAGCTTTCCGGAGAAAAAATCTTACTGATAGAAAAGTCTTTTGACCCCAAAAATGGAGCGCCAGTTTTCACCGAAGGTGGAAAGTACGTGACTCGAGGTTGGACAGAATGGACGCAGGGATTCCAGTATGGGGCTGCTATTCTTCAATTCGATGCCACCGGCGACGAGCAATTTCTGAAAATTGGTAGAGACAGCACGCTAAATAAAATGGCTCCACACCTCACACACACTGGCGTCCACGACCATGGATTCAACAATGTGAGCACCTACGGAAATTTACTTCGATTGATCAAGGAAGGGAAAATAATTGGTACAGACTGGGAGAAAAACTTCTACGAACTAGCGCTCAAAGTGAGTGGAGCGGTGCAGGCGATGCGCTGGACACCTACTCAATCCGGAGGTTTTATATATTCCTTCAATGGACCTCATTCCTTATTTGTAGATACGATTCGCTCATGTAGAGCTTTGGTAGTTTCGCATGGATTAGGACATGTTTTACAGGGAGAAAACGACAAACGAATCTCTCTGATTCAACGGGCTGTTCAGCATATTTTATCGACACTTCGCTACTCCATCTTCTATGGCGAAGGCCGTGATACCTACGATGTTTCTGGAAGAACAGCACACGAAATTATCTTCAACACTAACGACGGCAACTATCGCTGTCCAAACTCACAGCAAGGTTACACCGGTTTTAGTACGTGGACACGTGGCTTAGCTTGGGCGATTTGCGGAATCGGAGAAACACTGGAAATCCTCGATCAAATCGAAGAGAGTGATTATTCATCAGTTATTTCTAAAGCTGACTTTATCCATGAGCTCACCAAAGCTGCCATCGCAACTTCTGAATTTTACCTCAAAAACACTCCTACAGATGGCGTTCCCTACTGGGATACCGGAGCTCCAGGCTTGTCTAAAATGGGAGATTACCTCAACGAAAAATCAGATCCTTACAATGCTCACGAGCCGATCGATTCATCCGCGGCCTGCATTACTGCTCAAGGATTGATTAGGATCGGGAATTGGATGAAAAACTCAGATCCTGAACGATCAGAAAAATACATCAAGGCTGGAATTCAGATAGCTCAGAATCTTTTCTCAGAACCCTATCTATCCACCGACCCAACCCATCAGGGCTTGATTTTGCATGCAATCTATCATCAACCCAATGGCTGGGATTATCGCCCAGATCCGGATAGAGCTCCCCATGGAGAATCGTGTATGTGGGGAGACTATCATGCCCGGGAACTGGCTTTGCTTCTTCAGCGAATGCAAAAAGGAGAAAACTATTACAGCTTTTATAACTGTGTAAGCCAATGAGTCTAGGAAAATACAAGCCGCAGTTTCCAAGAGTGGCACAGTTAAAAACCGCCGAAATTTTCCGTGAGCACCTGGACAAGGAAGGAATTGACCTAGCTTTTGATGAAAAGCTATCGCTGGGAAAAGAATCCCCTTTTACGAAAACGCATCAGCTCAGATCCGGAAACCAGATTGGAAATGCTTTCTGCATCCTGCCTATGGAAGGCTGGGATGGGACAACTGATGGCAAACCCACCGAACTCACCCAAAGACGCTGGAAGAACTTTGCCATTTCTGGTGCCAAATTACTCTGGGGCTGCGAAGCCGTAGCCGTGCAGCCGGCAGGAAGAGCCAATCCTAATCAGCTCATGATCAATGAGCAAAATCTCGGGGATTTTGAAAAACTCTATCAAATGGTTGAATCTGAGCATAAAGCAGCTTTTGGCGATAGTTCTGACTTATTCACTGGGCTACAACTAACTCACTCCGGCAGATTTTGCAAGCCGAATAGCAAAACCCAGATGGAGCCGAAGATCTTATATTCCCATCCCATTCTAAATAAGAAATTCGGCTTGGCGGAGGATTACCCGCTGATGACTGATGGAGAAATTTCTGAACTGATCGATGCCTATGTCATCGCTGCCGTACGGGCGCAAAAAACCGGTTTCAAATTCGTGGACATCAAGCATTGCCATGGGTATTTGGGCCATGAATTCTTGAGCGCTTATGATCGGGAAGGGATTTATGGTAAGTCTTTAGAAAACCGAACCCGCTTTATCCGGGAGATCGTAGCTGGAATCAGAGCAGAAGCACCGGGCTTAGACATAGGAGTTCGCATGAGTATTTTCGATTGGATGCCTTTCAAGCAGGGCCCAGAGGGAACGGGAATTCCAGCCACAGAAGGTGCATACAACTATGCTTTTGGCGGAAATGATTCAGGTCATGGAGAAGATCTCAGCGAGTCATTTCAATTTCTCAGGGAACTGGAAAACCTCGACATAGAACTGCTTTGCACTACAGCCGGTAGTCCTTATTACAATCCTCACATCCAACGCCCAGCTCTTTTTCCCCCGTCTGATGGCTACATGCCCCCGGAAGATCCACTCCAAGGAGTAGCCCGCCAGATAGCAGCGGTAGCGGAGGTCAAAAAAGCTTTTCCTAATTTCTACGTCGTGGGATCTGCCTATTCCTACCTTCAAGAGTGGCTACCAAATGTGGCTCAGAATGTATTGAATGAGGGAAAAGCAGATTCTATCGGCCTAGGAAGAATGGTGCTCAGCTATCCTGAATTGCCAGCTGATGTCTTAGAAGGAACTCCGATGAAGCGAGCAAAAATCTGTCGTACGTTTTCAGATTGCACCACTGCACCTAGAAATGGAATGATTTCAGGTTGTTTTCCTTTAGATCCTTTTTACAAAAAAATGGAAATCCACGAAACTCTTAAAACCCTCAAAGCAACATGAGTCGAGTAGCATTAGTCACAGGCGGAAGCCGTGGAATAGGTATGGGAATCGCCAGGAAACTGGCCGAGGAAGGCTTCAACCTAGCCATCAATGGAGTGCGCGAAGAGTCCAGTGCCAGGGCGGCGTTGGAAGAATTAAGATCCTTCGGAGTGCGGGTAGAATATCTGCAAGGAAATATCGCGTCCGCTGAAGACCGGGAGGCGATCGTTTCGGGTATGATCGCAAAGTTTGGCAAAATCGATGTACTCATCAATAATGCCGGCGTAGCTCCCCGAACTCGAAATGACGTTTTCGATATTTCCGAAGAGGACTTTGACCAGCTGATGGACATTAATATGAAAGGCACTTTTTTCCTGACTCAGGCTATCGCAAAATGGATGGCAGAACTGAAGAGAGCAACGCCAGAGTCAGAGATATCCATCGTGAATATTACTTCCATTTCCTCGACCGTTGCCTCATCTATCCGTGCTTCTTACTGCATGTCCAAAGCTGCACTTTCTATGCTTTCGCAAGTGATGGCAGTGAAAATGGCAGAATTTGGAATTCCAGTTTATGAGATTCGCCCAGGCGTAATCGAGACAGATATGATCGAAAAAGTGAGAGAAAAATATCATGAAGGCGTGAAAAATGGGATGACTCTTGAGCCAAGAATGGGATTTCCAGAGGACATTGGAAAGGTAGTGGCTGCTTTGGTCAGAGGAGATTTGCCTTATTCTACAGGTCAGGTGCTAGTAGTGGATGGAGGGATGACTGTAGCTAGGATGTAGTTTACTGATAAGTTTCATACAACATATAAGGCATTTTCGTTGACACTGTTGTCTGATTTTGAGGTATTTAGAGATGTATTTCAGTAAATACATCGAAATCAATTCCGGCAAACGTTTTGGAAAACCAATTTTCATCGGTACTAGAATTTCAGTATCGTATGTTTTAAACTGGTCGGCAAACGGAATGACTAAAAAGGAAATTAATTCTGATTTTCCAGAGCTGTCTGAACAAAGTACGTTTGATTAAGGCATGGAAAAGTAAATCCCTTAAATACTTGTATAGTCAGCTCAATTTCTCGACTTTTTAGTTTTCTAATCCTTAAAATCTAATGAGCACACGCATTATTCTCAGTCTTATCCTTGCATCACTTTTTAGCACTTACACTTTTGCGCAGCAGAAGCCAACCAAAATCGGAGTAGCAGGACTGACTCATGGCCATGTGGGTTGGATATTGAATGCAAATGATCGTGAAGACTTGGAGATCGTCGGAATAGCTGAGCCCAATCGAGAACTTGCCAAAAAGCTAACTGAGCAACATGGAATTTCTATGGATTTGGTTTATGATAGCATCGAAGAAATGCTGGAGAAAACGAAGCCTGAGGCTGTTACAGCTTTTGGAAATATCTATGATCATCTAGCAGTGGTAGAAGCTTGCGCGCCTAGAGGGATTCATGTGATGGTGGAAAAACCGCTCGCGGTAAGCCTCGATCACGCACAGAAGATGAAGGCTTTGGCTGAAAAGCATGACATCCATCTCCTCACTAATTATGAAACCACTTGGTACCCGAGCACATTCAAAGCACGGGAGGTGCTTGAGTCTGGAGAAGTGGGCGCAATCAGAAAAGTAGTCGTTCACGACGGACACAAAGGCCCGAAAAAAATCGGTGTGAGCGAGGAATTTCTTTCCTGGCTGACAGACCCAGAACTGAACGGAGGCGGTGCCCTTATAGATTTTGGATGCTATGGTGCCAATCTTATCACTTGGCTGCAGGATGGCAAAAAACCAATGTCTGTCACCGCAGTAACTCAGCAGCTTCAGCCTGAAAACAATCCGAAAGTGGACGATGAGGCTACTATTATCCTTGCTTACGATGATTCCCAAGGGGTGATACAGGCCTCGTGGAATTGGCCTATAGGTAGAAAAGACATGGAAATCTACGGTTTGACTGGAGCTATTTATGCAGACAATTTATTTACAGTTAGAGTAAGAAATGCTGAAGGCTACAGCGGGTATGACGAGGAAACAATAAACTTAACCTATCAAAATACACCATTCGAAGACCCTTTTACACTTTTCTTAGCCATAATCCACGGCGACCTTGTACTCGATGATTACGCCCTTCCATCGCTGGAAAACAATATGGTGGTGATGGAAATCCTCTCCGCCGCCGTAGAAAGCGCCAAGACCGGGAAGACAGTATATTTAAAATAATGTGTACGGGCGAAGGATTTTTCGCCCCTACGTGAATCCCCTGATTTCTGGGGTGAAGGATTTTTTGTCCCTACAATTCTTTAATCTTCAAATTCTTAAATACCACCCCTTGACCTTCACTTTGGAGGCCAATAAATCCTTCTTTCAGCGACTTCCCGTCTTGTTTGTATTTAGGATCAAAGCCATTAGCAACTCCTCCGCCGATCTGGGGCAGGGTATATCGCAAAACTTCTTCATCGTTCACTAAATGAATCACGAGCGAGTCTCCATATACGATCAGATCAGCTTTTACCCACTCGTCCCATTTGAAGGTTGGAGAAGTGGAGTTGATGCAATGTCTGGGATCTTTTTTCCCCTCAAAATACACATCAGTGCCAGGAGAGCACATATTGCCAGTTGGTCTGGCGACACCTTTTTTTTCTTCGGCGAGCATCTGCCATTCTACAGAGATTGGCCAATCTTGTTCCTTCAGAATCGTCTCTGGAGCTTGGGAATGAAACATCACCCCGCTATTTCTATAGGTGTAACTTGCCGCGTCCTCAAGCCACTGGTCCGTAAACTTATATTCCCAAGTCATATGAAATGAAGAGAACGGTTTTTCATAAAACAAATGCCCGTAGCGATCACCAAATTCTTCGTAATCATCGTAATTGACTTCTATCATCCCATCACTTACTTTGAAGGTGTTCTGGTAATTTTCGCCCGATTCATGATGAAAAATTTTTGGTGTCCAGCCATCCAGGTTTTTCCCATTAAACATTTCTATCCATTCCGAATTAGAGGAAGCTGCGGATCGGCTCATTTTTTTTTCTGAACCGCAGGAAATCAATAAACTTCCTGCAATAAAGGCTAGAAGGGTATTCTTAATCATATAGGTTGTAGTTGCAGTAAAACGTAAAAGTAAGATAGGGAAATCTGTGGTTCCACTGCAGACTTTAGGATGAGTATGCCCTATGCTAGGAGGTATGGTGGGCAGTATAGCTTTTACCTGTCAAGAATTGAAATGCATGTTTTTCGATTTTGGCAGAGATAGCTTCGGGTGAACCCATGAGTTCTCCATCGATTTGAAACATCACCCCGTCTGGATTTACAATTTCACACGCTTCTAAAGTCCATTTTTGAACCCATTTTTGTTTCTTAAAATCACCTTTCAAAAAACCCACTGTGATTTTCAAATATTCATCTGCAGTCTCTGGATTGAAGGTAACGACTTCAAATTTACCATCGTGCATCAGCCCTCCTCCATTCACTATTGCCCCGGTCCCATATTGATCTCCATTGGCTATGACCAGCATTTTTGCTAAAACATCGATGGTTCTATCTCCTATTTTTAGGACAAACCTCTTTTCCTCGGCATTTAATATTTCCGAAAGACCATTCTTGACATACCCCAGCATACCGCGGGTCTCCTCCTGCTCAAACTTCTGGATCAAATTGGCATTGGTGCCAAAATCAGCTAGGTGCAGGCAAATTTCCTCATTGATATGAATAGCATCTATGGGCTGAATGGCAAAGGTGCGGACAGCCTCCCAAGAACTCACTATATCGTCGATACCCATGCATTTGGCGAGTCCATTGGCTGAGCCCAAGGGTAAAATACAGAGTGGCACTCTGATTCCATGCAGGCTTTTAGCTACCAATTTTACCGTGCCGTCGCCTCCACCTATTATCACTACATCAGGGGTAGTGTTTGCATAGGTAGAACGTATTTTTTGAGCATCATCTTCACCTGTGGTTTCCCATATTTCTACGGAAAAGTCAGGCATCCTCACCCTGGCCATTTCCATAAGGGAATCGTGGGTGACAGTGTTATTTCCAGAAACAGGATTATAAATTATTAAACATTTTCTAGCCATTTTGCAGCAGTTAGACTTCGTTAGTGAGTGATGGATTCCTTTTCTAAAATCTCTATTGCTTCTTCAGAGGATTGGATAAAATGAAAATGATCAAACCCATGGAGTTTCTTCAATTCAGTTGCTCTGTTCGGATCGAGATTTCCCACAATTCTGATAAATACATCCTTTACTCTACCTGGATAATCCTTAATCACCTGAGCGTAGATTTCTGGATCATGTTGTCCACTATCACCGATGAGGTTAAACTGCATTTGAGGAAATAAATCCATCAGTAGTTCTATTTTTTGCAGCTTATGAGAATGATCACCACCGCCAGATTTCCAGATATTTTTCAGGTTGATATGCTTGTCTTTCAACAAAATCGGCCCCTCCGGAATATGCCTATACCTCAAGAAATCCTTGATCAAATCAAATAAGGACCAATCACTACTTGAGACATAGAAAATGGGAATCGTACTATCTGAAGTGATTTTCTTGTAAAACTCCGAAACGCCAGGAAGAGGCCGTCTGGAAAAAGCATTTTTGGAAACCGATAGCCAAAACTTCTTTCCTATGTCTGTAGAATGAGAAATTAGTATGGTGTCGTCTATATCCGAGATAATCCCCAAATTTCCAGAGTACCTAGTCACCTCCATGTAGGCGATGGTAGCCACTTTGGATTTTGGCTCAAGCACATAGAAAGTCGCTGGCTCACTTTGATCTGAAGTGAGGTAAGAATCCCCGACATGTAACTCAAAAACCCCATCTTCATCAGTAGTGACAACGTAGCTCTTATCCTGAAAATTGATTTCTACTTTGGCCGAAGGAACAGAAGATCCAGCATATCGCTTGACTGCCGAGATGATATTGGACAGCCAATTTTTTCGCGAAGAGGGTCTTTTCTGCGTATAAGCCTTTATAACCCTGCCTTTGAAAAAAACTTCTTTGTCATTTCCCAAAGCTAAAAAGGGTTCAACTTTTATTTTGTCCTTGATAATCGTACTCATGAGATAGCCTCCTAGTTGGTAAACTAGTATAGCGGCAAAAACCACGCAGAAGGTTATCAGGATATTTTTCATGTGTTTCTAATTTTTCTTTTAGGTCACATGGAATCTCGCATTTCTAATAATCATCCCAATGGGTGACTTACTAGTGATGCCTGTCTGAGGCAGACAGGCCTGCCTGAGGCAGACAGGCTCGATTTCATCTAGGCATAAAAAGGCGAAAGGCTCAATGCTTCCAATCGTATCCGTCTATATTTTCTAAGCAAGCTTTCAATAATGCGATCGAATCAGCGATATCCTGCTTGTGAGCCATTTCTATGACTTGGTGCAAATGTCTGGTAGGAATGGATATCGCCCCTGCAATGGCTCCTTGCTTCCCCATCCGCTGAACTCCAGCGGTATCCGTTCCACCTGCTACGAGAATTTCCGGTTGCCAGGAAATAGCGGCATTGTCAGCAGTTTGCTTCATAAACTCCACCATGCGATAATCGCAAATCGTCATCGCATCCATGATTTTGATGGCAGTTCCTTTGCCGAGTTCAGTCACCTTCTCGTGTGCCTGAGCACCCGGCACGTCAAAGGCAATCGTGGTATCCAATGCAATTCCAAAATCTGGGTTGATTCCATGTGCAGCTACATTTGCCCCGCGCAGTCCTACTTCCTCCTGTACGGTGAAGGTCGCATAGACATCATAGGCAGGATTTTCCAATTGCTTCAGTGCTTCGATAAGGATAAATACCGCTACCCGATTATCGATTGATTTGCAATTCACACAGTCACCCATCTCGATCAGTTCCCGGTCTCTTGTCACTGGGTCGCCAATGGAGATGTACTTTTCCACCTCTACCTTAGACATGCCTAGGTCTATGAAAAAGTCGGTGGTTTTAGGAAGCTTGGTGCGCTCCTCTGCAGACATCACATGGATAGGCTTACTCCCCATCACGCCCAACAGGTCCTTTTTGCCATGCACGATCACGCGCTGCGCTGTTAGTGTTTTAGGGTCAAAGCCACCTAAAGTATGAAATCTCAAAAATCCATTTTCATCAATATGGGTAACAATAAAGCCAATCTCATCCATATGAGCCGCGATCATCACACGCTTTCCGTCGGGATTTCTTTTGCCATTTTTGATAGCGATCACATTACCTATATTATCCACTTTTACTTCGTCTGCCAGCGGAGTGACTAGTTCGAGGACTAGATCTCTCACTCGTTTCTCGAAGCCTGGCGCACCGGCGATTTCACATATTTGTTTTAAAAGACCTACGTTTATATCCATTTTATATAGTTTTTCTTGATAAGTGAAATTAAGAATTTGAACTAAGTTGAACGAAAAAAGGCACAAAGAATAAGTTCTGAGTGCCTTTATTTTTTTGAAAAGTTCTACCTCATAAGAAGGCAAACCTTTAAATAGCTGTGACTTTAATAAGCTCGGACAGTCTTTCCTTCCATGTAATTAACAAAGGATTTATTGACTACCCTCATCCCTCCCGTGGTAGGATAATCTCCGGTGAAATACCAATCGCCCAAGTGATCTGGACAGCATTTATGTAGGTTTTCAACGGTCTGATAGATGATCTGCACCTCAGCTTTAATGTCTTCATTAGTGACGATTTGAGATATTTTATCTGATATCTCCTCATCGGTGAATTCACTGTAAACTCCCTTCACAAAGTTCTCGGTAGAATACGGCTGACTCAGGCATGCCTCATAGACTTCGTCAAGTTTATTGGAGATTTTTCGCTCTTTCAGCAAAGCCAATGCTGCTCTGAATGCAATGAAATCTTTCATCTTGGACATGTCTATTCCATAGCAGTCAGGATATCGAATTTGCGGTGCTGATGACACGATGATAATTCGTTTTGGATTCAACTTATCCAGCGTAGTCAGGATACTTTTCTCCAAAGTAGTACCTCTCACGATACTGTCATCGATGACTACGATCGTGTCTATTCCTGATTTGATCACTTCGAAAGTCGTGTCATAGACATTCGCAACCATCGAGTCACGATTGTCATCGCTGGTGATGAACGTTCTAAGTTTCACATCTTTGCTCACGAGCTTTTCTACACGAGGTCTGAAGCTTAAAAGCTCATCCAAATCGCCCATGAATGGCTTGCCATCCACAAATACTTCTCGCCTTTTGGTGGCCAGGTAGTCCTCCAACCCCTCAATCATCCCCAAAAATGCTGTCTCAGCCGTATTTGGGATATAGGAGAATACTGTATTCTTCAGGTCGAAATCTATAGCTTTCAAAATCTGAGGAATTAAGGCTTTGCCAAGATTTTTTCGTTCTTGGTAGATATTCGGATCTGTACCTCTGGAGAAATAAATACGTTCGAATGAACAAGATTTCTTTTCTCTAGCAGGCATGATTTCAGGCTCTGAATACGAGCCATCCTTATTGATTACCAAAGCATGACCTGGCTGGATCTCTTTGATAGAATTGAAATCAATATTGAAAGCTGACTTTATCGCTGGCTTCTCAGATGCGACCACGATCACTTCATCGTCAGCATAGTAGAAAGCCGGTCGGATACCAGAAGGATCTCTCACTACGAAAGATGAGCCGTTTCCGACGATACCTGCCATAGCATATCCACCGTCAAAATCTCTACAAGACCTTCTCAAAATCCGCGTCACATCCAGTTCATCTTCTATGAGCTGAGTGATCTGCTCATTGGAAAATTGGTGCTTGTATTTATCAAAAATGCGTTGGTTATCTTCATCTAGAAAGTGACCGATTTTTTCCATCACAGTGACGGTATCAGTTTTCTCTTTAGGATGCTGACCGATTTGAACTAGCTTACCAAAAAGCTCCTCCACGTTAGTCATGTTGAAGTTGCCGGCCATGACTAGGTTACGACTTCTCCAGTTATTTTGCTTCAAAAACGGATGACAAGTCTCTATGGAGTTTTCTCCATGTGTTCCATACCTGAGATGTCCCAGCCATACTTCACCCGTGAACGCGATATTTTCCTTCAACCAAGCTCCATCGCTCAATGCGTCATGCCCGGCGATTTTCTTGGCTTTTTTGTATTTGCGGTTGATTTTGTCAAAAATATAATTGACTGCCGATGGCTCTACAGATCTATATCGGCTGATATAGCGAGTGCCGGGCTTTGTATCGATCTTGACATTGGCTACACCAGCGCCATCCTGACCTCTGTTGATTTGTTTTTGCATCAGGACGTAAAGCCTGTTAGAGGCAAAAGCTGCTGTCCCGTATTTATCAATGTAATACTGGGCAGGTTTTCGCAATCTAATCATTGCTATTCCGCATTCGTGTTTGATGGCGTCACTCATAGAGTCTGGCAAATGTTATTTTGAAGATTCAAAGTTACTAGTTTTTAAAAGAGTTTTTCTTTAAAAAAGTTCTATGAATTAAATTAAAATTTTGTTTTTTCATTCACCCTTCAGAAATCGGCTAAATAGCTGAGATAGTTGATATTTCGCCCCAGTTTTAAGATTTGTTAAGAACAAACTGATGTTTTACTCCACAGCAGTTTTATCGACTTTCATCAAAAAATGCTCAAATAAAGCAGTTTTTGGCTGTTGGCATAACCTTGGCGTTTTTGCTTTCAGATTCAAAACGCTAAAGTCTAGAATCAGGAGTCCGGACTCCAACTAGTTTACAAGTATTAAACTTAACCAACTTAACACATGAAATCGAGCCTGAGGCAGACAGGCCTGCCTGAGGCAAGCAGGCATGACGACGAACATCACTCAATGGGATGATCATAACAATGCGAGATTCCATGTGGCCATTACAAATCAAATTATAAACACATGAAAAAGGTTCTTTTAATGTCCGCTATGTTAGTAGCAGGAGCAGCTATGGCCACTCCAGCTGTACTTCAAGAAAATGTAAATCCTATGGAGCAAATCGCTCAGCAGGAAAAAGTAAAAATAGAAGCAGAGGCTTTGCCTGATGCGGTTAAAACTGCAATCGCTGCAAATGAAGAAGTGAAGGCTTTGCCGATCACCGAGGCATTTCAGATCACGCAGTTGGATGGGAAATTCCACTTTGAAGTCATATTTGATAATGGTACTGAAGAAAAACTGACCAAAAAGTATGACCAAGAAGGAAATGAAATAACGGAATAAAGGCATCAAGTCTCTATTTTTAAAAGCACTGGACTCTTGTCTGGTGCTTTTTTTGTTAACTACCCCAGTAAAGACATTAGTTCATGAAGAATATATTATTAGTAGAGGACGATTTGACCTATTCGAGAATAGTTAAAACCTTTCTGGAGAAAAATGGATTTGCAGTGCAAACCGCCGTCAAAGTCAAGGAAGCTCAGCAATTTTTCAGCAACGCAAAGTTTGACTTGATCATCGCTGACTTTAGACTTCCGGATGGCACCGGGATGGAGCTGCTGCAGTGGTCGAAAAGCAACTACCCCCACACTCAGGTTATTCTCATCACTCACTATTCTGATATCCGAATAGCCATCAAAGCGATGAAGCTGGGTGCATTTGAATACATCACCAAGCCAATCAACCCCGATGAGCTTCTTGCCACTGTCAATGAATCCCTGTCAGCCAAAACTTCTGATCCTGAATCCGAACCCCAAGCGACAGCTGCTCCTACACCTTCTCATTCGTCCAAGAAAAACCTGAGAGATAGCTATGTGGTGGGCAGTTCGTCAGAAGCTGATAAACTCGAAAAACACATTCAACTCGTAGCTCCCACAGATCTAAGCGTATTAGTCTTAGGAGAAACTGGGACAGGAAAAGAATTTATTTCACGAAGAATTCATGATTTTTCTTCCAGAAAAGACGGTCCTTTTATAGCAATTGATTGTGGGGCCTTGCCCAAAGAACTTGCAGGTAGTGAACTGTTTGGGCATGTAAAAGGTGCGTTTACAGGCGCACTCGAAAATAAAACCGGGCACTTTGAGATGGCAAATGGTGGTACTATTTTCCTGGATGAAATTGGGAACCTAAGCTACGATGTTCAGATCCAACTCCTAAGAGCAATTCAAGAACGAACCATCCGTAGAATCGGCGGAAATAAGGAAACCCAAATCGACGTGAGAATAATTGCCGCCACGAATGACAACTTGCTATTGCAGGCAGGAGATGGGCATTTTCGAGAGGATCTATATCATAGACTGAATGAGTTTACGCTAAGTGCAATTCCGCTTCGCAGGAGAAAAGAAGACCTGGAAGATTTTGCAGATCAGTTTCTCGAAGAGAGCAACACCCGTCTAGGCAAAGCCGTCAAGGGTTTTTCGCCCGAAGTATGGGAGATATTTCTAGGGTATGATTGGCCAGGGAATCTCAGGGAATTGAGAAATATCATCAAGCGGGCTGTGCTGCTAACCTCTGGATCTCATGTGGAGAAAGAAGGCCTGCCGGCAGATTTGTATGAGCCAACAGCCACACTAGGAAGTACACGTACTAGCTTCACTAGCGACTCTAGAGGAAAGGATTTGCCTTCGCCCAAAGACTATAAATCTCAATGGGTGGAGCAGGAAAAGGAGTTGATCCAAAAAGTATTAGCCGATACCAAATTCAACAAATCCAAAACCGCGCGAATTCTAAATATGGATCGAAAGACGCTTTACAGCAAAATGGAAAAATACGGATTAGACTAACTTTCTACGTTTGCCGATTTTTCGATGGTCTCGGAGAGCGCTTGAAGCAAGATGTTTATTTCCTCATCTAATTGGCTCAGTGTCTCACTGAGACCATTTTTGTTGCCGATTTTTAGGCTGTTTTCCACCTTTCGTGCCGTATAGCCGGCGGAACTTTTTATCTGTCCCAGACGACTACCCAGCTGATGGCAAATCTCCAGGATTTCATCAAAGTCATTCCTTTTTCTTGCACTATTTATCTTTTTGAGATCCTTTTGTGTTTCCACAATTAGCTCGCGCACGATATCCTGAAGGAGCATTTCATCTCCCATGCAGAATCGAGCCAAGTCTTTCAATTGAAACAAAGCAGTATCGGATTCACCGGTTTTGTCGCTTAGTTGCTCATCCTTCATGACATGATTTGGGAAAAATTTCCCTAGGCATTCGATCAAAACCCGCTCTTGGAAAGGTTTGAAAATAATCTCTGTAAAACCGCTTTCTATCAACTTATCACGTTCTTCCACAAACACGTTTGCAGTCATGGCTAAAATCGGGATCTCCTGGTATTTATCAATGGAGCGTAGCTTTTTCACCACATCAAATCCTGAAAACTCTGGCATCTGAATATCCAAAATCGCCAGGTCAAATTCCATCTCCTCAAACTCATCTCTGAAATTGATCCCTCCCGGATAGGCGATGATAGATGCCCCAAAATAGCTGAGGATAGTTTCCAGATAGCGAATCCCCACTTTGTCATCGTCCACTAGGAGGATTTTCAACCCACTCAGATCTAGCGATTGTATTTCCTCAGGATTGAAGGCTACACGCTGTGATGGGGTGGTGACCATCGGTAATTTCACTAGCATTTCGGTGCCCTGATGCTCTACACTGGTAACAACAATTTCTCCCTGCATCAAGGAAACAAGTCGCTGCACTATCGCCAAGCCTAGTCCTGTTCCGCCATATTTCCTGGAAATCGACGTATCTGCCTGATCAAACTCCCGGAAGACTTTGTCCAATACAGCGGGAGACATCCCGATCCCAGTGTCCCTGATCTCCACAGAAAGCAGACCCTCTCCCCACACCACATTTACACTAATCCGCCCTTCTGAAGTAAACTTAAAGGCATTGCTCAATAAGTTATTCAGGATTTGCTTTAATCTCAATTGATCCCCGATCAGCCAGCTATCTTCCGGCAGATCCAGTGACCAATCAAATTCTACGTTCTTTTCGGCGGCTTGTAATTCGAAGAAATTCTGAAGCGAGGAAAAAAGCAATTCCGGGTCAAAGGGATGCGCCTCCAATTTCAATTTCCCTGCCTCGAGCTTAGAGAAATCCAACACTTCATCCACGATTTCCATCAGAGTATCCGAGGCAAAGCCTATCATCCTAAGATGCGATTGCTGGCTAGAATCCAGTTCTGATTTCTCCAAAACCGACCTGTAACCCTGAATTACATGAAGTGGATTTCGAATCTCATGACTCATATTGGCCAGGAATTCTTGCTTTGATCTGGCCAACTGCTCAGATTTCTGCCGTGCTACTTCAAGATTCTCCTGATATTTCTTCGTTACTTTTATTTCTTTCAAAATAGAATATACCATCACTGCAGCTCCTATCACTGCCAAAATCACGATAAGGATCAGGAAAAAAGTCATGTCATAGGTCAGCTGATAGGCGGAGTCATTCTGCCGGTCAGACTTTTCTACGGCACGCTGCTGCAGCGTACTCACAAGACTCTGTATCGTATTGATGATTTTACTCTGGCTGATAGAAATGTCAGCTTCCATTTTGGCTAGCTTCTGCCGCTGAAAAGCCTCCTCCCGATTGACCCGATTGATGACGTCTTTGATGTTATACAACACGCTGTCCAGCGCCTGGCCTTCTGGCAGCGTGGATCCCCGAAGGTTTTGCCTTTGCAAGTCACGCAAATATGCAATGGCTTTATCAACGTCCTTGGCGATGATAGTGGTATTTCTGCCTTGATTTGCCTGAACCTCTTTTCTGGAAGAAATCTCCTGCTCCAGTTCACTGAAAAATTGATCCTTTGTGTTGATCTTGGCTATGGGCTGTTGTGCTTCGCTAGCGGCTCGTCGGCGAATTCCCAACTCCACTTTGTTTAGCGCTTCCTGTGTGAAGTTCCGGTTGGCTAAACTGGTCTTCACTTCATACAAATTCACATAGCCGAGAATTAGCGTATCAAGGTTCGTCTGAACGCTTTGGATATAGGAAGCTTCGAGGGAATCTTCTGCCAGTTCTGCCAATTCCTCCAATTTTCTCTTCAGAGAATTCGCGCTAGAATCCTGAACCCTAAAGTCAGAATCCACGCCAGATTGATCCATTTGGGTGATTTGGATAATATCCGACTGCACCTTGTTCAGCAAGGTGAGCTTCTGGCTAGGCTCTGCCAGTTCACGCATGGTTTCAAGAAGCCGATTTTGAGTGTAGTAAGTCAGCCCCGCCATTCCTATCAGGAAAATAGCAGCTATGAAAAAGCCAGTCACGACTTTCCCTGCGGTATTGGAGCTTGGGGACTTCTTCATCATCAAAAACACGTTACCCCAAGAACCAATAATTATTCCAAGTGGGGATTAAAATTTCAAGACGGTATAACCTTTTGGAGCATAGGTAGTGACGGTGGTAAGTGCCGAAAGTGCAACATTCACTCCATCGTACACATTTTCCTTGGTCAAATTTCTAGCTCGCAAGGATTGCCCGCAAACAAGAATTTCTGCACCAGCAGCTTTCAAAGCTTTATAAACGGGAATATTAGGGTTATCGACCTCATATCGCTTTTTATACTCCTCATTATTCATCACAGTAGCTATAGCCCCGCCATGCACGACAACTTTCACGTGCAAACGGTCTTTGGTAACGCCAGCTAACCCGTGAAGATTCATCATACGAGCAATATTATCCACCCAACGACTTACTTCCGCATTATCCGAAGCAGCTGTAGTCATATCCACAAGGATAAAATACTCCAAGCTCCCATCTGGCCGCTCAGTGGCTTCTGGAACTTCATAAATTCCGCCATACTCTTTTACTATTGGATACTGCGCCTCTTGAGCAATGGAACACTGCGCGGTAAAAACTGCTGCGCAAAAGAAGGCTACTCTCAGTAGTTGGTTCATATCTATCAAATTTGGCTGAAAATGTAGGGAAAATAATGGGGAGTAAAGAGGCCGTTGGTGGAAAAAGTTAATTTGAAGACCTCCTTAACTTTCTAAATAAAAAAGAAATGATACATCCGCTTTTTCACTAGTAAAGAAGCAAAATAGGATTTGGTGAGCTTAGAAATTAAGTTTCACTGGTCGCCGGTCTTCGGACTTCTATTTGGTTGCGAAAAGGGATTTGGAGTACTTGAAAGATAACGGATAATCAGATTGAGTTTTAAAGAAGTACGATTTTTCTTTTGGATTTTCTATAATGAATAATGTAATGCTCCGGAAAAAAACTGTTATCAGATTTTATCAAAACTTTTGACCCTAACACTTTATTATACCCTACTGATATGCACAAAATAAATAGAAGACTCATTTCTATTTCGATTTGTTAAGATCTAAACCGACCAATAGCGTTGGGAAATTCAACGGAGTCCAGCTTCTGCAGAAGCAGTACAACTTATACTCGAAGCCCTGTACGTTTAACTCTGCGTCCATTGTGGTTAAAAAAAGACCTTCGAGGTTTCGAAAACCTCAAAGTTCACAAAAAAAGCCCTGAATTGCTTCAGAGCTTCTTTGTGCGCACGAGAAGATTCGAACTTCCACACTACTTAAAGCACCAGCCCCTCAAGCTGGCGTGTCTACCAGTTTCACCACGTGCGCGGTTAACAGACTGCAAAAGTATCAGACTTGCCTATTCCATGCAAACCCAACACAAACCTTTTGCAATTATTTTCTTGGGACTATCCGTAAACCTTCTTCTCTGCTGCCAAGAGTGTATTATAGAGCAAAGACGCAATCGTCATCGGCCCTACTCCACCCGGTACAGGCGTGATTGCTGAAGCTACTTCGGAAACCTCCTCAAATTTAACGTCTCCAACCAACCTGAATCCTGACTTCTTAGTCTCATCTTCAATTCTGTGAATTCCCACATCGATTACCACAGCTCCTGGCTTCACCATGTCTTTGGTTACAAAGTGAGCTTTACCCAAAGCTACAATCAAAATATCCGCTGATCTGGCTATTTCTTCTAAGTTCTTGGTTCGGCTATGTGTCAGCGTCACTGTTGCATTTCCTGGATAACCATTTCTAGCCATCAGAATACTCATCGGACTCCCTACGATATGACTTCTACCTATAACTACACAGTGTTTTCCTGATGTTTCGATCTCATATCTTTTCAAAAGCTCTACAATCCCGTATGGCGTTGCTGCCACATAAGCCGGCCAGTTGAGCGCCATGCGACCCACATTAGCTGGTGTGAATCCATCCACATCCTTTTCAGGCTTGATCTTGTCCGTTACTTTTTCTACAGAAATATGCTTAGGCAATGGCAGCTGCACGATCAGACCGTCGATCGACGGGTTGCTGTTGATGTCTTCTACTACTTTCAAAAGCTCCTCTTCAGACACGCTTTCTTCCAGTCTTACTAAGGTAGATTCAAAACCACATTCCTCGCAGGCTTTGACTTTAGCGTTCACATAAGTTTGGCTGGCTCCATCACTTCCCACGAGGATCGCAGCCAAATGAGGGATTTTACCGCCTTCGGTTTTGATTTCCGCTACTCGCGCAGCGATTTCCGATTTGATTTGGGATGAGGTAAGCTTACCATCGATTATAATAGGCATAGTTTATCTGATTTTTATAGCTCAACTTTTGACTTTGAGCAGTCGAAAGTTAATGGTGATTTTTATAATAAAATTTGAAAGAGTCCATGGTATTTCACCCCTTTTTTACCCACGTAAAGTAGGTTGCAAAATCTTCAACTCATGAAAACCGAAGTGACTACTTCTCCTGACACAACTCTATCAACACCCCGTTGGTGCTCCGAGGGTGCAAAAATACCACTAATTTATTGTCTGCCCCAAGTTTGGGTGTTTCATTCAGGATTTCGAAGCCTTCATTTTTCAATCGTTCAACTTCAGCCAAAATATCCTCCACATCAAAAGCAATGTGATGGACACCTTCAGACTTCTTTTCTAAGTACTTCGCAATTGGGCTAGATTCATCTGTAGCCTGAAGCAATTCTACCTTTGTCTCTCCCACTTGAAAGAAGGAAGTGGATACTTTTTCACCGTCCACCTTTTCAGTTTTGAAGTGTTTTTTCCCAAGAAGCTTTGCAAAAAGCTCATTAGACTTCTCCAAGTCCTTCACGGCTATCCCTAGGTGTTCGATTTTCCTCATAGTTATAATTGCTATATTTGCATTGAATCTTTTGCGGGGCAAAGCTGTTTTACCCATACTTCAACATAAGACAAAGTAACTAATAAGATATGATAATCGTTTCTGACAAAGCCAAAGAGCGCATCCTAGAGCTCAAAAAAGAGGAAGGACGTGCAGAAAATGAAAATATTCGAGTTTCTGTGAAAGGTGGTGGCTGCTCAGGTCTGATGTATGACTTGGGCTTTGATGGCACGCAGGTGGAGACTGACCACGTTTTTGAGGACAAAGGAGTGAAGATTCTAGTGGATAGAAAAAGCTTGCTTTACCTAGCTGGCACTACCCTGGAGTTCACAGACGGACTGAACGGAAAAGGCTTCCAATTCGTCAATCCAAATGCCAACAGAACTTGCGGATGCGGCGAAAGCTTCTCCGTGTAGTCCCACATTCTTGACAAACACCCTAAGGCAACCCGATCAGGTTGCCTTTTTTAGTGCATTTTTCACCTCAATCCTTACCTTTGCCCACGAGAAAAATAACCCAAATCATGGAAGAGCAAATCAAAAAAATCCAACTCAATGACTTGCACGTTGCCCTTGGTGGCAAAATGGTGCCTTTTGCAGGATACAATATGCCTGTGCGCTACAGTTCTGACAACGAAGAGCACCTCTGTGTGAGAAATGGCGTTGGCGTTTTTGATGTCTCTCACATGGGAGAATTCATGGTGGAAGGACCTGAGGCGCTCAATCTAATCCAAAAAGTAACTTCAAATGACGCTTCCAAAATCGTCAATGGACAAGCACAGTATTCTTGCTTCCCAAATGAAACGGGTGGAATCGTAGATGATCTGATCGTTTACAAGTTTGAAGACGAGAAATATATGCTGGTAGTGAATGCAGGCAATATCGATAAAGATTGGGCTTGGGTAAATCAGCATAACACCATGGGTGCGAAGCTTACAAATATCTCGGATCAGCTTTCACTTTTTGCCGTACAGGGACCAAAAGCCATAGAGGCTGTTCAGTCTTTGACTCCTGTGAATCTCTCCGAAGTCAACTTCTATCACTTCACTGTGGGTGAATTTGCGGGAGTTCAGGATGTGATTATTTCTGGTACAGGCTATACTGGTGCTGGCGGATTTGAAATCTACGTGAGAAATGAAGATGCAGAGAAAGTATGGAATGCCATTTTCGAAGCAGGAAAAGCCTTTGATATCAAACCAATCGGTCTTGGTGCAAGAGATACCTTGAGAATGGAAATGGGCTATTGCCTATATGGCAACGACATCAATGACACCACTTCTCCACTCGAAGCAGGATTGGGTTGGATCACCAAATTCACCAAAGACTTCACCAATTCCGAAGCTCTAAAAGCTCAGAAAGAAGCTGGAGTGAACAAGAAATTGGTTGGCTTCATCATGCAGGAAAGAGGAATTCCTAGAGGGCATTACCCTATCGTCGATGCTGCTGGTGAGGTGATCGGCGAAGTAACCTCGGGCACTCAGTCTCCAAGTATGGGTGTAGGCATTGGTTTGGGTTATGTGAAAACAGAATTCAGCAAAGCCGGAACTGAGATTTTCATACAGGTAAGAAATAAGAACCTTAAAGCCCAAGTGGAGAAGCTTCCACTTTTGAAAAAATAAATGCAACAAGTAGAAATCTGCTTCAGCCCTGAGTTGATTCATTTGCATGAGTTGCGAGGCAAAATCGTGGTAGTGGTTGATATTTTTCGTGCCACTTCCACGATGGTTGCTGCGCTAGCAAATGGTATTACAGAAATAAAAACCTGCTCGGATCTAGAGGAATGCCGTTCTATGGCTTCTCAGGATTACCTGATCGCAGGCGAAAGAAATGGTATAAAAGCAGAAGGATTCCAACTGGGCAATTCTCCTCTAGCCTACCTTGCGGGAGAATATCAGGATCAAAAGCTAGCCATGACTACCACTAATGGTACGCTGGCCATTTCTAAATCCATCGGAGCAGATGAGATTCTAATTGGAGCATTTCCAAATTTGCAAGCTACCGTCAGTTACATTCAGTCGCGTCAAAAAGACGTTTTAATTCACTGCGCTGGCTGGAAAGGACGATTCAATCTGGAAGATTCTCTCTACGCAGGAGCTTTGGTAAAAGCTCTGGAAGCTACGCACGAGGCTGAAGATGATGGCGCGATTGCGATGAAGTCTTTGTATGAAAAAGAAGGCCATGACCTAAAAGGGTTCCTTTCCCAAGCTTCCCATGCTAAGCGGCTTCAAAATCACAACATCGATTCAGATATAGACTTTTGCTTGACTTTGGATCTTTTTTCTCTAGTGGGAAAAGTTGAAAATGACTCGCTTATAGCGCTCTATCCTAACTGACAGCAACATTCCCTTCCTTACTTTACAAATAATGGATTGATACGAGCAGTTCATCTTGGGAAAGTCTGCGCCCCATCTTGAGGTGTTTTTTGATCAATAAACCTTCTTTTCATTTCCGTGGAAAACACGGAAGTCATCCCTTTTCTAGCGCTAGACTTCGGTGGCTGGCTATAATAATCTCATTGTAAGCATTCAGCAGCGAATCAGAGATTCCCGTGTTGTATTTATCCCGCTGCATCCTACTACTGGCACAATTGAGGATAGTGACCAAATGCATACATCTTCGTAAGCCTTATAAATCAATTCATTTTTGACTATGAAAAACGGAACAATGATCCAATTTTTCCATTGGTATTCTCCCGAAGACACCATTTGGAAAGAAGTGAAAGAAAAAGCAGAATACCTCGGACATTTGGGTATTACCAGCGTTTGGCTTCCTCCAGCCTCCAAAGGTGAGCAAGGCGGAAGAAGTGTTGGGTATGATGTATATGATTTATTTGATTTGGGCGAGTTTGATCAGAAGGGATCTGTTCGCACCAAATACGGCACTAAAGACGAATTTGTAGAAGCAACTCAAGCTCTTCATGAGCGCGGTGTCCAAGTGATTGTAGATATGGTTTTAAATCACAAAGCCGGTGGTGACGAATCTGAACTGATGAATGCTTATAAAGTCAATCCTGACAACCGTAAAGAAGCTATCTCCGAAGTGTATGAAATAGAAGCCTTTACCAAATTTACTTTTCCCGGTCGTCAAGGCAAGTATTCTGATTTTATATGGGATCAGCACTGCTTTACCGGAGTGGATTTTGACCACAAAACCCAGGAAGCTGGCATTTATAATTTGCTCAATGAGCATGGCAACGACTGGGAGGATGTAATCGATGATGAAAAGGGTAATTATGATTTCCTGATGTTCTGCGATATTGAGCATAGAAATCCTGCGGTGAAAGATGAAATTATGCATTACGCCACTTGGCTTCACGACCTGGTGTATTACGATGGAGTGCGGCTAGATGCCGTAAAGCATATCAGTCATGACTACTTCAAGGAGATGTTATACCGGCTAAGACAAGCTACCGGTAAGGATATTTTTGCAGTGGGAGAATATTGGGCTCCCGGAGATTTGGATCTTTTGGTGAAATACATCGAAGCAACAGAAGGAACTATGAGTCTTTTTGACTCGGCACTTCAGGAGAGTTTACATATAGCATCACTAAGAGGTAGCCAATTTGATTTGAGGGAAATTTTCACCGATTCTCTAGCTTCTCATAGCCCGGAATTAGCAGTGACCGTGGTAGGCAATCATGACACACAACCGCTGCAGGCCCTAGAGGCGCCAGTAGAAGAATGGTTCAAGCCCCTGGCTTATGCGCTTATTTTGCTTAGAAAAGATGGATACCCATGTGTATTCTATCCTGATCTTTTTGGTGCGAGCTACTGGGATAAAGGTGAAGATGGACAGGATTATGAGATTTTTATCAATAAAGTAGAAGAGCTAGAGGCAATGCTATATGCCCGAAAGGATTTCGCTTTTGGAACTCAACGGGATTATTTTGAAAGCATGAACACCATAGGATGGACAAGAGAAGGCGATGAAGATCATTCAGGCTGTGCGGTGGTCATGTCAAATGGGGATGGCGCAACTATCTCAATGGAAATCGGAAGTCGATATGCAGGTAGAAGTTTCCGGGATATGCTGGGTAAAATCCAAGATGAAGTATGGGTGAATGAATCCGGCTGGGCAGAGTTCCATTGTGGACCGGGCTCTGTTTCCGTTTGGACAGAAGTCATGTAAGTTTTTGAAAGAGTTGGGCCGCACTCCCAGCTCTTTTCTTTGCAACTCAAATTTCCACTTGATCAATTTGCACTTTTTTCTCATGAACAAATGCTATAGATTACCCCGATGAATCTAGCATTGAAAATGAAACGTAATTCTTTTATCCCTGTATTAATTTTCGTTCAAATCTTAGCCTGCTTCTTTCAGGCATCTGCCCAGTCCACCAAACCCAACGTACTTTTCATCGCTGTAGATGATCTTCGAGCTGAATTGGGACACTTCGAAAACAGCAGCATCATCACGCCAAACCTGGATAGACTCGCTTCCGAAGGCATAAGTTTTACCAATCATTTTGTGCAAGTCCCTACCTGCGGAGCTTCCCGAGCAGCTTTTCTCACTGGAAAAAGACCTAGCAGAACTGAGGAATTGGGCAATAATATCATGCAAAATGAATTTCCTAAAAAACCAGAATCAGAGAATCCCGAGACATTTATCCATCACTTGAAAAGAAACGGCTACTATACAGTGGGCATGGGAAAAATCTCTCATTCCGCGGACGGATATGTCTATGGCTATGAGGAAGAGGTTTCCGATCAAATGGAATTACCTTATAGTTGGGATGAGTTTTTATTTGATAGTGGGAAATGGGGAACTGGCTGGAATGCATTTTTCGGTTATGCGGATGGAGAAAATCGCCAAAGTATGAACAAGCAGGTCAAACCTTACGAGGCTGGCGATGTAGATGACTTGGGATATCCAGATGGGCTAACCACTCAGCTGGCGATCAAAAAACTCCGGGAACTCAAAGATCTAGACCAGCCATTTTTCTTAGGAGTAGGTTTGTTCAAGCCACATTTGCCGTTTACCGCTCCCAAAAAGTACTGGGATCTTTACGATGAGGATAAAATTCCTTTGCCCAAAAACCCGTTGAAACCTGAGCATGTAGCGAATGCCAGCCTTCTAGAAAGCGGGGAATTCAACGGCTATGAACTGGGCGAAGAGAAAGCAGGATTGGACAAGGTCCTCTCTGACGCCTACGCCAGAAAAATCAAACATGCCTATTATGCAGCCGCAAGTTACTCAGATGCTCAGATTGGGTTGATTCTGGATGAGCTGAAAGCTCTTGAGTTAGATCAAAACACCCTAGTAATTGTGTGGGGAGATCATGGTTGGCATCTGGGAGAGCAACAAGTTTGGGGAAAACATACGCTTTTTGAAAATGCTTTAAATTCTGCGCTGATCTTTAAAATCCCGGGCTCAAACATCTCCAAAATCGATGAGTCAATTCAAGAATCCGTGGATATTTACCCAACGCTTATGGAGCTGCTAGGGATTTCAAGTCCAGAAGGATTAGATGGAGATAGCTTTGCAAGTCTTTTGAAAACCGAGGAATCCCAAGCTGGAAATGTGGCATATTCCTATTACAAAAATGGAATATCTATGCGGACTGACCGCTATAGGCTGACCAAATTCTTCAGAGATGCTGAGCCAACTTTAGAATTGTACGATCATCTGGCTGATCCGCTGGAATCAGTAAATATAGCTGCGGAAAAGGCTGAGATCATAGCCGAATTAATGCCTCTGCTAGAAAAAGGAAACACCGGGCTCTATGAGATAAAGTAAGCCGCAGCTCACTTCAGCTTCTCGTTATTCTTATGCCTATCCTTATCCCGAATGTTTTTCTTGTCGAAGTTTTTCCTCATAGCCTCGGTTAGATCTACCCCTGTCTGATTAGCTAAGCAGATCAACACCCAAAGCACGTCAGCCATTTCATCACCAAGATCCTTTCCTTTGTCTGATTCCTTGAAGGACTGTTCGCCGTAGGTTCTGGACATGATTCTGGCTAACTCACCCACTTCTTCCATGAGGATGGTCATATTGGTCAGCTCATTGAAGTAGCGAACTCCCACGGTTTTGATCCATTGATCTACTTGCTCTTGAGCTTCAGCAATAGTGATTTCGGTTTTCATACTTGTATTGTGAGTTTACCAAAATTAACAATCTCATGGGATACAATTTCGCAAAAGAGCTGGGAATAGGTTCGGTTCTTGCATAAACACGATTTTCATCCACTGAAACAAAGCGGCAGAAATCAACGCTGACAGGACTAAATTATATGAGTAGTTATTTCGAGGTGATTCGAACGTCCATTTTTTACTTTCCGCTGATCGCACTGGCAAGTATCGTCCCTTATGTTTTCTTTCAGCACAGAAAAATCGGCTATGTGCAATTCAATCGTAGCTTGGTTTTCTATGGCTTTGTATTCTATGCCATGACGGCATTTTTCCTAACCGTTTTGCCTTTGCCGCCAGTTTTACTGAATTTCTGTGAATTCAGAGGAAGTGTCCCGCCCACTTTTACTCCGTTCCGATTTGTGAGAAATACCTTTAGAGAAGTTCAAGGCAATATCTCGCTTTTCAGTATCGTCAAGAGCACCACCTTTATGGTGACGTCTTTCAATGTTTTGCTTTTAATGCCGTTAGGCTTTTTCCTCAAGTATTTGTTCCAGATCAAGCATGTTGGGATTGCGGTTCTGATAGGTTTTTTGGCATCGCTATTCTTCGAAATAACCCAGTTGTCAGCACTTTACGGCTTATATCCGTGTAGGTATAGACATTTTGAAGTGGACGATTTGATGACAAATACCTTTGGCTGTTTCATAGGTTTTGTCATCGCTTCCTATGCTACTTTCCTACCCAATGTATCTAGAAAACCTCTTCTAAACCGCAGTTCTGTCACGCTCACTCAGCGCTTTTTGGCCATTTTTGTGGATGCACTCCTAGTCATTTTATTCACTGCCTACTTTATCGAAGGGCTCACTGAGAATGTCTGGATCCTCTCACTAATGAAAGTAGGTCTGCTATTTTTCTATTTTATTTTCGTTAGCAAACAGACGCATGGCCAGACGTTGGGTAAAAAATTACTAGGGATAAAAATCGTCAGAATGGATGGATTGCCCCTCACCTACCTAGATCTCATTGCGCGCTATGGGATATTTTTGATCCTCCCATTCCTGGTAGGTGAACTTTCAAAGTTCCTAATCGATACCCGCTTCGATGACAATCTTTACCTGTTTTTATACCTACTCTTTTTAGCGATTTGGTTTTTCGGGACGGTCATGGTCACTTTCATTCGAAAAGATCACCGCGGATGGCTGGACAGATTTGCGCATACCACACAGGTTTTGGCTGAAAAAAACAACAGAAGACAGACTCCTGAGGAAATTTCACCCAAGCAAAAAAACCATTCTTAAAAAGTTTACCTATAGATTACAAAGGAAGGTTTAAATTGACCCATGAAGATTAATCAACTGGCTAGTTGACCGTACTCTTTCCAATTAAATCCTCCTTCTATGAGACACTTTCTCTCCTGTATTTTCATTCTTTTACTCGCTACTTCCTGTTCATCAAGCGAAGACACAAAACCACTTCCACGTATTGCTATCGCGGGTTTGGCGATAGAGTCCAGCACTTTTTCACCAGCTACCAGCGACGTCGCGGCTTTTCGCACGAGAGAGGGAGAAGATATTTTCACCTATTACCCATTTCTGGATTCTGCTTCAGTGGATAGAGGAAGAGCCGAATGGTTCCCGACTTTGAGAGGTCATGCCATTCCTGGCGGAATAGTGACTCACGAAGCTTACGAGGAATTGGTGGGAAAAACACTGAAAATGCTGAAGGAGAATTTACCTTATGATGGACTTTTCTTTGACATCCACGGTGCGATGAGTGTGGTGGGACTGGATGATCCCGAGGGAGATTTTATCATCCGAGTTCGGGAAGTCGTAGGTCCAGAAACGTTGATTTCCACTTCTATGGATTTGCATGGAAACGTCTCTTGGAGATTGGCAGAAAACACCGATTTGATCACTTGCTATAGAATGGCACCACATGAGGACGCGTTAGAATCCAAGCAAAGAGCTGTAGAAAACCTGCTTGATCGTCTGGAAAGTGGCAAAGGCAAGCCAGCGTTCAAAGCTTGGATTCCTATTCCTATTTTACTTCCTGGCGAAAAGACAAGCACAAGAATAGATCCAGGGAAAAGTCTGTATGCTAAAGTAGATCCCATGACCAAGAAGGAAGGTGTGATTGATGCGGCCATCTGGATAGGTTATGCCTGGGCAGATGAACCAAGAAATAATGCCGTAGTGATGGTCACTGGAGATGATGAAAAAGCTGTAACTGAGTCAGCAGAAGAGCTAGCGCAAAGTTTTTGGGATGTGCGGAACGAATTCGAATTTGTCGCGCCAGTTGCTACTTTGGATGAAAGCTTGAAAATGGCCCTAGCCTCTGACAAAAAGCCATTTATGATAAGCGACATGGGCGATAACCCAACGGCAGGAGGAGCTGGAGACGTCACATGGACCTTGACAGAAATCCTAAAAAGACCAGAATTCAAATCTGAAAATGGTCCTACTTTGATTTATGCTTCGATTCCCGGGCCTGAATTTGTAGAGAAGGCAATAGCCGCAGGAGTTGGAGGAACAGTAGAAGGAACGGCCGGTGCTGCAATTGACGATAGATTTGCTCCACCGGTTATGCTAAAAGGCACAGTGGAAGCCATCAAGGAAGGTGATAGTGCTGCGGAGGTAGAAGTGGTTGTAAAAGTAGGATCAGTGCATGTGATCGTAACCAAAAAGCGAAAGCCATATCACAATGAAAGTGATTTCACCAATCTAGGTTTGAATCCTCGTGAGGCGGATATCGTGGTGGTGAAAATTGGTTATTTGGTACCTGAACTCTACGATATGCGAGGCGATTGGGTGATGGCCCTGACTCCTGGCGGAGTGGATCAGGATTTGGAGAGATTAGGCTACAAGCGAATCAACCGCCCGATGTTCCCACTTGATCCTGCTATGGCTGATCCTGATTTAAAGGCAAAATTGGTTCCGGCGGCGGATAAGTTGGACTGATTTTTAATCAAAACATCTTGAATCTTGAGTCTAATATCTAACATCTTTTGAAAAATGATGAACGCCAAACCATCCTCCGTAGAAGAATACCTCAGCTGGTACTCTCCAGATATAAGAGAGAAGCTTGAGCTAATGCGTGCGACTATTCTCAAAGCTATTCCAAAAGCCAACGAAGTGATCAGCTATCATATGCCAGCGTACAGAACCACAGAAGTGTTGGTTTACTTTGCCGCAGCGAAAAGACACATTGGCTTCTACCCTACCAATAGCGGAGTAAGTGAATTTAAAAATGAGCTTAAGGAATACGTAACTTCCAAAGGAGCGATTCAATTTCCCCTGGATAAACCTTTACCACTTCAGTTGATCTCGGAGATCTCTAAATTCCGGGCAGCAGAAGCCCAAAAAAGAGCGGAGCTTAAAGCGAAGCTGAAGAAGAAGAAAGAATGACGACATCCAGTGATTTTTCAAATGCTGGAAGACCGAAGACGGGAGACCTAAGTGGTTTTCAGCCAAAACTCGAGCTTTTTTAATAATGCCTTTATTGGATTAAGCGCTAGAAAAAAGTGAGCAATTAATTCGGTTTATGCATTGGCATTATCCCTACAAAATAGACTATCCGCTCCAAATAAAACGCTGTACCTCCTGAAGTAAAAACCAAAAAAAAGTCGCCCGCTTTCACAGACGACTTTCTCATTATTTTGAAATATTCAGTTTGTGTTTCACCACAAACCGAATCAGTTTATTTATTCGCGATAAAGCTTACAAGGTCAATCACTTTGTTAGAGTAGCCCCACTCGTTGTCATACCAAGAAACTACTTTCAAGAACGTATCGGAAAGCTGGATACCAGCACCTGCGTCGAAGATGGAAGTTCTAGCATCGCCCAAGAAATCTGTAGAAACCACATCGTCTTCAGTATAGCCAAGAACACCTTTCATGGTTGTCTCAGAAACTTCCTTCATTTTCGCACAAACCTCAGCGTAGGTCGCAGGCTTTTTCAAACGAACGGTCAAATCGACAACTGAAACATCCGGAGTAGGAACTCTGAACGCCATACCAGTCAATTTACCATTCAATTCTGGAATCACTTTACCTACCGCTTTTGCAGCACCTGTAGATGAAGGGATAATGTTTTGACCTGCGCCACGTCCACCTCTCCAGTCCTTCGCAGAAGGTCCGTCCACAGTTTTCTGAGTTGCAGTAGTCGCATGAACTGTAGTCATCAAGCCTTCCTCGATTCCCCAGTTGTCGTTCAATACTTTGGCGATGGGTGCCAGACAGTTGGTAGTACAAGAAGCATTAGACACGAAAACCATGTCAGAAGTATAAGAATCTTCGTTCACACCCATGACGAACATTGGGGTGTCGTCCTTAGAAGGTGCAGACATCACTACTTTCTTTGCGCCGGCATCGATGTGGCCCTGAGCAGTTTCTTTGGTCAAGAAAATACCTGTTGATTCGATTACATAGTCAGCTCCTACTTCACCCCACTTAAGGTTAGCTGGGCTTTTTTCAGATGTCACGCGAATGCTATTGCCATTCACCACCAATGCGCCGTCCTTCACCTCTACCGTACCTTTGAAGTTACCGTGCGTAGAGTCATACTTCAGCATATATGCCATGTAGTCCACGTCGATCAAGTCATTGATCGCTACTACTTGGATATCTTCTCTTTCTTGTGCAACTCTGAACGCTAAACGTCCGATTCTTCCGAATCCGTTGATTCCAACTTTAATTTTGCTCATGATTTTTTTTGATTATTACGTATAGGTTTGATTCTAAAAACTTCCTCATTCAGACCACTTTTGGCTAAAAAACCCTGAGGAGTGGCTAAGTTATTACATTTATTTGGCTAGCCCAAACTATCTATGAAGCCAAATAAATTCAATCGATTCCGAGGATAAATACTTTCTTAAAAACTCCTAAAAAGGCGTATTGCGAAAGCTTTTGGCTATTTTGAAGCCTCATTTAAAGCACATTTTTATGTTTGAAAAAGCAATTCTCGAAACAGCCGGATTCACCAGAGCGATACATTCTATCTCCAGAAATTTTGGCAGTTCCCAGATCCAACGTGGTTCTGCCACCCTATTTTTTGTCAACCAAGAAGGCTATGCACTGACCTGCAAGCATGTAGCACAATGGATAAGCCACGCCGATCAAATCAATCAAAAGTACAATACCTACCTACAGCAAGGCAAAGAGCTCAGCGGCGGGCAGCGCACGGCTTTGGCCAAAAAACTTAGCCTAAAAGCAGACCAAACCTCAGAGATGCGTATCACTTTCGTGGACTGTGTGGACAAGATCAAAAACATAAAATTCATCGTCCATCCTGACTATGATTTGGCGTTGATCAAGTTTGAAGGCTTTGCGAAAACGCTTTTTACCAATGTTCCAAAGTTCAAAAAAGAGCATGCTGACATCCATCCTGGTGCGATGCTCTGCCGACTTGGTTTTCCATTTCCAGAGTTTTCTAATTATCAACTCAATGCGCAAAATCAATCTTTAGAATGGACGAATACGGGAAATATGCGCTCACCCCGATTCCCGATCGAAGGAATGCTTACTCGTTTTCTCGGAGATAAAAAAGGAAAAGTCTATGGAATGGAGTTGAGTACTCCAGGTTTGCGTGGCCAGAGTGGAGGGCCGCTTTTTGATAGAGAAGGGAAAATACTTGGGATGCAAAGTCGGACTAAGCATTTGCACTTAGGTTTTGACATTGAGGAAAAGGCAATCATCGCCCACGGCAAGGCCAAAAAAGTGAATGACTATGCATTTATCCACCTGGGAGAATGCATCCATGTCTCGGTGATCAAAGAGTTTATGCGGACGAATGGGGTGAGTTTTGAGGAGGAATAAGGTTTTAAGAAGTTCAGAAACTAGGAGAACTTCTTCACTCCTTCTTTGGGATCCCACTTAGGCTTAGTTTATTGACTTTCAGTTTTGAGGTTCGCTTGACGCTGGGTGTAATTTGTAATTACACCGCCTCGATGCCGAAATCGACGCCTTGGTGTATGCCTTGTATGGATTGACGGAGGAGGAGATTAGAATAGAGGAAGGGAATTGAAAAAATGTAATTAAGAAAATATATGACGGTCTGCAATCTAATATCCAAACTGCAACTAATATTTACCAAAGTCCTCAGCTTTGGTATTTGCATCATGCTTCGGTTCTCAACTCTAAGCTTTAATGCCTCTACTGGGTTGAGAAGAAGCGTTTGACTGGGCGGAGTTTGTAACTCTGCCTTTATATCTTTTGGGATTTGCAATTCTGCCTGAATCGGAGGATATTAATTATGACATCCGCCTTTTAAAGCTATCATTGCCAAGAAATAAAGATTAAATTTTTAGATTTAAATCGCCTTAACTATGAAGCCACGAGAAATAAAATACAAAGACGGCAAATTGATTTTTGAAGATTACGCCAAGCGAGAAGTGTCCATCAGGGAGGAAAACTATTTGAAGTTGATGGCAGTGGAAGCAAAATATGCTTATCGTTCCTGTTTGGAAGAATGCCTGACTGATCCTACAGAGGTTTGGTGGGAAGTAAAGGCAAAAGATGGTCAAGATCTTAAGATTTATAAATACATCAAGGTGTATGGGAACGGCTACTTTGTGATTTTTGCGCTAGTAGATGAATTCTTGAATTTTCATCTCAATAATTTCTATTGGTTTGAAACCAGCGAATCAGAAATAATCGATAAACTAAGATTTGGAATTCCTGTAATTTCTAAACTTAGGTGATTTTTCAAAAGTTTAACCCACCTAGGCGATGTTTTTTACCTTTCAGTTTTGAAGTTCGCTTGACGCTGGGTGTAATTTGTAATTACACCGCCTCGATGCCGAAATCGACGCCTTGGTGTATGCCTTGTATGGATTGACGGAGGAGGAGATTAGAATAGAGGAAGGGAATTGAAGAAATGTAATTAAGAAAATATATGACCGTCTGCAATTTAATATCCAAACTGCAACTAATATTTACCAAAGTCCTCAGCTTTGGTATTTGCATCATGCTTCTGTTCTTAACTCTAAGCTTTAATGCCTCTACTGGGTTGAGAATAAGCGTTTGACTGGGCGGAGTTTGTAACTCCGCCTTTATATCATTTGGGATTTGCAATTCTGCCTGAATCGGAGAATATTAATTATGACGTCTGCCTTTTAAAGCTATCAATGCCAAGAAAAATTAGATTTTTGAACTCTAATCATACCAATTATCAATATGGAAAAATGGAATAAACTCTGCTACCATCTCTCTGAGAAGATAGTTGGTGATATCTCCGAAAGGGAATTTGAAGTATTCGTTGACAGGGCTTTGGGCATTTTGGGCTGGGAAGAGTATTCAGGGGATTTTGAAATCCGACCAAGTTTTCAACTAGGGTCCACTAAAAACAGCCTAAAACCTGACTTTCTAATCAAATCAAATTTAACGGGTCAAAAACTGTTTGTAGTAGAGATTAAAAAGCCAAAAAGTCCCTTGTCGGAACAGAACCAAGTCCAACTTTCAACCTACATGCGCCAATTCAAGTTGCCTTTTGGTATATTGATTGGTCCGGAAATCCAGGTATTCTACGATGGGCCATCGAATGAGCAAGAAAATGCTATGCTGATTGGGAGAATTAAGTTTGAAAAAGATTCAAAAGCCGGTGAAGAATTTGTCACCTTATTTTCAAAGGAAAGTTTTAGTCACGAAGCACTTCATGGAGTCGCGGCAGAATTCCTCAAAAAAAACTATCAGAAAACCAAAGTTGAAGAACTTGTCAAAAGAATTACATCGGATGATTTCCAAGATCTGACGAAAGAACTTGTAAAGCGGCATTTTCAGGAATACGAAAGTGAAGTCATCGATGCGGTTCTGAATAAGGTGAAAATTGAAATACGTAGCTTGGATATTTTGGAGGAGGTAATTTTAATTTCGAAAAAGGAAAAATCATCAAGTAACTTTTTAAAAACAAAAAATCCATATGAAAAGGATAAAACAAAAATCATCATTAATGGAAATGGAGTAAGGCTTCCTAAAAACAGGTTTGTATTGGAGTTTGTCAGACTATTCAATAATGATCGGCAGAAAACCTTTAGTCAGCTCAAGAATATTTTCCGAGATGAATTGCAAGGGTCGACAGGTGTGATCAATGAACTTAAAGTTGTACTTCAAAAGTATAGTCACATGGACAGAAAAAGGCATTTTGTCCGCAAGGATGAAATATTAACGAGTTCAGATAATATCCAATTTGTAGTCTCTACTGAATGGACAATTGGCAATGTCCAGGAAATTGTAAAAATCGCAGTGAAAGAGGGATACAAAATAGATCAAGTAAAAGTTGAATAGGTTTTGAATACGCCGCTGGTTGTAATCCCGACAGAAGTACAGGACTTATGATCTTTGGATCACGTAAAGTTGCCGGGAGGTAATTCCTCTCGATGCCTATCGAGGATCCTAGAAGTTCAACCCTTTCAGGGTTGTTGTCCTCTTCATCCTTTACATTGTTCCCTAGGTTTCACCTAAAGTTATTGAAAGGTTAGACGGCTTTGCCGTCTTTTTCAAAACCGATCCAATCACCTTTCAGAATCTCAATTGGCAAACGATATTTGTTGACCAAGGGAAAGACCCCGAACGGGTTCAAACCTCTCAATAACCATGGGGGAAACCCGTGGTTTAGCCAACTCCCCAAAGATTTTACCGACTCCGAAGGGAGTCGAACTTTTCAAAGACCTCAGCGGAGTGTGTAGCCTTTCCGATTGCACTGTTGATAGATTCTCGGTGTAATCCGCCATCGGGAGTAATTTCATTTCTCAACATTACTAAAGGTTGATATGTACCGCTAGTAGCTAAACAAAAAAACCATCCCAATTACTCAGGATGGCTTTTACTTATACTAATTTTCTTTTATACTAAAGTCGTCAAAATCTCATTCAGCGTAGCACTTGGCCTCATTGCCTGTGAAGCCAATGCCGCATCTGGCTTGAAGTAACCTCCAATGTTTAATGGCGTACCTTGAGAGCTATTCAACTCATGCACGATCACTTGCTCATTTGCTTCCAGCGCCTTAGCTAGCACAGAGAATTTGGCCTTTAACTCAGCATCTTTAGTTTGCGCAGCAAGTGCCTGAGCCCAATACAATGCCAGGTAGAAATGACTTCCTCTGTTGTCCAACTTCCCTACTACACGAGCTGGAGACTTATCGTTTTCCAGGAATTTGCCAGTGGCTAGATCTAGCGTTTCGGCTAGAAGCAAAGCCTTTTCATTATGGAAGGTTTGTCCCAAATGCTCCAAAGAAACTGCTAGCGCAAGGAATTCACCCAAGGAATCCCAACGCAAGTGGCCTTCCTCCACAAATTGCTCCACATGCTTAGGTGCAGATCCACCCGCGCCAGTTTCGAACAACCCTCCACCGTTCATCAATGGAACGATCGAAAGCATTTTGGCCGAAGTACCCAATTCCAAAATCGGGAATAAATCTGTAAGGTAATCTCTCAACACATTTCCAGTCACAGAGATCGTATCCATACCTTCCTTAATTCTAGCCAATGAAAGGTTGGTTGCCTCTATTGGGGAAAGGATAGAAATCTCCAGTCCAGTCTGATCGTGATCAAGCAGGTACTTGTTCACTTTTTTGATCAATTCAGCATCATGCGCTCTATTCGGATCCAACCAGAAAATAGCTGGAGTATGGGACAATCTCGCTCTTGTCACCGCTAGCTTCACCCAATCCTGAATTGGTGCATCTTTGGTCTGGCACATTCTCCAGATATCACCGGCAGCTACTTTATGCGAGAAGATTTCGTTTCCATTTTGATCGATCACTTTAACTTCGCCGGCATACGGAACTTCGAACGTCTTATCGTGAGAACCGTACTCTTCTGCTTTTTGAGCCATCAAACCTACGTTTGGCACCGAACCCATCGTGGATGGATCGAACGCGCCATGCGCTTTGCAGAAGTTGATGGTAGCTTCATACACTCCAGCGTAAGATCTATCTGGAATGACGGCTTTGGTGTCCTGAAGTTTCCCAGCTTTGTTCCACATCTGACCAGAAGTTCTGATCATCGCTGGCATAGAAGCGTCGATAATTACATCACTCGGCACGTGTAGATTGGTAATTCCTTTATCAGAATTTACCATAGCCAAATCTGGTCTATCAGCATAACACGCTTCGATATCGGCAAGAATCACGGCCTTTTGCTCAGGAGAAAGCTTATCCAGATTGGCGAATAAGTCTCCGAAACCGTTGTTCACATCCACGCCGATCTCAGCTAGTGCTGCAGCATGCTTAGTGAAAACAGGCTCGAAAAACACGTTCACCGCATGACCAAAGATGATAGGATCTGACACCTTCATCATGGTTGCTTTCATGTGCAAAGAAAAAAGGACCTGTTGCGCTTTAGCATCCGCTATAGCTTTTTTCAAGAAACTCTTTAGCGCAGCGATGCTCAACGTAGAAGCATCTATGATCTCTCCTGCCTGAAGTTTCAAGCCTGATTTTAGTATTTCCTTTTTTCCAGAATCTCCATGCAGCTCAATGGAAACGACAGCTTCATCAACCATGGTGTGAGACTTTTCACTTCCATAAAAATCCCCTTCCGTCATGCTGTCCACATGAGACTTGGAGTCCGCAGACCATTTGCCCATGGAATGAGGATGCTTTTTAGCATAAGCTTTGACAGCTTGTGGAGCTCGACGGTCAGAGTTTCCTTCACGGAGAACTGGGTTGACGGCAGAACCTTTGATTTTATCGTATTTTGCTTTTACCGTTTTTTCCATGTCAGTTTTTGGCTCTTCCGGATAATCAGGAAGCGCGTATCCCTGAGATTGAAGCTCTTTGATCGCAGCTTTAAGCTGAGGAATGGATGCTGAAATATTAGGTAGCTTGACAATGTTTGCTTCTGGAGTTTTGGCGATTTCCCCCAACTCAGCCAATGCATCAGGGATCTGCTGCTCAGGTTTCAGGTATTCAGGAAAACTGGAAATAATTCTTCCTGAGAGGGAGATATCTCGAGTCTCTACGGACACTCCGGCGGATTTAGTGAATGCTTCTACAATCGGTAAAAGAGAATACGTCGCCAAAGCCGGAGCTTCATCGGTCAGCGTGTAGAGAATTTTTGGAGTTTGATTGCTCATGGTTATTAGATTTCAAAAAGGCTAGTTTCACCCTGATCCCTCCACTGACCAATCACTGGTCAAATCCATTTTGTAAGTGAAATGGAATGGAAAAAGCGGATCAAAGTCTTAAAATGTTGGGGCTAAAATACGGAAAATATCCTTGTTTCAAATCCCGCCGGCGTAAAGTACTGAGGGTCTGAATTAAGGATTATTTTATCTGGAAATACCCGGATTTACCAATTGATTCCTATTCCCGATTTAGCAGACAGAAGACGGGAGACGGAAATGGCATCTATGTAGGTATATGCACTAGCTGAGATGTTTTCTTTTTTCCGGTTGAGAAATAGAACCTAGCTAGTATTGATTATATCACGAATTTAATGGTGCTGAAACAGGGTTGTTTTGGGATAACCGTTACCAGAGGAAGTATCCGGATGGTTGAGCCGTTCGGGATTTTCGGTTTTGGGCTGGTTTTCAAACCGTTAAAAAAATGACTTAGCTCCCGAGGTACGAGAGGACAAGTCGCTAAGAAAATTCCTGTCAGGCGTTTTTAAAAATTAGCCAGGTGTGGGGAGGGAATCTTTTTTAGGTGTGCAAGGCATCATAAAATTCCGCTGTCACTTCATTTCAACTTAAAACCACAGCTGCCTGAGGCAAGAAAAGACCGCGGCTCGGTTTTTTCTGGTTACTTTCTGCCTGCCACGAAGTGACATAGATAAACTTGTGGAAATTCGCTATATGCGCTCGGAACGTTGAAACTTCGATTAAGTAAATAAAAATATACCTGTCTAAACTTTTAGAGTTTTAATATAATAGGCATTTTGCTTCTCCACTAAAGTCAAAGTAAAACCGTTTTACTTGACAATAAAGTCATCTGAATCCATCCAAGCTGGGAATTTCTCGCGATAAGAATCAAGCGCCTCAGCATCCAAAGTCAACACAGAGATCTTATTGCTTTCTCCCAGAAACTCCAGTTGGGTTCCTTTGAAGTCGTAGGCAGCAGAGTGCCCATTGTATGCTATTCCGTTTCCATCCTCACCTACTCGATTCACTCCTATGCAATAAGCCAAGTTCTCGATCGCTCTTGCCGGCAACAGCATATCCCAGGCAGAAACTCTCGCTGCTGGCCAAGAGGCTATGTAAAAAATCAAGTCGTAAGCCAACTTAGCCTCAATCATTCTGTTTCTCGACCAAACCGGAAATCGTAAGTCGTAACAAACCTGCGGGCAAATCTTCCAGCCATTCAATTCAAAAATCGGAAGTCGATCCCCCGCAGAAAAAGATTGATCTTCGTCAGCCATCCGAAAAAGATGCCGCTTGTCGTAATGCTGGATCATTCCATCCGGACTGATCCAAAGCAGCCGATTGTAATACTTGCCATCGACTTGGATAATTGCGCTTCCGGTAATGGTAGCATTCTTTTGCGCAGCCATCTGACGCATCCACTTGCAGACATTCAGGTTCATGGGCTCCGCTAACTCAGCTGCATCCATACTAAACCCTGTAGGAAACATCTCAGGGAGGATAATCAAATCAACTCCATTCTCGATCTCCCACATTTTCTCTTCCAGCATCGCCAGATTCGCCACTTTATCCTTCCAATAAAGTTGCGTTTGAACTAATGCTATGTTGAGTTGGGGAGATTTGATCATTTCAAAGGATAGATCATTCGGTAATCTGTAGAAACTTTGCCTTTGCTGACGTCAATCAGTTTGGATTTGACAAGTCGTTTTTTGAGGCCTTTCAGGTAATCTATAAATAAAATCCCTTCTAAATGATCAAATTCATGCTGAATCACCCGAGCAGTCATGCCTGAGAATTCCTCCTCCTTGAGGTTCCAATTCTCATCGTAATACTCAATAGTCAAAGTATCCGGCCTTGTGATCTCTGCATGAACATCGGGAATACTCAGACATCCTTCTTCGAAGCTGTAATCATCCCCATATTCTTCCAAAATAATAGGATTGATAAACGCTCTGCGAATACCCACTTCCTCGTCCTCCTCGTCCAGCATCAGCGTGCTATCAATCACAAAAAGGCTAATTCCCTGATTAATTTGTGGAGCTGCCAAGCCTACCCCCTTGGCATTATCCATGGTGGCATACATACTTTTGATCAGCTCATCGAGGTCGGTTCCTTCAGCAATCTCCTCGGCTACTTTCTTCAAAATCGGGTTACCGTAAGCAACTATTGGGTAAATCATTGTTTCTCTAAATAGGATTGTAGAATAATCGCCGCGCTCACCTTATCTAGGTTTCCGGCCTTTTCTTTTCTGTCTTTCTTTTTACTCCCCATGGCGATCATGCTCTGCATGGCCATTTTGGAGGTGAATCGCTCATCGACGAGTTCTATTTTTTTATCGGGAAAAGCCTTCGACAGCCTATCCTTCATCGTAATAACTTTGGGAGTCATCTCATTGTCCTGCCCATTCAAACGGGTGGGATAACCCAGAACAAAGGTATCTACCTCCTCCTTTTCGCAGTACTTTTTCAAATAATCAAGAAGTGTGGAAGTTTCGATGGTTTCCAGAGGGTTGGCTAGCATTTTCAATGTGTCAGTGACAGCCAGGCCAGTACGCTTGGTTCCCAGATCAATCGCGAGTATTCTGGGCATCAGTTTTTTCTAGTTATTTTTTGGAGTTGACGGAGCGCTTCTCTCTCCAGTTCAACAGCTTTTGGGAAAAGAAGTTCATCTTCGATTTTGGCGTGAATTCGTAGTTCATGCTCGAAGTTTTGCAGCTCATGATAGAGTACTTTCATCGTAAGCGGAGCATCTGCAGCTAACGAATAATCACACGTTAATCTTCTGATTCCCTCCATTTCATCGTCGTGAATCTCATGCTGATCTGCCAACTTATGAATTGGATCTCTTTGCAAAATAGTGATGGCATCGAGGAGAGAAAACCTATTTTCTTCGACGTCATGAAGCAATTCTATTCTTTTGAACAACCTACTTTCTTCCTCATGAATGTGATGGATAAAATCCTCCACGAACAAGGGAAACATAATTCGCAAATCAGCCACTAGAGGAGCATAAAGCGGTTCCGGATCGATTCCCGATATGATATTGGAAAGGAAAGGTAATTCCTGACGCACAAAATAGTAGTGCTTCTTTTTCAAGTAAGCGACCAAAACTTCGATGGGATTCAGGTAAAGCTCTTCGGTAGTTGGTTCTTTTCTTTGCGCCCAGGATTCCAACTCCGTAATCACCTGAGAAGCATGAACCTTATGCTTTTTGCAAACATCCTCCAGGGATTGTGAAGTGTACTGATAAAAGCTGATTCCGAAATAATGGAGCACAGATGCAAAGACGTAGTTTTCAGAAACTAAGTCTCCCACCAAGGCTTTTTCAAAATCATTTCCAGTTTGCATCATGCAAAAATAATTTTTTTAACAGAAAAAAGGGGAATAAATTCAGCCATTATACCTTCCCCTCGTATAAACATTTATTAGCTTTATCAAAACACTAACCAAAAAGAGGGTGTTTTAGCGTAAGTTCGAACAACAATAAAAACAAATAACCAACTGAAAGAGAAAGTCGTGAGCGAGACAAAAAATACAAAATCCCAAATCCGTCTGCCAATCATTATAGCGATTGCTATATCAGCCGGCATCTGGATTGGGGCAACTTTTGCCGAACCTAAAGGCAATCAAAATGATCTTAGGGCTGCACTTTATAGACTGCAGGAGATCATGACCTACGTAGATCGAGATTATGTGGACAGTGTCAATTCTGGAGAATTGATAGAATACGGCATCACCAAAATGCTGGAGCACTTAGATCCACACACCAGCTACATTCCTGCGCGAGATGCTTCTATCGCCCAGTCCCAATTGGACGGAGAATTCGATGGCATCGGAGTGGAATTCGGAATCATTCGTGATACCATCTACGTGGTGGCTCCCCTGACTGGCGGCCCATCCGAAGCGCTAGGCATCCAATCCGGTGATCAAATCATCCGTGTAGATGGAGAACTAATGGCAGGTGTGGGTGTGACTAATCGAGATGTCTTCGAAAAACTGCGTGGACCAAAGGGTTCTGTAGTCGTGGTGGACATGAAACGTAAAAATCAGAAGGAACTGATCGAATTCAAGATCACCCGAGACAAAATCCCACAATACAGCATCAATGCCTCCTACATGGTAGATGATGAAATCGGTTACATAAAAGTGACTCGTTTCGCAGCGACTACCTACGATGAGTTCAAAGAGTCGATTGCAGATCTAAAAAGCAAAGGCATGAAGAAATTGGTCATCGATCTTCAAGGAAATCCGGGAGGCTATATGGGAGCAGCCATTTACATGGCAGATGAGCTTTTGGGCCAGAAGGCGATTATCGTATCTCAGGAAGGAAAAGTAGAACAATACAATCAGGTGGTATCTGCTTTCAGACCGGGGATGTTTGAAGATGGCTCTGTGATTATTCTAGTAAATGAGGGATCTGCCTCTGCTTCTGAGATCTTAGCTGGAGCTATTCAGGACAACGATCGTGGATTAATCGTAGGTAGAAGATCCTTCGGGAAAGGCTTAGTCCAAATGCCTATTGATTTGGCAGATGGCGCGGAGTTGAGATTAACCATCGCGAGGTATTACACTCCGTCAGGTAGATCTATTCAAAAACCTTATGGTACGGACTACGAGGCTTATGAAAATGACTTCATGAATCGATTTGAGCATGGTGAGCTTTTCTCCTCAGACAGTATAAAATTCAACGACAGTCTGAAATATGAAACCGTCAAAGGTCGTACAGTTTATGGTGGCGGAGGTATCATGCCAGATTACTTTGTGCCGTGGGACACTACGATGTCCTCGGCTTATGTGAATAGACTATTCAATTCAGATACGCCGAGAGAATACATCCTTGATTTTGTTAATAACAACAAAGCAAAGTTTGAAAACATGACTGTAGATCAATATTATGCTGACTATGTAGTCACTGATGCGATGCTAGAAGATCTGATAGAATATGGCAAGAAAAATAAGGTGGAGTTTGATGCGAAAGACTTCAACAAGTCAAAGGCATACCTCAAAACTTTGATCAAAGCGCACCTCGCCAGACAAGTTTATGACGATAGCGCGTTCTATAAAGTAGTCAATGACATCAACGAAGTCTATCAGCAAGCCATCAAATTATTTGGGGAAGCGGAGAAAATTGACTCTGCAACAGACCTGAGAAAGGCTGCTGAAGAAGAGGAAGAATAAATAGAAAATTCTTTCGAAAAACTATCAGGGAGCATCTGCCACAGCGGATGCTCCCTGTTTATTATATCCACTTTTATTTTTAAACTACCAGCAAATGCGCTAACATTAGGTCTATTAAACTCATCTCAAATCCATGAAAACCTTATTCACCATTTTACTAGTAGCAATCACTATGAGCACTTTTGCCCAGATCAAAGTCAACCATATTGCTGTTCATGTCAGCAACTTGAATTCCAGCAAGGAATTCTATGAAAACATTGTTGGCCTGACAGAGATTGAAGAACCCTTCAAAGACAACCTCCACGCATGGTATGATATCGGAGGTGGAGCAGCACTTCATATCATCGAGGCAGCGAATGTACCTACTCAGATTTCCAAAGTGAACCACCTTTGCTTCAGTATGAAGGACATGGATGCCTTCATCAAAACCCTCCAAGACACCAATTATCCATTCGAAAGCTGGGTGGGAGAAAAAGGAAAAGTAACTATTCGAGTAGATGGAATTCGCCAAATATACATTCAGGATCCAGATGGAATGTGGCTGGAGATTAATGATGATTATTGATAGCGCTGGGTAATTTCAATTATCGCTGCAAACGAATTGTTGCAATCCCGTACAGCTCTCGGGTTCAGGCTTGTGCAAATTTCATTGCATTCTTTAGCCTAAAAGGAAGCAAGTACTGCCTCCCTTTAGACAGACAGGCCTGAAGATTTGAACAAAGCAATTCCCTGCTATCGCTGCGAATCCTCTGTGATAAAAAAATAAAAAAATCCCGGACTCTCATCCGGGATTTTGCTTTTTAGTTGTCGTACAAATTCAATGGCCAACTGTCATTGCCCAAATCTACGTCTGGCAGCAGCTTAGTTGGATCGATCACCACCGACTTCACTTTCTTATCTGTCTTCAGCAAATAATTCCAGGTATCACCTCTTTGCCAGATCTCTACAGGAAGCATTTTCAGCTCAGTAGAACCATCTTCAAAGGTAACTTCCAATTGCACCGGCATTGGCATATCACCTTTATTTGCTAATACAACCACGTAATTTCCTGCATAAGGGATTACTGCATTTACGCCCAAGTCAATATTGCCTGTGCCGTAGAACCAACCCTGCCAAAACCAGGAAAGATTTTCTCCTGCTACATTCTCCATATGATTGAAGAAGTCTGTCGGCTGTGGATGCTTATATGCCCAGGTTTTGATGTAGGACTTGAACGCATTGTCAAATCGCTCGTGACCTAGCACATACTCTCTTAATATCAACAATCCCATGGCGGGCTTGTTGTAGGCCAACATTCCTAGGTTTCCAAGATTAACTACATCTGGATAAGTATCGATTCCTTCTCTAGTTTCGCTAGTGAAAAAATTCAGATATCTCCGTGTTTGATTTAGGTTTGAAGGATATTCTCCGTCATTGAATTCCAACGTGCTGTAATGATTAATGAACGTATTGAAACCCTCGTCCATCCATGCGTAGCGACGTTCGTTTGTTCCTACGATCATTGGGAACCAGTTGTGGCCAAATTCATGATCCGTCACACCCCACAGGCCTTCGCCCTTGGAATTATAGCTACAGAAGTTCAACCCAGGATATTCCATCCCTCCTATGTCAGCTGCTACGTTAGTTGCGGTAGCATAAGGAAATTCAAACCATTTCTCTGAATAGTGCTCAATAGAAGCTTTGCTATATTCTGTAGATCTTGCCCATGCTTCCTGTCCATCTGATTCTTTAGGGTAAGCAGATTGAGCCAAAATTGTCTTTCCGCTAGGTAAGTTGATTTTCGCAGCATCCCAGATAAAAGCCTTAGAGGTACCAAAAGCAATATCACGGCTATTTTGAATGGCGAAGTGCCAGGTAATGGTCCCTTCCTGCTTAGGTCTGGTCAATTCGGTGTTACCAATCTCATCTGCCGATACCAACATCACAGTAGTATCGCTTTTTTTCGCTTTAGCATAGCGATCCTGAAGTTCTTTGCTGAGGACTTCTTTCGGATTCAATAGTTCGCCAGAACCCACCACGATGTGGTCATACGGTACAGTCACTTTGTAATCAAAATCTCCATATTCCAAGTAGAATTCACCTGCACCTAAGTAAGGTTCAATATTCCATCCCTCGATGTCGTCAAATACAGCGACTTTAGGATACCACTGCGCAAAGGCATAGATCCATCCGTCTTCCACTTCTAGTCTTCCCATTCTGTCCATTCCTTCTACTGGAACTTTAAATGAGAAATCCATAGAAACTGTCGCAGTACCGCCCTTAGCTGGGATAGGCTCATTGAACCACACCTGCATGCGGGTATCCGACACGATATGTTTGGAAGAAACAGACCCTTTAGAACCAACTTTAGCCTGAAGGTTTGCGATGTCATAACCACCGTCTGTATCGCCATTATAGCGATTACCTTGGATAGGTGTAGTCAAAGTACCACGGGAATCTTCTGTAAATCTATTTTGCTCCAAATGCATCCAGATAAAATCCAGAGATTCCGGGCTATTATTTGTGTAGGTAAGGGTAATGTTGCCCGACAGCGTATGATCCTGATCATTGAGTGTGACAGCTATCTGATAATCGGCCCTATTCTGCCAGTATCCCACATTGGGTTTGCCTGAGGCAGTTCTAGTGTAAGTACCTTTCCGATTGATGAATTCTCCAAATTGTTCTTGGTTATTCTCCTTTACTTCTTGAGCAAAAGAGTTGCTTACTCCTGCGAGCATGGCTCCTGCAAAAAGTAGCTTAACTATAATGTTCCTGCGCATACTATTTTTTTGATTTAGACCTAAAAGTAAGAATTAAGGCTTTAAGCTCCAGTAAAATTTACAGCAGATGCTTCCCTTTAACCAATTTTTAGAAGAAATGCATCATAGGAAAAAGCATAATTATGCCGCAAATTTGACTGATTATTTACAATTAGCTTCATGAAAAAAAATCTACTCTTTCTAGTACTAATGGCTTTTAATTCAATTCTAAAAGCTCAAACGGATAGCACTACTCAGGATCTTGGGGAAGTAATCATACAGGAAAACAGAATCCAGATACCTTTTTCCAAACAAAGCCGAAACATCTCTCTGCTAAGCAAGCGCCAAATAGAAACTTCACCTGCACGAAGTCTAGCTGAGGTATTATCCTTTGTGCCCGGGGTCGATGTGAGACAACGGGGCGTCACAGGTGTGCAATCAGACATTAGTATCCGTGGCGGATCATTTGAGCAGACGCTGATGCTTCTCAACGGTATCAAGCTGAGTGATCCACAAACAGGTCATCACATGATGAACATCCCTGTGCCGCTAGTGAATATAGATAGAGTGGAAGTGTTGAAAGGTCCTGCGTCCAGAGTCTTTGGCCAAAATGCATACGCCGGAGCAATCAATGTCATCACCGAATTGAGTGATCGAAGTTATGCAAGAGTCCAAGGCTATGCCGGTGACTTCGGGATGAAAGGTGTCAATTTTGCCGGCTCTCTTCCAGTTGGAAATTACAAGCAAAACTTGGCGATTTCTTACGATGATTCGAATGGCCATTGGTACAACTCGGATTATCAGGTGAGTACTATTTTCTATGAAGGCGGCCTGCTTATCAATGAGAAAAACGAGCTAAAAGGCATGATCGCCTACACGGATCGGAATTTTGGAGCCAATGGTTTTTACTCCAGTTCTTTTCCTGACCAGTGGGAAAGCGTCCAGACGACCTCAGCATCAGTGAGTCACACATTGACTCTTGACAATTTCTACCTCAACACCCGAGGGTATTTTAGAAGAAATAAAGACGAATACGTCCTGAAGAGAAATGAGCCTTCATTTTATCAAAACTTCCACACCACAGATGTTTTTGCGCTTGAGGCAAACGGCAATTTTGAGACTAAGCTTGGTACCACTGGCTTTGGTCTTGAGACTAGAAAAGAAGCCATCGAGAGTACAAATCTTGGAAACCGTGACCGCGTGTTGACTGGAATCTTCTTGGAACAATTAGTCAATTTTGGTACAAAGGTGGATTTAAGAGCTGGTGTGTATTCCAACTACTATTCGGAATTTGGCTGGAAACATTTCCCCGGAGCTGAACTGGGTTTTCAAGCAACGAAGGAGCTTAGACTTTACTCAGGGTACGGGATCAGCTACAGAATCCCAACTTATAACGATCTGTATTACGTGGGCCCAACTAACATTGGGAATGACCAGCTTCTACCCGAGCAGGCACAAAACTATGAGATTGGAGCAAAATGGTCCAAATCAGGACTATTTGCAGAGCTAGTGTACTTCAATAGAAGCACGGATAACCTAATCGAATGGACCAGACCAGATGCTAACACGCCTTGGCAACCACAGAATTTCAGTGAGGTGAAGTTCAATGGAATAGAGGCTTCATTGAATTATAGAGTGAGCCCAACCGGTAGAACCATCCATGTGAAGGAGTTTATGATTTCCTATAACTACATCAATGCAGACTTGATCAATCAGCCTGGAATAGAAACCCGGTATGCCTTGACCGCATTGAAAAACCAGGCGATTGGAGGAGTACTACTGGGAATAGGGCAAAAGCTGGAATGGAATACCAAAATGAGATATGTGGAACGAATGAACCAGGAACCCTATTTCCTACTGGATATGCGGGCAGATTACAATAGAACGGGAAAGCTCGGGTTCTTTGCCGAAGCCTCAAACATCACCAATGCAGACTACATGGAAGCTGGAACTGTGCAGATGCCAGGAAGATGGTTCAGAGCGGGATTTATGTTGAATTTTGAGTAAACAACAAGTACAATTCGAAAAAACGCTAGGCTGTTTCAAAATTTGAGGCAGCCTATTTTTTTAAACAAAAAAAATCCCGAACATAGAATCCGGGATTGAATGTGGGAGTTGATCCCGATGCATCGGGAGAACCCCCGACCCTTCCGATTGCATCGGAATGCGCTGAATCATTCCACCTGAGTTCCCTCAGCGACGCTGCTCAATCAATTCTTTAATTTT
>NZ_JBDVMZ010000015.1:0-36197 GCF_039969895.1 Algoriphagus sp.
GCGGTATGGCAATGCCTGTTTCAAATACCTCAGCTACTGCAAGTCCCGAACTTATATCTCAAGATGCTAAAAATGAGTTGAAGCCTCTTTTTGATAGCTATTTTGAGTTAAAAGATGCCTTGACCAAAGATGAGTTAACAGTCTCTTTGACCTCTGCAAAGAAAATGCAATCGATCATTTCAAAAGTGGACATGAGCAAATTCAAAGGTGAATCCCATATGAGTTGGATGAAATATGAAGACAACCTTAAAACCCATCTTGATAAGTTTGTTGAGCAAAAATCACTTGAAGAGGTGAGAAAATCCTTCCTTAATATTTCTGATGAAATGGTAGCGATGGCAGAGAAATTCCATCCCTACCCTTCCAAAATTTATGTTCAACATTGTCCTATGGCAGATAGTAATAGGGGCGCAGATTGGTTAAGTCTCCAGAATAAAGTAGTCAACCCATATTTCGGCTCTTCCATGCTTAGCTGTGGGGAAGTCACTAATACAATCGAATAAATACACAACCCAATATTTGAGTCTTTTTTTTAAGATTTAAAACACCATTATAATGCCGCCCCCAAAGCCAAATTTGCTATCGTAATTGACGGATACTACGGTGTGCTTTAATAGGATATAAAAAGTGATGATTTGATATTGCATTCATCTTTAAGGCCATAATCAAAAGCCCTCCAATGTGCCATCTTTGTGTATCGGTATTTATTATGTGTTGTCCATGCTTTGAAAATCCTGAAAACAAAGCATGACCACTATGTATAAAAGTATTGGTGTTTAATAGAGTTTCTGGTTTTTCATTAGGTCTTGTAACAAAACAACCGACACCAGATGAATAGTTTTAATCCGTGGCCGGTTGTCTTTGAAGCATTCGTTTTAAAGTCTGTTAGCCTTGAACTCCTGAAAAACTTCCGCATGCCTCAGCACATTCGCGACAGGCTTGGGCACATTGTTGGCAATGGTCTGTGTCGTGCTTGGCACATTCTTCGGCACATGCCCTACAGATCTCTTGACACTCCCTTATCAGGTGTTCGGCATGTTGGGAATGGGAGGCAACAAAACTAGCAGTTGTGTAACAGATCTTGGCGCAATCCCTGTCAAGCCGGATACATTGTACCATCATTTTTATGTCCTGTTCGTCCAGACAGGCATCCGCACACATTTCGCATGCAGCTGCACATTCCGCTAATTTTTGAATCAATTCTTTGTTGTGAGCCATGGTAAATTAATTTTTATGGTTGTGAATATTTTATGATAGCCGATTTCAGACTATGGTTTATTAAACGACTCCTAAGGAGGAAGAGTGGTATGAAATATTGATTTTAAATTATATAATATTGATCCAATGAGTTTTTTTTGAGATCGGAAAAGGCAGGCAAAAAGATCAGCCTAATGCATCAGTCGCATCTATAATTTATCCCAAGACCTTCTTTTCATATTACCTTTTTTATATTCTGTCACTGATTGTCCCGTCACTTTTTTAAACTGGAAGGATAAATAATGAACATTATTATATCTTAGCTTTAAGGCAATCTGGCTTAAAGTAAGTTCATTATACTCGAGCAGTTCCTTTACCCGCTCAATCTTCAGATGGATTAAGTATTTTTCTATGGTTTTGTTCGTGTATTTTGAAAAATGTCTGCTTATTGAGCAGTAGTTTTTACCCGTTTTTGTACTCATGTACAATGAAAGCGATTCATATTCTTTATTGTTCTCTATATGGATCAAATAGGATATTAAATTGATTCTGATCTTTTCGAGAAGCATATCATTTTCATCTTCTAGAAGTTCAAAACCCTGCTTTTCCAAAATTTCTGATATGCTGCTAATTTGAATTTCAGAAGGAAAGCACCTAATGCGGGCCTGTCCCATTTCGACCTGCAGAACTTCTGCACCCAAAACCGTAAGTTCGTCCCTTACCACTTTTATGCATCGTGGACAAACCATATTCTTGATGTGGAGATTCAATTCTTCCATGATTGTGGGATGATATTTATAGCGAGATGAACCGCTGTTTTATTCACTTAGATTTAAATTTTATAAAAGGTTCCGAAGAAGGAAGTACCCACTACTTTATTCTTGCTAGGGGTAGACACAAAACATAATGCTGAACTATGAACGATAGGTTTTGAAGCAGTTTTCCCCAATTGTTTTTCAATAAAGCACCAACAATACAAAAATGTCATAAGCACTATCGAGAATAATTAATTGGTTATTGTTCATATATAAAGGTTTTGGACATCCCCCTCTGTTTAAAGATGTTTTTGGTTTTAGAGTATCGTCAAACCAGTCCATAATCAATGTACCTCACTACCGATTGATGTTCAGTTTCGTAAGGAGAAAAGGTAGAATGGAATTAGCCCGGAGTCCATCATTCCCTTGCTGATTCTATTGGGGAACCATGATCCATTTACTGCTCACTAATCAGTTTTCTTATTAAATAAAAGATAACATAGAATTATAGCATATCCCGTGAAAAAGTACCTGTTTTTGCTAAAAAAAATATCGAAACGATAAATTATGTCCCCTAAAAAGGTATTAGGCTTATCTTATCCTTGGAAAAATTTCTTAGCCCGTTACGTGCAGGAAATATACCAGGCGGAATTCAATAGAACATGGGAGTATTAATGCCACAGATATGGTAGAAATCGCCACATAGTGTCCTTGGACTCAGGTACCATAATCGCTTAATTATGTTCCTCTTCTGTTTTGTATTATACTGGTTATATAATTAGATAGGCCTCATAAATTAAATCATTTAAGATCTATTTACAGTATTGATTTACATCACGAAAAATTCCGAAAGCTATACAAATAAACAAATTAGTTTAACTACAATTTAATCTCCTTTCCTAACCACCAAATGCTTTTGCCCCGGATCGTTCACCAATCTATCCATTTCAGAAAGGATAATATCCCTGATATCCTGCTTGATCTGTAGGTAGTTTCGCTGCATGATACTATTGTCCAGCTTTCGGATTTCAGGAATAGGCACATAGTTTTCCTGCTCCTTTTTCAGGGCATTATGTTCATTGATAATTTCCGAATGAAATGCTTTCAGAGTTATTTTACAGTCAGGGTTATCGGCTACCATCCCGACAAATTCACCTGATGAAAGTGAGGATATCTTGGATGGAGGTACGGCTGATTCTAGCTGTTTTGATTTGCTGATCGAGGTGTCAGCACTGTTGATGGAAAGACTCTGTCTGTCCTGCATGATCTTCCCAATCCTATCCGATAATTGCTTTGCTGAGTCCCCGTTTACCTGTCCGGAAACAATGTTCCCAACTATTCCCATTATTACATCGGCTAGCTCCCGCCCATAGTCTTTCCGCAGCTGGCTGAGATCCTGAATACCCAAAGTGGTTGCCACTTTATTACTCCTAGCGGTAGCAATCAAACTGTCCATCCCATTCAAATAAATGGTCGGAAACTCATCGAATATCAGGCTGCTTTTCAGCTTTCCTTTCTGGTTTACCAGCTTCACCAGCCGATTCACATACAGAGAAAGTACTGCTCCATAAATCTGGATTTTCTGAGGATTGTTCCCCATGCAAACCAGCTTTGGTTCTTCAGGATTATTGATATCCAGTGTAAAATCATTGCCGGAAAGCACATAATACAACTGTGCTGAAGATAGCCTTGCCATCGATATTTTGGCAGAGGCAATCTGGCCTTCCAGCTGCTCCATTACATCATTCAGATAAGCATTCACAAAGGGATTGATCAGCACATCAATATCCTTTTCAGTTCGCAATACCGTGAACATCTCATCGTAATCAGCCTGCATCAATTCAATGACATGGGGTAGCGTACAAAACTCACCATCGTTGTATTTTCGCAGAAACCAGATGATGGCAGTGAGGAAATTGATCGGCGATTCCACAAAAAAGTCTCCCTGCTTTTTGATCCATTCCCTGTTCAACCCCATCAATATAGTCCGTGCCGACTCTGCTGCATCGGTAATATCCAACATGGTTTCCGGTGCCAAAGGATTGCAGCGGTGACTTCGGGTGAGGTCATCAAAATTGATCACATAGAACTCGGGAACAACTTTATAAACAGCCTTATTTTTTAACCAGGTATTGTAAACAATGGATGACAGATCATCGAATTTGAAGTCATACACAAACATGGAAAAGCCTTTTTTGATATGCTGGGTAATCACATGGCGGATAACAAAATAGCTCTTCCCCGACCCCGGTGTCCCCAATACCATCAGGCCCCGAAAAGGATTGATGATATTGATCCAGCTGTCTCTGTTCTTTCCTTTAAGGTTATATTTCGCCGGCAGGTTTACCGAAAACTCATTCTCAATCAGCCGTTCTTCCTGCGGAAAAGTCTCATTTTCTGAGTTGAACACGTCGCTGCTCAGCTTGGCATGGATAATTCTGGACAGCTTTGTTCCTCCTGAAAGGATAAGCAAAAAACCTAACGAAGTTACCGTTATATAGGCAATTGAAATCCATTCCAACCGAACATTAAACTGAAGTACAAAATAGCTCGCAAAGTAAAACCCTAGCCCTAATCCGCCATATAAGAAAGCAGTTTTAGTGCTCATTTCCTCACTCTTTCTTCCCTTAATTCCCAGCAGGGAAATCCCCAGCATCGCCAATGCGATCAACTTCGAAGTATGAAAACCCAGAAATAGACCTGTATTTGAAATATTCTTCAGCACACTATCTGTCAGTTCAGATTTAAGACCCCAATCATTGAAGGTAGCATAGCAGAAAAAATAAAAATGCAGCCCCAAAACCCCGATCCCCATCAACCGGGTCATATCCAAAATCTTGCGTAACCCCTGTTCGTTTTCGCCTGTCTGCATGCCCATCTTCCCGTGATTTAAGTCCTTATTTTGTTACTTTTTTCTTCTTCTTCCGTCTCTTTTTCCGCCACTCAAAAGGCAGATAGCTATAGGTTTCATCCGGTGACACCACTGTTTCCAACAGCCCCCTTGAAGCATTTAATGCTTGTTTTGTTTGTCCAATCTCCTTCATTATTATTGATGTCTGACTCACTTGCTTATCCTCCAATTGACTGCGCGTCATTGTCAGTGATCCCGGTCTAACCCCACACTTTTCTGATTGAGTACCTATCCTATCCATCAATCCTTTGGCGCTATAGTTTTTACCCAATGCACTCCCATTGAATACACACTTGGTCCGGTGATCGACAAAAGTGATCCCATACAGCCTCCCCTCTTGGTTCTCTCTTTTTATGGTGACTATCCCCTGCTTTTCCAGACTTTTTATCACCTCATCAAGACTCCTTCCAGGCATCTTCATCAGCGTTAAATCAATGGCAGAACGGATGGTTTTAAGTTGTTTTTTACGCTCCAATTCATTCGTTTGAAAGCGAGATTCTATGGAATTCAGCGTTGCTTTAAAATAAAAGCTACTTGCTTTGATCGGCACCCCGACCTTGTTTCCCTGATCATCCAACACCCGATAAACCAATCCCCTGTTTTTGAAAACCCGTGACTCTTCTCTTCCCCTATCGGCCACTATCCGGTATTGGTTAAGTACAGCGTTCAGCTCAGGCAGGGAAGTGAATTTGTAGTTTTTGAGCACATGCTGAAGCACATTTCCTATAGCCCGTTTGGTTTCTGATTTACCATAATCCAGTCTGGAAATGGCAACTGGTTTGGCGATAAAAAGTCCCTGTTTTTGGGACTCGGCAGGTACCAACCCAAACTGTTTCTCGATGGCTTTTCGGGTCGGTTCGGACCTGAGTTTGCCAATATTATGTAAAGGAATCCGCCTTCCGTCAAGCTCAATATTCGTCGTCACAATATGCAGGTGCGGGTGCCCTGCATCGGTATGTTTATAGACCAGGTAAGGCTGGTTTTCAAAGCCGATCCCACGCATATATTCATTGACTATCTTTTGTAATTTCTCTTTTTCAAAGTCCTCTCCGGGTGCAAAATTCAATGAGATATGAACTGCATTTACTGACGTTCTGGAGTTAAGACTTGCCAATTTGAGCAAGTATTTCAACCGTAAATCAGTAGCCTGTTCCGCATTTTTCATGGGATAATTCTGGGCTAAAATTAATTCAGCCACGCTCTCATTCACCTTATTTTCATTGTAGTGAAATGGCCGTCTTAGGGAAGTACTGGTCTTTATGATTGCAACCATTTCTCTGCGGTTTGATCAATAAATCTGTTCACTTCCTTCAATGCTACTTGGATATTTTGCTCCAATTTCTCAAGCTGGAAACGGTTAGAATCTTTTTCATTTTCAGTCGCCGTATTCATCTTTTTTGCCAACTGGTTGTAATTGGTGGCAAGGCCATGGAGATCACGTTTCAGTGCAGTCAACTCCTTTAAAAGTTCCTGCATACCGGTATCCCGATACCTGCCAATCACCAGCTTTTTTAGCAATATCCTTCTGGAATATTCACTCAGATTATCATGCACTGTCTCTTCACAATTTGCTTTTAACTTCAGCAATTCCCGGTCAGTCAATCGGATATGCAGCCATTTGTCTCTCTTGTTTTCTTCCTTCATCGCAGTTCATTTTCACAGTTCAACAGCTTTTCAAACTCAAACCCCACGACTCCGGAGTAAGGGGTTTCAAGATCCGGTTGTGATACAACCGTACATCTTGCCGATTTCGGAGGTCACAGGAAATCCAGATAGCTTTTAGAATGATTCTGATACATTGAGAAAATCATCTTTGGCATTACAATTCTTCCCATCGGGTGATACAAGTATAAAAAGTGATGGAATCATTTACCTATCCTGATCAATTTCTAAATAGGCTCAAATCATTGGATCAGAGTAGTTTTAGCCATGAAATTATTCTAAATCTAAAATCAATGAAGCTATGGCTAATGCATCACTTGAAACAATCTACGATACACTCCTTGCCGTACCCGGAATGCACGACACGGTAAAGATTGATCTGAAAATTCCCCGCAAAACCGTTCTACTTTTAACAGAAGTTATTACAAGAGATATGAAGCTTCATCAGGCCTTGGGCGACAAAGACCGAAAGGCAAAGGAATAAAAAGCACAGCGCAGCAAGCGGCTTTATGCCGAAAGCTTACGGTCGCCCAGAGCCCAGAGGACTAACTTGGTGAGGAATTCAGGGGTAAAAAATCATATCCTTCTAATCAGCCTTTCAATTAAAATAGCTACCGCTCAAGAACCTGTTTAATTAAACAGCTCTGGATTTCTATATGTATCATAAATAGATAATAAAGGGAGTAGGTATTCTCATCCAAGCCCCACCACGGCCCCTAAGGCTTTAAAAAAATAAATCCTCTTCAAATTTATTCAATTACTTGAAATGAGAAGACTGGTTTAGCCCAATCTATACTATCTGGTAAATCAAATGTTGTAGTTGTGTTATTAGTAAGTAAATTTATATTGATATCAATTCCACGATTTACTATAAAATAAGTCGGGCCAACACCAGCTATGATTTTTTCATAGCCGGAAGGTGGATTTATGAGTTCTGCGTTACTTAAACTAAGTCCTGTACTAAATATAAAATTATATATTCCAGGTTCCAAAAGAATAATATTACTTGAAAGTTTATATTCTGTTCCATTGAAAGATAGAAATATTTTATTTCCCGATTGACTGAATGGGCTGATTTCACCTATTTTATTAATTATTTTAAATTTATCATTTGCACCTGGTTGATCTACAAGTGTTTTTGATTTGTCTTTTAGTTCTCTGATTCCTAAAAAAGCGTCAAAATCATAATTCTCAAAAAGATACTGAACATTATTCCCGCGGTCAAAGATTATTTTTGGGAAAAGAATATCAATTTTGAGCGTGTCTCCAACTTTATAATCTTCTTTAGTAGGAGTTATTTCAATAGGCAAACTAAATTCCTTACTTAGATACAAGGTTTCATTATGAGTGCAGGAAAATGAAGCTAAAATTAATGGAAAAAGGAGCTGGGTAATTAGCCCAGCCCTTATTTTATTCTTGTTAGTAGCCATAGCCTTGTACCAATTGGGTTACTTGAGTAGATTGTAGATTATTCTGTCTTGCCAAAAGATCTGTTTTGAATTGTCCTACAGTGAGCACATTACTACTTAGGCTTTGGAAGATCATTGCTGGGGTATATGCATTTACGTTATCTACAATCGCAGTGCTTGATGGTTCGCTTGTATCAGTGAGATCATAATATAGCCCTCTTGGAATCCAATAGTTTGAAATAGATGTATTGGAAGGTTTTTGGTTTTCAAGATTTAACACCATCGAATTAGATAGTGATAAGGCCGCTCCACCCGAAAAACTACCATAATACATACTTCCATAAAGCCCGCCTATATAAGCACCCCAGGCTTCTGCTACAGCTATTCGTCCGCTACCGCTAGTGTTTTTATTTCCATACCCTCCATTAGTTACTATATAGTATATGTAATCTGTCCAGTAAGAATTCCCTACTAAAGTATTATGCGTAGCATGCCCCATTTCATGATAGATGGTTTCTACTATTTGCGATGTGGATTGTGTTGTGCCACTGCTATTACCGTATCGTAATGTAATGTCAGGTAGTAGATTTTGCAAAATTTGTTTGGCTACCACTCCAATTGGACCTGATACGCCGGCGAGGTAAAAATCTAATCCACTTGAGATAATGGAAGTAGTGAATAAAGTACGTAGCATAGGAGCTGATGCGTTTTGTGTAATTCTAGATGACACCCATATATTAAGCGCATCTGCGGAATAATTAATTCCCAACTGTCCGTTTTTGTATACAGCGTCTCTAGTTGTATTCCATGTATGGCCTGCTACCCATTGAGTAGCTGCATTACTATTTGGATTGGAATTGTAAGGAAATGTGTATGATACGTTTTGCAATTGAGAAGTACTAAATTCGCCTATAGTTTTCTTTACAGGAATTGCAAACTGCCAGAATTTCCATACATTATTAATGCCTCTAATCTTTTTTGAGCCATCTGTAAAATGAACTGATACTATTGCTTTTTTTCGATAGTTGACGGAAATCGAGTATTGCCCGTTAAAGCTTGTTAATGCTCTCCGAAGTTTAAACCATCTTCTTGTTTTGATTAAAACACCCTTCAACGGTACATCCACATTAATTGAATTATCTTTGACTTTAATTGTGCCAGCAACTGTATTGGTTGAATATATTCTTGCTTTCTCTTCGGTAGGATCGAGAATTTCATCCTTATTTCCAGACAGTTCCATCATTACATTATAAAGGTCTAATCGATCAATTCCCATCTCGTCTAGATTTTTTGTTGCTTCCAATGTATTATTAATCAATGTTTTCTTGGCCGCGGGACAATCGGCTTCAATATCTGTTGGATCTACACAACCAGGATATGTTGGATCCCATGGGTCAGCATCTTGAATATCCCCATCATCTTCATTGTATAAATAAATATCAGAAATTACATCATATGGAACATTAACAGTTATTGGATATTGGTAGGGCACCAATGTGTAAAAAGGGGTGATTCCATCTTGGCCAACTCCAGAGTCATGATAGTAATCACCTACATATTGTACGTCCACATCTAGAGGGTAATCCCACAGATCATAGTTTGTAAGGTCTAGTGCCGTAAGCTGATCGTAATTTTGAGGCCTGAATTTCACATAACGGTGCGTTGGGGTCAAACTTGTTGAACAGTTTGAACAATTAATTCGGCGGTTTTCTTTTTGATACTTGTTTTCTAGGAAGTCCAGTGCGGACCTCACATTCTCAATTGTAAATGGGTTTTCTTTTTTTTCTCCTAAGACCATTAGACTTTCGGGATCTCCTTGTCCTGTTATTTCTTCTTCCGTGGTTAGGAGCGACGGAGAGTCCTCAATCGTGCAAGCACTAATTAGGAGAAACGTCAAAATAAAAGAGTAATTTCTAAGTGATTTCATAAAAATTTGTTTGAGGGTTTTAAATAATATGATGGAAATTAAAAAGAAAATTTAAATCTACTATTCTTTTATTTTTTTTCTGAAAAAATATTCTTAAGCTGCCCAAATCATTGATTATTGGTCTTTTATTAAGCTTTGGAAAAATCGCTGATCCATTACATAATCCCAGTCGGTAGGTGATACAAGTATAAAACGTGAAGGGATCATTTACCTATCCTGATCAATTTCTAAATAGGCTCAAATCATTGGATCAGAGTAGCTTTAGCCATGAAATTATTCTAACTCTAAAATCAATGAAGCTATGGCTAATGCATCACTTGAAACAATCTACGATACACTCCTTGCCGTACCCGGAATGCACGACACGGTAAAGATTGATCTTAAAATTCCCCGCAAAACCGTTCTACTTTTAACAGAAGTAATTACAAGAGGTATGGAACAAAATCCAGAATCAGGAAATCCTGCAATCCGGATTTCCAAAGAGTCAGAAGAAGAACTGAAAACCATTATCTCAGATAGTCTGGAAAAAGCCGGATTGACTATACTAAGTTCCAAACTCAAGGGTTTAAAAAATCACGGGTGATATTAGCGACGAAACCAATCAACTCATGGAACGGAAAAAAACAGAAAAGCCAAATTGGGAGGAAAGAACAGACCCTGATGCAAATCCTTTAACCTCCTTCGGCCGGGACGATGTTTTTACAGATGAGCTCATCAAAGGCATTTGTGAAAAAAATGAGACAGTATCTCTCGCATCTGATGAAAACACTAATAATTCAGCCCTTCAGAAGAGGACTATGAAACCGGACGGAAATGCTACTATCAAAAAGAAACAGAGTACCAGAAAAAAACGTGGTATTCGTTGAACCAATATCATCATCTGTCAGAAATTAAAACAGCGGTTTTTTTTTGATAGCAGAGTCAATTTATTCTAGGTTAAAGCTCTAAAAAATTCAGACAGCCTAAATAGAATTCTTGTGATCAAATCTGCCTTATCCCAAAGAACTCATGGACGCAAGGGAGTGAATTTTTTGGGATGGGGCAGATTTTCTTTCTGCCAAAGCCCTGTTCCGCAGGAACAAGGAAGTGGGCTGTGGGTTCTGACTCAATTCTTTCAGTCTGTTTATCCCTGTCATTCTTCCCTTTACCAATATCCTTGACCAACACATACCAAAAAATTAAAATCAACATCCCCAGAATCATCATTGGAATACTCACAAGCATTAGGAATCCTTCAAAAGTCGATATCAAGACTGCTTTGCTATACCTGGAGAAATGCTGCAAGCCTCCAGGTCCTCTCCGATAAAACCTCCTACGATTCACCCATACCCGCAGCGCAAAGCCTCCTGCCAAAAGACAAATACCTACCGCTACTATAAATGCATCTTGCCAAAACATAGCTTATCCTTTTAAAATCCTATATCCGTATCGTCCATGCGCTTCACTAGACTTTCTTTAAGGCTATCGAGGTAAATGGTCCTGTTCTTCTTTCTGCCCCGCATACTCTGAAAGGTGCGGTAAAAGTTTCCTACCTGCACGTTGAACAGGGATTCCATCAAGGTGATGATTGCCTTCACATCACTTTTCCCATGATTTACTGCTCCCCTGGAATGTAGCGCATAGGCCAATTCGATCAGGCCGGATTTTGAATCGGTCCATTCATGCCCGGAAACTTCACTCCCTCCGGCATCACTCCCCATTTCCAGCTTATGGATGATTTTGCGGATATGATCGGTCAAATTTTCATAAGCCATGATCTTGGCCAGCTTGCTGCTGTTGACGGTGGAAAAGGTGGGGTCAAAATCAAAGGAATAGTCACGGATCAGTGACACAGGCATGGAATTCCTCATAAACAGGTTCTCATCCTGATCGCTTTTCCCAAGTTGGTAATAAATGTAGAGCTGGTGATTCCTGACAAAGAACTCCTGGATCTGATCCAACACATGGGGGAAATAGCTTTTGATCTGCTCCTTTTTGCCAATTGGCTTTTTTGCCTCTATGTAGGTCAGCTCGGAATAGAAAATGAGTTCCTTAAAGAGCAGGGGCTTGTATTCCTTAAAAAAAAGAATCTCTTCTTCCTTATCACGAAATTTATAGCGCGCCATAAATCCCTTCAACCGGATCAAAATCGCATTGATCACCTGACAACATCGCTCCGCTTTTTGTATCTCATTTGAAGTCTCTTTCACCACTTCTTTCAGCGATAACTCCATCTCCTCAAAAAGCCTTTCTACAAATGCTTTCATATCCTCCTTGTTTATTTCCAAAACACTGAATGCCTCTCAACTCATTCAGCGTCATTTTTTATTCTAATTCATTTTAATGAGCTATCATCCTTTTGATTCAAAACTGTCCATATAAGCCTCAAGGCTTTCTTTGCACCGGTCAAGAAATACTGTCCTGTTTTTCTTTCGGGACTTGATTTCAAGGAAAGTCCTGTAATACCCCTGCAGTTCTACACCAAAAACCTCCGACATAATGGTTACCAATTCTACAACACTGGCATTTCCGTAATCAACAACATTGGACACTTTTATGGCATAGACCAATTCCACCAGGTCTGCCTTGTTTCCCGTCCAATTCAATGATGGATTTTTATCCTCCCCAATCGAAGCTTGAGTATCATTTAGAACCAACAATTGATCATGGATATAAGCAGCCAGCGAAAGAGTCCCCATGATCCTGGCACAATAGACTGTATAGACCGTACAGTATCTGGTGTCCAAGGTGTGCCAGAATAAATTGGGTTTATATACAGGAGCCTGGGCACTTCTTAAGAAAAACACCCGATCCTGATTCTCTTTTTTCATCAATAGGTAATTATACAGGTTCTGGTTGTTTTGCAGGAATTCCTTTACGCTTAGCAACTCCCTTTCGTAGAATTTTCTGATTTCATTTTCGGGTCCGGCAGGTTTGATAGATTCCATATTGAACAGTTCGGAGAAATACACCGATTCCCTAAGAAGGTATGTCATTCGGGATTTGAAGAATTCTATTTCCTCTTCTTCAGACACAAATTCATAGTGGTCCATAAAAAGCTTGATTTCATCCATCGCCCTATCCACCAGATGGAAAGCAGATTCAAACTGGATGAGTTTGTTTTCACCGTCCAGTTTCAGAACACCCAGCTCGTTTTTTAATCTGGTGATGATCCGGTCAGAAAATTTAAGGATATCCATAGTTTAAAAATTTATTCACGAATTAATTCTTTTTATACCTGGGAGAAATCGACAGAGACCAATGGACTGATCCTGCACTCTTGTATTTTATCTGCTTGAGGTACTTCAGTATACCGCTGTTTTCAGGCTTATATTCCTCCCTCCATTTTCTCTCCAGCACCATAAATTCTTCCAGAGTCTCCGCATGCAGATTCAGAACCTCCTGCTGGGCCATTGTGAAATCAAGCCGCTTGTGATGCATATGCAACGCCACCGCATTCATAAAATCACCCCGATCAGCTTCCTTTTGGTAGGATATCAAGTCATTGGACAGGTAGATCAGCTTGGCTGCCAGCCCACGTAGATCGGCTGTTTTCCTCCAGTCTGAACAATCATTTGTGAATTTCTCACCCGATTCAAACGCACAGAGTGCCAAGGCTAGATTCCCTCCTGAAAAAGCCGGTCGGATAATCTGGTATTCTTCCCAAGTAGGTAACGACTCCTTATCTTTAAATTCCGCTTCAATTTTATTCTTTTGCATATAATTCAGAACCTCGGAAAATATCAGTCGCTTCAGTTCTTTATGGCCTGAAACCAGCGAATCGAATTCTGTGACCAGATCGCTAAAAGCATTAAGGAAAACTGCAATACGATCAGGATTCAATCCCAATGATTTACCCCCCATGATGTTTTCAACCCCAGATAGTAGGTAATCCCAAAAACCTGCTTTCTGCCCGACATGCAAATCATCTGTCATATCATCCAGATAAAACAGCCACAGGTAGAGCTTGGAAATCCAAACCCCTCTTTCAATATCAATTTCCGGATACAGGCAGGAGGACAGGTAACTGAATTTTTGTTCTTTGTAATAGGTGATCTCATCGTTGTTCCTAAGGATTGAATGGAAGTGAAAAGCCCAGGAGAGAGTTTGCTCCTCGATTTCAGCTGCATCAGTGTGGACATAGGCAGGAAATGGATAGTGTAGCAATTTTCCAAGTTTTCCACTTTTATCAGCAGGTTTTTTACCAATGGACTCTTTCTTAATACGTGCTGCTGTAGCGTAGCTTACCCCCAGCAGGCTCGCCTTTTCTTTGTTGGTCAGATTATACTTGAACTTGGGGAACTTCTCTTCAATCACCCCGAGTTTGTCCCGGTAGTTCATCTGGGTAAATGCATGCCATTGTACATCAGCGTGCCGGACTTTTGCTATCTGGGATTTTGAAAAATCTGTGAACTCAGGTATTTCTTTCAGCAATAGCGCCTCATTGGGATAAGATAGGCTTATATAAACAGATTCTCCCAAAGACCTAAAGCGATATTTACTGGGCATCTGTGTCTGATAGGATTCAAAATCCATAAAAACATCACCCGGAAAGTAAAGTCTGGATAAGTTACCCATATAGTACATCCCGATCATTCCTTCCACCAGAAACCTGGATTCGGTTTCCACAGTACCGGCATGACGGATGGTAGCTTTCCGTTTACCATTCCGTATTTCCAGAAATTCTCCTACTTTTTCAAAAGCACTATCACTCACTTTACCTTCCAGTCCGAAAAGTTTCTTTAAAAACGTTGGGTCCAAATCATACCGATTCATGATGACATCTGTTTAGATTACATTGTACTTCCGATTACAAAACTCCTTGCCAGAGCCTACACTTAAATTGCCTTTACAGTTGAAGAGCCAACTGTTGAACTTGCTTAGTTCTTTTGTTTACTTAAAAAAACAGTAATCCAGTTTAAAATCTCAACTCCTAAAAACCAAGGAATCAACTGCTTTATTTTTCCAATATCCCTGAAATTGTATAATTGATACACTTTTTATGTTTATCACCCAACTTGTGAATTCCGGATTTTTATAATCCCCAACTTTCCATTGAACATACATCTGAATGGAAAAACAAGAAAAAATAGCTGTACCCAGTTTACTGTTGGCCCTCTTATGGACCTATACAGGCCTGGACAAACTGCTCCGCTGGGAGGCGAGTCGGAAGGCGTTCCATAACCAGACCTTTCCTGCGGAGGTGGCAGAAGTATTGGCCTATGCAGTGCCTATTGTAGAATTGCTGATTACCCTGCTCCTGCTCTTTTCGGTCAGCAGATGGTGGGGATACCTCTCAAGTATCCTCCTCCTCACCGTCTTCACCACCTATGTGGGATTGATCTGGGTGGGAGCTTTTCCCAGGGTGCCGTGCAACTGCGCAGGGATACTGGAAAGCCTGGGATGGGCGGAGCACTTTATGTTAAATCTGCTGATGCTCGCAATGGGCATCTATGGTTTACACCAAAACCAAATGAAAAAGCCCAAGGAATTTACCTCAGGCTTTCAGGGCGTGAAGTTTTAATCAGAATAGAAGCATACGGCCTCTATAGATCAAATTTAATGAATCAACTCGATAATGTATTGCAAACAAAAAAAATCCAGTAAAAAAACGGGGCAGGAAAAGGCATTATCCCACCCCAAAAAATAGCTAAATAAGAATCAAATCAATAACCGCATCACCTGTCTCCAAACCTGGAAGTGGAGACTCCAGAGTACACTGGGTGGTGTAATAGGGAAAAAGCCGAAAACCCTTTAACAGAGTAGGCATTTTAACCACTTCCGGTAGCAGCATGTAGCTCAATCCGGAAACCCTAAACGTTTTCCCTGTTTTTGATTTGTTAAAAAACAGGATACTATATGAAAAAGCTCGAGGGCAAGTTGCCCCTATTAGCGTTTGTAGTAGCTGCCTTCGCGGCAGTTGCTTTTACAGGTCCGAAAGAGGAAGATCCCATGTATGCAAGAATAGTTGACAATCAGAACAATGTCACCTGGCTTCATGTAAACGATCCTCAAAATCCAGTCGACTATGATTGTGATAGCGGGTCAGAATTCTGTCTTTACAGCGAACCAAACGACAGTGCTCCAATTGGTACTGCCAACAAGGAATTTGTCCTAAACTAAGCTGTCTTATTCAGGGCAGGAGGTTTCTTCCTGCCCTGAATTTTTATTGTCAGTAAAAGCTTAATTCCCTTGCGGGAATAGGCAGTATATACTGTTCTGAGTTCGGTTCCAATAGGTATTCCTGGCCATCGTAGCTTCTTTTTAATGTTTCTTGAAAGTGCTCCTCCGCATTTAGTCTCCTTAGATCCGTCCACCTCAATCCCCGAAACGGAAGTTCTTTTCTCCGTTCCAGAAGCACTGTTTCCAACGCCTGGGTTTCTTCCGTAAAGTCCACAGGAATAAAATCAGCGTCATAACGCTTAACCAACAACTCATTCAATACCTGTCCAGCCTGATCCAGCTCACCGAAGCGTATGAGGCATTCCGCATAGATAAGATAAACTTCGTTAGCAGCCAATCCGGTGAAATGTGTTATTCCTCCTGTATAACTTCCCCTAAAATTCACATACCCGGCAGGACGGATGGTATAGAAAAGTGATTTACGCAAATCAGTTGAGTCATAAAATGAATATAGGGTTGAATCTACCTGAAACCCTGACTGGGACCTGAAACTAGTACCCGAACGGGCATACCAAAGTGTCTCTTTATTAAACTCTTCAAAAGGATAGGTAAGAGTGGGGTCATAGTCCTTATAATCCATCAACTCAAGCCCCAACCCTATAGCCTCTTTTGCTGCGATCAATGCTTTGTCATAGGCTCTCCAGCTCAGATACACCCGAGCCTTTAGTGCTTTTATCGCCCTCATTGATGGCTGGGTCAAGAATTCTGAATCCTCTGCAAGTAGTCCATCCGCCTCTTCCAGATCTTTGTCGATGAGCATTTTTATTTCTTCTGTTCCAGCTAACTCAGGGCTCAGCGTAATGGAGGTACTGTTTCTTATTGGGATCTGCGTATTTAATCCCCTGGATTCCAAATTGGGTCCAGCTAAGTAGAGGGAGTATAAATTATAGTAGGCGGCAGCCCTATAGAACAAGGCTGATCCTCTAATCTGTTTTCCAGCGCTACTATTCCTCTCTTCATTCTTTTCCCATGACTCCAAAACCAGGTTTGCCAACTGGATTTGGTTGTAGCTGTCTCTCCACTCAAAGATCATATCATCCAATTCAAAGGGATCTGCTTTCCATAGGTACAATCGTTGATGCCAAGGGTTAAACGAAAGATAACCTGCATCATCCGAGAAGTACTCGTCTGCCAGCATGATGTTCATGCCGCTGTTAAAATTCAGTGTGCCATAATCCAACATGGCCTGCAATGACTCCAATGAGCCTGGTGTATCGATGGCTTTTGTTGGCTTTTCGTCCAGAAAACCTGTGCAGGACAGTAGCATGTAGCTTAAAGCAAGTATGTAGCTCGTATTTTTCATTGTATAATGGTTTTACTTGAATTAGAAATTGACCCTCAGTCCCAAAGCAGCGCTCCGAACGGGTTTTTGCGTCTGAAAATCCGGATCCTGGGTATCGGAAGTAGCTTTCCACAGCAATCCTATATTGTTTATATAAGTGAACACTTCAAGACTTTGAACCGGAAGTGTCGGATGATCCCGCTTGCTCCAGGTACGCCCTGCCCTGATATCCTGTAAGCGGATATGGTCACCTTTCTCTACATGCACCGCCGCTCTTCCATAAAAGTTCTGCCGCTGCGTATCCAGTCTGTCCAATTCGGACGGTACATGGGTGGATTGCTCGTCACCGGGCTGCTGCCAGCGTTTGCTGTAATCAGAGTGGGTTATTTCCCCTCTGGCCAATGCCGAATAACTTACGGTGGCCCGCTTGTAATAGTATCCCATCCGATAGGAGATATTAAAGGAAAGATTCCAGCCTTTCCAGTCCAGAGTATTTCGGATTGATCCAAACAGCGTAGGTCTGGCGGAGCCTTCCAGGGTCATGGACTCTGGCGTGACAGCGCTTAAAATTGCAGAATAGTCATCCGATAATTCCCCATCCAGATAGCCCAAGGGATTGCCATTGACAGGATCCAGACCTCCCCAAGGAAGTGAGTAAATGGCATGGAGAGGATTCCCTTCCACAGGTATGAGACTGGAAGCCCCACTCGTAAACATCTGTGCAACAGATCTACTGCCATCAAATGCTATCACCTTGTCTTTCCAGCCACTCATGAGCCATTGGGTACTCCATCGTAATGCTCTATCTATATTGACTGTATTCAAGGTCAGGTCAAACCCTCGAGTCAAGGTACTTGCAAAATTCCCGCGATACTGGTAGATGCCATTCGAACCCGGCACTTGGGTTTCTCCTATCAGATCCTCCCCCTGCTTGGAATAAAATTCCAGAGTACCTCCTACACGTCCCGACTTCATCTCAAAATCCATTGCTAAATTCACTATCCTGATCTTCTCCCATCTCAGATTTGGATTGGGGGGATTGGTGACGTAGGCATTTCTCAGCCCACTGATGTAGTCATGGTATGTAGTGTACTGTATGGTCGTAAAGGCACTAAGGGATTTATCCACATTGCCATTGTAGCCATAGCTCATTCTGACTTTGAGAAAAGGCATCCAGTCCATACCGTAGAAACCTTCCTCGCTTATTATCCAGCCCAAACCCGCACTCCAGAGCGGAACTCCCCGCTGATTGGTCTCCACCCCAAATATGTTGGACATGTCCTTTCTGGCACTTACTGTAGCCAGATATTTCCCCTGATAGGTATATCCTGCATTTCCGAAATACGAAAGATACCGATCTGTAACACCCGAGTGGGAAGCTCCGGAGGAGATAGCCTGTCTATTGCCGGGATTATAATATTGCGGAAACCGGGTGATAAAATCCACCGGAACACTAAGTCCCAATACATCATCGTAGCCATAGAAGCTTGTCCTGTCGGACAGGCTGTTCAGATCCCGGATTTCCCAGCCTCCCAGCGCAGTCACTTGATGCGCATTGCGGGTAAGGGAATAATTGAGACTGGCTCTCAGGTTGTGGCTTTGTGAATTGGAGTGAACATTGGTAAAGCGCCCTCCTCTTGGAACAGGGTATGAAAGACTTCCATCTTCGGAAACCTGCGTGAAGCTATTGATCATGTTTCTCATGACCCAGAGTTCCTCTGTCTCAATATTCCGGGTCTCTGTATTATTCTGCCAGTATTGGTACTGCACCTGGGCATTCAACCCGGGAAAAAGGGTATACTTGAGCCCGGCATTTGCCCTGATATCCATAGACACCGTCCGGTTGTTATTCTTACCTATTTCTTCCAGAGGGTAAGAACGCCACTCCAACAGGCCATCATCCTCAATTTCATCCAAATAACGAGAACTAAGGTTTGCCAGAATTGGCAGTGCATTTCCCTGCCCATCGGCAAGCATTTCATATGGATCCAGTGTGGGTACTCCTGTATCAGAGAAATTAACCGATCTGGTAAGGTAGAGCCCTGTAGAAACTTCGAGTTTGTCCTGCATCAGCTTCCAGTTCTGTCCTGCATTCAAGGTGATTCTGTCATCCTGTGCCCCCACTTGACTGCTCAGGTTGTGGTCATAGCCACCTGAAAAATTGAACAGATAGGAGTTTCCTCCCCCACTCACCTGAAAAGCATATTGCTGGCGAACAGCCGGACGATAGTAGTATTTCTCCAGATCCCTTCTACTATCCTGTGTGGCATACTGGCTTAGCAGCGCATCTGCTTCCTGCTGGGTAATCCTGCCTTCATTTGCTGCCAACAGCGCCTCTACAGCAAAAGGTACCGGTGAGTGGGCCGAAGAATTGATCCTGGAATTGTAATAGCCCGACTCGAACAGCTTCCGCTCCTGCGCGATAAAGTCCCCCATTTCCATCTGCGGCTGATAGAAAAGATCCGGCTTTTCCAGCACCGTCAGATTGGACTGGAAGGAAACCTGGATCGGCCTGTTGTACTGCCCGGACTTGGTGGTGATCACGATTACGCCATTTCCCGCCTGGGCTCCCCAGATAGAGGCGGCCGCAGCATCTTTCAGAACGGTGATTGATTCCACATCGTTGGGATTGATGTTGTCAATACTGCCTTCATAGGGCAGATTGTCTATCACAATCAGCGGTTGGGTATTGCCAAAAAGCGTGCTCCTTCCACGGATACTGATCGGCTCATTGGTTCCTACGTTCCGGTTGAAAATCACCCCCGAAGAGACGTCTTCCATCCTCTCCAGAATATTGCTGCTCACCCTGCGGTCTATCAACTCATTGTCCAAATGGACAAATGAACCCGTCGCCCGCTCCTTGGGGATTTCCTGATATCCTGTGGAGACCACCTCTACTTCCCCCAGTGCCAGTTCATCGGTCTGCAGGGAAAGTACTAAGGCATCCTGCATGGGAAGCTTAACCTCTTGGGTAAGTGTCTGAAACCCGATAAAGCTGACCGTCAACTCATACTCTCCATCGGGAAGGGAAAAAGCAAACCGTCCATCTTTATCAGAAACCGCAGAACGGCCGATGGACTTGATCAGCACCAGTGCCCCTGCCAAGGGGGCTTGGGTATCTGCCTCTAGGATCTGTCCTCTTAATCCTTCTGCATTATCCTGAGCGAAACCAGTCTTAACCTGTAACAGGAGTACTACCAAGAGCAGTATCCAACGCCCCTGTATCTTTTGGTAAACTTTATTTTGCATAGCTGTGTGGTTTGGTTTGCGATGTTGAAATGGTATTCGATGCTTCCGTGTTGGAGGCTTGGGCTTCCCCACTCAGATAGAGATGGATCAGTTCACTCCACTTTTCCTTTGATTTGGGGAAACCTCCCGACTGCAGGATTCTTCCTTCCCGGTCAAGGAGTACCTGTGCAGGAAAAGAGCGGATGTGGTTTTGCCTGAGCGTGGGATGCTCCGTTCCCCCGGAATAGAGATTGATACTCTGCTCTGTGGTGTATCTCCCGCTTTCTACACTCTTTTCCCACAGCTCCCGGTTACTGTCTCCTGCCACGGTCACAAAGAGGACATCGGGATGATCTTCAAACTCCTCCATAATGGGTAAAAAGGTTTCTTTGGCAAAACTCAGGCAGGCACCGCAGCCGCTCAGCCAGAAGTCCAGAAATACCAGCTTGCCTTTCCACTCCTGCGGGTAGATGGTATCGCCTTTCTGGTCTGTAAAGCCATAGTCAGAGAATGGTCTTCCCTGTAGATTGGAGTGCTGCAACGCATCCAGATGGACCGCTATCCATGGAGTCCGGGTGCTTTCCAATGCGGAGGCTAGCAGGGAATCCGCAGCTGGCAATTGCTTGTATTCGCGGATAAGGTAAAGTGCATCTGTCTGCTCCCTCAAGGCAGGTGGAAGAGCTTCGCTCAGGTGGAAAAATGAAATCGGCAGCAGGGATTCCAACAAGCTATTTTCCAAATACAGGGATTCAGCCAGTTCCTGCGGTACAAAGCCAGCAGGGTGGTCTCCCATTACGGCGGGTACATCCAGTCCGTGTTGCATGACCAGTTGCCCCCAGTTTTCGCCACTGGGACGGCAGGTTCTGACAAACTGAATGGCAGACTTATGTAATACCCCTGTCCAGTAGGTTTTTAGCCAGTGGTATAAATCTGGAGTCAGTCTATCCTTATAGCGGTTCAATTCTGCAAAGACCGGATGAGACGCGGCGGCGGAAAACAAATATTCTGCCCGCTCCATTCGCTGGGTTTCTGTTTCCAGCCACTCCATCCTGCGGCTCCACGCAGGGACATAACTGGTCAGCACTTCTTCATATTCAGCTTTCTTTCCCGGTGTATCAAGCATCAGCTCTGCATCGGAGATCAGCATCACGGGATTACGGCCTGCACTCTCCGCCATGGCTACATCTTTCAGCTGACGCTGTAGCCGAACCTGTGGAGCCGAAGGCCCTGATAGATGAAGCTGTGCTTTTTTTGGGTTCCAGTGGACAATCAGAGAATCCCCCGGCTGTACCCAAATATTCTGCAACAGGGGAATATTGCCATCGTCCAGATTAAACCGTGCAAACTTCTCCTGCAGCGGGATTCTTATCAGAAAGGTCTGTTTACCAGCCGTGCCTGAATAGAAGTCCCCGGGCTGAAGAGACACACTATCCTTCTGAACCTCCATCAACTGATAGTAGGCATCCAGTTCCCTTTGGATCAGCTCATAGCGCAACTCCGTAGAATTACCCGAGCTTGGCATTATCTCGCCCTTTAGGGTAAAGAAACCTGCGGTAACAGGATCTTCTAAAGTATCGTAGCGGGTCTCCCCGCCCCGATGGGTGTCTCCTTGTTCAGTGGAGACTTGGGGCTGCGACCTATGAAGAAAATCCGCCCCGGGTGAATCAGCAACTTGTGCTGTGAGTGTGCTTCGGATCAGGCATAGCGATGCCAGGAAGCATGTGAATAGATGTTTTTTCATGCTTTTGATGTTTTGATGCTGGGTGTCGGATGACCGATGTCCGGTGTTGGAAGACCGAAGACGGGAGACCGAAGACCGAAGTGAGTCAGTGCTCCTTCTGGAATTCCGAGTCATTTCGAACGGAGCCTGCGGAGAGAGAAATCTCTAGCTTCTTGATTCTTGACTCTTGGCTCTTGGCTCTAACCTCTTGGCTTTTGGTTCTAGCTTCTTGGCTCTACCCTCTTGCTACTTGATACCTGCTACCCTCCTGAGGCGGGCAGGCTTGATACTTCCCACAAGACATAGTTTTTCCACCTTAGCCTACATGGCCAACCACTTGTGGTGAGCCCGTCGAACCAGCAATAAATAAATAATAAGAAATGTATCAGCGCTACCGGCTATTCTAAGCTTGCTGACGTGAGTGTGTGGTAACCGATCTGCTCAGGGATGTGCACCTCCCCTTTCTCGGTCTTAAAAAGAAATCCTCAAATCGGATTCTTGGGCTTCAGGGGATACAGGCGATCTGATGCGATAATACCCTGCTCCTCTGGTAAGGAATAATAGGCAATAGGTAATGAGCAATGTGACCCAATGTAAAAAAGAGTAGACAGATCTTTCTTCCAGAATATGACTCCCGGTAAGCTTGGTAATCCAGAAAAAATCAAGGTCTGTTCCATGATACTTGGGTTATAACGATAGTCCAAGTTGAGACCAAGCCAAAAAGATAGAGGCAGGCTCTCGAACTGCAAGTTGTAAGGTACGTAGGGAACCTTGCTGACAAATGTCAACTAAAACGCATGCAGAGAGAACCCACCTCTATACTGTAAATATAGAGAGTGGGCTTCTACTCTTTGTCCTGCGTTTTAAGAAATTTCCTACGTTTCTACAACTGGACTCCGACTAGACGCCAGAATTAATAAATTCTATTCTCCGCTAATATAAACATTTGTATTCAAAAAAGAAATTAAAACATAAATAATGAGGACAAAAATTTCTGTGAATTTGCCTGATGGCAGCAAAAGAGAAATTAAAAGCAGATTTAAAGATATTATCAGAAAATTTAAAATCACTCAGAAAACAGGCCCTTATTAAAATCAAGGGAATAGAAGCTTACTTAGGAATTGATGGAGGTCATTACCGTAAATATGAATACCCAGATAATGAGATAACTCCTAATGTTAATACACTTTCTCGAATCTCTAAATTTTACGGAGTAACCTTAGACGATCTTATTAAACGGAAAAATCTTATTTTAGGATCTGACCTAACCGAATTAGAATCATTTAAAAAGATCTACAGCGCATTTCCAGAATATTTCATGGACTCTTTATCAGTACCTGACTTCATCAGACTAAAGGTATTTCCTCTTTCGGAAATGAAGAGCGGTCTAAAGGTTTCAGAAATTATAGATTTATTCCCTGATGAAGCAATTAATAGTAAATCCCTTTCGAGGGAGCTATCTAGAATGGTGAATAGAGGAAAACTAGGGAGGGAAGATTCGAGCGGAAAAAGATCAGTCTTCATTTATAAGTTAAAAGAGGCAAAGGAACTATAAATCATTATTGCGTGGATAAGAGCAATGATTAGATTGATTGGATATTCCGGAGCATGTTTGTCCAGAATATCCAGATTGTTCCAATAATTTTATAGAAGCGTTAAAATTGCCTTGGAGGAATCATGGATAAAGATAATAAATCCAGAAAGTCGAAATAGTCCTGAGCAGAGGTATGTGATTACTGAGAAGGGGAAAAAGGTGTTATAATCAGGGAAAGATTGATCAGTAAATTGCGAGGCAAAGGTTTTGGATGCTTAAAAATTCCTAAAAAAGATTATAATTTCCTCTAATAAATTAAATTTGGACAAATGAGCAGCACAAAGTTAAAAAAAGCACCATTAAAAGAGGTCATTTTTGAACTACGGTGGGAAGCTGCCGTTGATACTACTGGCATTCAAATAGATAAAGGATTTGATTTGGCTCAGGGAAAATTCGCATCTAGACAGGAACAAGAGTTTCCGGTTTATAAAAAATTACTTCCTGACAATATCCCATTTAAGATTTATGGTTCTCCTATCAATCAATTCTGGAAAGGTGAACTAGAATGGCCGGTTGTACAACACGGCCAAGGCGTATTAGCGATCAATGATGTAGAAGCAAGCTATGAATGGGAGGAGAAGTTTTTTCCGCTTATCAAGGATACTTTTACTAAGTTAATGGAGAGCTATAATACTCCTTTGAAATTTAATAGAATTAAACTTCAGTATATTGATGCATGGGATTTAGTTGATGGGAATGCAATTGATTTCATGAAAACGAATCTTCAAACTGAAATTTTGACTAGATACGAAGTCCCAGGCACTCAACGTAACTTTAATATTCAACAAGGCTATGAACTTGATGATAGTTCTGTGCTGACTCTTTCGATTTCAAATGGTTTGAACAACCAAAACAACCAGAAATCAGTAATATGGAATACCGTAGTTGAAAAATTAGGGAAAATTGGAAAGGATGAAATTATTCCCTGGCTTGAACACGCCCATTCCCACACTTCCGCTATGTTTAAGAAAATGCTAAACCCTGATTTTTATGCACACCTTGATCGCTAATTATTCCACACCGTCAGAATTCCAAAGAGATCAATATTTAACAGCAACAGTACCCACAGCTTTTACTATTGATCGATTCAGAAGTTCTAGTCTTTCTGTGTTTGCAGATGGTCCACATACTCAGGAATTAAGATTGAATAATAGGATATTTAAATTACTTGAAGAGTTTTCAGAACTTGAGGATAACTGGGATGAAGATGAAGCCAACGCGCCTTCTAAAATCGCCCTAAGCAATGCCCACTTTGTTGTTCAATTGCTTACAAGTATAGGTCAGCCTATTTTCAACACTGCCCCTGGCCCTACTGGCGAAATTATGCTTGATATTAGAGATATAGCAAATAGCAAATCAGTGGAGCTGATATTTTACCCAAGTCGATCAGTTGCTGTTTATTTTCCGGAAAACGGCAGGCCTTTTCAGAGGGATTTTCAAGCAGACAACTTACCCGAAGTCTTAAGATGGCTAAATCAATAATATGTAGTTATCTATGAATAAAGGAGATAAAATACCAATTGAAGAGTTCTTATATCGAAGAGGGTTTTCTACTCCTGAAAAAAAGTATTGCAACCCTGATGGATCAGCTACTTCTAGGGTATTTAAGTTACGTGAAAAAGACGAAGGAATGTTGTCTGTGGATTTGAAGTCTAGGACAACTGCAGAAAGAGCGATTTCAGACCCAGGTAAGTTTATGCTTTTTGAACTTAAAAACGAATCAGTCGAAGAAGTGGCATTAGAGACGGTGTATGATCCACTGGATGATGGGAGCAATAATGCCCACGCATTAATAATTGGAATGCAAATGGATGACGATATAGCCCCTGGGCATCTTGCCAGGAACAGCAAAAGAGTAATCATCAAATCTATTTGACACAATTCATCTAAGGAGGAAAAGTGCAAAGCAACTGATTTGACTTTTATATTATTATGTATTAGAAAAGGAAATGTCATCCAAAAACTGGATTTTTAGGGTCTCATGCAACTGACTCGTCCTCCTAAGCACGCGAGGAAAGTTTATTCCTTAGGTGCATTTTTTTAACAATCTCGAAGTATATCAGTTCCATTCCTCCTTAATTCGCGATAGCTTATTATGGGCATGGGTATTTCTTCTTCCCTCAAGTATCTTGTTGGAATAAGATCGGATGTTAGAATCAGTGACTTTACTTTCGGAGTTTTCTCTGCACCTACAAATAATTTTACTTGATCAAGATTCGATTGCAACCAATTGTCCCTATCCACATGTTTGGCCACTTTCTTCTTTTGCCCTGCCCGTCCTAAGTAGGCATCCATCTCATTTTTCATCTGATGGATATTTCTTGCTGCCTCAGTTCTCTTACACTCAATGTTGTAAGCTTGGTTGATAGTGGGATCATACGCAACAATATCACAATCTCCGTAATCTTTGTCAGCATTGAAGTGTCCCTTAGGCTTCATGGTCACTTCATAGTCCCAAACCACTAGCTGGGTATTATCTTTTAGCCACTTAGTCACTGCATTTCTAAAATGCTTTCCGTTTTTCTGCTTAAAACTGCCTAGTAAACTATTGATTTTCTTCCCACCATGAGTTAAGCTACCCGAATGAAGCAGTTGATTAAAGTATTGACTGGCTGCTATACATTGTCTCATCCCCCAATAATACTTTCGGCCGTTCTCTGTATGAACAACCACAAAAGGTCTTCGAGCATAACTAAAATCTCTATTGTACTTCCAAGGAAAATAGTCCGGGTTTAGATAACCGGTCCGATCGCTGATTATGTCAGGCTTATATTCAAAACGTAACTTTTCTAAACCTTCATCAATTTGATCTTCTGCGCCAATCATTTTTCGTTTAAGATCAGCTAAAAGGTCTATCTCTAACATAGACATAACTGAATCTTCATTACGTTCTGCAATTGCTGCCGCTTGCATACATATACCTAAAAGATTATTGTAATTAACTCCCCAATCTTCAAGAAAAGCTTCATTCATTTTTTCTAACAGTGCCTCGGTATCGGCATCTTGCTCCTTAGATACATAGGGCTCAAATTGGCTCGAAAAAGCCTCTAGCTGTGCTTCAATGTTTGCGATAATACTGTCTTTATGAAAGGGTTGGAGTTTTTGATCATAGAACTCCTTTGATATTCCGATTCGGCCTGAGGGAAGTAGACCCATTTCAGGATCGTCCATCCCAAAGTGCAGGGTATCGCTAAGCATGCCATAATTCAAGATTTCGTTCATAATGGTTAGCAGTTCATCTAATTGGTCGAAGCTAGGTTTGCGATCTCCTTTAGGAGGAACTAAAGCTGCAAACTCTAACAAACAACGTGTAGCAAGAGATGTATTTACAAGCTTCTTTTGATTTTTGAGAATTTTCTCCAACTCTTTTTCATTATTTCCGAAAGTGTGAATTTCAGCAGCCGTCTTGATTTTACTAAACTCTCTATTGTGCACCAGTCGCTCATTAACTTCAATTAATCTACATATTAAGGATTCTCCATTAAATTCTTTTAGCTTTTCAATGAGGTACTGCACTAAGCGTAATACAACATAGTTACAAAACTCTTTTTTGTCATTAACACTTTGAAATTTCTCAGGAATTCGTTCTGGGCAATTAACTATATCAACCAGATTATCAAGTAGCAGATTGATTTCCGCATCACTTATATAAAGTGTTGGAAGCAGCCAACGATTGTCTAATTGTAAGTCTGTTCTCGTGTCAAGTAACAGGATCATCTTGGCTTGACCGAGCGGCATATGTTGATCGATACTTTCTGAGATGTATTGATCGCTCAAAGCGATGTCAGGTATAACCGTTAAGGCTTTAAGAATTTCGGTCATAAATGCTCTTTCACCTTCATTGTCACCTCCAATAAAAAGTTTTCGGATATGTTTTGGTAAACCTATGGTTAATATACCCTCGATGTAGGAACATTGTAAATATAGGTTTAGGACTTCTTTGGAATCTACTTGTTCTAATGACAAAGGATTGAAATAGGATTGATCAAATTCAAGCACGATGTTTAGTACTGAGACAATGTTTCCTTTGAGTTGCTGATTTAGTGCAGGGTAAAGTCTATCTAACCAAAAACAAATGGCATCTGCTAAGTGCTCAATATATCCGGCCTCTGTTTTGCTTTTTGCCTGATAGTTCTGTACCCAAATAGGGAACCCATAAGACTCAAGCAACATTTCGTACGGAATTCTCTGTTTCAAAGGTTTATATATGGGAGCATAATCACGATAACGCCTTACGGATTGATAGACCAATGAACCATTTATAAGACTGAGTGCCCCATGAACGTCTAAGTGGATTTTGGATTGCCGTGTAAAGTCTGCGCCATCACCTGAAACCACACTTAAAAAGTCAAATCGAGCATCATCGGATAAATAGAAACTTTCCCCATTTCTTTTATAGGTGGCATAAGCGTCTATAGGCGAAGTGGCCATTATTTGTGCTGTTTGGGTGGTCGATTCATAAACCTTGGCGAATTTCCACAAGTCTAATCTACTCCATTCACTGTTGTTGCCAAGGTTGAGAAAGTCGAAAATATTGAACCAAGTTTTTTGCTCGTTCTCTTGAGGTTTGTCAACACCCATTACCATGAACCCACCCATTGAATTTGTAAGAATGAGGGTAAGAAATTGAAAGCCCTTCAACTCTTTACGCTTTTTGAGTTCGTCAATTACTGTTTTTGTTCTACTATTTAAATTATCACCAGCTAATAAATCAGCATTTTCCTCAGAGTACATCTCGCTGGTGCTTTTGAGTTCTGATGGGAAGGAGTAACAGACATAGGCCATCATATGGACATCAAATTGGAAAACACCTTCAATTATAGGTTGATTTGTTGACTTCTCTGGTAGTGGAATGTCGGTTAGAGCCCATCCCATTTTATCACAAGCACCCCAAATGTCTGTCCAAATGCTCTTATGGCAAAGCTCATGGATTTCAGCACAGACATTGTGTTTTTTCGCAGTTGTAAGAATAAACTCGTTTAGTGCTGATACCTGGCAGGACGGAAGTACAAAATAATATTCGTTTTCAAAAGCCACAAAGGGCTTGTAAAGTAGTGGAGACTGATAAGGGTCGTCAAGATTAGGCTCACTTTGTTCGGTAACAAATTGGTCAATCGTTGATAGGTTAATATTACTCTCTTTGCAAATTGCCTCAATTGTATCTTTGCTAAAACTAAGACGTGGGAGGTTTTCAGGTAATTCTAAAGCCTGTTCAAGGTTTTCAACAAATGAGTTCCTTTCCAATTGAGCTTGCCTGAATAAGATTTCTCCGGTAATTAATAGAAACGAGACCCCTTGATAAATTTCATCTTTAAATTCTTCTGAGAGGTTATTTTGGGTTGTGTAAATGATTTCGGTTAGATACTTAAAAATGTCTATGGAATAAGAGTTTATTCCGGGCATAACGGTATAGTTACCACCATGAAACAGTATGTTTTCAGTGAATAGTTCTTCGGGAGGATCTTCCATGTAATGACTTGGGAATTTGCGGGCTACAATTGAACGAAGCTTTTGGAAATCCCCGGAATTCCCCGTAGATAAGCTCTTCACCGCTTCCGCAGCTATTAATTCAATGCGAACGTTTTTGCCATGATTTTCCGGGATTAGTTGTAATGCGGTAACTAAATTTAAAACATGACCTGTTTCGTATTTGCTGAGGTATTTTGAAAATTCAGACTTTTCCACTTTTAAAGAAGGTGTTGGTTGTTTATATCCATTTTCGTAAAGGTCAATACAGCACTTTTTAAATTTCTTACCACTCCCGCAGGGACAAAGATCGTTTCTACCAACTTTATTCATGGAGCTTCAAATTTTAAATCGTGGGAATCTTCATGGCACATAACATCTAGCTTGAAAAATATGCGCTCTGCTCAGTCTAATATTACGTAAAACCTATTGCTATTCGTTTTTAACCTGCTTGATCTACTTGGAGAAGTTCTTCTTGAGCCACCCCTTCAACAGCTAGCTTCTCAAAGTCTTCATCATTAAAGTTTACCAGTTCTAATGCTTCCGTACAGCTCAAGGTGCGAAATGCCATATCTGACAGTTGTTTCCTGCGCTTGTGATATCGGTTTATTTTGAATCAATTTTTAATACCTTATTCGATCATAAGACTTTTAAATGAATTTCCGGAAAGCTTTCTTTATGCCAATCCAGAAACCTCTTAAAATCCCTGTTATGTGCTGTGGTAAATGCATTCAGCAGCATTTGCTTTGAATATTTCATTTCAGAAAATTGGTTTGAAGGAGCATTGTCAATTATTGAATTAAATTTTTGCTCCAATGATTGAGTATAATGAATTCCTCTATGCTTTTTCAAGGAAAAATATATTTTGTGGGTTTTCTTTTCTAAGTCCCAGTTATTTGGAATATCACCTAAAAGCAAAAAAACTAATTGAAATAATCTGAGCACAACGAATTGACCTAATTCATCAAAACTTCCAGATTCTCTAACTTCTTTTTCAAGTATTTCTATTCTATCAAGCAATGATTTATAATGTAAAGCGTCAATATCCTGAATATTAATCTCAATTGCAGATTTTAACGAATTGGAAAGTTTTAAAATATGTGTTTTATAGGCTGAAAATCCAGTCCATCCAACTGATCCATGGTAGTTTATTTTACCGTACAAATCGCTTAGAAAATTTTCAAATTGCAAACTTAGGTTTATTTTCTCCACAGTATTATTTATTTTAGATATGTCCCGATTCTGCTAAAAGACGGCTTGAATCAAATTGAAACACAAACTGATCAGTTTTATGGCTTCAATTCATTTCTATGTTATTACATTGCCTCGGAAAGCATGCCTTCAAACATGGTGTTATTTACATCTTTTAACCATTTGGATGCAGAGTTTAACCCCCAATCGGCGTAGTCAAATCGCTCGTGGCACTGGGTGAAGTTTATAACTTCACCCTAATATTCTTACCAATATGCATTGGCTGTTCTACCTCACCCCTCTCCCGATATCGCATTACCGGGAGCGATCGACTCTGCTATCATTTACTATATGATTCAGAATTAAGTTGGTTTCCGGATTTAAGCCCGGATGGGTGTTCTACCTCACCCCAGCCCTCTCCTGAAGAGAGAGGGCGCTTGGCTCTGCTCCAGATGGAAATTAAGGATAAGAAGTAGGTTGGTTGTTTTCAAAAACTAAAAGGCCTGTGCAAGAAAAGGAATAAAATGATAGCAAAACATACCCTGTATAGGGTATTTTTCAGTTGAAAGACAGAAAAAGGAGGAGGTTTTACGATTTTAAGTAGTGGAATGAAAAATAAAATCAAAAATAGTTTATCGCATATACTGCTCGATCATTCTCTTTCAGGACCGAAATACCAGATCCGATGGAAGCTAAAGACCGTGAGAAGGTGATGTTCGCCTATAGGGTTGCTACCCATCAAGTAAATTATCAAACGGACTTGTCCTAGGTCTCCTCTGTCACAGATTATTGAAAAATAACGTGAGGCCGCTAAACGCTGTCGCGGCCTTCCGGAGAGAAATCTCACTGACGAATGTAAGCGAAGTTATGGAAAAAGTAAGTTCTATTTACCGCGAACCATCGATGGCGATTAGCGGCGGTTAGCAGTAGCCTTATTTTGTTTGCATCAAATATTCTAAGACTTGCTGCGAATTTTTTATTACGAATCCAGCTTGGCTATCAGTTACGCTTTCACCATGGATCGCGTAATTGCAAATTGATAAAATTTCCCTTAGTATACCATAAAAGTTACGATCAAGAATTTCAAATTTTGTTAAATCCTCGATAATTCTCATTAATGGTTGATGTTTTATCCTTCCATTAAATTCTCCGTTGTCAAATCTGTTTTCCCAAATTCTGCGTAATTGCGTTTCAATATTGTATCGGACTTTGAACATTTGAAGATTATTCACTGGAACATCCATCTTTGTTTCATAGGGCTGATAAGAATCTATGCCATGCTGCTTCAATCTTTCTTTTAGAATTCTATCTATTTCAAATTCTAACTCTGGCAATTTATTATCTGGCGGTGGTGGACCAAAACCTTGAAAAGTTGTATTCACTATCTGTCTTTGACTAACGCGAATTTCATTTTTGATATCTCCGAATTTAAGATTGATGTCGTTTTTTAAATCTTCTATTTCTTGTTTTAATTTAATTCCAAACAATTCAATCTCCGCAAAAATCGGAGCGAGCATTAGGGCTATAAATATTATAAATAGAAATATGTCAAATGACTTTGCTGTTCCATTAATAATATCTTCAAAACGAAAGCCGATTAAGATTACTAAGATTAAGAGTAACAGAATCCACCAGGTAATTTTAAATGTGTTTGATATTTTCACTCGATTTTATTAAGGTTACTGTTAACTTAATTACTTATGCACCCTTGGTACACATATCCTTCCATTTTCGGGTGGATATGTACACTTTTGGTTTCATTTATTTTTAAAGGATATTAAATAGATTTTATACTTTTTGAAGAATTTTCTGACTCACATGGGTATAGAATTATATAGTTTTACTTGAACTGAGCCCCTTCAGATCGTTCGGGTGGATTGGATATTATACCTCATCCTATCCTTCTTCCCGATAATCTTCTGCTCCCGAATCACTTTGTTCTCGGGATTGAAATATCGGGACAGGTTTTTTAGGAGAAGGCGCTTGGCTCTGCTCCATATGGGTGTCAAGGGTAAGAAGTAGGTTGGTCGTTCCCGAATCGCTTTACTCTCGGGATCTTCGATTTCAATAACTAAAAGGCTTGTGCAAGAAAAGGAATAAAATGATAGCAAAACATACCCTATACAGGGTATTTTTAGGGGAAATGACAAGAAATCTGAAGAAATTGCAGTGTTTTTGGGTTGGTCAACGGAATTATCTTCGTCTCACTATGCCGTTTTGCGGACAAAAATAGAAAGGGAGTAAAATGATCCTGTTCCAGATCTGTGATGCGGGTGATTGGTTTGGCTTCTTTCAACTACCATCCATCATAAGACAAATCCTTAGCTGAATCTAACATACCTAGCCAATCAACCTAAGTCTTTGACATCCCAGGATTATCAATCATTCGTTTCATGGTGTCAAAAAACGCCTGATAAAATGATTCGTCTTTGGCCGTGAGCTTGTATAGCTCCAACTCTTGCCTCCGTTGCTTGTTTAATACTTCCTTGAGCATATGATGAAGTGCCAGTTCTCTGGTATGGCTGTCCGGATTATTGAAATATTTCTCTTCTATATCCGGATGCTCGATCAGCTTTCTGGACACCTGAATAAACTTCACCCGTTGGTCTTCCTGGGTGGCCTCCCAGCCGTGAAACCATCTTTCATTGAAGGTTCGGATAATCTCATCCAATTGATCCTTTTCTTCCTCGCCCCCATGAGCTCCTCTTGGATTTGGGTTTTGCGGATCCAGTTCTGTTGAGGAGTCGTCTAAGTCGATTGTGTGATTTAATCTGGTGCGCTCCAATCCATACGTGGACAAGTCCACTGATTCCAACAATTCATCTATCAATTCATCTTCTTTGGTCTTGACATTCAATTTTGGAACGAGGAACTTTAAAAACCAGAAGAGCTTTTCCCAATCCAACACCTCATACTCCATGATCGAAGCCATCTGACCATAGATCTTTACAAACTGCTTGGCCTTGATTTTGAAGTCCGCTTTTTCTTCATCTTCCAGTTGCAGCTCCTGATTAAAGCGGTCAGCAGCAACATCTATCAATGGACTGAGCTGCTGTGCATCCACTCCTGCAAAGTATTTTTCCACAAAAGACTCCACCTCTGACCATTCATACACCGCAGCTACATCCAAGTTGCCCTTCAATTCGTGCAGCACATTGATGTCTGTTGCGCCACTCAGTGAGGTAGAAGTATAGAAAGGATCAAAGGAAGTTTTGATCTCATCCACCTGATTAAAAAAGTCCAGGATAAATAGGTCTTCTGTTTTCTTACCCAGTTTATCCGCAGCACGGTTTAACCTGCTCAATGCCTGCACTGCCAACACACCCTGCAGTTTCTTATCCACATACATGGTGCATAGCTTGGGCTGGTCAAAACCTGTCAGGTATTTATTGGCCACGACCAATAGGCGGTATTCGTCTGAATCGAAATGATCCCGGGTATCTTTTTCTGCAAATCCATTCAATTCTCCTTCTGTGTATTCCACCCCGTCAACCATTTTCTTCCCGGAGAATGCGACTGCTATTTTGAACGGGTTTCCTTTGTCTGCCAAAATGCGGTTGATGGCCATAAAATACCGAATGGCCGATTCAATATTTTGGGTAACCACCATTCCTTTGGCTTTCCCTTTTAGCTTTTTGGCATTATACACTTTGCTGATGAAGTGCTCCATCATAATCTCTGCCTTGGTGGCAATGGTCCGCTTATCCCGCTCTACATAGGCCCGCAGCTTTTTCTGGGCCTTGGTGGTTTCGAATTTGGGATTGTCTTCGATGGATTTTTTTATTTCATAGTAGCTTTTATAGGTGGTATAGTTGGCCAATACATCCAAAATGAAGCCCTCCTCAATGGCCTGCTTCATGGAGTACAGATGGAAGGGTTCAAACGTACCGTCCTCCTGCTTGCTACCAAAGCGTTCGAGGGTGGCATTTTTGGGTGTTGCCGTAAAGGCTAGGTATGATGCATTACCCTTCATTTTACGGGCTTGCATGGCTTTCAGGATTTTGTCCTGTGCGTCTTCTTCTTCACTGTCCTGAATGGAATCTTGGGTTACACCCACGCCCATGGCCTGGTTCATCGTGCCTGCAGCCGTTCCGCTTTGCGAACTATGTGCCTCATCTATAATCACCGCAAAACGCTTGTCACTCAGATCTGCAATACCATCTACAATGAAGGGGAATTTCTGAATGGTGGTGATGATGATCTTTTTGCCTTGCTCCAGACTATCCTTTAAATCTTTCGAAGAAAAAGCAGGGGCAACGATGTTTTTGACTTCTGAAAATTCCTTGATATTCTCCCGAAGCTGTTTGTCCAATAACCTTCTATCGGTTACTACGATGATGGAATCAAACAAAGGGGTTTGGGTGCCTTTGGAACCGGGCAAATCATCTCTTTCTGGATAGGTTTCTATGAGCTGATACGCCGCCCAGGTAATGGAATTGGACTTGCCAGAACCTGTAGAATGCTGGATCAAATAGGTTTGATTGGTGCCATTTTGGGCTGCATGCCTGAGTATCCTTCGCACCACATCCATCTGATGATAGCGCGGGAAAAACAGGGTTCGCTTGCTCAAGGCATCTGTGGCTTTTCCATCAAATCGGACAAAATGCTGGATGATATTGGTCAGGCTTTTCCTGGTAAACACTTCTTCCCAGAGATAGCTGGATTTATGTCCAAATGGATTGGGAGGATTTCCTTTTCCATCGTTATGGCCTTTGTTAAATGGTAAGAAAAAGGAATTTCCACCGCTGAGTTTGGTGCACATATACACTTCATCCGTATCCACTGCAAAATGCACGATACAGCGACCAAACTGTAGCAAAGGCTGCCGAATGTCTCTATCGTACTTGTATTGTTTGATGCCGTGAACTTTGGCAGTTTGTCCTGTCCAAGCGTTTTTGAGTTCCAGCGTAGCGATGGCTATCCCATTGACAAACACCACCATGTCGATTTCCTCACGGGGGTTATCCAGGTTATAATGGATTTGGCGGCTTACACTGAATTCATTTTTTAAAAAATTGTCCTTTACCGCTTGGCTGCTGCTCGCCATGGGTAGCTGATACAAGAGAGTAAAGTGGGCATCCTCCACTTCCAGCCCTTTTCGCAGCAATCGCAGAATACCGTATTTCTTCACCATACGGTCGTAGCGTTCCAGAATTTTCAGTTTCCAGTCGGCTGAGCGTTGGAGTTTTTCGAGTTCATCGTTTTGGGTTACCTCTAAAAAGTGCCAAAAGCGGGTTTCGTCTAAGGCGTATTTGGCATTAAACTCTTTGGTATCACCGATGTAAAAATCTTGCGCAGAACCGTACAGCGCTCTAGCTTCCTGCACCGTATTGCCCATCGCCCGGATTTCCTCCAGGGAGGTTCCAGTTAAGGCCTTTTCTATGGCGGATTCTAGGGCGGCTTCGTTGGTTTTACTTGGGGTCATGGGCTATTTTTTGTTTTTCTTCCAGCCCAGCCTTTGTCAACCGGTAACGTTGTTTTTTGCTTTGTGGCTTGTCTGGGATTGTCATTTCTATCCAATTATTCTCAGTCGCAGGATCAAGATAATTTACAGTAAAAAACACACCTTCTTAGAAGGTGGCTTTGAATTGCCCCTGTAAGGGGCTTTTGGCACCGAACTAGAAGTCAAAGCCTTGTTGCTGTTCTTCTACCTTTCGTTCTTCTTTCTCTTGATACTTAACATATCGCTTGAT
>NZ_JBDVMZ010000016.1:0-1601 GCF_039969895.1 Algoriphagus sp.
CCCTCGGCAGCCTCCATTGTGAAAACCGGAATAAAACTCACAATAGTGGTGGACACAGCGGTAAGGATTGCAGTGGCTACCTCTGATGATCCTTTGTAAATGGTCGTGACCAACTTCTGCTCTGGAGGAGCTTCATCGATGTGCTTGATAATGTTTTCTGAAAGGATTATCCCCAAATCCACCATCGTACCGATGGCGATAGCTATTCCAGATAGAGCTACAATATTTGCATCTACCCCAAAATAGCGCATCGCTATAAAAACCATCAGAATTGCAATTGGTAATAAGCTTGAAATCAGAATAGATGCTCGCAGGTTATAGACCATCACAATCACAACCAGAATAGTAATCAGAATCTCCAAAGAAAGCGCCTCCTCCAAGGTGCCTAGGGTTTCCTGAATCAGTGTAGATCTATCGTAAAATGGAACAATGGTCAACTGGCTAATACGACCATCGGCCAAGGTCTTTTTTGGGAGCCCAGGTGCTAATTCTGTGATTTTCTCTTTCACATTATTAATGACCTGAAGAGGATTGGAACCGTAGCGCGCGACTACTACACCACCGACTACCTCAGCCCCGTCTTTATCTAAAAGTCCTCTTCTGTTAGCTGGGCCTAGGCTTACTACCCCTATGTCTTTTATCCGGATCGGAACGTTTTGCTCCACGGAAACTACTGCCTCTTCTAAGTCCTCTACCTTTTTGATATAGCCCAAGCCTCGCACTAAATATTCGGCTTGGTTGATTTCTATGGTTTTGGCACCTACGTCCCTATTGGATTGCTTTACAGCTTCCATGACTTTCATCAAGGGAATATTATAGGCTTTAAGCGCGTCGGGATTTACATCTACCTGATATTCCTGTACAAATCCACCGATTGAAGCCACTTCCGAAACGCCTTCCACGGCGTTTAAGCCATACTTAACAAAGAAATCCTGAACAGTCCTTATCTCGTGAAGATCCCATCCTCCGGTAGGATTGCCTTGCTCATCTCTTCCTTCCAGCGTGTACCAATAAACTTGGCCTAGAGCAGTGGCGTCAGGACCCAGTCCCGGCTGAACTGCCTCTGGAAGCAATCCTGCAGGTAATGAACTGAGTTTTTCCAGGATTCTTGATCTAGACCAATAGAATTCTGTGTCTTCGTTGAAGATGATGTATATGCTGGAAAAGCCGAAAATAGAAGAGCTACGGATGGACTTTACTCCAGGAATTCCTAATAGATAGGTAGTTAGTGGGTAGGAGATTTGATCCTCAATATCCTGTGGAGATCTACCTGGCCATTGGGTGAAAACAATTTGTTGGTTTTCTCCAATGTCAGGAATGGCATCAACGGGGACAGGATCTGATGGAAGCGAACCTACTTTCCAACCGAAGGGAGCTGTCACAATTCCCCAAGCTATCAAAGCGATAAGCAAAAGAACTGTAACTAATTTGTTTTCAAGAAAATACTTGATAATTGAGTTAAGCATGAAATAATCCTAAGAAAATGGAATACTGGATAAACTTTGCTACAAGCAATTGAGCTCATAGAAAAAGGCGGTCTGCAAGACCTAAGTTTACCTATCCGGATTAAATCAAGAAAGATTGAAAAAGAACAGTATAGT
>NZ_JBDVMZ010000017.1:0-208370 GCF_039969895.1 Algoriphagus sp.
TGTACCCGTTGCGGTAGCGGTATTGATCACCTCTCCCTTGTCCACATCTTCCTGTGTCACTTCGTAGCTAGTCATCACTGTAGCCGATTCGCCTGGTGCTAGTGTGCCTACGTTTTGTGTGAAGCCTGTCAATGGATCGGTCACCGTTACATTTGTTAAGGTTACGTTTCCAGTATTGGTCACGACAATCGTGTAAGGAATCACATCGCCAGCCTCTGCGTAGGTCGTAACGGTTGCTACTTTGTCAACTTCAAGAAGAGCCTTTTGGATAGCTTCAACTTCTGCTACATCAGAATCCACTACCTGAGTATTAGCCGGTGTGGTTCCTGTTGCTGTTGCCGTATTTATCACAGAACCTCTATCTAAGTCATTCTGATCTGTGCTATAGAACACAGTCAACGTTTCACTTTCACCAGGTTCTAAGCTTCCTATATTGGTATTCAACTCTGTCAATGGATCTACAATAGTCACATTATCCAAGGTTACATTTCCACTATTGGTTACTTCCAATGTGTAGGTGATTTGCTGCCCTGTGGCATCGAAAGTCTCCCTGTCAGCGGTTTTCTCCAATTGAATACCTGGATTTCTTATCGCCAGTACTTTTACTTCATCTGTGGCAACCAGAATTCTCTCGGCAGGAGTCACAGCATTTGCGGTAGCGATATTGGTGATAGATCCTGCATTCAAATCAGCTTGTTTCACCAGATAAGTTGAGCTGGTAGTTTTACTTTCACCAGGAGTTAATGTCCCTAGATTTTCGTCCAATTCAGTCAACGGATCCGTGATGATCACATTTGTGAGTGTCACATTTCCAGTATTGGTTACGGTCAGTGTGTAAGTGATTTGCTCATCCACTGCTTCGTAGAATTCCCTATCGGCAGTTTTCTCCAAAGTCAAATCTCCTGCACGAAGTGCCACAGCTATTGCCCGGTCATCATCCTCCACTTCACGCCCCAAATTAGTTGCTCCAGAAACCGTCGCAGTGTTCAGAACAAACCCACGGTCAATATCTGCCTGAGTAACCTCATAAGTCTCAACTAACGTAGTGGATGCTTGAGGAACTAATATCCCAACATTTTCATCAGTACCTGTGAGCTCATCTTTCACGGTCACATTTTCTAATGTAAGGTTACCAATATTTGTAACCTCAAGCGTGTACGTGATGACATCTCCTACTTCACGATAAAGCTTTGGCGAAGAAGTCTTGATAATCTCGATAGCGGGCTCGCCTCGGGCGAATACTCTAGCGTTGTCCTCATCCGAAACTGGCATTTCATCAGGATCTATCGCTGTAGCAGTAGCAACATTTAAAATAAATCTCCTCTCTAAATCTTCCTGCTTCACTGTATAAACCTCTGTAATCACTCGCGACACTCCCGGAGCGAAGGTGCCCAGCACTCGATCTAATCCAGTCAATGGATCTACCACTGTCACTTCACGAAGAGTAACATTCCCTATGTTGGTCACGGTGATCTGGTAGGTAATTCGATTACCTGGTTGATCGAAAATCAATGGACTGGCAGTTTTTTCAATAGCTATAGCTCCAGCTTGAAGTCCTGCTACGATTTCCGTCGCAGTATCTTCTACCGTCTCGTCTGTAGGAGTTTGACCGGTGGCAGTAGCGGTGTTTGTGATTTCACCACGGTCTAGGTCTGCTTGCTTGACGCTATATTGTGTAGTGAAGCTTGAGCTTTCTCCTGGCGCCAAAGTACCGACTGCTTGAGTCAGGTTAGTCAAAGGATCACTCACGACTACATCAGTCAGGGTCACATTACCCGTATTGGTCACTTCGAGTGTATAGATGATTTCTTCTCCCGCTTGCGCAAAGGAATTCCTATCAGCCACTTTGGTCAGAGAAATATCTCCCCGCTGATCTGCGAATACCTCAATGGAAGCCTCATCCGAAACTTGCTCTTCATTAGGATCAGTACCTACCGCTGTTGCAGTATTTGGAACAGACCCTTCATCAAGATCATCCTGAGTGATCTCATAAGTAGCAGTTATAGCTTGAGACTGTCCTGGCTCAAAGGTGCCAAGATTTCTATTCGTGAATGTCAATGGGTCGGTAATCGTCACCCGATCCAAGGTCACATTTCCAGTATTGGTCACCGTCAATGTATAAGTAATCACATCACCCACTTCATCATACACTGCCACATCAGCTGCCTTGGTGATTTCTAGTTCAGGACTTTGCAAAGCAGTCACTAGCTCATCATCTCGATCTTCTACCTGTACATTTTCTGGAGATTTACCATTAGCAAGGACTTCATTGACAAAGCTTCCTTCGTCTAAGTCTTCCTGAGTAATAGTGTGCGTAGTGATGAAGGATTCGCTCGTGTTCGGTTCAAGAGAAGTTATAGTCTCATTGAGTTCAGTTTGCGCATCTATAACATTCACACCACTTAAAGTCACATTTCCTGTGTTGGTCACGGTAATGGTGTAAGAAATCACCTCACCAACTTCAGAGTAAGTGGTTGGGTTAGCCACCTTTTCCACCTTGATATCCGGAGATTGTACAGCCGTCACCAACGCATTGTCGGAGTCATCTACTTGTCTGTTTGCCGGTGTAGTTGCTACTACATTAGCTGTATTTGGCACTTCACCATTGTCTAAGTCATCCTGATTGATCTCGTAGTTGAATGTGAATTCTTGGCTTTGGCCTACGGCCAATGTTGGGATCACTTGCTCAAAATCAACCAAAGGATCAGTGACTGTGACTCCCGTCAATGTAACATTTCCAGAGTTGGTCACCGTCAAGGTATATGGAATCAGATCGCCAACTTCATCGTAGGTATTGACACCAGCATCTTTGGTGATAGAAATATCACCTGCTCTCACTGCAAATACAATCGCTCTATCCAATTCATTGAGCTCTCGTTCTGCAGGAGTGGTAGCATTTACCCTAGCCGTATTTAACACAAATCCTCGATCAACATCTTCCTGCGTCACTGCATAAACCTCCACGTAACTTCTGCTTTGGCCAGGAGAAAGAGTTGGCAATGTCAACTCCAAGTCTGTGAGAGGATCAGTCACCACGAGATTTGTCAGCGTGACATTTCCTGTGTTTTCTATGCTGATCGTGTAAGAAATTTCATCCCCTGCATTTCTATACAGTCTAGGTGAAGGCGTCTTATCTATGCTGATTCTTCCTGCACGAATCGCGCGAACTGTAGCGTCATCCGCATCAGTCACTTCCTCGTTTTTTGGAGAAATACCACTTACCGTAGCTTCATTTCTCACCGAGCCAGCATCTACATCCGCCTGAGTAATCGTGTAAGAAGTCTGGATCACCTTGCTCGACTCCGGAGCTAGAGAACCAATGTTTCTATCCAGATTTGTCAATGGGTCTTTCACCGTCACATTATCCAAGGTAAGCGTCCCGATATTGGTTACTTCCAAGGTGTAATTGATCACCTGGCCAGCTCTCACATATACCAGCGGTCTGGCTGTTTTCACGATTTCGATCGCTGCTTCTCCATTGGCAAATACACGAACCTGATCTTTATCTGTCAACTTCTCATCCGCAGGAGTAAATCCTTCTACGGACGCATCGTTGATCACAAATCCGGCATCCACGTCTTCCTGCGTAATTGTGTAAGTAGTGGTGAAAACTTGTGATTCACCTGGCGCAAGTACTGCAAATGATTCATTAAATTCAGTCAACTCATCAACTACCGTCAGGTCATCAAGCGTCAGGTTACCTGTATTTGTCACCGTTAGAGTGTAGGTAATTACCTCTCCTGCTTCTTTGTAAATTCTAGGTCTAGCCGTTTTCTTCAGCTCAATAGATCCCAGCTGCAAAGCAGTCAAGACAATCGAGTCGTCATCCTGAACTGTGTCGCCATTTGGATCTTTACCAGTGGCACTCGCTGTATTTTCTCTGGAACCAAAATCTACATCAGCCTGCAAAATAGAATATGGACGAACGAAGGTCTGACTCTCGCCAGGAGCAAGTGTGCCAACTGACTCTTCCAATCCAGTCAACGGATCATTCACCTCTACTTCAGTCAAGGTCACGTTGCCGATGTTCGTCACCACTACTGTGTAATTGATGATTGTGCCAGCTGCGTCATAGGTAGTTGCATCAGCCGATTTGGCTACATCGATCAAGCCAAGCTGGATAGCTTCCACTTCAACAGTATCGTTATCCGTCACTTCCGTACCTTCTTTGCCCATCGCAACTACAGTAGCTGTATTGGTAATCAAACCTTCATCAATATTTGATTGCAGCACCTCATAGGTGGTATTGATCTCGACAGATTCCCCTGGAGCCAACTCACTAATCGGTGTATTCAACGCCGTCAACGGATCTGTAACTACTCCATCGACAAGAGTGATGTTGCCAACATTAGTAACCGTGATTGTGTAGTTAATCACTTGTCCGGCCTCATCCACAGAACTTACATCTGCGACTTTCACCAATTGAATCTCTGGTGATTGAACGGCAGTGACCGTGACATTAGCCTCGTCAGTTACCTCCGATTGATCTGGAGCTATGCCTAGTACACTGGCTTCATTTAGAATAAATCCATTGTCCACATCGTCCTGAGTGACGGTGTAGGAAGTATTCAAGGTAACTACTTGACCATCAGCTAACTCCTCTACTGAATCATCAAACCCTAACAATGGATCAAGCAGGGATGCAGGAGCCAATGTGACATTTCCCGTATTGGTGATTGTCAAAGAATAGTTGATTATCTCTCCAGCTGCTGAGTACGTTTCTCTATCGGCAGTTTTGACCAAAGAAATATCTGGTATCTGAACAGCTGGAACACTCACGGAAGCTTCATCGGTAAGTACCTCCCCAGCAGGGGATTTGCCTGTGGTAGTCGCTGTATTATCTACGGATCCCGCGTCCAAATCTTCCTGAGTCACTGTATGAGTAGTGGTGTAAGAAACCGAATTGGTTGGAGCCAAGGTTGGAATTCTCTCATTCAGACTTGTCAACGGATCTAGGACAGTGACCGGAGCTAAGGTGACATTTCCAGTATTTGTAACGGTAATGGTGTAAGTGATTACCTCTCCGACTGCGCTGTATTCTGCCAAGTCTGCTACTTTGGTGAGGGAGATTTCTCCATTTTGAATAGCAGGCACTTCCGCATCGTCCTGATCCTCCACTGTTCTATTCGCCGGAGTTACCGCCGTTACTGTCGCTTCATTCAGTACAAAACCTCGATCTAGGTCTGCTTGAGTAATCATGTATTCTGCAGGAATTTCCACCTCTTCTTCTGGAGCCAAACTATCGTCGAGCGTAATATCTGTGCCAGTTAGAGGATCTATAAGCTGTACTTCATCAAGGGTCACGTTCCCAACATTTCTGACTGTGAGGACATAAGTGATCACATCCCCGACTTCGTCATAGTCACTAGTAGTAGCTTCTTTCACTAGCTCAATTTCTCCATCTCTCCTGGCCACTACTACGGCCAAATCAGAATCGGAAATTATTCTATTAGCAGGAGTTGTAGCTTCCACACTGGCCGAGTTTACAATCAAACCTCGATCAACATCTGCTTGCTTAGTGATGTAGCTAGTTTCCAATTCCTCCGAGGCACCTGGCTCTAGAACCAAAATTGTCTCTGTGAAATTGGTCAGGGTATCAGTCACCACCAGGTTGCTCAGGGTGACATTTCCAGTATTTGTGATAGTCAATGAGTAAGGAATCTCCACGCCGTCTTCTGCGTAGGTTCTTACCAAAGGAGTTTTTACAATTGAAACTGAAGAGGATCGTCTGCCAAGCACAAGCGCCTGATCAGAATCTTCAATTTCCCGATCTCTTGGATCAAGACCTGTGACCTCAGCTGTGTTTCTGACAAATCCCGCATCCATATCTCCCTGAAGAATGATATAAGAAGTGGTGAAAATCTCCGTCTCTCCTGGAGCCAAACTGATTGCAGGGCTTGTGTATAAAGTCAGTGGATCATCAACGACCACATCTGTCAAAGTCACATTTCCTGTATTCGTGACAGTCAGCGTGTAATCAATCACATCGTCTGCTGAATTGTAAACCCGCTGAACTGGGGTTTTCACCAATTCAATCGCCGCAGATCTTATCCCCACTACCAAAGCAAAGCCTGAGTCAGAAACTACTTTTTCATCAGGATCAAGACTGGTCACTTCCGCCGTGTTTCGAATCAATCCTGCATCCAAATCTTCCTGAAGTGCCGTGTAGGTAGCAGAGAATTTGACGCTTTGCCCTGGGTTCAAGCTTCCCAATTCTTGATTGCTTATTCCTAACTTCAGATCAGAAAGTGAAATCTGAGTTAACGTCTGATTTCCAATATTGATTACTTCAAAATCATAGGTAATGATTTCTCCCGCCTCGTCGAAGACTCTAGGATTAGGCGATTTGATTAACTCGATCGCTGCAGCACCACGGATAAACACGCGAGCATCATCAGAATCTGACACTTCATCCTCATTCGGGTCAAGGGCGGTTACAGAAGCTGTATTTTTAAATGTCTCATTATTGACATCTGCCAAAGTGATCTCGTAAGTAGTATTGAGTTCAACCTCTTCACCTGGCTGTAGTACCCCGATAGATTCTGAGAAATTGGTATCATTATCTTCTACCTCTACTTCTGTAAGGGTGACGTTTCCGGTGTTTTTCACCACCAAGGTGTAAGAAATAATCTCTCCTGCCTCATCAAAAATTCGCGTATTGGCAGTTTTGGTGATTTCAATTTTGGCCACCTGAGCACCTATCACAGTCGCTTCATCCGCATCCTCCACTTCTACTCCATTAGCACCCGTCGCAGTAGCTGAAGCAGTATTCGTAAACGAACCTGTATTCATATCTTCTTGCGTGATGGTGTAAGAAGTAGCGTAAATAAAGGAGTCACCCGGAGCTAATGTGAGTTCTTGAACCGACAGATCTGTCTTAGGATCAAGAGTCGTGATATTTTCCAGCGTCACGTTGCCGGTATTCTCAACCGCTATCTGGTAAGAAATCACCTGACCTGCCGAAGAGTAAATCAACGGAGTAGCGCGCTTAGTCACTTCTATACTTACCACCTGGACCGCATCAGACTTCACAATTCCGAAGTCACTCACGGTTTGATTGTTTGGATCTATAGCCTCCACGGATGCCGTATTGACCACAATTCCGGTATCAATATCCTCCTGAGTTACTACATAGCTAGTAGATAGGTTGACTAGTTGGCCTGGGGCCAAAATTGGAATAATACGCGTAAAGCCCGTCAATGGATCGGTGACTTCTGCTTGTCTTAGCGTCACGTTACCGGTATTCTCAATTTTCAGATTATACTCGATCACTTGCCCTACTTCGCTGTAGGTGAGCTGAGCAGTTGTCTTTGTCAATTCTATGGCAGGAGTTTGATCTGCGTCTATTGTCACGGTAGCCGTGTCATCGACTTCAGACTCATCAGGAGCCACGCCCGTTACGGTAGCAATGTTGGTTACTGTACCTCTATTGACATCTGACTGCTTGATGGTGTATTCGGTGGTGATAGTTTGGGATTCTCCTGGTGCCAAATCACCAACAATCTCCGTAGTAGCTGTCATTGGATCGGTGATCGTCACATCAGTCAACGTCACATTACCAGTATTCGTAGCGGTCAGCGTATAAGTCACTAGATCACCCGCTGCATCATAGCTTTCAACATTTGCCGTTTTCTCCAGCGTAATCTCTGGAGATTGTACTGCTGTGACAATCGCCTCAGCCTGATCAGTTACTAGTCTATTCTTTGGATCAGTTCCTCTGACTCTGGCCGTATTGTCCACCAGTCCATTATCCAAATCCGCCTGATCAATTACATATCGAGTAGTTCCAGATTTAGATTCTCCTGGCTTCAATTGACCTACATTTCTATTGAGTCCGGTCAATGGATCTACTACCGTAACATCTTCCAAGGTCACATTACCAGTGTTCGTAGCTACGAGGGTATAAGTGATTTGATCCTCCACTGCAGAGTAGGTAGCTCTATCTGCCACCTTTGTCAGTTCAATAGCTGGATTTTGCGAAGCTCTCACCCGAACTTGATCGTCGTCTGTGACGGTAGATCCGTTCGGTGTTCTACCTACAGTAGAGGCACTATTTAAGATAGAGCCATTGTCCAGATCGTCTTGAGTCACGCTGTACGTTTCAGTAAACTCCTCTGACTGGCCTGGAGCCAAAACACTAACCTGCGTACCAAATCCAGTCAATGGATCAGTGACATTTACTCTAGTCAACGTCTGATTGCCAGTATTGGTAACTATCAAGGTGTAAGAAATCATCTCACCTACCTCAGAATAAATCTCACGATCGGCTACTTTCTCTAGTAAAATTTCAGGGTTTTGGACCGCATCCACACGAACTTGATCCTTATCAGAAACCAGGTCGCCTGCTGGAGTTTTTCCTTCAGCCGTCACTGTATTTGGCACAAAGCCAAGATTCAAATCCTGTTGCTTGATGGTGTAAGTGGTAGTGATAGTTTTGCTCTCACCTACTGCCAAGGAATTGAAGCCTTGACTTAGGTTGGTCAAAGGATCTTTCACTGTAACTGGCTTGAGTGTCACATTTCCTGTATTAGTCACCGTGATGGTGTAAGTGATTACATCACCTACTGCATCATAGGTAGTGACATCAGCTACTTTTTCCACTTCTATCTCACCATTCTGAATCGCAGGAACCTTGGCAAAATCTTCATCGCTAACAGTTCTGTTAGCTGGGGATTTACCGTTGGTAATTGCTGTATTTTCCACAAAACCTCTATCGACATCGGCTTGATTTACTTCATATGTCGTAGTGAAGGTCTGGCTTTCACCTGGCTCTAGCGATTCAATACGCTGATCAAATCGGGTGAGCGGATCCACTACTTCCACGTCAGTCAAGGTGACATTACCCGTATTGGTGACGGTGAGTGTGTATTCAACCTGCTCTCCAACTGTAGTGTATTCGGTAGTGATAGCCGTTTTCTCTAGCGAAATAGCGGCTGATCTATTAGCCAAAACTAGCGCATCATCTGAATCTGTGACCATGCGGTTAGCTGGAGTGGTTCCTTCTACGGAGGCAATATTTCGGATAAATCCTCGATCTAGATCTTCCTGAGTAGTCAAGTAATTTGTCTCAAGATCCACCACTTCAGCAGGCGCCAACTCGCCTATCACTTCAGTAAATCCAGTCAATGGATCTGTCACGATCACATTGGTCAGGGTCACGTTACCTGTATTGATTACTTGTAAGTCATAGGTCAACGAAGCATTGACTGCATCAAAAACTCTGGTCTGAGGTGTCTTCCTGATAGCAACGCTCGCTTGCCTTCTGGCTAGAAGTCTGGCGTTGTCTTGATCAGTGACCAACTTATTGGCAGGAGTGCTACCTTCCGTAGTTGCCTCGTTTACAAGGAAACCCCGGTCAATATCCTCTTGGGTGATAAAGTAATTCAACGTCACTACTTCACTTTCTCCAGGCTGAAGGGTTGCTATCACTGGAACATCAATATCCTCAGTCAATGGATCAGAGAAGGTGACATCGGTCAAAGTGACGTTTCCAATATTCGTGATAGTCAAGGTGTAGGTGATCTCCTCACCCACTTCAGCATAGATCAATTTATCCGCGACTTTGTCTATGGAAATAGCTCCAGCTCTTCTGCCCAAGACTCTGGCGTCGTCCGAGTCAAAAACTCGACTAGAGTTAGGAGCCAGTGCTACTACATTCGCATTGTTGAATACAAAACCTGCATTCATATCTTCTTGCGAGGTAATATAGGTCACTTCAAAGGTGGTACTTTCATTTGGTGCCAAAGAAACTGGACTGCTTTGATCGCCAGTCTTTTGATCAAAAATTATCACGTTTGTCAGATCCTGCTCGCCAATATTAGTAGCAACCAACGTGTAGGTAAGTTGCTGACCTGCCTGATCAAATATCAGCGGAGAGGCTGTCTTTTCTAATTCAATAGCTGGCTGGCCAGAAATGAAGACCAAGGCATCATCTCGATCAGAAACCTGAGATCCATCTGGAGTAGTGCCCGTGGCAGTAACTTCATTCGAGAATCTATTATTATCCACATCCTGCTGCTGAATGGTATATTCTGTAGAATAGCTTACAGACTGACCTGGAGCAAAGCTTGGAATAGTTTCAGTGAAACCTGTCTTTGGATCTACTACGGACACATTGGTCAAGGTCACATTTCCAGTATTAGTGACCACAATTTCGTAGGTGATGACCTCACCCAGTGAATTGAAGAATTTAGGAGAAGCATTTTTAGTTACTTCAATTCCAGGACTTATCTGTGCAATAATCCTCGCCTGATCCACATCATTCACCAACTCATCTTGGGTGGTGAATCCTTGAGCAGTAGCTTCATTGTCCACAAATCCATTATCCACATCTGTTTGCGTAGTGGTATAAGTCGTGGTGAAAATCTCTGTTTGTCCAGGTACCAAAGTCGGTATAGTCGTCGTAAACGAAGTTAAAGGATCGTTCACCTCTACTTCATCTAGGGTAAGGTTACCGTTATTAGTTACCGTTAGTGTATAGGTGATCTGCGTGTCAGGTGCATTGTAAACTTTAGGAGCAGGTGTCTTGACGATCTCGATGCTTCCATTTCTTAGCGCATCCACGGTGACGTCGTCTGTATCTGTCACCTCTTCATTGGTTGGGGTGAATCCATTAGCAGTCGCTGTATTTAAGATTACGCCATTGTCCAGGTCAGCTTGTGTGACTTGGATACTGGTCGCAAACTCTTCGCTTTGGCCTGGTGCCAAAGAAGCAATCTGCTCATTCAATCCAGACAATGGATCTGTAGCAGTGACGTCAGTCAAGGTGACATTTCCAATATTGGTAACAGTAATGGTGTAGTTGATCACCTCATCTAATGCCTCATACTGCTGACGGTCTGCAACCTTCACAATCTCAATTGCCCCGTTCTGAATCGCTTCCACCAGTTCTTCAGCTTCAGCTTCTACTACTTCGCTATTAGGGTCCAAACCTTGTGCTGATGCCGTGTTTGGAATCGAGCCAGTATCCAAATCTTCCTGAGTCACTCCATCGTAATTCACCGTGATAGAGGTGGACTCTCCTGGATTTAGGCTACCTACATTTTGCTGAGTCGTTCCCGTGAGCTCATCGGTAATCTTGATATCGGAGACAGTCACGTTTCCAGTATTGGTCACGATAAGTTCATAGCTCAAGATCTCATCTACTTCTGCATAGGTTGGAGCAAGTGCATTTTTCTCCAGACCAATAGAAGCTGACTGTACGGCTGGAACAATTACTTCATTAGAAGTAGCTGGAACTGCGTCATTATTGGTGTCTTTTCCTTCAGCTGTTGCAGTATTGGCATAAGATCCATCATTGATGTCTTGGAGCACTACCTCATGTTGAGCTGTGACCGTTGCTGTTTCTCCTGGAGCCAATTTTGCAATCGGACTTCCTGAGGTAATTACAGCCTTCGGTTCGGTGATCACAATATCCGTCAGCGTAACGTTTCCAGTATTTTCAACCAAAAACTCATAGCTGATCACATCTCCTTGCTCATCGTAGAATAGGGTAGAACTTGACTTGGTCAATGCAAGTGATGGCTCCTGAACAGCCGGTACAATGACTTCATTTGAAGTATTATTGACGGTCACATTTTTAGGGCTGACCGCTATGACTGAGGCAGTATTTCTGTATTCGCCAGCGTCCAGATCGGCTTGAGTTACCACATGCTCACCGGTAAGGGTGATTTCTTCTTCTGGTGCCAAAGTAGCCACAGGGTTAGCACTCAGGATGGTAGCTTTCGGATCGGAAAGTGTGATATCAGTCAGCGTGACATTCCCTGTATTTTTTATCGTAAATGTGTATTCTATCACATCACCCACTTCATCGTAATCTGAGGTGCTACTTGCTTTAGTTACTGAAATAGATGGGTTTTGTACTGCGTTCAGTGTGACTTTATTCGTAGTCGTAGTGATCGGATCTCCTGTTTTCAAAAGTCCTGTAGCAGTTGCTTGATTCATATAGGAACCTGCATCAAGGTCTTCCTGCGTAACGATATGCTCTGCCGTCGCCTCATAGGAGGTAAAGGGATCAATAACAGGAATAGGATTTTCACTGGTGATCTCAGCCTTTGGATCAACTATCTCCACATCGAAGAAAGAGACATTACCCGTATTATTGACAGTGATCGTATAATTGATCACCTCTCCCACAAAGGAATAAGTGCTCTGAGGGGAAGATTTCGATGAGGAAATAGAAGGGTTTTGTACCCCAGTGATTCGCTCTACTGCCAGCGCCTGAATAGGATTTTCGTTGAAATCATTGCCTTTGGCAACAGCCACGTTGATGATTTGACCTCGGTCAACATCCAATTGAATAACTGAATAAGTCAAGTTCTCGAATTCCCGAGATTCTCCAGGCTGAAGCGTACCTAGGTTTGTACTGTAGCCAAGTTTGGCATCTTCTACTACGATATTATAAATGGTCACATTACCGGTATTGGTAACGGTGATATCGTAAGTCAAAACTTCATCAGGGTTGAGGAATCCTGTCTGATTCACTGACTTAACGACTTCAAGTTTTGGGTTTTGTGCACCATTGATCACCTCAGTATCTTCATCGGTAATTTCCTGCCCATTTTTGGTCAGACCTATCGCGGAAGCAGTATTTGAAATGGAGCCTAGGTTGAGATCATCCTGAACTACCTCATAGGTTTCCGTATAGCTTTTGCTTTCACCTGGAGCCAATTCATCAATGGTGTCATTGAGATCCGTATTTGGATCTTCTACCACTACATCCGTGAGTGTCATGTTGCCGGAATTGGTCACCGTAATGGTGTAAGTCAATACCTCTCCTACTTCAATGAAACCAGATTTATCGACAGTCTTTACTACATCAAGTTGAGGATTGACTGCGGCGTTCACTACTTCGGTATCTTCAAGATCTGCTAGATCCCCACCAGCTGGAGTGGCTGTGGCAGATGCCGTATTGGAGAAAGATTCGTTGTCTATATCCGCTTGACTTACGGTGTATTTTGCAGCATATTTCCAGATCTCTCCCACATCCAAGACTCCGTCGGTATCCAAATCACCCGAACGATAAGTAGGACCGGATTGCACAAATGGATCTACGATCACCACATCTGCAATGGAGACATTTCCATTGTTCTCTACAGTGATTTCGTAATTCAAGACATCCCCCGGAGAGTCATAAGTATTTGGAGATGTTATGCTCTTTTTCTTCAAAATCCAACTTGGATTCTGAATAGCATTTACCACCTCAGAGTCTGTAATCTGAGGCAGAGAACCTCCTGCCGGCTTACCTATTGCTTTTGCTATATTTTCAAAACTACCTGCGTCAATATCTGCCTGAGTCACCGTATGCGTAGCCTCATATACCCACACTTCGTTGACATCCAGCTCACTATCGCTGTCGGTATCTCCAGCTAGGTAAGTAGGTCCAGTGCTCGCTTTGGCATCCGTTACCACTACATTTCGGATAGAAACATTCCCTACGTTTTCCAGTACGATTTCATAGGTAAGCTCCTCACCGACCTGAGAATAGGTACTTGGGTTATTGGTGTTGGTTTTGCTGATCGTCCAGCCGGGATTTTGATTGGCCGGGACGGTAGAATTACCATCTTTTGAAATGGCTCCGCCATTGGCAACCATTCCACTACCGGTCGCAGTGTTTTTAAATTCCCCATTGTCAATATCTTCCTGAGTGACTACATAGGAAGCGGTATAATTCCAGGTCTCATCTACTTGCAAGATCCCGTCCCCATTATCCCCATCTATATAGGTCAAGTCTGCTACTTTAGGATCTAGCAGCTTGGCATCATTGATGGTGATATTTCCTGTGTTGGAAAAAGATATGTCGTAATTAATCACATCTCCAGGTTGATCGAAGCTAGATCTATCTGCAAATTTCTCAACGGTGATTTCTGGATTTCTGCTCGCAAAAACTATTCTGCTAGCAGAACTGGATATTGGATTATTATTAAAATCTCTACCTGTAAGTGTGGCCGTATTTGGCACATTCCCCCTATCCAAATCTTCCTGAGTAGTCACATAAGTACCTGTGAATTGTTCACTTTCTCCTGGCGCCAAGTCAAAAGGACTGGATTCCAATCCTATCCTTGGATCTTTCACCACCAGCTCAAATAGTGTCAAATTACCCGTATTTCTAACCGTAATCGTGTAGTCAAGCGGGTCAGTAGGCATAGCATAAGTACTTTGAGCCACTGTTTTGGTAAAAATAAACCTTGGATTCTTGGCTGCAGAAACTGTCTCATCTGCACTAGTTTCCACCGGGTTATCGTAGTAATCATCACCCTTGGCAGTTGCAGTGTTGGTAACAAAGCCTACATCTACATCCGCTTGATTGACTTCGTATTGAACCTCGACCGAAGTTGATTCCCCTGGATCCAAGTCGCCAATGTTCTGATCATATCCAGTAAGTGGGTCTTCCAACTGGATATCGAAAATAGTTACATTCCCAGAGTTTGTTACCGTAAGGGTATAGTTCAAGATATCTCCATCAAACTCATATCCTCCTTCAGCGACTACCTTCTCCATCACTAATTGAGACGTCTGCGTACCACGAATGAGTTCTGTATCAGAATCACCTACATCTTCATTTTCTGGACCTTTGGCCGTTACTGTGGCGGTATTTTCTATAAAACCAATATTTAGGTCCTCTTGGGTCACAAGATAGGTTTGATTGAAAGTTTGGCTTTGGCCAGCGGCCAAAGTAATGGTTTCATTCAAGCCAACTTTCGAGTCAACTACATTGACAGAAGTCAGATCAGTAGAGCCGGTATTTCGAACCGTGATCGTGTAATTCAGTACTTGACCTTTTTCAAAGTATCCAAACTCATCTACTTCCTTTTCTATCTCAATTCTAGACTCTGGATCTTCACCTATATTAGAAGAGTCTCCATCATCAGTATCATTTCCATTAGGGTCTTTACCCGTAGCTGTAGCGGTATTATTTACAAAGCCGTTGGTTTCATCCTGAGCTGTAATGGTATAATCAAACGTATAGGTGAAGGACTCGCCGGGTGCGAGGTCACCGATATTCGTAGTATTATTAGGGTCTAAGGGATCATCGATGACGATATCAGAGATGGTTTGATTTCCATCATTCGTCACCGTTATGCTATAAGTCAATACCTGACCTTCTTCTACCGGGCCTGCAGGACTTACAGATTTGTTGACCTTGAGCGAAGGATTTGAAGCTCCATTGATGATCTCATCTATAGAATCCTCTACCGTGTTGCCGTTGGAATCTTCACCACTTGCCTCTGCAGTATTGGAAATAAACCCATTATCCACATCCTCCTGAGTTACTGTATAGGTAGTGGTGAAAGTAATCGATTGACCAGGTTCTAAAACATCGATTGATTCATCCAAGCCAGTTTTGTTATCTAGTACTTCGATTGTCTCTATGGTAGTGTTTCCAGTATTAGTGACTACAATGGTGTAAGTAATTTCATCTCCAGCTTTGGTGAATCCTCCCTGATTGGCAGTTTTGGTAATGGTTAGATCTTCTGTTACTGCTCCGTCAATAGAAATACTTGCATTATCATCTACATTCTGACCGTTTGGATCTTTGGAAGTCACTTCTACATCATTGGTGACCGTTCCATTGTTGATGTCCTCCTGGGTGACTGTATATTCTACCTCAATTTCTACAGACTCACCTGGAGCTAAAGAAGGAATGGTTTGATCCGTTTCTGTCAAAGGATCTGTTACTTGGACATCTGTCAAGGTTACGTTTCCAGTGTTGGTAACCGTGATGGTATAAGTCAAGACATCACCTGCTTCTTCATATCCCAACTCTGCTAGGGACTTATCTACTGTTATGGATGGCTGCTGATCAGCGGTAGAAGTTGCATCATCAGTGTCTGTGGTTTCGGTTCCATCTGGACCAGTTCCGCCTGCATCGGCTGTGTTAGTAATACTTCCATTATCTACATCTTCTTGCGACACCGTGACGCTACCAGTATAGGTAAGCTCATCGCCCGCGGCCAAATCAAGCCCTGTTTCATTTAGCCCAATAATTTCATCCGAAACAAAAACATCGGACAAATCCACATTCCCTGTGTTTTTGACCGTAATCGTGAAGGTCAAGGTTACTCCATCTTCATCGTAAGTAGCCTGATCAACTGACTTATCTACATTGATTTCAGTGATCTGATTGGCTTCCACTACTTCCTCACCTTCGGCAGGATCCAAATCCAGACCGGTTGGAGGTGTACCATTGGCAGTAGCAGTATTTTCAAAACTTCCATTGTTAATATCCTCCTGAGTTACTGTGTAGGTCGTCTCATAAACCCAAGTTTCTCCCGGATCCAGGATATTATTTGCGTTAGCATCTCCAGAAACCAACTCAGGATCAGAAGTCTTCGGATCATCAACTGCTACGTCTGATATGGATACGTTACCTGTATTTTCTACTTCTATGGTGTAGGTAATTACCTCACCTACTGTTTCATACGTCTCTCTGTCGGCAGTTTTGGTCAGTTCCCACTCTGGGTTCTGATCGGCATCTACCGTCTCCGAGTCATCAATATCTGGAAGTGTACCTCCGCTCGCTGTTCCATTTGCACTAGCTGTATTAGTGAAAGATCCGGAATCTATGTCAGACTGCTTCACGGTATATGTGGCGGTAAAAATCCACGTTTCTCCCACGTCCAATACTGAATCCCCATCTGAATCTCCAGAAGAATATGTCGGAGGAGTGGTAGCTCCTGGGTCAAAAACATCGACATTACTTATGGAAACGTTCCCGGTGTTGGTTACCGAGATGTCGTAGGTAATCACTTCACCCGCGACTGTATATTCCTTAGGGTCGTTGGTGGCTGTTTTCTCCATTTCCCACGCTGGGTTTTGGATAGCCGTAGAATTAGCTTCATCTGTCTCATCGGCTAGGTTCCCCGATTCAGTTTCTCCACTGGCAGTGACTGAATTGGTGACACCGCCATTATCGATATCCTCCTGAGTCACCTCATAAACAGCAGTGAAAGTCCAGACCTCTCCCACATCAAAAATCTCATCTGAGTCCAAATCTCCAGAAACATACTGTGGACCACCCGGAATCAGTGGGTCGTTGAGTTGTAAATTGGTGATGGTAATGTTGCCGGTATTAGAAACTACAAAAGTGTATGTCAGCTCTTCACCGACGGTATCAAACTCAGCCTTATCTACCTCCTTGGTAATTTCCATTTTTGGGGTCTGAGCGGCATTGATGGTTTCTGAATCTATGGAAGGAATATTGGCTCCACTTGGACCGGTACCGTTCACGCGCACCGTATTTTCTAATGAACCTCTATCTACATCTTCCTGAGTGACTGTATAGGTCAATTCTATAGTATAACTCTCCCCTGGTGCCAAAACATCCACTGTCTCATTAATTCCAGCTTTTGGGTCTTCGATGACTACGTTGGTAAGAGTTTGATTACCCGTATTGGTGACCACTATGGTGTAGTTCAGCACTTCACCAGCTTCGTCAAAGCCTGATTCATCGACGGTTTTCTCGGTAGAAAGCTGACCATTTCGTGTGCCTTTCAGAGTGGCAGAAGATTCTACATCTTCCAACTCTCCACCTGAAGGATCTCCAGCTGCAGTCACGGTATTGGTAAATTCTCCAGCATCAAGATCTTCCTGAGTAATCTGATGCTCTGCTGAATAGGTCCAGGTTTCTCCTACATCGAGAATATCATCCTCATTCAGACTTTTGGAAACAATATCCGGACCTTGAGACGCCAATGGGTCAGAAACGACCACATTCGAAATAGATACATTCCCAGTATTCGAAAGGATGATCTCATACGTCAGCACATCGTCGGTGGAAGAAAATCCGTCTTCATTGACGCTCTTAGAAATATTCCACTCAGGATCTTGAACTGCCGGAACTGTAACATCCCCTGTCGCATCATCCAAATCTCCGCCTGGGGCAGTTCCCGATGCTGAAGCTTCGTTGAAAAACTCCCCTGCATCCACGTCCTGTTGAGTGACTACATACGAAGCAGTGTAAATCCAAATTTCTCCCGGTTCCAAAACATCATTCGCATTTTGATCGCCAGACTTATAAGTGGGTCCCGTGGAGACCTTGTCGTCAGTCACGACCACGTCCGAAATACTCACGTTACCAGTATTTTCTACTCTAATCTCATAATTGATCGTTTGACCAGCTGCGTCAAAAGATGCTGGATTTGGATTGGTCACTTTGGTGAGCGTCCAGCCTTGGGTCTGCACTGCATCAATCAGTAGTTCATCTGAAACAGGCTCTAAACTTCCCCCAGCAGGATCACCCGAAACAGAAGCTTCGTTAGTGAATGAGCCATTATCCAAATCAGCCTGGGTGATGGTGTATTCAGCTTCAAAAACCCAAGTTTCTCCAGGGTTAAGTTTTTTGTCCGAATTATCATCACCTGAGATTAAAGTTGGTTCATTTGAAGCCTGCGGATCAGAAACTACCACATTACTTATAGACACATTCCCCGTATTTTCCACTTCTATAGAATAGGTAATCTTTTCACCCAATTCCGAATACGAAGTAGCATCAGAGGTCTTAGCTATTGTCCAGGAAGGATCAGGAACAGCAGTATCTGTTTCAGAATCAGACACTGAATCAATTGAGCCAAAAGTCAACTTCCCACTTGCACTTACATTATTGGTGAAAGCACCTGCATCCAAGTCTTTTTGAGTGATCGTACGCGTCGCCACGTAGGTCCATGTTTCACCCACATCTAGAATAGCATTGCCATCGTCACCACTTGTTAAAGTCGGGCCAGTCGAAGCGTCAGGATCTGTGACCTGTACATCTTTGATGCTTACATTTCCGGTATTTTTAAGAATGATTTCATATTCGATTTCATCCCCTACCGCATCAAATTCGGTGATAGTGCTAGATTTAGCGATTGTCCAGCTAGGGTTCAAGGAAGCCATTACGCTTTCAGAAGCAGTCGCATCTGCGAGGTTTCCTGCCACTGGAGTTCCTGTGGCCGTTGCTTGATTGGTGAAGCTGCCCGCGTCAATATCCTCCTGCGTCACTTCATAGCTAGCTTGAAAAGTCCAGCTTTCTCCCACATCCAGGACATCGTCGTTATTTCCATCACTCGACACGAAGTCTGGACCTGAAGTAGCTTTAGGGTCCAAAACTTCAACATCCGAAATGGATACATTCCCTGTGTTTTTTACTACGAGTGTATAGTTGATTTCATCCCCAAGCTGAGCATAGCTTGATTCAGTGGCTGTTTTAGTGAGAGAAAAAGAAGGTGTGGAAACTGGCGTGATCAGTTGCGAATCAGAATCATTGGAAGCATCTGTATCGGCTTCATCTACCTCAGAAATTTGCGCTGTGTTTTCATAGGAACGGCCCTGAGTTGGTTCTAGAACTCTTGCTGTTATTTTTAAAGTAGCCGTAAGGCCCTCAGATAAATTACCGATGCTCCAATTCCCCGAATTCTCATCGTAGGTGCCTTGTGCGGTTTGGTCAGATACGAATTCAAATCCATTTGGCAACACATCTTCCACCACAACCGCATTGGCAAGGGAAGGCCCATTGTTTTTCACCGCTATGGTAAAAGTAATTTCTGAACCGACCGCAGGATTAGCATTATTCACCGTCTTGTTTACCTGAAGATCTACTTGCGGTACCGGAACGAGCGTGATCGATTGAGAATTATTAGTAAGATTGACGTCCGTTTCATCGGAGGTTACTGATGCGGAGTTTTGAAAATTACCAGAACCTTTAATGCGAACTATAATGTCAATTGACTTAGAGTCTCCGGCATCCAAATCACCAATAGTCCATTGACCAGAATTCACATCATAGCTACCCCCGCTGTTATCCGATTGGTACGTAAAACCACTTGCTAGTTGGTTTTCAACTTGGACATTGGTAGCCAGGTCAGATCCATTGTTTGCTACGGTAAGCGTAAAAGTGACAAGGGAACCAGCATTAGGTGTGAGGCTACTTGCAGATTGGGATAGAGATAAATCAGCATCCAAATAGGTTCCAGCAAACTCAGTCTTAACCATTTCATCGGGTGATGCAGCCAGAAGATTTCCCTTGGAAAAAAGGCAAAATAACACTGCAAGAACTGTAAAAAACCTAAGCTTTAATAAAGGCTGATTTTTCATAAAGTGAATCAGATTTAGTTGTCCCTCGACTAGGAAAGCATTAAAGTATTGAAAAAGCATACGTAGAAGATTAAAGTCAATAAGGTCTAATAAAACTTCCAAGGAGGAATTTGGGTGATCAAAAATCCTCAATTAAGGATGTTAAATATAGTGAAAAATAGAGGCCAATAAACAATAAACTGAAGATAGTTCAACTCAGATTCGGAACAATTCAATCGAGGCTCGCAAGGTTTTTAAGTGTTAAAAAATAATTTATTTGAATGATTTGCAGCTATTTAAGTATAAAAAATCAAAAATATCCACTCATAAACTATGAACAAGGTTCAATAACGGAAGAGGTAAATCTTATTTAACTAAGCAGTGAAGTATAATCTTAAAATTACCCAGTAAGATTAAACAAAATTCTCAAAGCTTCCGGCCTGAGGGCAAAATAAATAACCCAACTTATATCATGGTTTGGTTATTCTATCCTAAGCTAGCGACATAAAGAAACCCTCTTTTCAAACTCCTCTAGCTGCTCATCATCAAAATCCAGATGCGTCACAAATCTCACCAGGTCTGGACCGAATTTGACCGACTTGATCTGCAGATCTGAAAGCTTTTTCATAAACTCTTCGGGAGTAATTCCATCTAATCTGGCGATCACGATATTGGTAGTGACTGGATAAATCTCCTGAACAAACGGAAGTTTCAACAGCATCTCTCCCAAAGATCTGGCACGAGAATGATCTTCTTTCAGTCGAGCCACGTGATGATCGAGTGCATAAATCCCAGCTGCAGCCAAAAATCCTGCTTGTCGCATTCCTCCACCCCAGGATTTTCGCACTTTCCGAGCTCGTTTGATATCAGCTTTTGAACCTAAGAGTAGAGAGCCTACCGGGCAACCCAAGCCTTTGCTCAAGCATATAGAAATCGTATCAAACTGAGCTCCCCAGTCCGTAGTACTTTCGCCAGTTTCTGCCAATGCATTGAAAAGCCGTGCTCCATCCAAGTGCAACTTCAACCCATGTTCATCACAAACTTCCCGGATTGGTTTGATTTCATCTAGCGTATAGACACTTCCCCCACCCTTGTTCATCGTGTTTTCCAAGGATACCAAAGTGGTTTCCGGAGCATGCACATCGTCAGGATTGATGGCAGCTTTGACTTGTGTAGCAGTTATTTTTCCCAAATCTCCCTCAAGCAACTTCACTGAAGCCAGAGAATTTGACATGATTCCTCCTCCTTCATAGAGATAAACATGGGAATATTTATGACAAATCACTTCCGTCTGAATTCGGGTATGCAATCGGATTGCGATCTGATTGGTCATGGTGCCAGATGGGCAAAAAATAGCAGCCTCCATACCGAATAGCTTTGCCGCTTTTTCCTCTAAGGCGTTAACCGTTGGGTCTTCACCAAATACGTCATCTCCCACTGGGGCAGAGAACATCGCATCTTTCATTCCAGCCGTCGGGCGGGTAACAGTATCAGATCTTAGGTCAATGATCATTTCGTAAAATACTTGGATTTGGAACTAGTGGAAGGGGCCAAAGTCTTGATGGCAGCAGCTGCTTCTATCGGTCTATCGGTTGCCAAAATATCTGCGCCTTTCTGCACAAAGCTCGCATATAATTGATCTCCACGAGCAATCGCAGATCGATCTAAGTTGCCCAAAACTCCTAGAATCGTGAATACTCCTTTTTCGTGTAAGGCCTTATTGAATTCTTGAGGGCGCTCTGCGACACCGGTAAAAGCAATCACTCTAGACCAGGGAATACCTGTTTCTTCAAACCGTTGAATCTCATCTTCATTTCTAATAGTTACTGAAAGCATCAACTCAGGAGCCATGGAATGCAGCTTTTTCGCTGCCGCAAAAGAATAGGAGATCAAAGCAGCATGAGCTTCTGATTCAGTTTCCCGCACTTCTTCGATAATTTTCTCATAGGGAACCGATTGCTTGATATCAACAGTCAAAAGTGCTTTTCCCTTAGACCAGGTCAATGCTTCTTTGAAGGTTGGCACTTTAAAATCGGTGACATTTCCATCCTCATCTTTCAGAAAAAGTGCTTGAATTTCATCATAGGTCACGTCGCTTACCAATCCATTTCCTGTAGTCGTACGGTCGAGTTTATCATCATGCATCAGCACCAAAACACCGTCCTTTGTCATAGCCACATCCAATTCGATAATCGTCGGAGTGAATTTCACCACATTGGCAAAAGTCTCAATCGCATTTTCAGGAAAACCTGGATACGGCCCACCTCGATGCGCAGAAACCATCGGAATACGATCCGAAGACCAGGAATAAAAATCCCGAGCTTCTTCTACATCTGCCAGTTGAATGTGATTCCCAGTAGTTTCAACGATCGTTTCTACTTCTAAAAGCTCCTGTTGTTCTACTTGTTTTTGATTGCAAGAACCAAATCCCAACAGCAGGAAAGGCAACCATAAAAACTTATTCTTCATCTTTCTTTGAGTCTTTTTTAAATATAAAATCTAGGCTGCTATTACGCTTTTCGAAAATCTCCTCCATATCCTTGAGTTCGAGATTCAAAGCTTTCGTAGAAATCTGAATCTCGACCAGCGATATTCCAAGAGAAATCAAAAGCGAGGCCATGCTTCCAACAAAAACCCAATTGGCGGGTATAGTATAGCCACGGAAAAGCAAATACATACAAATGATGCACAATAAAAAGCTGAAAACACCAAAGAGTTGCATGTTTTTGATGAGAGTCAATCGCCTACGTAAATTATGAATCTGCTCCACGATGATCTCTTGATCGGGGGCTTTCATATAGTTTTTGTGTAGCCCACGAATCAAACTAGCTATAGCCAAAAAGCGATTGGTAAAGGCAAGCATTAGAAGTGTGATTGCCGAAAAAAGTAAGGCAGGTGTTGAGAGTTGAAGTTCCATGTATGTAAATATCCACAATCAACATTAGCCTTGAAAGTTACCTGAACTTTAATTTGCCTTTAAGATACTTTTCAAAGAATCCAATGCGTCAGGATTATTGGGAGAAATCTCTTCGATACTCAAATCAGAACCATTCTTATAGATGATTAAAGGATAGACAGTCAAAAAATTTTCTCTTAAAAAGTACGAAGAAGTGTCTAGATAAATATTGCTCTCGTCAAGAGTAAATCCCAGCCTTCCAATATTCTTTCTGGATATTTTCCCAGTAAAAACGATTATTCCTTGCTTCATTTCCTTCCTGTTTTCACTAACAAACTCTTCCACTGTCGTGATGCATTCTGTACAACCAGCGTTTGGAATTACCATCAAAAACCCAATATCCGGATTCTTATTAAAAAGAGATCTAGCCAATTCATCCTGTTGTTCAGCACATGAAACTAAAACATACAAAATTAATATAATGAAATTGCTATTTTTACCCATCAGTACTTCACCTTGTACTTACCAAAAACTAAAATATCTTCATTCTCTTTTTCATATATGACAACCCGTCTAAATAGAGCACTATCGGCACAAAAAGCATCTTGATATAATTTTTGATGAGGTACTTCCCCTATCTTATTCAGCGACTCGTCCAATACAATTGTAAGGACATAGATATTATCATTGTTATTGGACAAAAAGCTACCAGATTCCGAGGTAGCGAGCAATGGATTTGCATCTATAGGAATACTCAATCCCACTGAGGCTTCTCGAAGATAGACCCTTGCAGTAGGTTCGTAAACTAGTTTTCCGTATCTGGCTCCTTCAAGAACATGTCTTATCCTACTTTGCATATCTCCATCTCCTGAGTAAGGAACGTACTTTTTTATTTTTGAAGATCCGGCATATTTTTTTTCTAAGTTGCCATTAATAAGGTCATAAATTAAAATGTGTTCGTTGTAGGGCAATGATAAATATACTTTATCACCTCTCATAACAGCACTAGATGGTTTAGTTGCCATCATCCAATCCTCTATGTATTCAATAGGCCATTCTATTTCATAAGACTTCTTCTCAGTATCAAAATCGTATTCTAGCAAAATTTTATTTCTTAATGGTAAGACATTGGGTGTCTGCCTTGCCAGAGTAAAAAGTTTAGATTTATGAATTTCAAAAAAGCTTATTCCAGATTGTATAGCTGGATCTCCATTATCCATATCCAAGATTCTAATCTTCTCAATTTTTCTTCCTTCGTCGCTAATTCTGGTTATCTGTCCAAGTATTTCATTCACTGAAAAAATACTGTCCAAACTATATACTTTAAACAAATCTACTCTTCCTAAGCCTTCCGGACCTTCTTTGGCAAACGGAATTCTTTTCCAGTTCTCCTTTGTCTCCAAATTGTAGAAATATAGGGTATAAGTATTATCGTTAAAAAGATAAATAGAGTTGAGAGATGGGACAAAACCTACATGTTTAGAATCTCGACGAGTTAGAGAATCCAACTCAAAGATATAATATTCCTCAAGCTCAATTTGCACTTCTAAATTTTCCTGTTCAGAATTACATGAGAAAGCTACAATTAATAGTATAAGTAAATATTTTTTCATTCCTAGTTAGAGATTTAAAAAAGGGCCAATTAAACTTGGCCCTGAAAATTTATAAGAGTTATGCTTCTCCTGGCGGTAGTACACATTTGCCTAAAGCCCCATTCTCTCCATCAAGTAGTTTTTCACATGCCATATCTAGTGTAGCAGTACCATCCTCATTTTCCTCCATGTTCAAGTTACAAAAACCATTATTTTTTGATTGTGAAGGACTTATTGTGCACGAGGCATCTGTTGAAAGAGGCAACATCATACCTGAGAACATAACTATCCCAGTTGCTAGTAGATAATTTATTCGGTTTTTCATAAGTAATAATTTTAATAGCTCATCGTAATATGCTGGCAAAGCTTTAAACCAATTCGGTTTTCCGGAAACGAATAGTTTAAACTAATTAAAAAAAAATGAAAAAAGCCTGCTCTTTTCGGAGCAGGCCAATATCAACTTATTTAAATCTTAAATTTCAAATCATTAAGCCACTTCTCCCAGCACAACCAACTTCTCCAAAGTAGGAGCTTTTGATCCGCCTTTAGGCTCTATGGTGATGGCAAATGCTCCTGCCTGTGCTACCGCTTCCATTTGTTGCAAAGTCAGCTTCTCGCCTGAGTTTACTAAACCGATCCCAACAGGCCCATCATCTCCTATAGCCCAAAGTTGGTAGTCGAATTCATCACTCAAGTCATTCAAGGTATTCACAGCTATAAATACTTCCTGGGCATCTTGATCCCAAAGCACATCGACTCTGGCATCTTTCTGCATATCAAATCCCTCACCTTTCATTTCAATTCGCTTGAAATCTCCAGCTACAAATTTGTCGAGTCGGCTATCTGCTACTTCATATTCCTGTTTCACCTGATTTAGATTATCAGCCATTACGGATTGATCCTGAAGTAAGGCGGTGAACTGATCATTTCTCTCCTGATACTTATCTGCATAATAGAATGCTGCACCAGAGGCTACAATTGCGGCTATAGAAGCAGCGATAGCGAATGGCTTCCAAGGGCTGCTGATCGGCACAACTTTAGCATCTGCAGGAACTGCAGTTGGCTTAGGAGCCTCCTTTAGAATAAAATCATGTTCTAGCGTTGCAAAAATTCTATCCTTCACTTCCTGAGAAGGACTTACTCCGGAGATAGTGTCAAAAGCAAGCATAGTAGCCTCCAGTTCATCCAACTCCTGCTGGACTTCAGGATGACGCTTTGCTAAGTCTAAGACCTCCATGCGCTCCCGATCTGTAAGCTCTCCGAGAAGGAAAAGCTCCAGTTTACCTGACGATATATACGATTGAATATCCACTAGATTCTTGCTACATTTTTTTTCAACACTTGTATGGCCGCTCTCACTCTGGACTTGACGGTGCCAAGAGGGATATCGAATTCTTCCGATACCTCCGAATGGGTATATCCTTTGAAGTAGATATACTCTACGATAAATTTCTGATCTTCATTAAGTTCGATCATTAGCTCTTTCACTCCTATTCCGTCTATATGCTCAAGGGTGCCTGATTGGCTCTCCATCCCATATACGTAGTCATCTATCGTGTTGGTCTTACCGGATTGGGAAATTTCTTTGGAACGCAATTTATCTATCGCCGAGTTACGACAAATATTGGCCATCCATGTATAGAGACGCCCTTTTGACTCATCGTAATGGTCAATCTTCTTGGTGATTTTAACGAAGGAATCATGAAAAACCTCCTCTGCGATGTCCTTATCAAAAACGATTCTGGAGATCACAGCATAGAGCGCTCTGGAGTATTTGTCATACAAATACTCTGTGGTCTTTCTGTCTTTTGCTCGTAGTCCGGCGATGAGTTGTTCTTCCTGCAAAAATTGGTGGTTTGAAAAATTTCTTCCTTAAATGTAAAACACAAGACTTACACTAGTAAGTCTTGTGTCCATTATTTTCAAAATCTTTTTGTCAAAGATGAATCACCTCGTCATAAGCAGCTGCCGCAGCCTCCATAATCGCTTCTGACATCGTTGGGTGCGGGTGCACAGTCTTGATCAATTCGTGACCAGTGGTTTCCAGCTTACGAATAGCCACGATCTCTGCGATCATCTCTGTTACGTTTGCCCCGATCAGGTGAGCTCCTAGCAATTCTCCATATTTTTTATCAAATACCAACTTCACGAATCCGTCTTTCGCGCCGGCTGCAGATGCCTTGCCTGATGCTGAGAATGGGAATTTACCGATTCTCAATTCATAGCCAGCTTCCTTAGCTTTTGCCTCCGTCATACCTACAGAGGCAATCTCAGGAGAGCAATACGTACATCCTGGGATATTTCCGTAATCCAATGGCTCAGGATTCTGCCCGGCGATTTTCTCCACACAGATGATTCCTTCAGCAGAAGCTACGTGAGCCAAAGCTGGCCCTGGAACTACATCTCCAATAGCATAATAGCCTGGCATATTGGTTTTATAATATTCGTCAACTTGGATTTTGCCTTTGTCCACCAAAATCCCGACATCTTCCAAACCACAGTTCTCCAAGTTTGAAACGACACCAGCGGCAGAAAGCACAATATCACATTCTAATGTCTCTTCGCCTTTGGCGGTTTTTACCGTCACTTTACAACCTTTACCTTTGGTGTCCACTGCTGTCACTTCTGAAGAAGTCATGATGGTCATCCCTGCTTTTTTGTAAAGTTTCTCCAAAGTCTTAGAAACTTCAGCGTCCTCTACCGGTACGATTCTATCTAAAAATTCTACAATGGTGACTTCTGTACCCATAGTAGCATAGAAATAAGCGAACTCAATTCCAATTGCTCCAGAACCTACGACCACCATTTTCTTTGGCATTTTATCCAAGACCATTGCATCACGGTAACCGATAATTTTCTTTTTATCGATTTTCATTGAAGGCAATTCTCTAGATCTAGCGCCAGTAGCGATGATGATATTATCTGCAGAATAAACAGTCTTTTTATCTTCGTTATCAGTGACCTCTACTTTCTTTCCCGGCTGGATTTTACCCCAACCTTTGATCACTTCGATCTTGTTTTTCTTCATCAGGAAAGTCACCCCCTTGCTCATTCCATCTGCTACGCCACGGCTTCTTTTGACTATACCTGTGAAATCAGCACTTGCATCTTTAACTGTGATTCCATAGTCCGAAGCATGATTGATGTACTCAAATACCTGAGCACTTTTCAATAATGCTTTGGTCGGGATACAACCCCAGTTAAGACAAATACCACCCAATTCGGCAGCTTCTACAACGGCAGTTTTTAGGCCGAGTTGAGAAGCGCGAATAGCAGCTACATAGCCACCTGGTCCACTGCCCAGCACGATTAAGTCAAATTTGGTCGAAGACATATCTATTACTTGTTTTTTAAAAACGGATTGATTATTACTATTCTGGTTTTCCTTAATTATTTCAGTAGTCTTAATCTCCATGCTTGATAGGCTGGAAGACAGATGACCGATGTGGCCTAAAGTTTAGAACGAAGCTGCTCAAATATGCTTCGATCTATCTATTGATACAATCATGAATATACCTATCGCAAAAATAGGCCTTTTGACTTCAGAAAAAAATTTGGTTTACTTCTCTATTTCGGGAGAAAAGCTTGACTCCTATAGTCCATAAACTGTATTTCCAACCAATATTCTACAGCAAGACCATATCGTCAAATAAAATTTCTCAATCAGACCATTAACCCAATGATTGATTAACTATACTATCAAAATACAAGTCAAATTAATTTTAGAATCAAAAGTTTTAGCTTTTTTTCTAATTTTGGCAAAACAAAATTTCAAACTCCATGGGATTACTTTCAGGAAAAACGGCATTGATCACCGGCGCATCTAAAGGCATCGGAAGAGCAATCGCCCTCAGATATGCACAAGAAGGCGCAAATGTCGCTTTTACTTTTTTGTCAAGTGTGGAAAAAGGCCAAACTCTCGAAAGAGAATTGGCAGCATATGGCATCAAAGCCAAGGGCTATAGATCAGATGCTTCGGATTTCAAAGCTGCAGAAGAATTAGTGAATGATGTGGTGGCAGAATTTGGCGGATTGGACGTCCTCATCAATAATGCCGGTATCACCCGCGACAACCTATTGATGAGAATGACTGAAGAAGCTTGGGACGAAGTGATTGGCATCAATTTGAAATCCTGCTTCAACACCGTAAAAGCAGCAAATAGAACGATGATGAAAGCGAAGTCAGGCTCCATCATCAATATCACTTCCGTAGTAGGTGTAAAAGGAAATGCCGGACAGGCAAACTACGCAGCTTCCAAAGCAGGAATCATTGGATTCACCAAATCCGTGGCGCTGGAGCTTGGCTCTAGAAACATCAGATGTAACGCGATCGCTCCTGGCTTTATAGAAACAGAAATGACCGAAGTTCTTGACGAAAAAACTGTACAAGGCTGGAGAGACGGAATCCCTATGAAGCGGGGTGGCAGACCAGAAGAAGTGGCTGATGCCTGCGTATTCCTGGGATCTGAGATGAGTAGCTATATCTCCGGGCAGGTGCTGCAGGTGAATGGCGCGATGCACACGTAATTCAATAAACCTTTGAGGTGTCATTTCGAAGGAAGAATGACTGAGAAATCTCCTCGAAGGTTTTATTTCGGTAACCTTATAAATTTTTTTTTGATCTCAAAAGTTTTGATTCCGATAACCTTTGAGGTGTCATTTCGAAGGAAGAATGACTGAGAAATCTCCTCGAAGGTTTTATTTCGGTAACCTTGGAGATTTTTTTTTGATCTCAAAAGTTTTGATTCCTATAACCTTTGAGATGCCATTGTGCACGACGTAGGAGCGAACAATCTCCTCGAAGGTTTTATTTCGGTAAGTATTTTACTCCTCCCTCTATTTTTTGAGAGTCGACTCATATAGTTTTAATAACTAAGTATCTACTCAAGACCTTCGAGGAGATCCCGAAGCCTATGGCATTCGGGACAACACCTCAAAGGTCAATCATATCTCTAGCCTCAAATCTTCAGGTAAATAATCTTTCTCTATTTCCTGATGTATTTTTTGAAACTCTTCAATTCCTCCAAACCACTCTAATCCCAGTTCTCTAAAAATTTTGGAAGGTTTGTTGGTGCAGTAGGAGTTATAGGAAGAAAATTGCCATTCGGAGAAATCATCCACTATCTCATGCTTTACTGGATTTAGATGGATATAAAGTATAATTCGACTCAAATAAGGTTCTCTATCAATCAGCTTTCTTTTGAATTTTCGTTGGAATAATCCACCCCTTCGTCCATTTGTATTATTGAATGACTTCGAATAAGAATTGAGGAAGTTTGAAAAGTCCCTTACCACAACTTCGTTTGCTATATCATCCTTTATCCTCACGAGTAGGTGAAAATGATTTGGAATAAGGCAGTAGGCTATAGTTTCGAAAATCGAAGAACAATATTGATCATATTTCTTAAGGAAGAATTTATAATTCTCTTCATTTAGAAAAAGTAACTCCTTTCCTATTGCCCTAGAATAGATGTGGTATAGTTTGCCTGACTCCAAAACATCTTGACCTTTTTCCATTCTAAAAAGTTATAAGATTTTATGAAAATAATTGATACTTGTATAACCTTTGAGGTGTCATTGTGAGCGACTTAGGAGCGAACAATCTCCTCGAAGGTTTAAATTTCTCAAAATCCTTTGAGGTGTCATTGTGAGCGACGTAGGAGCGAACAATCTCCTCGAAGGTTTTTCTGTTCGATAACCTTTGAGGTCCTTTTTTGACCTCGAAGGTTTTGATTTCAAGGTTTGAAAATTACTTGAAACGTAGTATGTTCAAGACCTTCGAGGAGATCCCTTGGTCGTCCCTCCCGCGGGACGACACCTCAAAGGTCAGTCAGCGAACCCACTCAGATCAACCTTCCAAAACTCGTATTCATCCTCGGATTTCTGCTCGGGTTTGTTGATGAAAAGTCCTTCGGAAGTAGAAAAAATATTTTCGAAGCGAGTTCCCTGAGGATATACTATTTCAAGTTCACCACGCAACTCCCACGCAGAATCATAAACCAATAATAGATAGGTGTTTTCATCTAGATACATCCTTTGACGTGGATCTTTGATTTCAGGATCGCCTTTAACCTGCTTCACCAAAGTCATCCTTACATTCATCCCTATAGTTTGATCATGAATCAGGCGATAATTGATAGAACCATCTTCAGGTCTTTCCCAAGATCCTGAATTCTTATTCCCAATAAATTCTTCCGGGTGATAAGTTATCGGTGTCACCGAAGTTAATTTCAGGCGCTGAATCACCTGGCAGTCCTTTATCTGATAAAGAGAATCAGAATACGAAAACATCCCCCACGAATTTCCATTTTCTACCATTCGAACCATCGAGGAGGCTTGAGAGGAATTTTCATAAGACTCATCATAGGGAGCTTTGAAATCTGTTTTGCAAAGCCAGTTTCCTTGCTCATCAAACGTCGCTATCCAAGCTCCAAAACTTAAATCAAAACCGTCCTCATCTGTTCGAAAAGACATGAAATTGAATGGATCGAAGGTTAACTCATATTCACCCTCAGCAACTTGATGCAATGCGTTTCCACTCATTGGAAACGAAAAATACCCATTTTCATCAAGGTGGCTCATATCCAGTTGGAAGCTGTTAAAAACCGAGTCGCCTTTATAGATGTTCGTGTTCCCTGTGTGATTGGAAGCTACTATAGTGAAATCATCATAAGCCTTACCTAAATACGCACCTCCTTTCAGTGCCATAGGTCCTTCTTTTGGAATCTGAAATACCCCAAGTTTTCTTCCCGTCTTCGGATCATAAAATTTATATATTCCATTCCACTGAGTATATGCAGCCTCATTCGATTGATAATTCACGGTTCCAAGAAACCCCATAAATCCAGTCTCCGCATCCCGTTCAAAACTCATTTCCCCTGACACAAAATCTTCAAATTTACCTTGAATAGGTTCTTTTTCTTTGGAACAAGCTAAAAATGTAAAGACAAATAGAAGAGAGAATAGATTTTTCATTTACGAGATTTTAGAAGGATAACTAAAAATAAATAAATTCTCCAGCAAAGGCGCTAAGGCACAAAAAAAATCATCTGCTAAAAATTTGAACTCTCAGTTTTAGAGCTGTATCCAACGCGAAACCTCTGCGTATGCCGCGGTTAAAACCAAAAAAGCCCCAAATCTAAATCCGAGGCTTTTGATCACCTTTGAGGTGTTATTTCGAAGGAAGTATGACTGAGAAATCTCCTCGAAGGTTTTAATTCTACAACCCCTACCAACCTTAACAAACTGACAACAAAGGTTTTATATCTAAATATGTATGAATTCAAGACCTTCGAGGAGATTCCTACTCCTTCGTCGTAGGAATGACACCTCAAAGGTCAATGGTACTATTTATCTTCTCCCAAGAAAGCATATTTATAATCCACTGGAGAAACGAAGGTTTCTTTGATTGTACGTGGAGAAACCCAACGAAGCAAGTTGATCATAGAACCAGCTTTATCATTCGTCCCTGAAGCTCTCGCTCCACCGAATGGCTGCTGACCTACTACCGCGCCTGTTGGTTTGTCATTGATGTAGAAGTTACCTGCAGCATTTTTCAGCTTGGTAGTAGCCAATTCCACCGCATAGCGATCCTGAGAGAATATTGCTCCTGTCAAGGCATACGGAGAAGTCTGATCGACCAATTCCAACGCCTCTTCGAATCGCTCAGCATCATATACATAGATAGTCAACACCGGACCAAAAATCTCTTCACACATGGTCGTGTACATAGGATCTTGCGTCACGATTACGGTTGGTTCGATGAAGTAGCCTTTTGACTTGTCGTAGTTGCCACCGGCGATGATTTCTACCGCAGGGTTTGCCTTTGCATTGTCTATGTATTTGGCAATTTTATCAAAAGATTTCTCGTCTATCACCGCATTGATGAAGTTGGTGAAATCTTCCGTTCCACCCATTTTCATATCTGCAAGATCTGCTAGCAAGTTTTCTTTCACCTCATCCCACATATTGGATGGGATATAAGCACGGGAAGCGGCTGAGCATTTTTGACCTTGGAACTCAAAAGCTCCACGCGAAAGTCCTACTGCCACTGCTTTTGGAATGGCGGATTTGTGAGCAATTACGAAGTCTTTTCCACCTGTCTCACCTACGATTCTTGGGTAAGACTTATAGTTCATGATATTATTTCCGATAGTTTTCCAGATATGCTGGAATACGCCTGTAGAACCTGTAAAGTGAATGCCTGCGAAATCAGGATGCTTGAAAATAATATCACCCGCAGTTGGCCCATCCACGTAGATCAAGTTGATCACGCCATCCGGTACTCCAGCTTCTTTGAATACTTGCATTAGTACATTGGCAGAGTAGATCTGCGTATAGGCTGGCTTCCAAACGATGGTATTACCCATCATCGCAGCAGAAGTAGGAAGATTACCTGCAATGGCAGTAAAGTTAAATGGAGTCAAAGCGAAAATAAAACCTTCGAGTGGACGCTGCTCTAATCTATTCCAAACGCCATTGCCTGAAACAGGAGGCTGCTGGGCGTAGATTTCAGTCATATACTGCACGTTGAAGCGTAAGAAGTCGATAAACTCACATGCCGCATCTATTTCAGCCTGCATTGCATTTTTGGATTGACCAAGCATAGTAGCTGCATTGATTCTGGCTCTGTATGGGCCAGCGATCAGGTCAGCTGCTTTTAAGAAAATCGCTGCTCTTTGTTCCCATGCTAGGTTTTCCCAAGCTTCTTTGGCACCAAGAGCTGCATCGATCGCCTGCTCTACATGGGATGCATCTCCTTCGTGAAAATGACCCAATACATGTTGATGATCGTGAGGAGGAGACATTTTGTGCGTGTTGCCCGTTCTGACTTCCTCCGAACCGATGTACATCGGCACATCGACTTCTTTAGAACGAGCTTCCTTCAAAGCTGCTTGCAATTCTTTTCTCTCGGGACTTCCGGGAGCATAAGCTTTTACTGGTTCGTTGATTGGAACCGGGACATTAAAAAAACCTTTGAGCATAATATCTGGGGTTATGGATTTCTGATTGGCCAAAGATAACCAGTAAGGTTGTATTGGCTTGTGAATTTGAAGTAAAAGAACCTTAAAGTATGGATTCTAGTTCTCTCAGATGCGTAATTGCATAAGTGGGAATCAGATCAATTTCTTTTCCCAGTGGATTAAAAAACACCTGATCTATTCCTGCCCCATGAGCTCCTTTGATATCCGAATTTGGATTATCACCAATCATCAGGCTGTTTTCTTTAGTCGCTCCAGCTTGCTCCAAAGCATGCTGAAATATTCTTGGATCTGGCTTTTTGTGCCCGGTAGTTTCAGAGGTGATCACCAACTCAAAATAGTCATTCAAGCCTGAAGACTTCATTTTTTTCGCCTGACTTTCGTCAAACCCATTTGTAATCACATGGAGTCTGTACTTAGGTTTGAGATAGTTCAGAATCTCTATCGTATGCGGAAAAAGATGAGGTTTACTAGAGGTCCGATGCATGAAGTCCCCTTCGAATTCTTCGGGAATAACTGGATTTAAAATTCCCGCATGAGCAAAAATCCTTGGAAATCGAGTAGTCCTCAATTCTTCCTTCTGTAATTCTCCTTTATCATAAGCCGCCCAAAGTTTAAAATTAACCGCATAAAATGAGTCAATAAAATGTTGAGAAGAAGCGAGTCCGAGTTCTTCTAGCTTATAATGAATGAAGAGTTCTGAAAGGGATTCTTGGACATTCCGATCGTAATCCCACAGGGTGTGATCCAGATCGAAGAAAAGGTGTTGGTAAGTTTTCAAGGTAATTAACGTCGGTACTGATTATTTTGAATTTTATTGATAGCAAGTTCCCGATTTGATTTCAGGATCTCAAAGGTTTCTTGGTCCTTGATTAGGCTAGGATCTTTCTGAATGAACTTAAAAATCTGCTGTATAATCTCCATGTATTCTTCCAAAATGTAATAAAACACCCACTGATCTACTCGCCTGCTTCCTAGCAAACCCGCATTTTTCAGGTAAATAAGATGCCGGCTCGTTTTGGTTTGGGTAAAATCAAGGATTAATTCAAAATCAGATATTGAAAGCTCTTTGTTCAACATCAAAAGATGAAAAATCCTCACTCTAGGCTCTTCTGAGAGCGCTTTGAAAATTCTAAGCCCGTAATTTAAACTGATATTTTTAAGGCGCATTAGTAAGATTTAACGGAGTTTATGAGGGTAAAATAAAAATTCAGCCGAAATTAGGGTAATATCGTAGCCGAATTGACAACCATCTGCCGTTCTATTAAGTTTATCATTTGTGAAGAATTCATTACTCATTAGCGCCACCTTGTTTTTCCTTAGCGGAATATTTTTTTTATCCCTTGAGGTGAATGCTCAAGATGTGCAAGAAAAAAAAGTAATCCAACTTTCTGGGATCATCCTTAATGCAGACAGCACGGACGCTGTGCCAGGGGTTAATATCTATGTTCCTACTAAAGGGCGCGGTACAAGTTCAGGGCGTTTCGGGTATTTTTCCATGCCTGTATTAGAAGGAGACTCAGTGGTATTTAGTTTTATTGGTTTGAAAAAACAAACCTTCAAAGTGCCTGACAATGTAGAAGATAATGGCATTAGCCTTATTTTGACCATGGAAGTGGACGAAATCGCCTTGGCTGAAATAGAAGTAATGCCCTATCCTACCGAGGAAGAATTCAAACAGGCCGTCATCGCATTGAATATGGTAGATCCCATGGCAATCTCAAGAGCTAACATGAGTCCAGAAATGTTACTCCGCTGGGCTGAATCCATGCCTGCTTCGGCAAATGAAAACTTTCGCTATTTCCAACAAGGTCAAGCCCAACAAAACCAAGATCTCTACGGACCGAGAACACTTCGACTCCTCGATCCATTCGCGTGGGGACAGTTTATCCGGTCTATCAAGCGGGGTGATTTGAAGAAGAAGGATTAATCCTATAATAGTTAAGATCCATTTTCTCGCAGCGGCGCGGCGGCGCGGCGAAGGATTTGGCCAATCTCAATTATAAGTTATTTGCTACTCGTTTAATCCCATCTTTTAATAAAGCTTCATTGAAGTTTATTAATAGGCCGAGTTTCAATTTTGTGAGTCTTAAATATGTCATTAGTTGTTTAGCATGAACTGGAGCAATTACCTGAATTGATTTAATCTATACTATTACTTTTTCATCCAAAATTAAATCTGCTCTAAATCCATTTTCAAATGTAATATCATCCCATTTAAAAGGAATAAAAACTTGATTGGATACTTTAAGTCCAGATTTTTTCAACTCGTGCATTAACACCCTTTCATAAATAGATTCAAGCAGGCCCGGCCCTAATTCTCTATGAATTAAGAATGCTTTATCCAGAATCAGAGTAGCAATTTCATTTTCAACCTTTTCCATGTTCAAATAAAAAACACGCAGCGCCGCCGCGTCGCTGCGAGAAACATTAAAACCTTCTAATCGATCTCCGGCAGGACCCACTCCTCCAGCACACTCGGTTGGCGCATCATTTCCTCGATAGCTGTTACCGTTCTAGGTGCATCGGCTGAAAGGTTGACAGCCCCGGACTCGGTGATCAAGATATCGTCTTCAATACGGACGGCGATTCCCCACCATTTCTTATCACAATTAGATCCTTCGGGAATATAGATCCCCGGCTCAATAGTAAAAACCATTCCTACATCAAGAGGCTTGCGCGTTCCTGGGTCATGAACATCCAATCCTAAGTGATGACTGGTTCCGTGAGGAAAATACATGTGGCTTTCTCCTTTTTTGATAATTCCCAACTCGGCTAATCCATCATTTATGATTTTTCGACCTGCCGCGTCAATCTCTTGAAAAGTCGCTCCTGGCTTGGAAAGGGCTATTCCTGCCTCTTGGGCCTGATACACCAACTCATAGATTGCTTTTTCCTCGGCATTGAACTTACCCGAAATTGGGATGGTTCGTGTCACGTCAGCAGTGTAACCCCTCCACTCTGCACCTAGATCCATCAGGAGTAATCGATCTGTCAAGTCCCGCTTGTCATTTTCGATGTAATGAAGAATACACCCATTATTACCTCCGCCTACGATGGATGGATAGCCTAGTTCTTCGGCTCCGTATCTTTTATAGATGAATTCATGAACGCCTTGGATTTCACGTTCTGTCATCCCGATTTTCGCTGCTTTCATTACTTCCACCTGTCCTACTGCAGATATTTTCACCGCTTTCTTAAGGAGTACAATTTCTTCAGGCGTTTTTATTTCACGCAGCACAGCCATCATTTCACCGAGTGCGGATAGGTCTAATTTCTGATCAGGCATTTCTTCCTTTACTACCATCCTCTTTTCCGGAGATTCTGCATTCATAAAAGAAGAAACCAAGGGATCTTCCATCAGATCTGGGTATTGACGCTGCAGCCTTTTGAGCGATTGAACCACCCGATCTGAAGTTTCTAGATCTGAGTTTTTGATCATTTTATAAACCTGAGCACTCACTTCGTCAAGTTTGTCGGGATAGGCCGTAGCAGCCTTGAACTCCTCCATCATCTGGATCAAGGGCATATTGGTACTGCTTTCTTCTATAGCGTCAGAAAGGCTAAAGGTCAAAATCTTATCAAAATCATCTAGGTTAATTCCAGACTTAGCAGCGAACTCCGAGTTGAGCATAGCATTTTCAAACCCAAGCTCGCTCATCATTCCTTCTACACCCAAACGCTTTCCGTTCCACATTTCTGCACGGGGATCTCTATTCTGAAGGAACATTAATTCATCAGCCATTTTCCCATTCACTTCTCGCTCTTCGCTGAAAATCACCAGTGCAGCATTTGGCTCCCGAAACCCTGTCAGGTAGAAAAAATCGGTATTGGGATGATAGACATAATCCACATCGTTAGTTCTATTTTTCACAGGATTATTAAAAAATACCGCAACAGAATTAGGAGACATCAACTTCCTCAATTCATCTCTTCTTTGGCTATGCCATTCCGAGGAAAGACCATCTTCAAAGTAAGATTGGGCAGGCGATGAAATAGCTACTGCAAGCAAAAACAAAATTCCAATAATTCTTTTCATAGTGATTTAGTTATTTTTAGTGTTCTAATGTCTATGCTTTTGACCATTTAACAAAGTCTTAATCCACGGACCGAGGCATATTCTTATCTTTGGAGACTTCAAAAAAACAAATATGAATAGCTGCAGGCTTGCCAGTACTCAAAATTCCCTTACCCTTCGGGACAAAAGTTCGATGCGGCCTCAATCCTCAAGTTAACCAAACCCCATACTGCTTTAGGCTCTTCACTGGCAACAAAGCAGCTATACATAAAAATTAAATAGGCTATCAAGTATGAGAAAACTATCACCAGGTGTTGAAATGTTCAGTCCATGTGAGGTTTCTTCATTCCATCAAAACCCAATTTCAATCAAATGAAAAAATTCAGGATACTACTTTTGCTTCTTACAATGGCATCTATCCCCTTGCTAGCTCAGACTCATGCGGATAAGCCTAAACTCGTCGTCGGAATCATTGTCGATCAGATGCGTCAGGACTACTTATATCGCTTTTCGGACAGATATTCCGAGGGAGGATTTAAGCGGTTGATGAAGGATGGCTTTATGATGAAAAATGCTCATTATAACTATATCCCGACCTACACCGGCCCAGGTCATGCATCGGTTTACACAGGTACTACCCCAGCTACGCATGGCATCATCGGTAACGATTGGTATGTGAAAAAGCTAGACAGAATGATGTATTGTGCAGAAGATACTGCTGTGACCAATGTCGGTGGCAGCGAAGAAAATGGATTTATTAGTCCAAGAAATCTCCTCACCACTACCATCACTGATGAGCTTAGGATAGCTTCGCAAAAGCGGTCAAAAGTAGTAGGTGTAGCGATCAAAGACCGCGGAGCGAGTATGCCAGCGGGTCACATGGGGGATGCCTATTGGTTTGACTCCAATACCGGCGAGTTTATGACTTCTTCCTATTACCATGACAAATTACCAACCTGGGTAGAAAAATTTAACGAGAAGAAAATCGTTGATTCGTATCTTTCTCAGCCTTGGAATACGCTTTATCCAATAGAAACTTACACTGCTAGTACGGTGGATGACAATCCTTTTGAAGGCAAATTCTCCGGCAAAGAAACGCCTACTTTTCCTTATGATTTAGCAGAACTCAGAAAGACAAACGGCGAGTATGGATTGATTGCCTCTACTCCATTCGGCAATTCCATGACGTTGGATTTTGCGCTAGCAGCACTAGAAGGAGAGCAGATGGGCATGGGCGATGAGACGGACTTCTTGGCACTGAGTTTTTCATCGCCTGATTATATAGGACATAGATTTGGACCTCAATCCAAAGAGGTGGAGGACAACTATCTTCGTCTAGATCAAGATTTAGAGCGACTGCTCAACTACCTGGACAAAACCTATGGCAAAGATAACTATGTAGTATTCCTATCAGCAGACCATGCAGTAGCAGAAATAGCTACACACATGGTGAGCGAAAATGTCCCTGGTGGAAACCTACGCACGAGTGCAGTGGTTAGCGAATTACAGAATTTCATCTTTGATAAATATGGAGCAGGTAAATGGATCATCAACAGCTCAAATGGCCAACTTTTCCTCAACCGTGAATTAATCCGTGAGAAGGAACTGAACCAAGAAGCTTTAGAAAACGAAATAGCACTGTTCTTACTCAAATTTGATGGGATCAAGGATGTTTATACTGGTACAGCCATGAGAACCAGCGCTTTTACAAAAGGACGAGCAGAACTACTCCAAATGGGCTATAATCATAAGGCTTCGGGAGATATCCTGATGATTTTGGAACCAGGATGGCTTACAGGTGGAGCTACCGGCACTTCCCATGGCACAGGCTTTACTTATGACACCAATGTTCCTATCCTATTTTACGGCTGGAATGTATCAGCTGGTGAAAGCTCACGCTATGCCACCATCACAGATATCGCTCCTACGCTCTCTATGATGCTGGACATCAAGCTTCCAAATGGAGCCACAGGCCAGCCAATCTTGGAAATCACAGACAAAAAATAAGTATCATAAAATCTAAATGAAAAAGCCTCGATCTTCGCAGATTGAGGCTTTTTGGTAGTTAAGCTAGTTACTTACTCAATTTACTCCGACCAGCTCATAGGATAACTCTCATCCACAAATTCAAGTGCATCGGTAGTAATCTGAAGTGATTTAAAGGTATCAAGCATTACTGCGTACTCATCAGTGGATTTAGCTCCGATAGATTTCTCCACCGTCCCGGGATGAGGACCATGTGGCAAGCCTCCCATGTGAAGGGTAAAGGAACCACGATCAATTCCTTTCCTACTCATAAACTCTCCTTCGGCATAATATAGAACTTCGTCTGAATCTATATTGGAGTGATTATATGGAGCAGGGATAGCCAATGGATGATAATCAAATAATCTTGGAACAAAGGAGCAGATCACAAATCCCCAGGCTTGGAATGTCTGATGTACTGGCGGCGGCTGATGAATTCTTCCTGTAATCGGTTCGAAATCATAGATAGATAGCGCGTAAGGGTACAGATATCCATCCCAGCCTACGATATCCAGCGGGCTATGATTGTAGGTGTATTGATGAAGCATTCCTTGCTTTTTGATCTGCACGAGGTATTCACCCTTCTCTTTTTCTATATGCAACTCATGTGGCGGACGAATATCCCGCTCGCAATATGGAGAGTGCTCCAGCAATTGCCCCACTTCATTTCTGTAGCGCTTGACCGTTTCTATCGCCCCCACAGATTCTATTACCAATAGTCTCAGAGGCCCTTCTTCTTCAAATTCGAATCTATAAATCGTGGTTCTTGGAATGACGATGTAATCACCTTTATGCACTTCCAATTTTCCAAATTGAGAATACATTACCCCTTCCCCATCATGCACGTAGATCAATTCATCTCCGTCAGCATTTTTGAAGTAATAGTCCATTTTCCGCTGACGAGGAGAGCAGATTCCCATCATCACATCGGAGTTCATGAGGAGATTTCTTCTCGCCGAGAGGTAATCTTCCCCGGTGAATTCCACGTCGGAGGTTTTTAGGTGAGTTTGATTCAACCCATGCTCTACTGCTGCTTTCCATGAAAATGGTACGGGCTCGCCTATGGATTTTACTTCGTTGGGGTTGTGAATGTGATAAAGTGTAGAGTAGATGCCTGAAAAGCCTTTGGAGCTTACGACCTCTTCTTTGTAAAGGCTTCCATCAGCTTGACGGAATTGTATGTGTCTTTTTGGCGGGATGCTTCCCATCCTATGATAATATGCCATTTCTCTTGGGTTTATTTCTATGGCTCAATTTAAAACATTCTAGCAAAACGAGGCTTTGAATGCACCAAAAATTGAGAATGAGGATAAGTTAAAAAGTCATCATCAGGAAAACAGGTCTCCCAAAAAACCTCAAAGCAATCACCGGAAAGATGAACCATTTTTCTGCCAGAATTGAGGATAGAAGGAAAAGTAAAACTTAAGGAATGAGACCGTATCGGACATCGGAGTCCATGCCAGATAGAAATAGAATAGCACGTAACAAGTTACATTGCGCAAAATCGCAAAAACCTATTCGCGCTAGGTGAAAATAAAAAAGCGACTCTCGCCGCTTTCTTACTAGTTTGATTATTTCTCCTCGAAAAACTCATTACGGATAACATCTTCCGCTTCGCCTGTTCGCTTCTGAATTTTACCTAGAAGCTGATCTTCCTGACCTTCTACATACGTCAAGTCATCTTCCGTCAATTCTCCGTATTTTTCTTTGAGCTTACCTTTTACGATATTCCAGTTACCTTTTAATTTTAAGTTGGTTGACATAATTCTTGTGGTTTAAGTTAAACTTTGACTACCTAGGAATTTGCAAAGCCTACACCAAAATGACCCACAATGAAGACAAGCCTATCACTAGTATTCTTGGTATTTTGCCTAAATATATACTCAAAAGCTCAAGAGGCGCGATTAATCTGGTCAGATGAATTTTCTGAAGATGGCCTGCCAAATCCTAAAAAATGGACCTATGATGTGGGTGATCATGGTTGGGGCAATAACGAAATGCAATATTATTCACAAAATGAGCCTAAAAATGCCCGTGTTGAAAACGGGAAATTGATCATCGAAGCCCATACCGACGCATCTCACCCTAAGGGATATACTTCAGCACGTTTACTCACAAGAGGACATGCATCTTGGCAGTATGGATACATAGAAGTCAAAGCAAAACTTCCTCAAGGGCGCGGAACATGGCCGGCAATCTGGATGCTACCCGAAGAAAACTTATATGGTGGCTGGCCAAAAAATGGGGAAATTGACATCATGGAGCATGTGGGCTATAACCCCGGAAACGTACACGGAACGGTTCATACCGAAGCTTTCAATCATATACTGGGAACTCAAAAAGGAGGCGTGAAACAAGTCCCTGATTTCAACACGAAATTCCACACCTATGCTATTAACTGGACTTCAGAGAAAATAGATTTCATGATAGATGATGCCCTTTATTTCACCTTTGAAAACACAGGAAATAACTATAAAGATTGGCCATTTGACCAGCCATTTCATTTGATTTTGAATATTGCCGTAGGTGGTGGATGGGGTGGTTTACAGGGAGTTGCCACGGATATATGGCCTCAGCGCATGGAAGTGGACTACGTGAGAGTGTATGACAAAAAACCTTTAGGGGGAAGTTGAAGTTAGAATCTCACAATCCAAATTTTATCACACATCCTTTTTTTGTTAGCTAGAAAAAATTTGGGAAGTAGAAGAGATATCCATAAACTAACATCTGAAATTGTCCCAAAATAGATAATTATGAAAAACACCGCTTTTAAAAAGAGGAAAATCACAGCCTTAGCGATCATAGGCCTTCTAGTACTTTTTATGTTTGGCACTAACCTAACTGAGCGTCAGGCATTCAAAAATATTAGCAGCACTTTCACAGAAGTATATAATGACCGCTTAGTGGTGGAGGGATACATTTTCAGGATTTCAGAGAATTTGTTTAGGATCCAGAAACTGGTAGATCATTGCGACAGCAATTACGATTACTCTAGAGTAGTGGATGAAATTGCCGCACATGAACAAAGTATTTTGGAAATTGTGAATAATTTTGAAAAGACAAATCTTACTACGAGTGAGGAGCAATACTTGAAAGACTTCAGAAGTATTATTGAAAATGACCTCCAGATAAAAAATTATAGTCTTCTTTATTCAGATTCTTCCGGTGTCAACCTGAGCCAAGTTCAGCTCTACGATAAAAAAATCAGCAAGGCACAGGAAGACCTAGATAACCTCAGCAAAATCCAGATGGAAGAGGGCGAGAAATTAATAAATAAGGCGAACATCATTATCAATCGAACCCAGATCTGGTCTCAGTTTGAAGTTGCTTTATTAATCATTTTATCGCTAACCCTATATTTACTTCTTTTCCGAAACAAAATGATTTTAAATAACTAAGAGCTTGCTAGTGCTAGGCACAATGTTTTTTTCCTAAAGCTATATTTCTAACCCCGACCTTACCTTTGAAAGGTCAAAAAAAAGAGCCTGCTCAAACTTACTGAGCAGGCTCTTATTATATCCAGTTTGTTTAGAGCGCGTAAGCTTTGTCTCCTGGGTTATAAGGTATGCAAGCATCAAATCGTCCAGGCGTTTCCACAAAATTCAAAGCTTGAGTAGCTCCGATTTCAGAGGTAAAATAGCCTAGCACTGTCAAGTCGCGAAGCATATTGATTACCTCTGGATTTCTATCCTGACCGCTGGCTTTAAATTCTTCGTACATCCCATTCAAAAAGGCCAATCTTTCCTCTGCTGGTGCTCCAACAAAATTTTTCCCGTATGCTGATTTAAAATCTTTACCCAACTTATTTACCCCGTCCACAAAAACCTTTTGACTATCTCCATCATACGTATCCTTGACCATCATTACCATGAATGATCCTATGCCCACAGCTTTAGCACCTGGAGTAGTAGTCTCTGGAATAATAGTATCTCCTAGCTCGTCTAGGAATGCAATGTCATCTGGATCAAAATCCAATCCTTCAATCTGATTCTCTGGAGTACAACCAGTCATGATCGCCGTAGCGCCAATCATCGTTCCTCCCATCATCACCATCACGCTCTTCAATGCGTCTCTTCTATTCATAGTCATAATTTTTTCTTTTAGGATTAGAGATTTTGCTTATTGAGTTCATCTACTGCGAAAGCTGCTGCTCTTGCAGTCAAAGCCATATACGTAAGAGATGGGTTAACTGCTGCGGCTGAAGTCATGCATGCCCCATCCGTCACAAATACATTTTTCGCATCCCAAACCTGATTATTTTCATTCAAAACGGAAGTTTTCGGGTCTCTTCCCATTCTAGCAGTGCCCATTTCATGGATACCCTGTCCGAAGGTGTACCCAGCATCATATTCCTCTACATCCTTGAAACCTGCTACTTCAAGCATTTCAGCTGCATCAGCCATCATGTCTTTCCGCATCTTTAATTCATTGTCTTTAATCTCAGCATTCATTACTAATGATTCTAAGCCCCATTTATCCTTTACGGTATCGCTTAGTTTGATGGTATTTTCATGATATGGCAAGATCTCTCCAAATGCCGTAATTCCCATTCCCCATGGGCCCGGTTGGGTCAATGCTTCTTTCATAGGTGCACCAAAATTCAGTTCAGCAACATCGCGAGACCAACCACTACGGCTGGCTCCACCTTGATACCCAAATCCGCGAAGGTAATCTCTTTTGTCTCCATTGACATTCCGGAATCTTGGGATATAGAGGCCTGTCGGTCTTCTCCCAAAGTAATACTTATCTTCATACCCATCCATATTTCCTCTCGCTCCCAGACGAAAGTGGTGATCCATGACATTATGCCCAAGCTCACCTGAGCTACTGCCTAATCCCCCAGGCCAAACATCTGTAGCAGAACGCATCAAAATCGCTGTAGAGTTAAAAGCAGAGGCACATAAGAAGACAATCTTCGCATTGAATTCCATTGTCTCATTTGTCTGTCCATCCACTATTTCTACTCCGGTGGCTTTCTGTGTATCCTTATCATAGATCAATCTTCGTACGATCGACCATGGACGAAGGGTGAGGTTCCCTGTAGCTCTTGCAGCAGGCAAGGTAGAGGCTTGTGTACTGAAATAACCACCAAATGGACAACCTAAAGAACACTTGTTCCGATACTGACAGCCGGGCCTGCCTGGGAGTGGTTGGGTGATATTGGCTGGACGTCCGATAGTCCAAGTTCTAGCCCCTTTGTAATGCTCCTTGATTTTGGCTGCGCCATCTTCTTCCACGCAGTTCATCGGCATAGGCGGCATGAACTCTCCGTCAGGTAGTACATCCAAGCCATCTTTGGAGCCTGATACTCCTATAAATTTCTCCACATAGGAATACCATGGCGCAATATCCTTATATCTAATTGGCCAATCTACTGCGACCCCCTCCTTTGCATTGGCTTCAAAATCCAGGTCAGACCAACGGTAGGACTGCCTTCCCCATAGTAAGGATCGACCTCCTACCTGATAGCCTCTAAACCACGTGAATGGCTTCTCCTCTACGTAGGGTGAGTCATCTTCATGAGCCCACCAGTCTAAATTCAATTCATTAAGGACATAATCTCTTCTCAAATTAGGGTGGTTTTCCAATTGCTCCTGTGTTCTACGTCCACGGTGAGGAACCTCCCAAGGCGGAAGGGTAGCTGTTTTGTAATCTGTGACATGTTCTACGTCAGGTCCTCTTTCAAGCAGCAATACCTTGAGACCTTTCTCAGTTAATTCTTTCGCAGCCCATCCGCCGCTTATTCCTGACCCAACTACTATTGCGTCATATGATTCATTTGCCATATAAATGGATTTAGGTTTTCAAATTAGTTAAACATCACAGACCTGAACTCCCTGAGCTAATGAGGCCATTTTATCGTCATATTTTGGGATAAATTCATGTGACACATATCCCTTGAAGCCTGTGGCTACTATTGCTTTCATCACTGCCGGGTAGTATATCTCTTGCGTATCATCCAGCTCATTTCTGCCTGGATTACCCGCAGTATGGTAATGCCCAAAATACTGGTGATTATTTTGAATACTTCTGATGAGATCCCCTTCATCTATCTGCATATGATAAATATCGTAAAGCAATTTGAAGTTTTCACTCCCTAGGCGCTTACATAGCTCAACTCCAAAAGCTGATTTATCACATAAATAGTCTTGATGATTCACCCGGCTGTTGAGTAGTTCCATCTGAATAATGACCCCATGCTTTTCTGCTAGAGGAATTATTTTTTCCAGACCAAGTTGACAGTTTTTCAACCCTGTCTCATCGTCCATGCCTCTTCTATTTCCAGAGAAGCATATTAGATTTTTGTAACCTGCTTCTGCTACTTTGGGGATCATTTCCGTGTAGTTCTTGATCAGTTGCTCGTGGTATTTCACTTCACCAAAGCCTTCTGTCAGGCTGATTTCGGCTCCGTTGCACATGGAGGAATCTATTCCGTGCTTCTTCAGGATATGCCAATTGGCTGGACCTATAAGGTCGATTCCTTTGATCCCTATCTTTTTGGACTCTATACAGAGTTCCTCTAGGGTAAAATCACGAAAACACCAGGCGCAAACGCCATGGTTGATATTTCCTTTCAGCTTGTAAGGATAGTTCTCCTTGGTTTGGAAGGATGAAAGCGTGCTGAATACAGCACCGCCGAGCAAAACTTTCTTAAAGGATTCTCTTCTTCCGGTATCAATAGGTTTGGTCATTAGGGTTTATTGAGGTGTTGTTAGGTGCTCTTTCTTAAATAAGGCTAGGAAAAGTAGTAAAACCAAAACAGAAATACCAGCAGGTACCAACCAAATTGATCCCCAAATGTGTGCTCCAAGTTCATCTTTGAAATAATCTGACGTATATCCAGCTACCCAAAAACCAACCAGCATTCCTACACCATAAGTACCAAGGGTGATCAATCCTTGGGCAGAAGATTTGTATTTGGCACCGGCATGTGAGTCAGTATAAATCTGTCCACTTACAAAGAAAAAATCATAACAAATCCCATGAAGTAAAATCCCCACCAATAACATCCAAACCTGCTCATCAGCATTCCCAAACGCAAAAAACACATAACGAAGCGCCCATACTAGCATAGCCCCTGCAAGGGTTTTTTTGATCCCAAACCTAGTAATGAAGAAAGGTAGAGCTAGCATAAAGACTACTTCAGACACCTGCCCTAATGCCATTTTCCCAGTGGAATTAGACATTCCTATTTCTGTGAGAAAAGGGCTAGTGTTTTGGTAGTAAAATGCTAGTGGAATACAGATCAAAATGGAGGAAATAAAAAATACTGCGAAATTTCTATGCTTTAACATTCCTAAGGCATCTAATCCAAGTACCTCAGAGAGTTTGAATTGCTCATTCACTTGGGCTCTAGGAGGTGTATGCGGTAACATAAAGCTAAACAGCCCCAAGGCCAGAGAGCTACCCGCAGCCATCAGCCAAGTATTTCGCAAAAGACCTTCACGCAACCCCTCGGCACTATCCCAAGATAGCAAACTAATCAGCAAGCCTGCCGCTATCCACCCTATCGTACCCCACACACGGATTTTTGAAAATTCCTTTGCTGGGTCTTTCATCTGGTTAAAGGAGATCGAATTCACCAGCGCGAGCGTAGGCATGAACAAAATCATATAAATAAGGAGAAGTGGGAAAAAGCCTGAGAAATCGGTTGAACTATACAATAGGTACATTAATCCAGCACCCAGCAAATGAATAACACCTAGAATTCGCTGTGCATGAAAGTATCGATCAGCAATCAAACCCACCACGAAAGGAGCGATTATGGCCCCAAAGGATTGAGTAGAGAAAGCCAATGATATTTCCTGATCCTTTGCCAAAAGATTAGATCCCAAGAAAGTGCCCAAAGTAACATACCATGAGCTCCAAATAAAAAACTCAAGGAACATCATGACAGAAAGTTTAAACTTGGTGTTTAAGTGCATTGTGAATAGTAGAGAAGTAATTTGAAATTTGTGAATTCTAAATCCAAAGTTTCGATTTTAGCCAATTTGACCTATTTTAGGCTAATAAAATAATTCTAAGGTCAGGCAATAGCTAGTTTTAATTTCGCTGATCATCCAGCTGTATGCCAACTGACTGATTGCCTGATATAACTCGCAGAAATTCGAAAGTTTTACAGCAAAGAATAATTTATTTCGAGAATTTAAGCCTGAATATAAAGTCTTTTCCCAAATGTATTCTTCTAAAAAACTTAAAATAGGATTGATCGGTGGAGGTCCTGGTTCTTTCATCGGAGCCATCCACCTCAACGGTGCTTTGATGGACGGAATGTTCGAGCTAGTAGCTGGAGCATTTAGCTCCAATCCCGAAAAATCAAAACAACGAGGAGAGGAATTCATGCTCGATCCTTCACGAGTCTATGCTACTTACGATGAGATGTTTGCAAAGGAACTGGAGCTTCCGGAATCAGAGAGAATCGATGTAGTAGCAATCGTTACACCTAACAATGTGCATTTCGACCCAACGGCCAAAGCGCTTCAGCATGGCTTCCATGTGGCACTGGACAAGCCACTAACCCTGAATTATGAAGAGGCTGTAGCACTTTATCCAATTGTACAGCAGTCAGACAAACGATTCCTACTAACACATACCTACGCTGGCTACCCGATGATCAAACAAGCCAAACAAATGATCGCTGAAGGTAAAATCGGAAAAATCAGAAAAGTATATGTGGAATACCCTCAAGGCTGGCTTTGGAAGCTTCTGGAATCAGAAGGTAATAAACAAGCTGCCTGGCGCACCGATCCAAAGATCAATGGGCTGGCGGGATGTATGGGAGACATAGGCACTCATGCTTTCCACTTGGCGGAGTATGTTTCTGGCGAAAAAGTAGCTGAAATCTGTGCTGATCTCTACATCAAAGTAGAGGGCAGACCTATCGATGACGATGGCGTGGTTCTTTTGCGCTTTGAAAATGGAGCTTCTGGGGTCCTTATGGCATCCCAAACTGATACAGGAGTTGAAAACAACCTTAAGATTAGAGTGTATGGTGAAAAAGGCGGTTTGGAATGGCAACAGGAATTAAATAATTCTCTACTTGTACGCTGGCCAGATGCTCCAGATCAAATTTATCGAGCAGGAACTGGCTATTTGGGTTCGAATGCCAATGAAAACACCAGAACTCCAGCTGGACACCCTGAAGGCTATGTAGAAGCATTTGCCAACTTGTATAGAAATTTTGCCAGATGCATCTATGCAGACCGAGCTGGAGAAACCCCCAAACCAGAGTGGGAAGATTACCCTGGCATAGAAGATGGAATCAGGGGAATGGCTTTCATAGACCACGTGTTGAAAAGCAATGAGTCCAACCTCAAATGGACACCTTTTATAGTGCAAAAATAAATTCTGAAACCTAATAATTTAACCTAAGTAAAATGAAAACAATCAAAGGCCCGGCGATCTTTCTCGCTCAGTTTATTGACGACAAGGCACCATTCAACAACCTCAAAAACATCTGTAACTACATGGCCGACCTAGGCTACAAGGGAGTTCAGATACCATCTTGGGACGGTAGAATGATCGACTTGCAAAAAGCTGCAGAAAGCAAAACCTACGCAGATGAGATCAAAGGAACTGTAGAAGAGGCAGGTTTGGAAATAACCGAACTGTCCACCCACCTACAAGGCCAACTAGTGGCTGTACACCCTGCATATAATGAATTATTCGATGGTTTTGCGCCGGATAATCTCAAAGGAGATCTGAAAGGTAAAGCTGAATGGGCTACTCAGCAATTGAAATATGCTGCTCAGGCATCACAAAATATGGGACTTACAGCCCATGCTACTTTTTCAGGAGCATTGATGTGGCACACAGTTTACCCTTGGCCTCAGAGACCTGCAGGTTTAGTGGATACAGGATTCACTGAGCTAGCCAAACGATGGCTTCCTATTCTAAATGAATTCGATGACAAGGGAGTTGATGTGTGCTATGAGCTACACCCTGGGGAGGATTTACATGATGGAGTGACATTTGAAATGTTTCTAGATAAAGTAAATGGTCACAAAAGAGCTAATATTTTGTATGATCCAAGTCACTTCGTATTACAGTGTCTTGACTATCTACAATTCATTGATTTCTACCATGAAAGGATCAAGATGTTTCATGTGAAAGATGCTGAATTCAATCCTAGTGGCAAGCAAGGAGTATATGGAGGATATCAAGGCTGGGTAGAGCGTGCAGGGCGTTTCAGATCTTTAGGTGATGGACAAGTTGACTTTAGTGGAATTTTTAGCAAACTTTCGCAATACAACTACGATGGATGGGCGGTATTAGAATGGGAATGTGCTCTCAAGCATCCAGAGCAAGGAGCCGCAGAGGGCGCACCATTTATTGATTCACACCTCATCAGAGTGACCGAAAAAGCATTCGATGACTTCGCAGGAAGAGGTGCTGATGAATCATTCAACAAAAAAATATTAGGAATCTAAACACCAGTTTTAATTTAAAATTTATGAAAATCACAAAAAACTTAGCCTTCGCACTAGTAGCTGTTGCAGGCTTTACATTCGCCTGCGGCGGAGGAGAACAGACGTCCGAAACTACAGCAACTTCCACTACAGAAGCACCCGCAGCACCTGCGCAGGAAATGAGCCTGGAGGAAAAATACCAGAATGACCCTATTTACATCAAAGGTCTTGAAAAAGTAAAAGCCTCTGATTGTACTTCTTGCCACATGGTAGAAAGAAAGATAGTTGGCCCATCCTATGCAGATGTAGCCGCTAAGTATGAAGCTACAGAAGAAAACATCGAAATGCTCGCCAAAAAAGTAATAGAAGGCGGTGTAGGAGTATGGGGAGAAGTTCCAATGACCCCACACCCATCTGTAAGTATAGAAGATGCCAAAGATATGGTAGCCTATATCCTTCTTTTGAAAAAATAAGATGAAGAAAAATTATATCATAGCTACAGTTTTGGCAAGTATGCTAGCCTCCTGTGCAGGCGAAAAGGCAGTAGAAAATGAAACACAAGAGGTGGTTGTGTCTGATGCATCCACAGAAGAATGGACTGATCTATTTGCAAATAATGATTTCTCAAACTGGCACAGATACGGTGGCGGAGAAGTAGGAAATGGTTGGAAAATCGAAAATGGTGAAGCATACCTTGATGCCTCCAATAAAGCAAACTGGGAAGAAGGAGATGGTGGAGACATCACTACAAATGAGGAATACGAGAATTTTCACCTGAAATACGATTGGAAAATCTCGCAGAACGGTAATAGCGGATTGATCTTTTACACCCACGAAGCACCTGAGTACGAGCGTTCCTACCATACGGGTTTAGAAATGCAAGTGCTAGACAACGAAGGCCATCCTGATGCTAAAATCGTAAGCCATAGAGCTGGTGATCTGTATGACCTGATTGTAAGCAGTGAGGAAACAGTGAAGCCTTATGGCGAATGGAACACTGCAGAGATTATCGCAAATAACGGTAAGCTTGATCTAATACTAAATGGTACTACTGTAGTAAGTACCACACTTTGGACTCCAGAATGGGAAGCTTTAGTCGCTGATAGTAAATTCAAAGACATGCCTAATTGGGGCACTTTCAAAAAAGGAAGCATCACCCTTCAAGATCATGGTGATGTAGTTCATTATAGAAACGTGCTGATTAAAGAACTATAATCGTTTATCATTTTAGCTAAAGGAGTCCTACAGAAATGTGGGACTCTTTTTTGATTTAAACATGGCTCAGTATCCATACGCGATTTCATTTTTTTGATCTGGGTCTCCCTTTGTTTGGCAGATGGCAAATTATCGAAAAGCTCTTCGCAAACGAAAGGCCCCACGTCAATCCTGTAGAAGTAAATTTTGAGTGGCATTGAAAATGTTCATACAAACGTCCTCCCAAATCAATGCTGGCATCCTCACCGTATTTGTTGAGCTTTTGGAATAAAAGAATGTAAACCACTGCCATCACCTTATCATTTGAGGTGGCTAAAAATAAGAAAAGCAGCCCATTTGGACTGCTTACTTGTGATCCCGCTGGGGCTCGAACCCAGGACCCATACATTAAAAGTGTATTGCTCTACCAGCTGAGCTACGGAATCGGTAATAAAATAAAAAGCGGAACGTGATTCCGCTTTTAAGAGTGATCCTGTCAGGACTCGAACCTGAAACCTACTGCTTAGAAGGCAGTTGCTCTATCCGGTTGAGCTACAGGACCGGACAATTAGTATGAAGTAAAATTCATCACTAATAATAATAAAGTCGGGGTGGCAGGATTCGAACCTACGACCTCCTCGTCCCAAACGAGGCGCGATACCGGGCTACGCTACACCCCGAAACTTTCTTTTTAACTCCTTGTAAGTTAAAATTTAGATGTTGCCAGAAAATTCTGACACTATCAAGTGATCCCGCTGGGGCTCGAACCCAGGACCCATACATTAAAAGTGTATTGCTCTACCAGCTGAGCTACGGAATCAATTTCTTTTTATTTAGTGAATCTTTATTCACTCTAGTATTAACCACTCGGCTCGAACTTAGAACCCTCCCGATAAAATCAGAATGCGCTACCAGCTGAGCTTCGGAATTATATTTCTCTGAAAGTTTTCAGAAAATTTAACCAAAATCTATTAGTGTTTTGCCTTTCAAATTGACTCCTTGGCCTTGCTTTTTGCCAGATCATTGTCGTAATTGGACTGCAAAAATAAGAGGACAAATTTTAAATGCCAAACGTGAAATCAATCTTTCTCACAAAACTTTTGATATTTTTATCGATATCTCTACAAAGTATTCATTGTCAAGCAGATGTAATTGCTCTAGAAAAAGCAGATTCTTTGTTTGATGCTAGAAGCTACAAAGAGGCAATGGAAATCTATGATTTGAGCTATCAATCGGGAATTTATTCGCCTGCTATGCTATTAAAAATGGCTTTTATCACCGAGGGAATTGGAGATAATGAACGGGCAACGCTCTACCTCAGCAAATATTACGACTTAGACCCAAACCCTCAAGCAATCACTAAAATCAAAAGTCTTACCGGGCAAAGCTCTTTGGTGGGGTATGAAGTTAGCGATGGGCAGCGTTTCCTTATTTTTTTAACCGAGTATCAAACCCACATTGTTGGGGTTTTGTCCATCTTCTTGGTGCTTTCTATTTTCACCAGTTGGGTGACAGGCAGAAAAACAGAAAAGACTCAAACCTTTTGGCCGACAATTTTATTAATTCTCATGATCTTCGCCGCAAACAACTTCCTCAGCGGCCCTAGAACTGGCCTGATTACAAGCAGCCCCACCTACATCGTGAGTAAACCAACTGCGGGAGGAGACCTTCTCGATAGAGTTGAACCAGGTCATCGAATCCGAATCAAATCATCTAAGGATATCTGGTATGAAGTAGAATGGAAGAATCAGTCTGCTTATATCAAAAAAGAGGATGTAACCAGACTATAAGCCCAGAGCCCTTCCACTAACCCAATACCTTTTCTACAGCCTTCAAGAAATCATCTATCTCAGACTTAGTATTGTAAATGTGAGTTGAGATTCGGATTGCGTCTAATCTGCTTTCTGGCACTTGACGGATACGGAATCCCTCCTTACTTATCCAAGTTTCAGCTTCTTGATAGCCCATGTTTTTGGGTTTGAACGTAATCATGCTAATCCGGGATTCTGGTTCTGGAGAACTCAAAATATCTACTATAGAACTCATGTCTGCCAATCCATCAAAGAGGTATTGATTCAGTTCTCGTAATCTAGTGTCGATTTTATCCCGGCCTATTTCTAAGTGAAAATCGGTGGCAGCAACGACCCCTCGCATCATTGGCAGACTTTGGCTACCGTAATCGAAACGATGGGCAGTCGGCACATAGCCTTTGAACTGAGGTGGGTTTTGATACAAATCCCAGCCCAAGTCTGAATAAGCACCCACTTGATAGGCTTGTACTTTATCCAGAATTTCCTCTCGCACGTAGAGAAAGCCAGTTCCATTTGGCCCCAAAACCCATTTGTGATAACTACTCGCGTACAAGTCACACCCTAGATCATGTAGATCTAAAGCAAATGTACCAGCCCCATGTGCTCCATCTATAGCGGTAAATATGCGTCTGCTTCGGGCAAATTCAGAGATTTCTTTGATTGGAAAAACAAGACCAGTAGTACAGGTGACATGTGGAATCGCAATGACTCTGGTTTTGGTCGTCACAAGGGATTTAATCAGGTCCAAATTCTCTGATTGAGTAGCCATGGGCTCGAAGGGCTTCAGTACAATTCCATGCAACTTGGCTCTATTCAGCCACGGAAGCGCATTCCCCACATGCTCATGCAACGTGATGATCACCTCATCTCCAGCTTTCAGTGGAAGTCCCCAACACATGATATTAATGCCCTCGGTGGTATTATGCGTCAAGGAAATTTCAGCCGTTTTTATGTTTACAAAAGCCGCCAACTTCTCCCGTTCTGCACTGGTAGAACCGTATTCTCCGCTCGTATTTGTCTGCAAAAAAGAGCTTTGCAAAGCTTCCAATACCACCCTTGGTGAAGGCCCAAAAGTCCCGTTATTCATATAAATCCGACTATCGGTCAGCGGAAACTGTTTTCTTACCCCCTCCCAAAACTCCTCCCCTTTCAGCGTTTGATCAATAGGATTTCGCTGCGCGTTTACCGTAGAAGTATTGAAAGCAACTAAACTTGGAATAGCTACCCCAGCTGCTAGTTTTTGGAAAAATAATCTTCTGCTTTTCATAGAATTTAGGTCTTGTTGATGAGTTAAGAAATCATCTCCAATAAATCAAACTGTATCCTACTTGCGCATCTTCCAGAAGGTTGGGCGGGACAAAAAACCTGCATTCATTTGACGGTATGGTCTTTTACTTTTTGCCAAAAAAATAGCCTGTGCATTTACAGGCTATAAAATGAATAGGATTGATAAGGAAAGGCTCAGGACAAAGACTCAATTACTTTTCTCAACCCATCTCTTACCGCTGTAGCGACCGGCTCCAACTTGTCATTCTGAATACCCATCATCGAAACCACCGGATCCACAGCAGCCACCTCGATTTGGCCAGCTTCTTTCTCCTGAACAATCACATTGCAGGGAAGCATCAAACCAATTTTATCTTCAGCGACCAACGCTTTGTAGGCATTGGGCGGATTACAAGCACCTAGAATTTGATACTTATGAAAATCCACATCCAATTTTTTCTTGAGCGTAGCTTTCATATCAATGGTAGTCAATACTCCAAAACCCTCCTGTTTCAGCGCTTCAGTTACCTGAACAATCACCTCATCGAAATCACCTCTTAGTGTTTTTGCTATGTAGTAGTCCATTGTTTTTTTTCTTAAAATAGTAAAAAACTTTTTGCAAATTCCGTGACTCCAGTCACACAGAGAGGTTTACTATATTCCTTTGACCTGATGAGTGATCCTAACCTTTAATCAGATTTCCCTAAAAAAATGCCACCTATTCTCTTCACGCTAGCTTTTACTCTTCTATCAATTTTTATAAATGATAAAATCTCCACCTCGTCCCTATCGCCTGATACTTTTGCGAAGGAGGATATTTTCGAAAAAGAACGAATCCGAGTGATTAGACTTGCAGACAAATACAAAGACCTTGAGCCTATCACCGTAACAGCAGATCAAAGCCCCAGGAGCGCAGGTGGTATTCATGATTTTTATTCTGAAGGAGATTACTGGTGGCCAGATCCAGACAATCCAGACGGTGCCTATATCCAACGTGACGGCCTGACTAATCCTGAAAACTTCACCGCTCACCGTGAAGCGATGATACGTTTGAGTCAGATTTCAGGAGCACTAGCTTCAGCTTATTTGGTAACCAAAGACGAGGACTATGTAAAAGCTTTGGCACCACATCTGAAAGCTTGGTTTATAGACAAAGACACGAAGATGAATCCACACCTGCTCTATGCCCAAGCTATCAAAGGTAAGGTGACAGGCCGAGGAATAGGTATCATAGACACAATCCAACTGATGGAAGTGGCCAAAGCAATTCAAGCGGTGGAAGGATTGAGTGTGATTTCCGCTTCAGACATCCATTTGATGAAAGCTTGGTTTAGCGACTATCTGACTTGGATGACTACACACCCCTACGGTATCGCAGAACGTGATCACGGCAACAATCACAGCGTTTGCTGGGCAATGCAGGCCGCGGTTTTTGCACAGCTTGTCGGCAACCAGGAAGTTCTCAATTCTTGCAAGGAAATGTATAAAACCGTTCTACTTCCTACTCAAATGGCAACCGATGGCAGTTTCCCACTTGAACTAAAGCGAACTAAACCCTACGGCTATTCCTTATTCACCCTTGATGCGATGGCAACACTCTGTCAGGTCTATGCTACCGATGACGAGAACTTATACGATTATCAGACCCCTGACGGAAAATCATTAGAGTTGGGAATTAACTTTCTCTATCCTTATGTGGCCGATCAGTCGGCATGGCCTTATCAAAAAGATGTGATGTACTGGGAAAAATGGCCTGTGCGCCATTCCTTCTTGCTTTTTGGAGGATTAGCCTACGATCAAGAGAATTACTTAAAGCTATGGAATACGCTTGATGCTGACTTTGATACGCCAGAAGTTATCCGAAATATGCCCGTACGCTTTCCTTTGCTTTGGGTGGATGGAATCTGAGTTATTTATTTCAAAAAACATCAACCTCAAAATGTTCTAAGGTCTCGCAAAATTCCTCACCGCCATGGTCTTTTTCTTCAAAGACCAAACTTCAAATAGGCTTTGCATAAAATACTTTATCAAGAAATAACTAAAACAACCTGAGGTCTTTGAGTCAATATCTATAAATTTTTACCCATGAAACACCTGTTCCTATTATTCATTTTATCCACCACTCTAAGCTTAGCCAAAGCCCAAACTGAAAGGTCTTTTGATTCTATTTCTCCAGAAAAAGCCTCCCAATTAATTGTAGGCGGCACTGTTCGCTATGCTGACTTTGGGGCAAAAGGTGACGGCAAAACAGATGATATAAATGCCATCGCAGCTGCTCATGAATTTGCCAATAAGCATCAATTGAAAGTAATGGCAGATGAGAGAGCTACTTATTACATCGGAGGAAAAGACCAGACTGCAATCATTCAAACGGATACGGATTTTGGTAAGGCAGCTTTCCTGATAGACGATCGGACTGTGGAAAATCGGAATGCACCAATATTCTTAGTCAAATCAAGCCAAGAGGAAACTAAGCTCGACAGCATCAGCTCTCTCAAGAGAAACCAGCTAAAAATCGACGTTTCCTTACCACAAGCTGCCCTGATCGCGGTGACCAATTCCAATGTGAAGCATTATATCAGGTTTGGGCTAAACCCCACCAACGGATCACCACAGACAGATATTTTTCTCGTGGATAAAAATGGAACTGTGGATAGCAAGGCACCGATTATCTGGGATTTCGATCAAATCACCGAAATCACTGCTCTTCCTATCGATGAGAAAACTCTCAATATAACCGGTGGAATATTTACTACAATTGCCAATCAAGAACCGTCAGAGTACAACTATTATCAGCGAAATATCTCCGTCCAACGCTCCAATGTGGTCATAGACGGTCTCGAACATCACATCTCAGGAGAAGGTCAAAGCGGTGCACCATATAGTGGCTTTGTATCTATCAGTTATGCCACCAATGTCACTGTGAAAAACACCATCCTGACAGGCCACAAAACCTACGTAACTATAGGCAGAGCCGATAAACCAGTCTCCATGGGTTCATATGACATCTTAGTAAACAGAGCTTTAAATGTGTCTTTCATCAATGTCAGTCAAACGAATGATATCGATGACAACACCTACTGGGGAATAATGGGCTCCAATTATAGCAAAAACCTACTTTTTGACAACTGCACCCTTTCACGTTTCGACGCACACATGGGCGTAGCCAATGCGACCATCCGAAACTCGACACTTGGACACATGGGAATTAATGCAATTGGCAGCGGTACTTTCCTAGTAGAGAATTCGGAGATCCGAGGGAGAAATCTGATCAATCTGCGTGCTGACTATGGTAGTACCTGGAAAGGAGAACTCATCATCCGTGACTGTACATTTGTGCCAGCAGGTGGGCGATCTGTCACCGCATCGCTGATCGGTGGCCATAATTCTGGTCAACATGACTTCGGCTACACTTGCTACATGCCCGAAAAAATCACGATTGAAAACCTGAAAATCGACGATTCCAACCATCCAAAAGGCTATGAAGGACCTACTATCTTTGGGGATTTCAATTCAGAAAACACAAGAGCTTCCTATAAAGAGCCCTTTCCGTACTTGATTACACAGGAAGTGAACCTTAAAAAAGTGAGCACTTCGAGTGGGAAAGAAGTAAGAGTAAGCGATAACGAGTGGATGTTTAGGAAAGTGAAAGTAACTAGAAATGAATAAACCAGAGGGTATCTACATTCCTAACTAAAGTCTTTAATCAGTTTTACCCTTCAGATTCTGGGCGAAGCACATAGAGTAATCCTTAGCGTTGAGAAAGCATCAAGCAGTAAATTAGAGCGATTTTTTTCAACCCTAAAACCCATTTGAAATGAGGCCAGGTTTCCTTTGCCAACAGAGAATACCGGTTGAAATCTCTCCGTTTGGAGAAAGATTTCTTAACTTAAAACTTGATTAAGTTTTCATTTTAAAACCATTGTCAATCATGAATATTCTGGAAAATCTAGCCTTCACGGATGAGAGACCTTCCGTGTGCCCAATCCAACGAACAGACAAAATCAACTATTTTGCCATAGGTCTTTTGCAAGGTCAGATTTTAAAAAAGCATACTGCGAACGTGCCTTCACACCTGACAGTGACAAAAGGGGAAGTGGAATTTTTCATCAACGGTGAAACAATACATCTCAGGGAATTTGACACGTATGATATTCCTGTGATGGTGGAGCATGAGGTAAAAGGTATCAAAGAGAAAAATATTTTCACGATCGTTCAAGAGAAATAACCGCGAGGGTTGCCTGGTGTTTTGTAATCGATTGCTCGGAGAAAGCCCAAATATGCCTAAAGACTTGAGCCGAGCCTTTTACAATATTTCTTTTTCTTTGGGAGAAAAACGTCAGCACAGCTAAGTAAAGACTTATCTTGAGAATAAATTTTCATCTACAAAAAGCCAAGCTCAATAAACCTATGAAAACCCTCCTGACCACCGCGCTCTTTCTCAGTATGACATTCGCCTTTGCGCAAGCAGATAAAGACCTCGCATCTCAAGTAGAAAAGCTCCGCCTTGCTCTGATCGATCCCACCATCGCTAACCTAAGCGAACTAAGCTCGGTGAATCTCAGCTATGGGCATTCTAGCGGAAAACTGGAAAATCAAGCCCAATTCATTGATGCGCTTGTCAGTGGTAGTTCGGACTTTGTAACGGTAGAATTTCAGGGTCAGACGATCCATGTTGAAAAAGATATCGCCATCGTGCGTCACAAACTCGTGGCTGACATCGTGGACGGAGGCACACCCAATTCCATCAAAATCGGCGTAATGCTGGTTTGGCACAAGGAAAAGGGTCAGTGGAAATTGCTAGCAAGGCAAGCCTACAAACTGCCGTAATCCATCAATATCAATCTTCAGCTGTAGGTTTTTTGTGCCAATAAGAAGCTAGCAAAGAACCTGTCACATTCATCAAAGGTCCAAAAACAGCCGGAGCCAATCCTACTGTGGCTATTTTTCCCATCTCTTTGGCTATACCAGATGCGAGTCCGCCGTTCTGCATACCGACCTCAATAGCGATAGTTCTACAGTCTTTTTCACTAAGTCGCAGCAGCCTGCTTGCCCAGTATCCGAGCGTATAGCCGGCGAGGTTATGCACCAAAACAAGGATTATCAAAAGCGGCCCGATCTCCAGTAGGCTATCGCGTCCCGCAGCTACGATTATGACTAGGATGAGTGCGATGGCCGCCATGGAAATAATCGGCATGAGGTCATCCAGCCATTTAGCTTTGCCCTGAAGGAAATAATTAAAAAGTAGTCCGGCGCCGATCGGGATAATGACCATCTTCACGATACTGATCATCATTTCCAGCACGTTGATCTCCACAAATTCCCCTGCTAGCCAGCCCATCAAAACTGGGGTAACAAAAGGCGCAAGTAAAGTGGTAATCGAGGTGACAGTAATAGAAAGAGCAAGGTTTGCTTTGGCCAGATAGCTCATGACATTGGACGCCATACCACTGGGTGAGCAGCCTATCAAAATAATTCCAGCTGCAATCTCAGGGGGAAAACCACTCCCACTCGCCAATGCAAAGCCGATAAAAGGCATGATCGTAAACTGACATAGCACGCCAATTATGACCCCCTTCGGCATCTTGACCACACCGAGGAAATCCTGCACGCTCATCGAAGTACCCATCCCAAACATTATCACTTGTATCAGCGGCACGATCAGCGCGCTAAATTTATACCCCTTGTAGGCCAGGAAATACTGTGGAAAATACAGAGCCAAAGCCACCGACGCAAAGATCATCATAGAATAAGCGTAGCCTTTGAGTTTGGGACTGCCCAGAAAAGCAATGCCGCACAAAAAGAAAAAACCTATCCAGAAAAACCCTGCCTGCTCTAACCCTGAAAACAGGCTAATGCCTACAGCAATGAGTAAAAGAATGCCAGAGAGAATTGATAATACTTGGGTGACTTTTGGGTTCAAAGCGTATGGTATTTTGGGTGAAACAACTAAAGTAACCCGAAAGCCGGCAGAAATTGGATTTCGGGTCTATCATAGGCAAAATAGGTTTTCTTAGCTATAAGTCCTGTCGTGTGAACGCTTCTCATTCCACATATCTGTAGGTGCAAAGTAAGAATTGTCAGACTTGTGCAGGTGCTCTTTCACCACTTCTTCATTCAGTTCTATTCCCAGCCCAGGAGCACTTAAAGGCACTGGCGCGTAGCCTTTGTCGATGATTTTTCCTCCACCGGACATTGTCACCATATCCTCCCACCACGGGACATCTACCGAGTGATGCTCCAGTGCCAGGAAGTTTTGCGTAGCAGCTGCACAATGCACGTTTGCCATAAAAGAAACAGGTGTTCCCGCCTGATGCATCGCCATAGATATACCTTTTTCCTCCGCATAATCGGCTATTCTTTTTGTCTCTAACAGCCCACCTGAAGATGCGAGATCCGGGTGAATGATATCCACCGCATGATTATCGATCAGATCTTTGAAATAGTGAAGCAGATAAATATCCTCTCCGGTAGTTGTCGGGGTGTTAAGCGCATCAGTGATTGTTTTGTGCTGTTGCCAAAGTTGCCAAGGCACCATATCCTCGAGCCAGGCTAGACGATATTTGTCCAAAGCATGCCCGAGGCGGATGCAGTTATTGAGATCAAAATGACCGTAGTGATCGGTGGAAAGTGGTATTTCGTAGCCCACCATGCCTCTGACGTGATCTACGATTTTGGCGAGTTCGTCCAACCCTTTCTCAGTGATTTGAATTCCGGTGAAGGGATGTGCTGTATTTCCATAAGACATGTATCCTCCAGACCATTGACTTCTACCTGTTTTTAGGATTTCGGGATTCACTATGCAGCCCGGGATATCCATGATCTCTCCGATAGACACATCCATTTTTAGCCAGGTGTAACCTTGGTCCTCGGTTCTATATTTGATGAGTTTGAGTTGTTCTTCGGGAGAGCTAGACTCAGGAGTATCGGCATATAACCTCACAGAGTCGCGATATCTACCACCCAGTAGTTGCCATGCAGGTACATTGTAAGCTTTGCCACAAAGATCCCAAAGCGCCATCTCCACCCCGCAGACGCCACCGGCTTGGCGGCTTTGCCCTCCAAACTGCTTAATGATTTTGAAAATTTTCTCCACGTTGCAGGGATTTTCGCCCAGGATTCTGCTTTTCAGCATCAAGGCGTATTTGGGATCAGCGCCATCTCGGACCTCGCCGAGGCCATAGATTCCTTGATTGGTATCTATGCGCAAAATAGCAGTGCCACCCATTACGGCGGTATGCGCATAGCGGAGGTCGGTGATTTTAAGATCAGAGGGAGCTGAGGCTCTTCGGACATTTTTGGTGGTCTCGGCCATGGTGTCTTCTATGCTCAGGCCCATAAGCGCGGCCATGCTCAGGCCGCCCAAGGCTGTTTTCTTGAGAAAATCTCTTCTATTATCCAGCGTCTGAGGATTGTCAATTTCTGCCTGACGCTGAGCCGCATAGGTCCGCTCCTGCTCTTTGCTTTTTTGTATGAGGTGCTGTAGTGTACTTTTCATGGTATCGTGGGTTGATGTTTATTCACTAGTAAAATTTCATGATGAGTATTCTGAATCTTCTGCTTTTTCAAATTGATATTCGCGTGATTATCTTCAAATCACTGCTCAATAATTCCGCTCTTTGAGGTAGTCATCCAGTTCCTTTTTGCTCATAGGCAGTTTATCGGGATAGTTATTTAGCCAATTCAAGAAATCTTTTTTGATCTCCTCGGTCCACTCACTATCGATCTGACCTGCCAGGTATTTTCCCTCTCTAAGTCGCAGATGACCAAACTCATCTCTCAATCCTGTAACTTCTGAGGTGAGCACCAGCTCCTCTACCAAATGCGCAGGAATGAAAATCACTCCGTACTTTTTTGCCAATACCACATCACCCGGAAGCACAGTAGCTCTACCGAGTCGGATGGGGGCGTTGATAGAAGTGAGCATCATCTGCTGGATATAGGATGGATCCTGACCTTTGATCCAAGCATTGAAGCCTTGGATTTCGGATAGTCCTTCCTGGTCGCGCACCGAGCCATTGAATATTACCCCACGCTGAGATCTGGCGTAGATAGCATTACCGAGATTGTCTCCGATGAGGGTACCATCGATCACTTTACCATAGCTATCAGCTACATATATATCTCCATTGGTAAGGATATCGATTGGCCAGGAATTCGTACCGCCTTTGGGCGAACGCCCCTCCTTATTGACACCCTGATCTTTGATTTGCTTATCCATATCAGGCCTGAGCGGCATGTACTGAGCTGTCACAACTCGTCCTGTCATAGCCTCATCCGGCAGCATAATCTGCCAATCTCCTTCATATTGATTTTGATAGCCTTTGTTGCGCAATACGCCCCAGGCCTCTTCGATGGATATATTTTTGAGGCGCTCAAGGATGGAGTCAGACACTTTTGGCCTGCCATCAGGCATTCGCTCACCTTTCCACTCAGCAGTGTTTGATATAGTCAGGCGAAGAGCCCACATTTTGAGCGTAAGAAGGAGCTGCGAGTAAAATTCCGCAGGCTAGCAGGAATAACTTGGCAGCGGGAGATTTCAGGCAAAACTTAGGGTTGATTGAAAACTTCATATTCTGGGTTTTTTGGTGTTGTATAATTGCATGAAAATCAAAATCAGGCAGTTAATACTTGTTTATTCAAAGAAAGGAATTCCCGGAGCCGCATACTTTTTCATGCCTTCCTCATTGATCTCCACTCCTATCCCGGGTTTTTCTGAGACTGTGATAAAGCTATTTTCTGTTCTAGGACCATCATAGGTGACGATATCCTTCCACAGCTGATCTTTGTCCATGTAGATTTGCCACTCCAATATCTGGAAGTTTGGAACCGAGGCACATACATGGCAGCTAGCCATAGCTCCCAGGAAGGAGGCGACCATGTGGGGAGAAAAAGGCACGTAGTATAAGTTGGCGAGGTTGGCGATACGCTGAGCTTCGCCCAAGCCTCCAGCCTTCTGCAGGTCTGGCATGATGATATTCAATGCGCCATCGGCAAGCAGCTTGGTAAAGCCATAAGCGAGGTAGATATTTTCGCCGGCGCATATAGGCGTTGTGGTCTCCTGAGTGATGTATTTGTACATTTCAGGATTGTCTGCGGGGATAGGCTCTTCGAGCCACATGAGGTTTAGCGGCTCATACATTTTTGCCATTTTCATACCCGTCACCGCATCGTAGCGACCATGCATATCTACGTAAACATCAATAGTAGGTCCTACTGCTTCTCTTACAGCTGCGATAGCATTGTACATTCTATCGATCTCCATGGGGTTGGCAGTCCAATTGAATCGGTCGTATTTATTAGGATCACGCCCATCATCCACGTCAAACTTGACGGCATTGTAGCCTCTACTCACTGCATCTTTTGCGGCTGTGGCATAATCCTGAGGCGAAGGATTAGTGGATGTATAGAGTGCTGTATCGCAATATACTCTGATTTTATCCCGGTATTTGCCACCCAATAATTGATACACCGGCACACCAAATACTTTTCCTGTGATGTCCCACAGCGCTGTCTCGATCGCCGTGAGTACGGCTACATAGACTCCGGACTGAGCCCCACCAAAAAAAGCTCCTTTGCGAAGCTGCTCTGCCAGGCGATTTGGATTGAGGGGGTTTTGACCTTTCAGTTGATCACCCATTTTTTTCACCAAATAGTAAGTCCCTTGAATGGCATCTACTGCCTCGCCACAGCCCCAGACATCTTGATTGGTGTATATTTTCACATAGACCGCACCTCTCACAAAACCACATTTGATAGCTGTGATTTTCAGGTCTGCAGGATTGGAATAGGGGTTTTGTCTGGCGACGGCAGCATGGAGTCCCTGACCAAAGGTAGAAAGCATTGCAGCACTGGTGAGTCCGGCGGCAGCTCCTTTTTGGAGAAAAGACCTTCTTGAATTTCCGTTTTTCATGTGTTTATAATTTGATTTTTAATAGCCACATGGAATCTCGCATTGTTATAATCATCACATTGTGTGACGTCTTCGTCATGCTCGATTTCATAGGTTTGTTTGGGTTAGTGTAGCGTTTACCAAGTTCTGTTTTTCAGGATTTCCTGAATTTGTTCTTTGGCTATAGGCAACTCATCCATGTGAGCAGTAAGCCATTGAGAAAAGTCTTTTTCGATTTCATCTGACCAGCGGGTATCGATCTGCCCGGCCGTATAAGTACCGTCTCTAAGTCGCTCGTGGCCAAACATATCCCGAAGTCTGACTACCTCTGAAGTCACGACTACTTTTTCAGCGAGATGAGCCGGAATAAAAGATACCGCACCATCACGGCCAAGCACCACATCTCCCGCCATCACGGTGACTTGATGAATTCGAGTAGGGCGATTGATACCTATAAGCATGGTATTCAGATCTCCGGGTTGATTGTGATGGGAAGGATGATAACTCGATACAAATGAGGTAAATCCTCCAATTTCCTTGAGCCCGACGATATCACGAACTGCGCCATCATAGACTATTCCGTTGCCGGATTTTGCATAGATGGCATTACCTACGTTATCACCGATAGTGGGGCCGCCATTGTGAATACCGAATTGATCCACTACATAAACATCGTCAGGCTGCAAGAGATCCACAGGCCAAGAGTTTTGTCCTCTTTTGCCTTCCTTTTTTCCCCGTTCGTCGATCGCATCGTGGATATCAGGCCGACCAGGCATAAAAGTCGCCGTCAACGCCCTACCTACCAAAACACTATCGGAATTGATCAAAAGACCCCAATTGTCTGCATACTGGTATTTGTAGCCGGCATTTTTCATCACTGCCCAAGCCTCGTCATGTGTCACATCCCGCATGCGACGAAGAATGTCATCGGATACTTTTGGGCGACCATCATCAAAGCGCTCTCCCTGCCATAAGGGAGTCAAGAAGAGCATTTCTTCTTTGGAAATTTGCTGCGCAAATGAGCCGGATACGCTCAGCAAAATCAAAATAGCGCTGAGTACAAGTTTTCTATTCATGTGTTTATAATTTGATTTTTAATGGACACATGGAATCTCGCATTGGTATAATCATCCCACTGTGTGACGTTATTCGTCATGCTCAATTTCATAGCTGAATGCATTTAAAAAAAAGGGCTCAGCCGTAGCCAAGCCCTTAATCACTTATTTATCCCACCATACTTTTGTACCCAGATTGTCTGGACCTTGAGCAGAAATGGCCGCATTAACATTCTGAGAATTCACTGATATCTCAGAGTTTGGATAGGTCAATCGGTTGATAAACTCCACTTCTTTTCCAGGAAAAGGATTTGAAGCAAGGGTTGGAAACCCTGATCTACGGTAATTTGCAAATGCCTCAGGACCATTCAAAAAGGATGAAACCCAATATTGGGTATTGATCTGCTCTAGGGCAGTAGTCGGGTTGAATGGATTGGCAGCCAAGTAGCTATCGACGGCGGCAGGTGAGATTGCTGAAGCTGCGTCCACAGTTCCTAACTGCTCCATATGTGCTCTTACTCCGGCATTGTAATAAGCTTCCACTGTTTCTGTAGTGATCCAGCCCCGTTGACGAGCTTCGGCTAGCAGCAGGAAATTTTGCGAAGCAGTGACCAGAAAGTTAGGCGCAGTGTTTTTTGCTAGACGTCTTCTATCTGCCTGAGCAAACTCATAGAAACTTGCCAACCCCAAATTTGCGGCTGCAGTAACTGCACTTGCATTGTCATTTCCCATAGGCATACCCACATGGACACCTGCAGCATAAGTACCTCGGGCAGGCGTCTGCTCAGGGCCTGACTTAGCACCTACGTAGGTGATCGCAATAGCAGAAAGTCGCGGATCGTTTTTGCTTCGCAAATAATTGACGAAAGGAGCGGTAAGGTAAAAATTAGATGCCTCGGTTGCGTTTAGCAGGTTACCGATAGGATTGGGATAATTCGGATCGTGAGCGACTTTTGCATTATTGGAATTGGACAAAATCACTCCACCCTGTGCCGCAGCTTGTACTATCTGCTGTGCTCTGGTAGGATCCACTTGGCTTAATCTCATCCCTGCTCTTAGCAAAAGTGAATTGCCAAAGCTTTTCCATTTATTCAGATCGCCGCCATAAAGGATATCCGCTGTTTCCACTTTTCCAGAAAGATTGAGTGCAGCAGTAGCTTCCGTCAGTTCTTTGATGATATCAGCATAGATCTCTTCCTGAGCATCATAAGCTGGAAAATAAATCTGCTCGGAAAAGCCTACTCCACCTTCATCATAAGGAATGTAGCCATACTCATCTGTCAAAACCATGAAGGCAAATGCTTGCACGATTCTGGTCATTTGGAGCAAGTTTGCTCTGGAAGGATTATCTTGGATACGGCTGATTACATCTTTTGTGTTTTTGATCACATTTCGGTAATAGTTTTGCCAAACCTCCTGGGTGGAGTTTCTATTGTCCTGATTGTAATTGGCGCCTGTGAGTACACCTGAATTAGGAGATATGATTTGCTGCACCACTCCTATGTCATATACTAGAGTACCAATAGGATAGGCTGTACCCACGATGGCAGCATTCAGCTGAAATGCCGGATCTATCGAAGTAGCACTAGTTTTATTGATATTGAGCTCATCGAAATTGCTATCACATGCTGCTGAGACCAACAGAATAGAAGCTATGAAGATATAATTAATGATCTTTTTCATGTGTATATAATTGAATTTTGAAGGTCACATGGAATCTCGCACGGTTAATAGTCATACCAGTGTGTGACGGCTGTGTCATGCTCGATTTCATATGTTTATAATTTGTCTTTCAAAGGCCATATGGAATCTCGCAGCGATTATAATCATGCCAGTGGGTGACTTTTTAGTCATGCTCGATTTCATGTCTTTTGAGATTAGAATTTGACATTAAGATTAAAACCTAGACCTCTAGTAGAAGGCAATCCGGTGGATTCCATACCGACGAGGTTATCTGAGGAATAGCCAAAAGACTCAGGGTCTATATTATCCACCCATTTCTTGAGCATGAAAACATTGTTGGCTACAAAATTCAGCTTCACTGATTTGAATGGCTGATTTTCCGGAAGGAACTTGGTGAAATCATATCCCAGTGTAATCTGACGTAGCTTCACATAGCCCCCGTCATAGATCACCGGCTCTACTAATGCCTGAGAGCGAACAACTTCCCAATAAGACTGTACAGGCGCGGCAACAGTATTCACCTCCCCTTTTTCATTGACACCGACTCCTACTACTCCGCCTTCTCTGCCTTCCAGTGTCATTTTATGAAGGCCATGTCTGGTGGCGTTGAAGTTGGTACCCGAAAGCATGATGTTGCCTAGCTTGTAATCAATCAAGAAGGAAAGCATGATTCCTTTGTAATTGAATGAGTTGTTGAAACCTCCCACCCAATTTGGCAGAGCACTACCAAAATTGACCAACTCGGCAGTTCTGATCGGAATGCCATTGGCTCCAAAAATTTGTCTGCCCTGATCATCTCTTTTAAATCCAAAACCGGCTACCTGCCCCATTTCTTCTCCTACAATTTGTCTCAGTTCTCCATTGAAAACGTGTGTACCTACTGTGATACGCTCACCTGGAGTGTCTGTGAGAAGACTCAGTACTTTGGTTTTATTGTAAGCGGAGTTGGCTGTGAATTCCCAAGTGAAATTATCATTCTCTATCGGCACCAAAGTCAAGAGCATTTCCACTCCTTTATTTTCACTTTGCCCACTATTGATCGATGTATTGACAAAGCCAGAAGCATCTGAAATCTGTGCACTTACGATCTGATCCGTTGTGAGCTTGCGATATGCTGCAAAATCCAAACTTACTCTGCCTTGTAACATGCTCAATTCAAATCCCGCCTCGATCTCACCGATTCGCATTGGACGGAGATTTGGATTTGGAAGGTTACTTCCTATGGGCCCGCCCACGGGCTGTCCGTTGAATAGGTTATTGTTGATACCGTAGAAAAGTACGTTGGAATAAGCTCCCACATCAGCATCACTACCCACTTCGGCGTATGCTACTCTCAGCTTACCAAAGTTTAGCCAGTCACCTTTGCCGAAATTCTCTGTAAATACCCAGCTCGCTGAGATTGATGGATAGAGGATACTTCTATTTTCTTTGGACAAGGTGGAGAACCAATCGTTTCGTACGGTACCTGTAAGAAACAACATGTCTTTAAAAGACACCTCAGCAGATCCGTAGAGGGAATTGACGGCGCGCTCGTTGAGGTCATAAATCGGATCTTTAGCTCTACCATTTTGCACGGTGTAAAGATCTCTCACTACAAAATCCGTCACTTGCACACTGTTCAGATCAGATCTACGCTGCATGTGATTGCCACCGAAGTTGGCATTGATACCAAAGTCCCCGAAGTCCTTATTGGCATTGATGAGGAAATCTGTATTCAGCTCCCTAAATCTGCGTTGCTCTTGGGTATAAACACCATTGACAAAACCTGCCGGGGCAGCTGCTCTTGATGCTTGTCCTGTAGGAAAGTTGTTATAATCCTGATCTCGGGTCCAGAAATCCTGACCTACTCTACCTTGTACAAATAACCAATCGGTGAGATTATACTTCACTGCGATATTGCCAAAGATTCTATCTCTACGAATATTTTGGAATTGCTCTGAGAGTGTAAAGTATGGATTAGTACGATTTCTGAATCTTGAATAGACTGCTTCGTTGCCATTTGCATCAAAAGCATTGTCTCTTAGCACATCGAGCGGCATGGAGTTGGCCATGTTATAAAGTGCCACAGGGATGGTGTTGTCCTGCTGACCTACGTTTGGCGGGTTGGTATTTTCCTCATGAGAATAGTTGATATTACCTCTGAAACTAAGCTTTTCACTCAAATCATAGCCAAATCCCAAATTGATCGTCTTTCGATTATAGGTATTATTTGGGACTATACCCTTGCTATTGAGATCAGAGAAAGATAGGCTCATTCCGCCTTTATCCCCCGAGCTAGCTAGCGTTACCGAGTTGGTAATATTCTGTCCGTTGCGAAAAAAATCATTAATAATACCTCTCACAGGCACATAAGGTACTGTCACTCCGTCAAAAAGGACCTGGGTCATTCCCGGCTGAAACTTTTCTCCGAAAGACCACTGTCCTGAGGTAGGGTTTGGCGTAGTCGGTCTTACTCCCTGTTCGCCTTGCCCGTATTCATACTGATAATCTGTAAAGTCCAGTGGAGCCTCATTGGTGTAATTGAGGTTGTAGGTCACTCCTATACCTCGGGTATCATTTTTACTTTTAGTCGTGATCATGATTACCCCATCTTTGGCTCGTGAGCCATAAAGCGCAGCTGCCGCGGCACCTTTCAGAATAGTCATGTTCTGCACATCATCCGGGTTGATACTGGATAGTCCGTCTCCACCGTCAGAGGTGTTTCCCCCTCCACGTACACCTATAGAGCTATCGGAGGCATTATTTCCTGGATTGGAGCCAAAGTTGGTGTTGTCTATCGGCACTCCGTTCACTACTATCAGGGGATTATTTTGTCCTGAGATGGAGGACTGACCTCTGATCCGAATTTTGGAAGTACCTCCCGGGCCTGTACCCAGAGCTGAAATCGAAACCCCTGCCACTTTGCCCTGAAGGGCGTTTATCACATTGGGGGTTCTATTGATAGTGAGCTCGTCGGACTGCACAGTAGAGGTCGCGTAACCTAGACTTTTGGCTGATTTCTCTATACCTAGTGCGGTCACCACTACTTCTTCGAGATCGCTTTCATCCAGCTTCATAGTCAGATCGATCACAGATCTATTCCCTACTACTTCCTCCTGATTGAGGTAGCCAACGAATGAATACACGAGTACAGATGAGGCATTGGGTACGTCAATAGAATAGTTGCCATCGTTTCCCGACACAGTACCGGTAGCAGTACCTTTCAAAAGAATGTTAACACCCGGAAAAGGGGTGCCATTTTCATCTGTAATCTTACCTGTGATCTGCACGCGGCGATCATTCAGCTTTGGTAGATTATTTCTATTCCTTGCCACTGAATTGGCATTCGCACGCCCATTTGAAGCCGGCGAGCTAGTAAGCACAAATTGAAGTTCAGCATTTTTGGGAGCTGAGGTAGATTTGTTTTGAAAAATCACATAAAAATTGTCCCCGGCCTTTTCATAGTTAAGACCTGTCTCTTGGAGAACTTCTTTAAGACCTTCTTCGACCGAGGAGAAAGATGTCTTGGTGGAGTTGATCTTTTTTGATTGCACTAACTCATCTTTGTAGGCAATCGAAACTTTAAATTTACTTTCAAACTGGCTCAGGATCTCTTTCAGATCACTGCTTTCTGTCCTAGGCGAATAGCGCTCGAGACGTTTTTCTGAAGCCATCAAGTTCTCGACCTGCGCTGTAGCAAACCAAGAAATCGAACAGCTTATACACAGTAGTACAAACTTTCTCATAGTGTGTGAATTTTAGGTTATTTGGGAAACACTTCATTGTTAATACTTAATTAGATACTTATTTTCTTCGTTTGTAATTTCCAGATTGAAAATTTTGGAAATCTGATCTATAAAATTCTCTGCATCTCCTATGGGCATTGAGCCCGATGCGGTCTGATCTAGAAGCTCTTCATTTGCAATTTCTACTGTGATGCCATAGTTATTTCTAGCCATTTTGATTATTTCTTCAAGGCTAGTTTCATCGAGATACAATACTTTATCTTTCCATGAAGTGTAGTGTACAGGATCGACTTTCTTCCGATGAAATCTGCTTTCTTTAAACTCCACCAACTCGCCTGGACTCATCACTATTTTCCCCTCTTTCTCTTTCACCGGAAAACTCAGCGTCACGAGTCCGGAACTAAGAACAACCTCGGTTTCCTGCGCGCGATTATAGACGTTGAACTCGGTTCCGAGCACCTCTATCTCCACATTTTGGGAGCTCAGTACCTTGAAAGGTTGATGATCTACCTTGTGCACGACATGGAAAAATGCCTCGCCCTCAATAACTATCTCCCGTGCCATCTGATCTTCCCAATTGTCTATGAAACTGATCTGAGAATTTGAATTGAGAATGACCATTGAACTATCGGGAAGAAGGATTTCCTTGGTTTCTCCATAGGTGGTTTGGTAGGTGATTTCATCAGGAAGCTGATACCACATCCAGGCCATCGCAAGCAGAATGACTGATGCCGCAGAACCTATGAGCGACCAAGGAAATGTCTTTTTGGAAGCGGACTTGTGAAGATGCTTTGCAGCATTGATGTCTTGCTGTATCGCACCCCAAACCGCTCGCATATCCTCAGAGGTCATTTCTATTCTGCTCTGTTCCAGGTAAAAAACCATACTTTTTGCTTCCATCAGCAAAGTGATTTTGGACGGATTGAGTTTTTGCCATTCGCTCCAAAAATCCTCAGAAGCAGTGTCAGGATGTAGCACCCATTCCTTGAAATAAGGATCGGTGATAAAGTCGTCTAGAGAAAAATCGGTGTAATCGGATGGTGGAAGATTCACTGCCAGTAGAATGGTTATAGCAGTAAGAGCAGCAGCAAGTCAAAACCTCATCATTTTTTTTAGGTTTTCAACAAAAAATTTTCATACTACTAATCCGCCTCAAAGAATAGGGTTTTCTAAGTCTATTTTCCATCAACAACGGGAGATAAGACGGCAACAAACTAACACCAACTAGTTCAGTAGAAGCACATGTTCATAAAGCACCTATTACCATAAAGATTAGGGTAATTTTAACAACTACTCTTAGGCATTGCAAAGCTTTGGAGAGCAGGTTATGGGCAGAGGCGGGGGTTAAAGACATGATATCAGCTATCTCTTTATAGCTGAGGTCATTGAAAAACTTGAGCACGACAATCTCCCTCTGTCTTTTGGAAATCTTCTCCAACCCCACAGATACACGCTTCTGATTGATCATCGAAGTATCTCCAAGTATGAAGAGTTGCTCAGCTGACGGTGCATCATCTTGATTTTCCTGCTCTTCTGAATAATCAGCAAAAAGTTTTCTATCTCTGGAAATCTGATGAACAAGCAGATTCCTGAAAGATTTGAACAAGTAAAATTTTACTGATTCTATCTGAGATATCGTCTCATGTCTAGTCCAGATGCTGGTAAACAATTCTTGAATGCAGTCTTTAACCAATTCGGGATTGTGGCAGACATGCATTCCATAATTAAAAAGTAAATGGGAAAATCTCTGATACAGATTAGAAAATGCCAAGTCATTACCTTTACGTACGCTTTCCCATAGGGCAGCATCATCTGCATGAGAGCCTAAAGCTTTTTTTAGACTTTTCGAAATAAATAGGTTTACCGAGGTGCCCATGATCAAAATTATATTAGGCTACAAATCGATTTTAAGGTAGTTAGTTTTTTCTATTTAATCAAAACCAATTTTTAGAAAGATCAATGAGTCTAATCACCAATTATTCTACACCATTCAACTCAGTATCCCGGCAATAAAAAATCCTACATAAGTGCCCAATGCATTTCCCAAGCTTCCCACCAAAACACCTGGAATCAATAAATCTGGTCGATTCAAACTTTCAGCAGCAGCAAGAGCCGTAGTATTCCCACCCACATTTGCCTGTGAAGCTACAGCGATCACGTCCCAATCGATTTTGAGCAAAGAACCTACCCCAAAAATCACTGCACCATGTATCAAAACTAGAATCGTGACAAATAGAAATAACGTACTCGCTAGCTCCCCAAGTCCAGACAGCGTCCCCAAATCACATAGCGTCCCAATGGCTGCCAGAAATAAAAGAATGAGAAAAAACCCGATGGTGTGGGTTCCAGATAGATTTTTGACAAAAGGCATCTGAGCAAAAATCAAAGCGAGTGTCGTGAGCGTGATGACTTCAGGAATAGCTGGAAAAGTTTGAAAAACAACCTTTGAAATTGCTAAAGACAGAAAAGCCATGCCCAGAATTGACGCTAAACCAGCCATGCTAATAGCTTCCTGTTTCTTTACTTTTTGACCCTCACTAGCTGTGGAAAGCAATTTTTTTCTAGGAAAAAATCGCTGCAAATACCCTGGCAAAATCAGCGTGGCAATAATCCATGGCATACCTATAAGATTATCCACCACGGTGGTCGCCGCATACAAATCTGCATTTTCATTGACTTGGTAACTCAATGCCACCGCATTGAAATTAATACTACCCCCAATGTAAGTTCCAGCGTACATTCCAGCTACGGCATTGGCCATGGAACCAATCTCCGCAGCTGGCTGAACTGTAAACCATGCAACCAACACACCTAGGATAGTACCTAATCCACCAATCCCAAACATCAGCAGGATCGGACCTCCAGCTTTTTTGAGACTTTTGAGATCTACTTCCAACAGAGCTATAAAAATCCCCATCGGAGCCAGGTAAATAAACACTCCTGTGTAAACTGGATTTCCGCTCGTTGCAGCTGGAATCAACCCCAAATTACTAGCTAGGGCTGCAATGAGAATAACTAAAATCGGAGTACCCAGAGCTTTCCAGCCTCTATACTTTGCCAACCAAACAGCTAACAACACAAACATGCATAGCATGCCGCTGATATAAATAGGGTCTTCAGTCCAAGTCATCGCGGAAATTAAGTAAAAAACAACTCCCAATTCCCTGTTATTCGACGCAATCTTTGACTACTAAATCGCACCTTCTATTTCGATCTACTTCAAATTTCACCTACCTTAAGCCCGCAAAACACTTTTAACATACACGATGAAAAAAATCTTTACGCTTATCACCCTTGCCTATTTGGGTTTCGCATGCACTCCCGGTGCTACTCCGCCCATCGCTTCGCAAATCGGAGAAAGTACCTATACCCATGGCAAAATAGTTTGGCATGACTTGGCTTCACCTAATCCAGAAGCTTCAGCAGCTTTTTACGAAGCTGTTTTCGGATGGACCACCGTCCCACACGGAGAGGGTGAAAAAATGGTCTGGGTCTTCAAAAGCGATGATAAACCTGTAGCCTTGATGGCCTATTACCAGACTGAGAATGGGTCTGGTGAGTGGATTGGTGCGATATCCGTAGCTGATGTGACAGATGCTACTTCCAAAGCAAAAGCCCAAGGAGCCAAAATCATCAAAAAAGCGATGAATGTAGATGACAGGGGATCTATTTCCTTTATCCAAGATCCTCAGGGTGCGAGTATCTCTCTAATCAAACTCACCAATGGTGATCCTGAGCCAGGTTTGGCTGAGATGAATACTTTCCTGGGACAAGAACTTTGGTCGAACGAAACTTCCCAATCTGCCTCCTTCTATTCCAGCGTAGTAGGCTATACTGCTGAAGAAACTGATACTCAAAAAGTGCCTTATACGCTATTCAAAATGGGGGATATGAATTGTGCAGGTATGCTAAAAAACCCAGCTACAACAGTTCGCTCCCATTGGGTTCCTTACATCAGAGTGGCAGACCTGAAAGAGACGCTTGCAAAAGCTACAAAAGCTGGCGCAAAAGTCCTGGTAGAACCGAATCCTGAAATCAGAAATGGAAGTGTTGCCTTACTAATGGATCCTACGGGAGCACCGTTGGCAGTTCAAGTTTACAATCCTTAATCCTAGCAAGCGATAAAATCATAAATCAGATGAAAAAGAAACTCTTACTATTCAGTTTAATCCTCTGCGCTTCATTGCTAGTCACTGCTTGCGCAAATATGTATGTATCTGGCGGCGTCGGCATGAACTACTACGGCGGGCCATATGGTGGTGTTGGATTCTCCCCTAGCATCAATGTCGGCATGTATGGCGGCGGTATGAGGTGGTAGAATAATCTCAAAATCCATATCCAACAACAGAGGTCGGGGAAATCGCATCCTTGACCTTTGTTTTCTATCTAGATAGCTTTTCACAAATAAGTTTGCAGGAAATAAGTACCCTCAACAGTTTGAAAGATAGTTCTTCAAGACAAATAGCTTTTGTTTATACATCACCCCCTTCTCCGGCATGGCTTCAGACTTGAAATTCAAGGCATTTTTTCGCTCCAAATCCATCCTTTGTACTTAAGAAATGGAATTTGCATCGAGTAGGGTGGCTAGTTGAAAACTTAGATTTTTGCGGGTATATTTTTCGATTCCATCCGTACCGCTTTCTGCACCGCTTCGCTCAAACAACTTTCGTAAGCTGATCTGAATAGCAACTCGATCAGCGTGATCCAGCACTTTTCCAGCACCGGATGTTTCCAAAATCTGCGCAGCATCCCCCTCAGGATCTCCCAAAGCTAGAATTGGCAAAGTTGTCGCCATGTATTCAAACAATTTCCCCGGTATATTTCCCTTGGCGTTTTTAGTGTTCGTAAGGATCAAAGCCAGGGCATCGGCTTTGGCGTAATAATCAAATACCTTCTGATGGGAAACGTATCCAGCAAAAGCCACATGAGCAGAAAGCCAGGAATCTGCTGCAATTTCCTCCCTCACTTGATCACTGACTCTTCCAACAAAAGTGAAGAGCACCTCCCCTTTTTCCTCTGAAAACTCTTCACGCATTGCTTTTAGCAAAGGCATAGGATTCCTGATCGAATCAATAATTCCCGTGTAAACCAAGTGTAAGCTTCCTGCCTTTTTCTCCCTGATCGAAAAATCCAAAGGAATATCTGCCGGATCAAACCCATTGGTGAGCAGATTGATTTGGCGATGTGCGAGCTGCACCAACTCTTCCTGAAAAGTAGGGGAAATGCTCGTGATCACATCCGCTTCTTTGAGCACCTCTTGCTCTAGCTTCTTGTGCTTATCTCGCACCCGTGTCTGCATAGGAAGCTTGTCCAGAAATTCCCATTGGGACCAAGGGTCACGAAAATCAGCCAACCAAAAAATGCCGGTTTTTCTCTTCAAATCTCTCCCAATCAAATGCATAGAATGAGGCGGGCCTGTCGTGATGATTGCTTGAAACTGCCCCTTTTCAATCAACTCAACCAGGAATTTCACAGAAGGCTTCACCCAAAATACTCTCGGGTCAGGAACCATCAGATTTGCACGAAGCCAGATGGCTGTTTTTTCTATAAAACTTTGTTCTTTTTGCTCTAGCACTCGTCCAGGATGGGACTCCTTTTTGCCTCTAATCTTATCCAAAAGCTGATAAGGCTCCCAAATCGGGAATTTCATTACCTCTAGTTCTTTGGAGATCTCCTTCTCAAGCGTGTCATCCTTCAGGTCGAAATCAGGATTTTCAGGAGTGAAAATCACCGGCTCCCATCCGAAATCTGGTAGGTATTTAGCGAATTTCAGCCAGCGCTGCACGCCAGAGCCTCCACTAGGCGGCCAATAATAGGTGATGATGAGAACTCGTTTTTTCATAAGTGTATCAGGTTCTATCTACAAATTATCAAGTAGCTGGCCATAAAGTCAACTATGTGAAAAACTTCTAGTCATGTGCCAAGAAATCAGGTGCCAAATAACAAGTTACTTAAGCTTAGCAGTCTGAAGACTGCGTTAGTATAGATCAAAGTAGGGAGACTAGAAATAAAATCATCTTTGCGGTTAATAAAATCAAAAAAGGAAGCAGGTTACCCTACTTCCTTCTAGAATTTCAAATTCAAAAATTTCAAATTTCTACTGCTATTTATTCGCCCTGTGCTAGAGAATATCCTCTCACCCCGTCAAAAGAATACAAGTTTTCAGTTTTGATAAAGTCAAGACCTAATTCCTCAACTTGCTTCAACAACTCACGGATTTGTCCATGCGAAATAGTGGATTGCTCGGGAGTCTGGAATCTGCATCTCCAGTGATCCGTGCAGAAAGACTCGCGCATTCCGTCAGGGAATACTTTTATTCCTCTGTTAGTGATCAAAGTCAGTTGCAGACCATCAGCATTTGCCTGGCGAAGTTTCTCACCCAACACCTGAGGATCTCTTCCTGCCTCATCCCATTCCAAAAACACGTCAACGCCGATCAATTCCTTTTTTTGCTTAGGCACATCTGTGACGAATATTTTCATAGGAGCAGTGCTTTCTTTATCAAAAGACGCGGCAGTAAGTGAGCTAGGTACTTGACCTAGTCGTTCTATTACTGCTTGAGCAAATTCTTCAGTCCCTACTTTCTTTGCTGACAAACCTTCTTGATAGATATCTCCTGTGTGGATTCCATCTTCTAGCGTCTTCATCCAAGCATTGGAGATTTTCTCGGCAACCTCAGGCTGACCGATATGAACTAGCATCATGATCGCACCATTCAACAAACCAGATGGATTGGCAATGCCTAATCCAGAGATATCTGGAGCAGAGCCGTGAATAGCCTCAAACATAGCTACTTCTTCTCCTACATTGGCAGATCCTCCTAGTCCTACAGATCCGGTCACTTCAGCTGCTACATCTGATATGATATCTCCATAGAGATTCAACGTCACGATCACATCAAACGATTCCGGTCTATCTGCCACTAGTGCAGTTCCGATATCGATGATTTTGTGATCATTCTCAATCTCTGGATATTCTTTGGCTACCTCATTAAATACTTTGCGGAAAAGACCGTCAGCCAATTTCATGATATTGTCCTTGGTCATACAAGTCACTTTCTTGCGACCGTATTTTTTAGCATACTCAAACGCATAACGGATAATTTTCTCTGAGCCAGGTCTGGAGATTAGTTTCAGTGATTGATATACTTCTTGAGTCTGTCTGTGCTCGATGCCTGCATAAAGATCTTCCTCATTCTCTCGAATGATCACCAAGTCGGTTTTGGGGAAATGTGTCTTTATAAAAGGAGAATATGCTTTACAAGGTCTTACATTGGCATATAGACCAAAAGATTTACGAGTGGTTACGTTGAGAGATTTGAATCCGCCACCCTGAGGAGTCGTGATCGGAGATTTGAGAAATACCTTAGTATCTCTAAGCGATTGAAAAGAATTCGGGCTCATACCTGAACTGATACCCTGAAGGTACACTTGCTCACCGATTTCGATTACATCGTATTCGAGCTGTGCTCCAGCTGCTTCGAGGATAGACAAAGTAGCTTTCATGATCTCGGGACCGATCCCGTCGCCGTAAGCAACTGTAATTTTTCTTTTAGAAGACATATTAGTATAGCGGATTTAGTTAAAATTCGATTTTGAACAAAAGTAAATAAAAATGTGGAAGCAGTTTTTTGACCTAGCACAAAATCCACTTCCCCCCAAAGTAAATTAAAGCAGAGGCTGATATCCGTTGCTTTGGATTCTGCATTTTATAAGTACACAGTTTGGGATTGAACACCCTGCTTGTATATTTGTTTTTCACTCAATGATGAACTATGACTGATTTCAAGAATATCCTAGCTGATGTAAAGAACGGTGTGCTCCATTTGACTATCAACAGAGAAGACAAAATGAATGCATTGAATTTTGATACTCTTGATGAATTGAAGCAGATTTTCGAAGAAGTAGCTGATAAAAAAGAAATCAAAGCAGTCATCATCACTGGCTCTGGTGAAAAAGCTTTTATCGCCGGGGCAGATATCTCTGAGATCGCTACGTTGAATGAAGTGAATGCGAGGAAATTTTCAGAAAACGGGCAGGAGATTTTCAGTATGATAGAAAATTGCCACAAGCCGGTGATAGCAGTTACGAATGGCTACACACTGGGTGGCGGCTGTGAGCTGGCCATGGCGTGTCATCTTCGAATAGCTACTGCCAATGCTAAATTTGGCCAGCCGGAAGTCAATCTAGGTATCATCCCTGGCTACGGTGGAACTCAAAGACTCACCATTCTAGTGGGTAGAGGAAAAGCTAACGAACTCATGATGACCGGTGATATGATAGGCGCTGAAGAGGCTAAATCTTTGGGATTGGTAAATCATGTACTTCCTACCAAGGAAGAAGCAATAGCGAAGGCCCAAGAAATCATCGCCAAAATCCTCAGCAAAGCCCCACTAGCCATAGGTATGATCATAGACTGTGTCAATTCAGTCTATCTTCCTGACGAAAATGGTTTTCAAACTGAAGCTAATAGTTTTGCGAGATGCGTGAAATCCGGAGATTATAAAGAAGGAACTTCAGCTTTTCTCGAAAAAAGGCAGCCGCATTTCAAAGGAGAATAAGCTCCTTCCACCTGAATGAGTAACTTCAAAAAACTAGCTGGGCAAACCGCAGTTTATGGACTGAGTAGCATTCTCGGTCGATCCATCAATTTTTTAATGATCATTGTGTACACCGAATACCTCAGCAAAGAGGCGTTGGGATCGTTCACGAGCATCTATGCACTGATAGGTTTTATGAATATTGTCTTCACCTACGGGATGGAGACGACTTTTTTCAGATTTGCCACTGGCAAAAACTTAGATCCTCACAAAGTTTATTCTACTACTCAATCGCTACTGATCACTAGTACACTCCTACTAGGATCAGGATTATACTTGCTGGCACCTTGGCTAGCTGAGGTGTTGGATTATTCAGGACAAGCTTATCTCTTCAGATGGACCGCTTTGATTCTATCTTTTGATGCGCTATTGGCGATCCCATTTGCGAAGCTACGATTGGAAAATAAAGCCCTGTTTTTCGCTGGCGCAAAAATCTTCAATATCCTGTTGAATATCTTTTTCAATCTCCTACTGATTGTAGGATTTCCATATTTAATCTCAATTGGTACAATTCCAGAAGGTTTTCTAGGCTATAGGTCCGATTGGGGAGTGGAATATATTTTACTTTCCAACCTCTTCGCCAATGGCTTGATCATTCCACTAGTTTGGTGGAAAGCTGGTTTTTTCAGCTTCAAGCTGGAAGGGAGTATCATCAAACCCATGTGGGCATATTCTCTCCCCCTTCTATTTATGGGGTTGGCGGGAGTCACTAACGAGCTGTTTTCTAGGTTTTTATTTGAATATGTATTACCCCCAAATTTCTATGCTGGGCTTAGTGCACGAGAAGCAGGTGGGGTTTTCGGAGCTAATTTCAAACTGGCGATCATGATGAATTTGGTGATTCAGGCTTTTAAATATGCCGCTGAGCCATTTTTCTTTAATCAGTCTGGAAACAAAAATTCTCCACAACTATATGCCAAGGTGATGCATGCATTCATCCTGTTTTGCACGGTATTGATGATTGCCATCTCGGTCAATTTAGAATGGATAGGACCTATGTTTCTCAGGCAAGAAGGATATGAAGCAGCGCTCTTCATCGTCCCCACGCTTCTGATGGGCTATCTACTGCTCGGCATCTATTTCAATCTTTCTATTTGGTTCAAAATCACCGATCAGACCAAGTATAGTTTCTGGATTACGCTGGTAGGCGCTATCATCACAGTAGTGATTATCTTCGTTTTCGTACCAATCTGGGGCTATATGGGCGGAGCGCTCAGCACGATCTCGTGCTATTTCGTGATGTGTGTCCTTTGCTATTATTATGGCGAAAAATACTACCCCATCCCCTATCAAACAGGCAAAGGAATCCTTTACCTGGTGATCTCATTCGCTATTAGTTACTTTGGTTTGTATTTGGATTTAGGAATTCCAGTTTTAAATTTCTTTGTAAAAAACAGCCTAATCCTAGCTTATTTAGGATTTATATTTTTGTTAGAAAAAGAGCAAATCCAAGCTTATTTCCCTAATAGCAAGGAAGGGAAATCATAATATTTGACAACGAGGGATCATTTTTAAGGGCGATGGCGTTAAAACAAACAACACCCAAATTCCATTTAAGCATTTCATCGCAAGCACTGACGAAGCCTAATTACGTAAAAGGCATTATGTTTGTGAACTCAAGTTGCAATCTAGATTTCGCGTGATTTTCCATAGAACACTACTTATATTTCTCTTCGTCTCCTTCAGCTGCTTCTCAAGTTTTGCTCAGGATAATCTTTCCAAAAAAGAACGAAAGGCACAGCTAATAGCATCCCAAGGCACTCGCTACTTTATAGAAGGAGAAAAAAACCTGGTGCTCGATGATTTGGAGAAAGCATTTTTTTATTTCCAAAAGGCCTTGGAATTCACTCCTGAAGAGCCTGCTATTCATTACAAAATTGCTGAGGTATTTGTCAAAGCAAATCAAGCTGAAAAGGCCATGCCTTACGCTACTAAGGCCGCCGAACTTGACAGCGAAAATAAATACTACTCGCTGATGGTCGCGGAGATTTACACCAACCTCAAACAACCGCTCAAAGCCGCCGATATACTAGAAAGCCTAACCGCAGACGGAGAGAGTAATCAACAATACAACTTGGACCTGGCTTCCATTTATCTCAATTCCTCAAAACTTGACAAAGCATTGGTGGCGCTGGATAGAGCAGAGCAATTTTACGGGGTGATGGAACCCATCACCATGCAAAAGCAACGGATTTACCTGAATCAGAACAACCTGGATTCGGCATTGGCTGAAGGACAAAAACTCGTCGAGTCCCGACCAGGAAACCCTGCCTATGTGATGAACCAAGTAGAAATTCTCTACAATAATAACCGAGTAGATCAAGCATTAGAATTGGTTTTTGAAGAAATCACTAAGTACCCAAATCAGCCCGAGCTACAAATGGCTGCGCATACTTTATTAAAGGATAAGGGTGAGATCGAAGTTTCCAATTATCACTTGTACCTCGCATTTGCCAGTCCAGATCTGGATCCTGATGTCAAAGCTAAAGCCTACGAGAGTCAATTGACCGAGATAAAAACACAAGAGCGGGAGATTTTATTAGACAGTCTGGAAACCTTGATGAAGGCCTCCAGTCCGGAAAATGCTGACATCTATGCCGCCATGGGTGAGCGTAGAATGCAGGATCAGCAACCAGAAGAAGGGATAGAATATTTCAAAAAATCTCTAGCCCTCAATCCGAAAAATGCTAAAATGCTCGAACAGGTCATCATCGGTTCATTCGGCGAAGATGCCGACTTCGATGAAGTGGAGAAATTCACTATTATGGGAGTGGATGAATTTCCTCAAAACCCCGAATTCTGGTTTTATGATGGAATAGTGAAATCCGCCCAAAAGAAGGATGAGGAAGCCGTGAATTCACTTAAAAAAGCGATCGAGCTGAATACCAATAAAAATTCTCAATTGGATCAGGTAGCTTTTGGATCTTTAGGAAGTTCACTCTACAACCTTGGAAACAAAGAGGAGGCTTTTGCCAATTTTGATAAAGCCCTAGAGCTCAACCCTAACGACGAGCAGGTTCTCAACAACTACTCCTATTTTCTTTCATTGGAAAAGAAAGATCTAGAAAAAGCAAAGTCTATGTCTGATAAAGTTGTGAAGCGGTTTCCTGACAATGGCACTTTCCTTGATACGCATGCATGGGTTTTGTTTCAAATGAAGGATTACGAAGGAGCCAAGAAATTCATGGATCTAGCGATGAAGCATGAGGCAGAACCCAGTGGCGTCATGCTAGAGCATTACGGCGATATTCTTTTTCACTTAGGGAAAAAGAATGAAGCCATCTCCTATTGGAAAAAAGCAGAAGAAACTCCTGAGGCCTCAGATAAGCTTTCACTAAAAATAAAAGAAGGAAAATACCATGAATAGATTTTTTGCAGGAATCACACTAATCCTAGGCGTAGGCCTACTTTTCTCCTGTTCTAAAAAGACAATAGTCTATCAGGCAGACGGTAAAATGGAAGATTTCTCACCGGTCTATACAGACTATGAATTCATGAGCGCGAAAGCGAAAGTGGTAATCGAAGAAGAATCTGGCAAAATCACTCGAGGAACGATGAACCTACGCGCAAAAAAAGATTCTGTACTTTGGTTTATTATCTCCCCTGGCATGGGAATGGAGGCCGTGAGAGGTTTGATCACTCAGGAGAAAATCCAAATTCAAGACCGAATCGGTAAGGAAGACATCAATCTATCCTTCAAAGAATTTGAAACTATTTACGGGCTGAAATTATCCCTCGACCTTTTCCAAAATATACTTTTCGCAAATCCTCCTTATCAAGTGGATTACAAAGACCGCCTGGTGCGAGTAGGGAAATCATTTGAACTCACCCAGGTGCGGGACAAAGTACGCTACTTCTCCAAAGTGGATGTCAATTACCGAAAAGTGTCCGAGATGGTAAGTAATTCACTGGATGACAGAGGATCATTACTTGCTAGTTTTGCAACATTTCAGGACATAGAATCCAAGCCATTTCCATTCGAAGTACTTTACAAATTAGCCTATCAGCTTCCAGAAGGTGCGCAGAATACGATCATCAATGTAGAATGGACATCAGTCGATCCTCGCTCAGAACCTCTTAGCTTCCCCTTCAAATTTTAAATTGCATGCTCCGCAAATCCCTTCTATCCATTGGTCTTCTGATTGGAATTTTATTTTTGTCGATTGCGGATCTTACAGCGCAAACGAGTCTCACGCGTGAGCAATTAGAAAAACAAAAAGCCGAAGTTCAGGCTAGGTTGCAGGAGTTTGACAAAATCCTAAAGCAAACTACAGCCACGAAGAAAAATTCTCTGGGAGAATTAAATGCTGTTACCAGACAGTTTCAAACTCAGACACGACTAGTCAACACACTAGACAGAGAGTTGAAGTTGATCGATAAAGAGATCAATGAGACCGAGACAAAAATTGCTAATCTGGAAAGTCAGTTAAAAGAGCTGAAGGCAGAATATGGACGAATGATATACAACGCATCGAAGCTCAACCGTGGGCTTTCTATTGTCTCTTTCGTGTTCAGTTCTGCTAATTTCAATCAGCTTTATGCTAGACTTATGTATTTGAAACAATATACGGATAGCCGCAAACAGCAAGCCGCACAGATCGAGAAATTAAGCCTAGAACTGATAGATCAGCGAGCTTTACTCGATGCTAAAAAAGTGGATAAAGAAAAAGTACTTGTCGAAGAGCAACAAGAAAGAGCAGAACTAGATAAGCTAAAAAAAGCACAACAAGGCATCGTAAACACCTTGGCTAGCAAAGAGAAAGACATTCAAAGACAGATCACTGCTACCAAAAAACAGCAAGACCAGCTGAATAGAATGATCAAGAAGGTGATTGAAGATGAGATCAAACGTGCAGAGGCAGCAGCAAAGAAAGAAAATAGCACTGCTACCAAAGCCTCTGGAAGCAGTATGCCTATGACTCCTGAAGTAGCGGCTCTATCCAATTCTTTCGCAGGAAATAAAGGAAGGCTGCCATGGCCGGTAGAAACTGGATTCATTTCTCAGGGCTATGGATCCTATCCTCACCCAACACTCAAAGGCATCATGCTTGAAAGTGATGGCTTATACATCCGCACCCAGCCAAATTCGAATGTAAGATCGGTCTTCGATGGCACAGTCACCAAGATCACCACCATGCCTGGCTACGGGGGTACAGTGATCATCAAACATGGGGAGTATTATACCATGTATAGTAAGCTGAAAACCATTACTGTAAAAACGGGTCAAACTATAAGCGCGAAAGACGTAATTGGTCAGGTAGCTACAGGTGCAGATGGCGAAGCTGAGGTTCATTTCCAGACTTGGAAAGGGCTGACAGTAATGAACCCTTCGGCATGGCTAACATCCAAGTAGCACTTAATTGCGTATATTCATAAAAAAGATAGACAGCTTCTCCACTGAACTTTGTGTAAGCGGATCACAGTTCTATCTTTGTAACCACATTTACTCTTAAACACACACCATCATGACTACATTAGCTTTCTTTCAAAATATGGGCGGTGGTTCGATCGTATTGATCGTACTCGTTGTTCTTCTATTGTTTGGTGCTAAGAGAATCCCTGAATTGGCTCGTGGCCTAGGACGTGGCATCAGAGAATTCAAAGATGCGACAAAGGACATTCAGAACGACCTAGAAGAAGGACTCAAAGACGACAAGAAAAAGTAATCTCTTAAGCCAATAAAATTGGAAAAGTTCATCTCATTCGACGAAAACAAAAGATCGCTCGAAAAGAAGGAAACAGACTGTCGCTCGATAGTCCATTATTATCTTAACAACATTCAGACGAAGGCGCACCTCAACGCCTTCGTCGAAGTTTATGAGCAATCCGCCTTAGAGCAAGCTGACCTAATTGATCAGAAACTTGCCAAAGGAAATGCTGGTAAACTTGCCGGAATGGTCATAGGCATCAAAGATGTCCTTTGCTATGCCGGTCATGAGGCCAATGCCTCCTCCAAAATTCTAGCTGGCTTCCAGTCCCAATTTACTACTACCGCCATCCAACGCTTGCTGGACGAGGATGCGATCATCATCGGCAGACTCAATTGTGATGAATTCGGGATGGGTAGTTCGAATGAGAATTCTGTCCATGGAAATGTACTTAATGCTGCAGACGAATCACGTGTTCCTGGTGGATCATCAGGAGGATCAGCTGTGGCCGTTCAAGCAAATCTATGCACCGTTTCTTTAGGAACTGACACTGGAGGATCTGTCAGACAGCCTGCCGCCTTCACGGGAGTGATTGGCATGAAACCTACTTATTCTCGCGTCTCACGATGGGGTTTGATTGCTTATGCCTCTTCTTTTGATTGTATAGGAGTGTTTTCTCATACGGTCAAAGACAATGCGCTTGTCATGGAAATCATGGCAGGTCATGATGAATATGACAGTACCTCTTCGAGGAAATCAGTTCTACCCTACAGCCAACTCTTGCATTTTGACAAAAAAGCAAAAGTAGCGTACCTGAAAGAGACCTTAGAATCCTCTGCTCTTCAGTCTGAGATCAAATCCAATACACTAGGCGTTTTAGAAAAACTAAAAGCTGAGGGCCACAGCGTAGAAGAAGTGAATTTCCCGCTTCTTGACTATATTCTGCCTACCTATTATATTTTAACTACAGCAGAATCAAGTTCCAACTTGTCCCGCTTTGATGGAGTAAAGTATGGCTACCGAACCCCAAATGCGCACAACCTAGAAAGCATGTACAAGCTGACCAGAAGTGAAGGGTTTGGAGATGAAGTGAAACGTAGAATCATGTTGGGCACTTTTGTACTAAGCGCGAGCTATCACGACGCTTATTTCACCAAAGCTCAGAAGGTCAGAAGATTAATTAAAGATTTCACAGAGAATCTTTTAAATGATTTTGACTATATTATCATGCCGACTACGCCATCGACAGCGTTTAAGTTTGGTGAGCATAGCGGTGATCCTGTCGCCATGTACCTAGAAGATCTGTTCACAGTACAGGCCTCCGTATCAGGAGTTCCGGCTATTTCTCTTCCAAATGGCCAAGATGAACAGGGTATGCCAATAGGCTTGCAAGTGATTTGCAATTCATTTAAAGAGGCAGAACTTTACGCGTTTAGTAATTATTTGACTGAATTAACCTACTAAAACCCAATATCCTTATGAAAAACCATTGGTACAGAATCATCACACTTGCGCTTATCACAGGTCTGATTCCCCTGTCCCACGCTTTTTCTCAGGATAGTGATGAGCTAGTCGCTGCCGCTTCTTTAGTTGATGAAGAGGTCTTACCCAACTACCACTACGAATACATCCCTGATTTTACTTACGATCAGATAGATCGACGCATAAAAGCCATGGATCATGAGATGGCCTTTGAGTTGAATGATAGAATTTTTTCTTTTATCCAATATTTTACGGTTAGAAATAGAGACTATACTAAAATGGTCTTGGCTAGAAAAGAGCTTTTCTTCCCAATGTTTGATGAGACTATGGCGAAGCATGAAATGCCGCTAGAAATCAAATACTTATCGATCATTGAGTCTGGGCTAGATCCGCAGATTCGCTCCAGAGTAGGTGCCATGGGCTTATGGCAATTCATGCCTGCCACGGGTGGAATGTACGGAATGAAGATCAATAGTGACGTGGATGACAGGATGGACCCAGAACTTTCTACAGATGCTGCTGCCAAATATCTAAAGTCCCTTTACCGAATGTTTGGAGACTGGGAGGTGGCTATGGCAGCCTACAATTGCGGGCCAGGAAATGTGAGAAAAGCAATCCGAAGATCTGGTGGAAAAAAAACGTTCTGGGGGATTTACAATTACTTACCTAAAGAAACCAGGAGCTACGTGCCTCAAGTGCAAGCTATGCTATATATACTCAACCACCTTGATGAGCATAACTTTCACCCCGAAGATCCTACTTACGTAGTAGAATATGAAAAAATACGGTTTGATCGTGCATTGAGTTTAGACAAATTAGCAGAGCTCACCAACCTTTGCGTTGCCGACTTAAAAACTTTGAACCCTGCTATCAAAGACAAATCACTTCCTGAAAGCAATAAAAGCATGGCTCTTCGAATCCCGAAGTCAAAAATGTCCTACATTCAGCAAAATTTGGCCTGGCTCAGCGATTCACTCAACAACGCTCCGTTAATGCTTCACGCTTCTAGCATAGAGGTGCAGTCCGTGGAGAAATTGGCTCAGGACATCAAGCAAAATAGTACAACCTACAAAGTAAGATCGGGAGATGTTTTGGGATCTATCGCCCAACGCCACGGAGTCACTGTCACACAGATCAAGTCTTGGAATAATCTTTCTTCTAATCTAATCCGTGTTGGTCAAACCTTGAAAATCAACTCAGGTATAGCAGGAAATATTGCCTCTACCAAAACAAACTCTTCTGGTCAAACCACCTACACCGTTCAGCCTGGCGATTCACTATGGATTATTTCCAGAAAACATGAAGGATTGACAGTAGAGCAAATCAAGCGATTGAACAATCTTAATTCTAACAATATTAAGCCAGGTCAAAAACTAATAATTGGCTAATCTGAGCCAGTTTACCCTCCTAGTTTGTTAATTTTTTTTAAGGAATGGCAATATTTTATCCCAAATAAGGATATGTGTTGTTATGTCATTAATTTGACCTAATCCAAGAACCAAACAACCAAAAATGAAAACCCTTTCATCTATTCTCCTAGCCCTGTTGATGGGTTGCTTCCTGGCATCCTGCGATTCAGATGGAACTTCCGCTGATAGCTCCAAACCAAAAGCGAGAGGCTCAATCGGAGAAATCATCTTAGTCATTGACTCCGTCAAATGGGCTGGTCCTGTTGGAGATCAGCTCAAGGAAATTTTCGAATCCGATATTCCAGGCTTAGTGCGCTCCGAAGCCAAATTCAAAGTGAACACGGTGGATCCAAGGGAAATGACACGCGTACTTAAAATGTCAACCAACCTGATCTATGTCACTACTTTTGATGACAAAGGCTCTGCAAGCCAAGTAATTAACGCACAATTCTCCAAGGAATCCAAGGAGAAAGCGATGAACGATCCGAGTATTTATTCCTTGAGGATCGAAGATGAATATGCTATAGGTCAGGAAGTGTTGTATTTGTTTGGAAATACAGAAGAACAGCTGGTCGAAAACTTAAAGAAAAATGGTGACAGGCTTCAGAATTTGTTTGAAGTGAGAGAAAGAGGAAGATTAGAAAAAATCCTCCTGGCGAGAAAAAACTCCGCTGCAACTGTAGCTTCCCGAGAAAATCTTGAAATAGAAATCAACGTACCTGCTTCCTATCAAATCGCAAAATCCGAAGATGATTTTCTATGGGTAAGACAAATCACTCCAAGCGCAAATAGAGCCGATATCAGTTTATTTTTCTACGAAACTGACTACACCTCTGAAGAGCAAACCTTCCCAGCAAACATCCTAGCACTCAGGGACTCTATCACCAAGCAGCACATTTTTGGTGACCCAGAAGACCCTACTTCCTATGTGGTAGCGGAAAAACAAATCCCGCCAGCATTCAGAAACATGACGATTAATGGTAATTTTACCACCGAAATGAGAGGTTCCTGGAAAACCAACAACGTCAGCATGGGTGGTTCATACCTAGGCTATTTGATGGTAGATCAGAAAAAAGGTAAACTTTACTACATTGAAGGGTTTGTATTTTATCCAAATGAAGTACACAGAGATGCCCTCCGGGAAATTGAGACCATACTACTCAATACCAATGTAAGTTGGAAGGATGATCAGGGGACCTAAAACCCAAATAATACTAGCTTTTTATGGCAATTAAAATCCGAAAGGAAGACGCACTAAACTATCATGCGCAAGGCTCACCCGGCAAAATTGAAGTAATCCCATCTAAGCCGCTTTCCAGTCAAATGGATCTTGCTCTCGCCTACTCACCTGGAGTAGCAGAACCATGCAAGGAGATAGCTGCCGATGTAGAAAACGTGTATAAATACACTGCTAAGGGCAACTTGATAGGTGTAATCTCAAACGGCACCGCTGTACTGGGGCTGGGCGATATAGGACCGGAAGCTTCGAAACCAGTCATGGAAGGCAAGGGCGTTCTTTTCAAGAAATTTGCCGGAATTGATGTATTCGATATTGAGATCAATGAAAAAGATCCCAAAAAACTCATCCAAATCATCAAATCTCTAGAGCCAACATTTGGCGGGATCAATCTGGAAGACATCAAGGCGCCAGAGTGTTTTGAGATAGAAACTACGCTGAAAGCCGAAATGAAAATCCCAGTCATGCATGATGATCAGCATGGAACTGCGATTATTTCAGGTGCAGCTTTACTTAATGCGCTTGAAATCTTAGGAAAAGATATTTCCCAGATTAAACTGGTGGTGAACGGTGCTGGAGCAGCAGCAATATCCTGTACTCGATTCTATATTTCTCTGGGAATAAAAAGAGAAAATATAGTCTTGGTTGATATTGTTGGAGTCCTACGGTCAGACAGAACCGATCTGGATGATATCAGAAGAGAGTTCTGTACCGACAGAGATATTTATACCCTCACAGACGCGATGCAAGACGCAGATGTCTTCCTCGGGCTATCGGCAGGAAATATCGTAAGTCAAGATCAGCTGAGACTGATGGCGCCTAATCCGATCGTTTTTGCATTGGCAAATCCTGACCCTGAGATCACCTATGACCTAGCGGTAGCCGCCCGTGAAGATATCATCATGGCGACGGGTAGATCAGATCATCCTAACCAAGTGAATAATGTCCTTGGATTCCCTTACATATTCAGAGGAGCATTGGATGTCAGAGCCACCGCTATCAACGAAGAAATGAAGCTAGCCGCTGCTCATGCAATAGCCAAGCTAGCCAAAGAACCTGTTCCCGACATTGTAAACAAAGCTTACGGCGAAGACAAGTTAGGTTTTGGCCGATTGTATTTGATCCCAAAACCACTTGATCCACGATTGATCACCACCATCGCACCGGCTGTAGCCAAAGCTGCAATGGATTCAGGTATTGCAAAATACCCCATCAAAGATTGGGATGCTTACGAGTTAGAACTACAGGAAAGAATAGGAATTGATCAGCGCCTGATGTCTGTGGTAATCGCCAGAGCTAAGAAAGACCCTAAGCGTGTGGTTTTTGCGGAAGCTGACAATAGAAAAATTCTTAAAGCCGCCCAGATTATTCGGGATGAGAAGATCGGTGAGCCTATTCTACTAGGTAATCGAGAGAAAATTCTTTCTCTAATTGCCGACAACTCCTTGGACTTGACTAACGTCACGATCATTGATCCTCTGGAACAAAAAGACATGCTGGTCAAATTCTCAAACATGCTCTTCCAGAAGAGACATCGAAAGGGAATGACAGAAGCAGATGCCTCTAGATTAGTTTCCCAAAGAAATTATTTTGGTGCGATGATGGTAGAATCTGGTTTAGCAGATGCTTTTATTTCAGGTTTGACCCGAGATTATCCAAAAACGATTTTGCCTTCACTCCAAACCATCGGGGTCAAACCAGGGGTAAATCGAGTGGCAGGGATGTATATTATGAATACCCCGAAAGGCCCATTCTTCTTTGCAGATGCCACGGTAAACCTGAATCCAACTGCTGAGGAATTGGTAGAAATCATAGGATTAACCGCAGATGCAGTGAAGTTCTTCAATGTGGAGCCAAGAATAGCCGTTCTTTCCTACTCCAATTTTGGCTCTGCCAAAGGTGACATTCCTGGAAAAATGGCTAAAGCTGCAGCTCTGGCACAGAAGAAATATCCTGATCTGGTGATTGAAGGTGAAATGCAAGCCAACGTAGCAATCAACGAGGATATTCAACGAGAAATGTACCCGTTCTCCAAACTCATTAATAAGAGAGCCAACACCTTGATTTTCCCTGATCTTAGCTCTGGCAATATTGCTTATAAACTATTAGCAGAACTTGGGAATTCCGAAGCGATTGGCCCTATCCTACTTGGCATGAACAAGCCAGTTCATATCCTCCAACTGGGAAGTTCTATTCGAGAAATTGTCAACATGGTAGCCGTAGCAGTAGTAGATGCACAATCAGCCAACACCTTATGATTGACTACCTAAGCGGCAGGCTAGTTTTCAAAGACCCTACCTATGTGATCATAGATGTAAATGGGATAGGATATCATGTGAAGATTTCGCTACAAACCTACACTGAGATAAAAGATGAGGAGCAGATTAAGCTCCTCACCTTTCTGCATATCAAAGAAGATGCGCATACACTTTTTGGGTTTAAACAAGCTGACGAAAAGCGCCTTTTTTTATTATTAATTTCCATTAATGGAGTAGGTCCGAGTACAGGTCTTATGATTCTTTCCTCACTCAGCTCAGCGGAAATTGAGCACGCAATCTTAGCGGGAGATGTAGCTACCATACAGCACGTCAAAGGGATAGGAGCAAAAACAGCTCAGAGAATTATTTTGGAGCTGAAAGACAAAGTTGGCAAAGGGGGAAGTGATGTCTCCGCCACGCCACTTGGATTCTTAAATTCAAGTAATAAAATCCGCGAAGAAGCGTTACAAGCACTAATAACGCTTGGTTTTCCTAAATCTGCCGCTGAAAAAAATATAGCTACAGTCCTCAAAAAAACCACAGGAGAAATTTCATTAGAAGATTTAATTAAAGCATCTTTAAAGACATCATAATAGCACGTTGTATTGAACTTTTGGAGTGTACTAACTTTTTGCGGGAGGAGGTTCCTCGGTAGTTGGCCTAAATTATTCATCCTTTTCGGTCTCCTACTGGCCTATTCCACTTCTGAGGCTCAACAAACCAATCCTGACACTATCCCGTCTCGGATTGATTCTTTGAATCTAAGGAGACTAACCCCCTCGTATTTGCTTTGGCAAAATATGAGGACTAACCCTCTATATCCTACTCGCAATCCCTTTTTACAGTCCCAGATCCCATTTCTACAGGCAAATCCCATCACTCAAAACGTAGAAGTTAAGATAGATTCTACGCTACGATATAACGTGGTGGATCAGATTGACACCGTCCGGGTGGGCAATGAACAAGAATACGATTTCGAGCAGTTTTCAAAAATCCAAGAATATAAAGTTCGACAGGACTATTGGCGGAGCAGAGCTAGAGGCGGGGACGGAGAAAGTGCTGTAGAAGGGAGAGGGCTAATTCCTCCATTGACAGTGAGCCCCTCTTTGGACAGACTTTTTGGCGGAAGTGAATTTAATATCGTCCCATCCGGCTATGTGAACCTAGATTTCGGGGCTATTTTTCGTAGAATAGACAATCCGACTTTACCCATTCGCCAGCAACAGAACGGCGGATTTAATTTTGATCAACAAATCCAAATGGCTGTAAATGGCTCCTTAGGCCAGAAAATGAAAATTGCAGCCAATTTTGATTCCAATAATTCCTTCGATTTTCAGAACCAAATGAAGCTGGAATACGACGGTTTTGAGGAAGACATCATTCAATCTATAGAGATAGGAAATGTGAGTATGCCTGTTCAAAACCGGTTGATACAAGGAGCTCAGAATCTTTTTGGTGTGAAAACACAGCTTCAATTTGCCAAGTTAAGTGTCACCGCCGTCGCATCTACCCAGCGCGGGAGACGTGACAATTTGACGATAGATGCGAATGGTCAAGGGCGTTCATTTGACATACAAGCCTCCAAATATGATGACAATCGGCACTTTTTCATCGGGCATTTCTTCCGAGACAATTATGAAAGATGGCTTAGAGGTCTTCCTCAGGTTCTATCTGGGGTGAATGTCACTCGAATTGAAGTCTATATTATGAACCGAGCGTCAAATACAGAAACCCTTCGGAATTTTTCTGCTTTCATGGACTTGGGCGAAGGAAGAGTGATTTATAACCCCACTAACCCAAACATTGGACCAGGAAATCCCTCAGCTCCAGCGACCAATAGTGCAAACAAGCTTTTCGCAAGTATAACTGCAAATCCATCCTTCCGTCCTTTTGACACCGGTGCAAATGCGATAGAAGCTACCCTTGGTCTGAAAAAAGGGGTAGATTTCGAACAGATCAATGGAGCCAGAAAACTGGATCCCACCGAATATTTTTTCAATCCACAGCTTGGATATTTATCTCTTTTCAGACGTGTCCAGAATGACGAGGTAATCGCCGTTTCCTATGAATATACTTACAATGGGCAGGTTTATAAAGTAGGTGAACTCACAGAGGACTATCAAAGCAGACAGGAAGACGAGATGATTTTCCTTAAGCTCCTTCGCCCGGCCCGCATCAATACCCGTGTTCCTACTTGGGACTTGATGATGAAAAATATTTACAGTCTGAATGCCAACCAAATCACGCGAGACGGCTTCCAGCTTCAGGTAATCTATAGAGATGATCGCACCGGACTGGACAACCCCTCTTTGCTCGAAGGGGCAGAGGTAAAGGATAAACCTTTGATTCGGCTCACGGGGCTGGACAACCTGAATCCTCAGAACGATCCAGCACCAGATGGGAATTTTGACTATGTGGAAGGATTAACTATTCTTTCAGATCGGGGGCTGTTGGTATTCCCTGTGCTAGAACCTTTTGGAGCAACGCTAGAAAAAAACTTCCTACCCAGCGAGGTGGTACTCAAGAACAAATACGTGTACGATACGCTTTACGCCACTACCCAAGCAGATGCTGAACTCGTCACCCGATTGAACAAATACTTCATCAAAGGTAGATTGACAGCAGGATCAGCCAGTGAGATCCAGCTCCCAGGATTGAATATTTCCCCTGGTTCTGTGATCGTGACAGCCGGAAATATCCCATTGACTGAAGGGGTGGATTTTACGATAGATTATAATGTGGGCCGACTGGTCATCATCAATGATGCGATTCTTCAGTCCGGTAAGCAAATCAATGTTAGCTTCGAAAAAGCAGATTTGGTATCATTCCAAACTCGGAGTTTGCTGGGAACCAGATTAGATTACCTTTTCAGTGATAAGTTCAATTTAGGGGGAACTTTCTTGTTTTTGAACGAACGACCTAATGTCACCAGGATAGCGACTGGCAGTGAGACCTTAAGAAATAGCATGTGGGGACTTGACGGTAACTTCAGTGATGAGTCTCGATGGCTTACCAAATTAGCTGATGCCCTGCCATTTACAAGTACTAAAGAGACCTCACTGGTCAATTTCAGTGGGGAATTTGCGCATTTAATCCCAGGTACTTCTAACAAAGTAAATGGAGAGCAAGCCTCCTACATAGATGACTTTGAGGCGGCCATCACCCCCTATAACCTGGGGGGAGCAGCCAATCAAAATTGGAAATTGGCCGCAACTCCTCAGACTTTTGATGACAGATTTGACCTGAGTAATCAAACTGAGGACAATCTAGGTGCTGCTTACCGACGAGGTAGAATAGCGTGGTACAATATTGATAATATTTTCTATAGAGAAACTGGGCCAGGTGTGCCCTCAAATATCTCAAGAGAAGATCGACAAAATCATTACGTAAGACGGGTTCTTCCTCAGGAGATTTTTCCACAGCAAGATCGCGATGTGATCGTCACGCCAGAGCCACTTTTTGAATTGGCATTCTTCCCAAGTGAGCGAGGTATGTATAATTACAACACTAACCTTACCTCAGAAGGATTTCTGCCTAACCCCAAATTGAGTTATGGCGGAGTGACAAGAGCTATAACTACTGAAGTCGATTTTGATCGAACCAATATAGATTACATAGAATTCTGGCTTTTAGATCCTTTTATTGAAGGGGAAAATGGTCGGGTAATAGATGGGGTTTTCAATCAAAACAACACAACTGGTGGTAAATTGACCATCAATCTGGGAGATATCTCGGAGGACTTGATGAAAGATGGCAGACATTCTTTTGAAAATGGCCTACCTGCGGATGGTGATCCCACCGAAACCAGCCAAAATGAATGGGGAAGAATCACCAGAGAGCAGTTCCTGTTGCCAGCTTTTGACAATTCTGAAACCTCTAGACAAAATCAAGATGTGGGGCTGGATGGACTCAAAAATGAAGACGAAGCGGCGTTTTTCAATGACAGATTCCTCAATCGGTTAAATGTAAATGCAGCAGCTAGAAGTCAGATTCTCGAAGATGTATCCTCAGATTTATTTAAGTATTACCTGGGCGATGAGTACGACGCTAATGATGCTAAAATTCTAGAACGATATAAGAAATTCAACGGCATGGAGGGCAACACTCCAGTCACTATAAACGAAAACTTAGACTTTACACCCTCTGGCTCCAACACCCCAGACAATGAGGACTTAAATACGGATAACACCATCAATGGACTGGAAAATTACTATTCCTATGAGATGGACCTCAAACCTGGAAATCTAGTAATTGGACAGAACTACATCGTCGATAAAACTACTGCCAACGTCAATGGTGAAAATGTTGATTGGTATTTATTCAGAGTTCCGGTCCGTCAGCCAGATCGTGTAGAAGGTGATATTTCAGGATTCAAATCTATTCGATGGATCAGGACCTATTTATCAGGTTTTGAACAACCTGTAGTCCTCCGTATGGCAAACTTCCGAATGGTAGGTAGCCAATGGAGAGTCTTCCAGGAGTCACTTTTCGAGCGTGGTCTTTTTGAAATCCCTGAGCCTAATAATTCCAACGTAACGGTGGATGTGGTGAGCATCGAAGAAAACAGCCAAGGAAGCGCTACAGAGAGCCCGTATGTACTGCCTCCGGGAATCTTCAGAGATCGGGACAATACCTCAACGGTAGAGCGACGATTGAATGAGCAATCACTCCGCGTATGTGTAGAAGATCTAGCAGCTAAAGATGCCAGAGCAGTGTTCAAAAATGTAACCTTGGACTTAGTGCAATTCGAGCGCATCAAAATGTTTATTCATGCTGATAGCGAAGATGCGCTGGATGGGGAGCTGACGGCATTTTTAAGGTTAGGTACCGACTATACGGACAATTATTACGAGATAGAAGTACCATTGATCATCACGCCTAAAGGGACAAGAGACCCTGAGCTAATCTGGCCAGCAGAAAACGAAATTGACATAGCGATTCAAGATATCGTGGGAGTAAAAGTAGCCCGTGACAATCAAAAAGTACCACTCAACATTCCCTTCTCTCAGGATGTGGGTAGATATAAAGTAACAGTGGTGGGCCGACCAGAATTGAGCCAATCCCAATCCTCGATGATAGGTGTGAGAAACCCAGGAACCAATGGGGGCGGAAGCAGAAGTCTCTGTATATGGGTGAATGAGCTTCGAGTGACTGGCTTTACTAAATCAAACGGATGGGCTGCCAATGCATTGATGAACGTGAAAATCGCGGACCTCGGTGTAGTATCTGGATCGATTAGACATAGCTCAATTGGTTTTGGAGGACTGGAAACGAGACTTTCCCAGCGTGCAAGACAAGCTACTACGCAGTATGATATATCTACCAATTTAAATATTGACAAATTACTTCCACAAGCATTAGGGGTGAGTATCCCTATGTATTTTTCTATAGAAAATAGCTCTACCAAACCCGAGTACGATCCTTTGAATCCAGATGTGCCGTTTGAAGTAGCTTTGCAAAAATTCGACACCGAAGACCAAAAAGATGCATACCGAAAAATAGCTCTTGATCAGGTAAATAGGAAAAACATCAGTTTTAACAATGTTCGCAAGCTGAAGACAAACCCAGACAGTCCAAGCAAATTCTACGACATCAGCAACTTATCCTTCTCTTATGCTTTTGGGGTAATGAACCAAACCAACGCGCAAATCCAAGACTATAGTTACAAGACGAACCGGGCCAACGTCACGTACAGTTACCAGCCAAAACCGCTTAACCTGGAACCATTCAAAAATGCTGGCTTTTTGGATTCACCACATCTGAAATTAATCAAGGATTTTAACCTGAACCTATCCCCTACCCTTATTTTGGCTAGGTTAGATATTGACAGAAAATACCTAAGATCTCAATACAGAAATGATCAGTTGAGCACGGCGGGAGTTGATCCTCTTTTCCAAAAAAGCTTCTTTATGAATCGCTTTTACTCGTTAAACTGGGATCTGACGAGAAACCTCCGGGTAGATTACACAGGAAGCGTCATGGCGATAGTGGATGAGCCTCAGGGGGATTTGGATACTGAGCAAAAATCCGATTCCGTGAAGTACAATGCGTGGAGGTTTGGCCGAAGAACAAATTACAACCACAGCATCAACCTCAATTATACTTTGCCACTGGACAAATCCCCGATCACGGACTGGATCAGAGCTGACTACAAATACATCACTACCTACACCTGGCTGACTGGTGCTATAGGACAAAAAGACACCTTAGGAAACTCTATCCAAAATACTCGGGACCAATCACTCAATGGCAAGCTTGACCTAGTCAAACTTTACAATAAAAATAAAAAACTAGCTGCGCTAAATGCTCCTAAGCGGCCTACCATACCCGGAAGGCCTGGACTCCAGGCCGAAGACACGATAGGAACTCCATTCAGCAATAAACTGCTAAAGGCCCTCATGATGATCAAAGAAATCACCTTCAATTATGGCAAAATAGAAGGGACATTTCTGCCAGGCTATATGCCAAATACAGGCCTTCTAGGAATGGATAGAGCGTTTGAAAATCCAGGGCTAGCGTTCCTATTTGGTAGTCAAGATGCAGCTATCAGAAATGAATTTGCCCAACAAGGCATTATGGCTCCGAGCAGTGAACTTACCCAGACCTTCAGGCAAAATAGAGCAGTAAACATGCGCTTTGGAAGCTTAATAGAACCATTTCAAGACTTTAGAATCACGCTGAATGCTACCAAGCGTGAGATTGGGAATTATGAAGAAATCTTCCGGAATTCCATGGACAATCCGGGTGACTATGAATCCATCAGTCCAAATAGACTAGGTGCCTATAGCATCACTACCATCATGATAGGCACTACATTTAACAAAGATGGTTTTGACAATGTATCTGCACTTTTCACCGACTTTGAGAATAATCGAGCCATTATCAAGAGTAGGCTAGATTCACAAAACGCCGGAGGGGAATACGGCATCAATGGTCAAGATGTGCTTATCCCTTCCTTCTTGGCCGCTTACCGCGGAAAAGATGCTGCAACTTTCAACATGAACCCATTTCCAAAGACTCCACTACCCAACTGGAGGTTAGACTATCGTGGTCTTTCTAGAATCAAAGGGCTAAGTGAGATCTTCAGTAGCATTAATATCACGCATATGTACACTTCTACCTATGATGCAAGTAACTTTTCCAATTCCCTCCAATATCAGCAGGGGCTAGAGTTGTACAATACCCTGCAAGAAATACCAAAGCCTACTCAAGTCAATGAAGAAGGTCAATATATCCCCATCTATGTGCTGAACGATGTAGTCCTTACCGAACGCTTTGGTCCATTGATAGGAATCGACATGCTAACTAAGGAAAGACTGAACATAGCCGTCACGTATAATAAGGAAAGAAATCTGGGCTTGAACTTCTCAAACTCCCAAGTGACAGAATCTAAGAGCAACGATGTAGTGATGTCATTAGGCTACACCAAAGCCGGAGTTAAAATCCCATTCAAATTCCAAGGAAGACAGTCTGTTCTAAAAAATGACCTCCAGTTCCAATTGAATTCAAGTATAAAAAGTACGAAGCAAATCCAGCGAAAGATAGAAGAGGGAAGTACAGTCACAAGTGGTAATCTGAACATATCGATAAGACCTACTATATCTTATCTGATCAATCAAAACCTAAATCTTACCCTGTATTTTGACAAAACAATAAATGACCCGATGGTAACTACCGCCTATAAGCGAACATCCACAGCTTTTGGTGGTCAATTACGATTTAATTTAGGTCAATAGATTTTATCCTTACTTGATTCCTATTAATTTTGAAACCGATATAACTAATAAAAAACATGGATTTCCCTCAAGAACTAAAGTACACCAAAGACCACGAATGGGTTAAAATTGATGGTGATGTGGCCACTATTGGAATCACTGAATTCGCAGCTGGCGAACTAGGTGATATCGTTTATGTAGAAGTAGAAACAACAGGAGAAACCCTGGACGCAAACGAAGTATTTGGATCAGTAGAGGCGGTTAAGACTGTTTCTGACCTTTTCATGCCACTAACAGGAGAAATCTTAGAAGTAAACCCTGACTTGGAAGATTCGCCAGAGCTGGTAAATGAATCACCCTATGAGAAGGGCTGGATGATCAAAGTAAAAATCACAGGTGATCTACCATCAGATTTGCTTTCAGCAGCAGCTTATGCTGAACTAGTAGGCGAATAAGCAAGGATTTTGAGATTAATATTGGCAATAATATGCCTCTTGATCATAGCTGCCGCGATGCTCACACCAGGAAATAATTTTCCAGATGCATCTTTTAACTACCAAGACAAGCTCATACACTTCTTGAGTTTTGGAACGCTTAGTTTCTTATGGTGCGGAGTAGGTGTAAAACGAGCAAACGTTTCGGGCATCCAAGGCAGAGTTCTTAGCAACTATTTGATTTTTGGGGTAGCCGCAGGTGTAGTTTTAGAAGGTGCACAACTGTATATTCCCTTCCGCTCTTTCGACTATATGGACATGATTGTCAACGAAATAGGCGGATTAACAGGATTATTAGCATATTTTAAGATTCCGACCAACCGTATTGGTTTGGATTAGTGCCTTTAAATTATTAGAATTGTTACTCTGAAAAAGTAGAAAAATTTAACCTTTATAACTAAACTTCATCATGGAAGCAAAAAAGACTCCCAGCGCTGATCTAACCAAGAAAACAGGAATGTTTATGAATCTTGGTTTGGCAATAGCTGTAGGTGCTACCCTTGCTGCCTTCGAGTGGAAGTCATTTGACGATGGTGCGTTGAAAGACCTTGGTCAAGTAACTGATAACTTCGAAGAGTTGCTAGATATTCCTATCACTGAGCAGCCACCTCCACCACCTCCACCTCCAATCGAGCAGCCTATTATTCAGGAGATTCCTGATGAAGTAGAGATCGAGGAAAAAATCGAAGTGAACTTCGATGTGGATGTGAAAGAAAAAACGGTTATCAAAGAAGTAGTAATCGCTGCAGCTCCAGTTGAAGAGAAAGTAGATGTGATCTTTGACGTGGTAGAAACTCAGCCGGAGCCTCCGGGGGGAATGTCAGCTTGGAACCAGTATCTTTCTAAAAATCTAAAGTACCCAACTCAAGCGAGAAGAATGGGTATCGAAGGATCAGTAATCGTGGTATTCGTAGTAAACACTGATGGTTCTATTCAAGACGTTGACGTGTTGAGAGGAATCGGCGGTGGATGCGATGAAGAAGCTGTAAAAGTGGTAAGTAACGCACCTAAATGGACTCCAGGTAAGCAGCGAGGACGTCCAGTACGTACTCGTATGAGATTACCAATTAGATTCAAATTGAGCTAATCCGATAGCAATACAAGAGACCCGAGCAATCGGGTCTTTTTTTTGCCTGATTTTTAACAACTTTTAGCTTAGTTAAATAGTGTTATAGGATTAGTACCAGCGAGTTATGTAGTGTAAATTTTTAGAGAAGTTTTTCTAACCTTAACCAATACACTCATGGAACACAAAAAACATCCAACGTCTGACCTGAGAAGATGGTCGGGCACTTTGTTTAATTTGGGGCTTGTCCTAAGTCTCACTACAGTTTTGGTGGCTTTCGAATGGAAAGCTTATGATCAAGTACTGATCAAAACGTTTGATGGAATGGAAGATGATTGGGATGAGCTGGATATTCCTGTGACCATACAATCTCCCCCTCCGCCACCACCGCCCGCTGCCATCGAAGTGATAATCAAGCCTGATGACATCACCATCGAGAAACTGACTGACATCACCCTAGATCTCAATACCACTGAGAATACGATCATCCCTGAAGTGTATATACCGGAAGCCCCGATAGTAGAAAAAATAGACAAAATCAATGACTTTGTGGATGTGCAGGCCATGTTTAAAGGAGGAATGGACGCTTGGTATGCCTACCTCAATAAAAATCTCAACTACCCATCTCAGGCAAAAAGAATGGGAATTGAGGGAATGGTGATCGTACGCTTTGTGGTCAATACTGACGGATCGATCCAAGACTTAGAGCTAGTCAGAACTATAGGCGGAGGCTGTGATGAAATCGCTAAAGAAGTCATAGAGAATTCTCCCAACTGGAACCCGGGAACAATCGGGGGACGACCTGTGAGATCTAGAATGACTATGCCGATTCGATTCCGACTGAACTAACCGATAAATTCTGCTATAAAAAATAAAGGGACTTCAAAAGCCCCTTTTTCTATAACACATTCAATGCTTGTTCCTTTATTTTCTCCAGCTCATCCTTCATCAGAATGACATGTTTTTGCATTTCAGCATCATTTGCTTTGGAGCCAATCGTATTAATTTCTCTTCCTATTTCTTGAGATATAAATCCAAGTTTTTTGCCTTGGCTAGTCTCCTCGTTCAAACACTTGGCAAAATACTTCAAGTGAGTTTCTAACCTTACAATCTCCTCCGTAATGTCGAGTTTCTCAAAATAGTAAATCAACTCCTGCTCAAAACGATTTGCATCAAATGAATTTTCATCTAGCCAGTCATTGAAGTGATTCCTGATCTTTTGCTTAATTCTTTCCTTTCGATTTCCCTCCTCTGCTTCAATTTTACTAAGGCCATTTGCAATGGTCTTGATATTTCCCTGAAGCTTTTCCTCCAGCGAATTTCCCTCATCTTGCCTGAAGGAATCACATTTGGTCAAGGCTAGGGTCAAGACTTTCTTAATTTCATCCCAATCAGCCTGGTCATCACGCTGCTCCCCTGTTACTTGTGTGATCACGCCTGGAGACTGCAATGCGAGCTTGAACAAGTCCTGAGCATCCCCTTGGACAGAGAAAGCAAGACTTTTATATTTTTGATAAAATAAATTGAAAAGATCCTCATTGATGCTCACGGGCATTTCAGCAGATCCTTTGGACTGGAACTCTATCGAAACACTCACTTTACCGCGATCTAAAATAGATTGAACCAAATTTCTAATCTCCAGCTCCTTGTCGTTAAACTGTCTGGGACTTCGTATGGAAAGATCCAAAAATTTTGAATTGAGCGTGCGGACTTCCACTTGGATAACCATTCGCTCATCTTCAAATCCGGCATTTCCGAAACCGGTCATTGATTTGATCATAATAAAGGTATTGTTAGAAATTGAAGCCCAAAGTTACATAGAACTTTAAGTCTTCTGCTTCATAATTTCGAATTGGTCTGGCCACATCAAATTTGACATAGTAATTAAGCAAAACAGTTCGTAGGCCAGCGCCATAACTTTGAAGCCAAGGGTTATTGAAATTATTCAGCGTGATCACAAAAGGAGATCCCTCTGTATTAATCACTTCAGTATTCTGATCATTGATTCGCTCCCACGGAGCAGAATCGTTCCAAGCAGAACCTATGTCATAAAAACCAATTAGCTGAAAATTCCGGATAAAATTAGATGTGATATTTCCTCTCGTCAAATAGGAGAAAATAGGAATTCTTAGCTCTGTGGTGAATGTAACCATATTTCTTCCTCTTATCTCATCGTAATCATACCCTCTCAAATCCACGAAATCAGCAAAAAGAATATTTGAATTTTCGACGCCAGTTGGGTTACGAATAGGAGATGCCTCAGGTCTATTGGATGGTGGTCTATAAAACTCATTGAACAACCAATTATCCATTCCACCAAGCATGTAGGTCTGTGGATTATTGCCCATAAAAGATCCGGCATATAATCTTGCAGCCAAAACTATATTCTTGTGGATCGGGAAATATTCTCTTAAGTCAAGATAAAAATTACTGAAAGAGCGCTCTTTATGGTTAAAGGATTGGTATTGCGTATAGCCGATTTTCGCTTTAAAACCTGTCTGCGAATAGAGCCCAAATGGCTGCGTACGATCGTAAACAAATTCAGCATTTCCACCAACATAGTTTACTGTAAATTCATTTTGATCCTCAACCTGTCCAAAAATAAGTGAGTCTGGGTTTAGATTGAAATATTGGGTTTTTGCTAAAAAGGGCGAAACAGAAATTTTTGAATGAGCATTAAACGGGTAAGAAAATCCTGCTTCAATTTTTGTCAACACATATTTCTGGAAGGTAATATCACTCTCGTCCACACGGACAGTTTTGCGATCAAACCTTCCTTTGAAATCTACTCTACTCTTTAAATACTCATATTCAAAGAAAATATCTCCCCCCGATCTAAAGTCAAGTGTAGTCATCACCCCTCCATGGAAAGAATGATTATCGAGCAAATCCGTCATTTTGCCAGTGAACCCTAGACCAAAGCCTCTCAATGGATCCACTACAAATCGTGTATTGATGGTATTAATAAAAAACTGCGGTTCCATCTCCCTCGGTCCTGTCACTCTTTTTTGAAGACTCTGCTTTCTAAAAGTCTCCAGTAAATTGGACTTGGATTCAGCAGATGATACTACTGCTGGTGCATTAAGATTGGCTGGTATGGTATCGAAGGTATAGTTATCTGTATTGATTCCATTTTTTGACTCAAAACTTAACCTTTTAAGATCGATGGATGAAGTGGTGTTTTTTGCAATAGTATCGAGATTCACCAGTGGCGTTTCCTGAGGAACTGATGCAATAGTCGTCTGTGATATGACTTCTTTAGCTGCCTTCTCTTCCAATAATCTTCTTGCTGCCATACGCTCATTCAAGCTCTTAGCTTGCTGAAGTTGTACCCTAGGCGTGCTCGGAGTAAATTGATCCGAATTAGAAAATCCCTCTACAATCAAAAAGCTCTCTCTCCCATCCCGAACTGAATAAGCTATTTTATTCATTCGACTATTCACATCAAAAGCCTCTATACTTTTATTGTAGGCAGAAATCTGATTAGAAACCTGATTGCCTATATTCATTCGCATCAGGTTATTGATGCCGCTGAGATCAGAGAGGTAAACGATCGTGTTGTTATTTACCTTTTTTGGCCTGATATTTTTGCTATTTGAATTGGTCAACTGCCTCGTGACTACCGTATCTGTCACTTCCACCATATATAGATTATAATAGTCAGGCAATGACGTCAATTCCAAATTCTTCCCCATGACCGAATCAGGCAAACTGGTAGCGTTCGAAGAATAGATAATCGTGGAATCATTTAAGAAAACAGGCGTCAATTCATCAAATGAATCGTTGGTCAATCGCCTCCCGGCACCTCTTGCATTGAGTGTATATATGTCTGATTTCCCATTGGAAATCGCAGAGAGAACCATATTCTTACCTGTGCTATTAAAATCAAGACTTAGAATCTGAGTGATATTTCTCAAGAAAATCTTATCCTGATTGGAACCATCCAAAGATCGGAGTCTAAGAGTAGTAAAACCTCTTTTAAATGATGCAATAGCAATATTGGCTGAATCCCTCCATGCAATAATGGGTGAGGTGAAGTTAGCTTCTTGATCTTGAAGCGAGGTTCCTCCGGCGAAAATCGTTTGCTCCCGGCCAGAACTCAATTCCCTCACCTGAACTTTGTATTTTCCTCCGTTATTGATCACATAGGCCAAATTCAACCCGTCCGGACTGAATTTGATGTCGTTGATCGCGCCAATAAATTTGGGAGAAGTCTCTGCTACAGCAGCCTCTCTGTTTGGCTCTCTGAATGTAGAAGAAACCTGCTTATTAATATCTAAATAATATTTTTTCCAATCTTCCGTGAAAGTCTTGAAGCTCAGCCCCACCGTATTGGCGATGCTATTTTCTTCGTTTCTGTTGATTCTAGAAAGATTCAGTACACTGGACACATACCTTCTGCCATATCGCTCGGCTATGTAATTCCACACCGATTGACCAACTAGAGCGGCTTCTTTTTCCTTAAGCTTTAGGATTTTAGGCGTTTCATCTTCTTCGAAATAATGGCGAATGTAATCGTCCATTTCTCGACTCCAGCCCTTGGCTAAATACAAAGCTATACCATCTACATACCATTCTGGAAAGCTGTTGGTAAGGTTGGATTGGAAGGCATCTGACACAGAAGATCCGTAAAGCATCTCTTCTATGATTACTTTCACCGTGCCATAGATGATATCTTCTTTGAACTGATCCACCTCGCCTTTGTAGGCGATTTCTGCCAATAACCTATTGAAATTAGTCTGTCCTTGCTCGTTATATTCTTCCTTATTAAGGTTTACATTGCTTTGCAAAAGCTCCTCAGGGGAATTATAAATGTAAATTTTAGGCTTGGTATAGGCAACATAGCCTATCATCTGCGTTATGCGATTAAACTCACTTTCTAGATAGTCAATCGCCATTTTAGCGTTAGCTCCGCCGCGATCATAGTAGTACACCTCAAAATTATTAGAGGAATAGTAATACCATTCAAACTGCTTATGCTGTATTCTATTTTTACCAAATCGCTCTTGGTCAAATTGGGCGACGGCAAAAAAGGAATTCAACCATAACCCAGCAAAAACTAAAATTCGGAAGAGGTGATATCGCATTCGATTTGCTGAAAGATGTTTTTAAATATAATTAAAATACCGAGCTATGTCCACTTCTGAATCGATGGCCTTATCATTTAAAAGATATTCTGCCATTTGTTCAGAAAAATAGGGAATCAGTGAAACACCTTTAGCCCCAAAACCATTGAATAGATAAACGCCAAGCTCGGCAGGATGTTTTCCCAAAAACGGTTTTCTATCTCGCGTAGCAGGTCTTATTCCTGTTCTATGACTGACCGTTTCCTGTACCGGCAACTTTACCAGTTCTGTCAATTTATCCAAAATTTCCTTTTTCGCGGCTTCCGTAGCCCCTACATCCAAATCATGCTTGGTGTAGGTAGAGCCCACTCGGTGAACACCTTCCCCCAGATGAACCCTAAACACTCCTCGATTCACCACATAATCTGGCGTGAAATCCTGCTTCACTTCTACTATTTCCCCCTTGACCGGTGCAAAGGGAAGATAATTGAAAAACCTGGAATTCATTGCCCCCAAGCCGTTACAATAAACTACTGACTTTGTTTTTATCTCTTTATAGTTCCAGAATTCATTTTCCCTCTTCAGTGAATCTTCATCAAAACGCTCTAGTAGCAACTCTTCCTTGAAATACGAAGCCATCGCATCTAGCAGATTATTGATATGAAGCCAACCGGAATTACGAAGCATCACTCCACCATACGGATCTTTTAAATGCTCAGATTGGCTGTCCGAAAAAATTTGCTCCAAATACGCTTCAAAACCAGGATCAGCACTGTTCCCCATCCATTCATTCTGTTCTTCGATAGTCAAAAAGGGTCTATAGATAGCTTTTTCTGTAAGAAATTTTCTATCCGTCAGCTTTTCCAGTTCTTTGTAGAATGGCTTGATTACTGGAAAAAGTGAATCAGCTTTCCACGTTTTCACCATTTTACGACCTGTCACCGGATTGAAAAGTCCCGCAGCCACCCTGCTGGAATTATTCGCTCCAGGCTGATCGATTATCTTTATTTTCTTGCCAGCTTGCTTCAGTCTATAGGCCAGCGCAGTACCGGCTAGTCCCTGTCCTATGAGCAAAAAATCAATTTCCATAGCCCAAAATAAAGGTTTAATTCCTTATTTTGTTCGATTACAGACATACATTTCACATGCTTCATATTAAGTCTTTTACATTCAACCCTTTTCAAGAAAATACCTATTTGCTTTATGATGAAAAAGGCCACGGAACGTTAATCGATCCTGGCTGCTTTGATCTCGCAGAGCGAAAAGAATTACTGGACTTTTTGACTGAGAAGAACATTCGTATTACTCAATTGCTCAATACACACTGCCACATAGACCATGTTTTGGGTAATGCTTGGGCAAAGCGGACCTTTGGCGTTCAGCTACTTATTCATGAGAACGAAGCTCAAGTCTTGAAGGCAGTAGAAACTTATGCTTCCAATTATGGTTTTGCTGGTTATGAAAACAGTGAAGCAGATGAATTTCTGGAAGAAGGTGCGGAAATTACGGTGGGTGAGGAAGTTCTGAAAATCATCTTTGTCCCCGGACATGCGCCAGGTCATGTGGTATTTTATCATGAAGCTACCTATCAGTGCATAGCCGGAGATACGCTTTTCAGAGGAAGTATAGGTCGGACGGATCTTCCAGGTGGAGACCACGAACTACTTCTGAGCAAAATAAAGTCAGAGCTTTTCACGCTTCCAGACCAAACAATTATTTATCCCGGCCATGGGCCTGAGACGACCATAGCCTTCGAAAAAATTCATAACCCATTTGTGGGCCAAAACGCAAGACCTTGAAAATCAAATCACATATACCAAATTCCCTCACGCTCTTAAACCTTCTTTCTGGGGTAATAGGAATTATTTGGGTGATCAATGGTAACATCGTTTCTGGGGCTTACTTTATCTTATTTGCTGCCGTATTTGATTTTTTTGATGGATTTGCAGCAAGGTTACTCCATGTGCAGGGAGAGCTTGGAAAGCAACTTGACTCCTTGGCAGATTTGGTGTCTTTTGGTGTACTTCCGGGGATGATCCTATTTCAAATGACCAAAGTGAGCACAGAAATAGAATGGCTACCTTATTTGACTTTGATCGTCCCTCTTCTATCAGCGATGCGCTTAGCCAAGTTCAACTTAGATACGCGGCAAAGCGACAAGTTTATAGGGCTCCCAACCCCAGCAAATGCGCTGTTTATTAGCACACTTCCTTACTTTGCAATCCAATGGCCTTCTGTAGGAACTTGGCTCACCTCACCATTTTTCCTGATTGGTATCGCTTGGCTATTTGCCATTTTATTACTCGTAGAGCTTCCTCTGATCGCACTGAAATTCAAATCCTACAGTTTTGCAGCTAATAAATTCCGCTATGCACTGATATCTATCGGGCTTTTACTCCTGTTATCTTTTGGTCTGGCAGGAATCCCTATCCTCATCCTAGCCTACCTCGGTCTCTCCGTGGCAGAAAACATCATTAGTCCTGAATGAGACCTAGCTACCAAAAGCGTATATTCTTTTTACTTTTCAGCTTTTTGCTGATGGAAGTTGCTTCAGGTCAAAACTCATTTTTCAAGTTTAAAATCTCCGAGGAAGGAGTCTATAAATTAAGTGCCAGTCAAGCCCAAAAACTGGGTGCTGCTTCCTTGAGTCAGATTGCCGTTTTCGGCTATCCCGGGATGCTACCCCAGTTGTTGCAACGCGAGAATCTAGAATTGCAGGAAATCCCTAGCTTGGAAAAAGACGGGAATCTCTACTTCTACCTAGCTTCACCTGATAGCTATGAATACACGGATGATAAAATCCACTTTTATCCCAATCAATTCTCTGATTCCATTAGCTTTTTGATCGGTTTTTCTCAAAATCCCAAAAGAATCCAAACCCTAAATGGAGAACCTGGCGAAGAAAAACCAGCGATCCTATATCAATGGAATTGGCTGAAGGAAGCTGAAAACAATATCCTGAATTCTGGCAGAGCCTGGTACTCTAGAGCGGTTGCACCAGGGATCACTCGGGGTTATGCGTTTCCATTGACTACTTCGACCACAGCTGAATGGAAGATCGCTGGCAAAATAATGGCGAGAGCGAGTTCCTCTTCCAAAATTTCCTGGTCTGCTGATGATTTGATTGTCACTGAAACTCTTTTTGAGGGAATTCCCGCCAGCACCTATAGCGTCAAGGGAGAAGAAAAAGAGCTGAATGAGCGTTTTATTCCAGCTGGAAATAAAATTGACCGCTTGAGAATCTCTTTCCAAGCATCAAACCAAAATGACGCAGGTTATTTTGAATACCTAGGAATAGGCGTGCCCCATGCGAGTGATGAACTAGATAAAGGAATTTATACCTTGGATGAAAGATCATCAATTTCTTTGGGGCAAAAAGCCGGATTATCAATCTGGGAAGTGAGTGATTTTTATGGCCCTAAAGCCATCAATTTCTCCCCTGAAGCAACTTTTTCAGTCCAAAAACTGGTGGTTTTCAACGAAAATGATACTGAAGAAATCACCCAATTGCAGGCCGCAAACCTGAGCCTCAGGTCCCAGTCCAGTTGGCCTGACCTACTGATCATCGCACCTAAGAGCTTTAGCAAATCAGCTGAAAAATTAAGCCTGCATAAAATCGGGATAGGAATCTACACCGAAGTAGCCTATCTCGAAGATATCTACGAGGGATTTGGGTACGGCAATCGAGATCTTAGCGCCATCCGAAATTACATCGCTTGGCATTTTCATCAGGGAGCAAAACTCAAAAACGTCTTAATCCTTGGAAAAGGGACTTTTGACTACCAAGGAAAACTCGGAGGGCGACCTAACCTGGTCCCTATTTATACGAGTAGAAATAGCCTGAATCCACTTACAACATTCAGCTCGGATGATTATTTTTCCCTGCTGGAATTTGGTCAGGGGTATTGGGAGGAAAGCCGGGCTGGAGACGAACTGATGCAAATAGGGGTGGGAAGATTACCGGTGATTAATACCCAAGAAGCCAGGATAGTCATTGACAAAATCATAGACTATGAAAACGACCCTAAACCTGGTGACTGGAAAAAAACAGTGACTTTATTCGCCGATGATGGGGACAACAATATCCACCTGCGAGATTCAGAAGCGCATTCAGGTTTTTTGGCTAGAAATCATCCCCAATACAAGCAGCAGAAGTTTTACTTAGACAGATTTGAGCAAGAGAAAACTGGAGATATACAATCTTCTCCACAAGCAAAATCTGCCTTGGAAGAAATTCTCCAACGTGGCACTTTACTGCTGAACTACATAGGTCATGGTAATGCTACCACGCTTACTGCTGAGGAAGTTTTCCTGACTTCTGACATCCCCAACTGGGCTAAGCAAGAGCAATTGGCGCTGTGGATGACGGCCACCTGCGAGTTTGGGCGTCACGATAGCCCTTTTATTCGATCTGCCGCTGAAGAACTACTCATCATTCCGGATAAGGGAGCGATTGGACTATTGACAACCGGCAGACCAGTGTTCAGCAGTGTGAATTTCTCACTCAATGAAGCCTTCATCTCAGAAGTTTTTAGAATGGAAAATGGCTTGAGCCAAGACTTGGGGAATATTTTTAAAAACACCAAAAACCAAAGTCTAAACGGATCGCTCAATCGTAATTTCAGTCTGTTGGCAGATCCCAGCATGAAGTTAGCCACTACAGAATTTAACATTGTGTTCACCTCATTTACAGATCCTGAAAACCAAAACTCTATAGACACACTTACCGCACTTCAGGAAGTCAGTTTCGAAGCGGAGGTACAGAATTCAGCTACAGGTGGAGTGGCAAGCAGTTTTACTGGGACCTATCGAATAGAACTATATGACAAACCCGCGACAAGTCAAACCCTGGGTGATGAAAGTGCTGCGGTGAAATTTCAAGAAGAGAGCAGCTTACTTTTCAAAGGAACAGGATCCATCACTTCAGGCATTATCCGAGGAAAGATGATAGTGCCAAAGAATATTAATCTAGAAGTTGACGAAGGCAGTGTCCGGATACTGGGAGAACATAAGGAACGGAATTGGGAAGCTTACGGACTGGCAAAACCATTGATAGGTGGCGTATCCGAAAATTCCCCAGAAGATCTTGATGGCCCAGTAATCACAGCATTGTTTGGAGGAAAAGGGTCAGCTCCCTATATCTTCCCCACCAGTTCTATTTTGATGGAAGCCGCTTTTAATGACTCAAGCGGGATAAATATTTCAGGGCTTTTGCCAGCCGAAAATCTCACCGTCCAAATAAATCAAGATCCACCACTGCGATTGAACAATTATTTTGAAGCAGAAAATGGTACGTTCACCTCCGGAAAAGTGAATTTTAGACTTACAGGATTAAATGAAGGCAGGAATTTGGTAACTATCCGAGCTTGGGATAACTTAGGAAATTCTAGTAAGCTCGAGCAGGAAATTATTGTAGAAGGAAGCGATAAATTTCAAATCCTATCCTATAAAACCTACCCAAACCCAACTCAAGTTGAGAGTCATTTCGAACTAGAGCATAATCGGCCTGGAGAAAACATAAATCTCGTACTTGCTGTTTACCAAACGGACGGCAAGATACTATTTTCAGAAAGCAAGCGTTTAGTGAAAGCTGACGCCCACTTAGAGGATTTGTCTTGGCTTTTTTTACAAAGTCAAACCAAATATCCAGCAAAAGGAACTTATATTTACAAAATAACGCTTCAGTCAGAACTTGATAATTCAACAGATTCAGTGAGCGGACTAATCGTGATTCAATGAAAAAAATAGCCATATTTAATAGGAGGAACTTACTTCTTGCAGTTTTTACCCTGGCTACTTTATCTGCCTATGCGCAGAACAGCGTTATTATATCCGGTCAAGATCCTGATCGAAGAGTAATCACCACCGCAGTTCCATTTTTGAATTTCGCACCAGATTCTAGGCACTCGGGTATGGGTGATGTGGGAGTGGCACTTTCTCCTGATGGAAGCGCAGCACATTGGAATGCTGGCGGTCTAGCATTCATAGAAGATGACATGGGATTTTCACTCTCCTATTCGCCTTGGCTTGGCAAGCTCGTGAACGATATGTCACTAAGTTATCTAACAGGTTTTTTCAGGATAGATGAAGTCTCCGCCTTTGGATTTGACCTTCGCTATTTCAACATGGGCGACATACAGTTGACCGATGGAAACGGTCAAGATCTTGGAGAATTCAACCCACGTGATATTGCAATTGGCGGTACTTATTCCAGAAAACTTTCTAACTATTTAGGACTAGGTATATCAGCCCGATTTATCTATTCGAATCTTTCGGGAAATATTTCATCTGTAGGCGGATCAGAAGCCAAAGCAGGAATAAGTGTAGGCACGGACGTAGGACTTTACTACTCTAAGCCGATTTATGCTGGCGCAAAAGATGCCAATTTCTCATGGGGTATAAACATCTCGAATATTGGCCCGAAAATCACCTACAATTCCGCAGATGATCTGGATTATATCCCAACCAACCTGAAAGTTGGAACGGCCTATTCGATTGAATTAGACCCAGTGAACAAATTAACTTTCGCTTTGGATCTCAATAAACTCTTGGTTCCTACACCGCCTATCTATGCGACTAATGAAGATGGTACATTAGAGACAGATGAAAATGACAACTTGGTGATAGCGCAAGGAAAAGATCCTAATCGCCCTTTGCTCTCCGGCATGTTTGGCTCCTTCGCAGATGCTCCTGGAGGATTCTCTGAGGAAATGCAAGAAATCATGATTTCTTTTGGTGTGGAATATAATTACGCTGAAAAATTCGCTTTACGCACTGGCTATTTTTATGAGAACCCAAATAAGGGGGGAAGACAATACTTCACGATGGGTGTTGGATTTGACCTGAAACGACTTGGGTTTGACTTCTCCTACTTAGTACCTCAAAAGCAAAACAATCCACTTGCTGAAACGCTGAGGTTCACTTTGATGTACAATATCACCAATTAAAAAAATGTTACTAGACAGGTCAAAAGCTCCGGAATTTAAGGTTCCTGAGGATTTTGAACTATTGCCTCCATCCGAATATAAACTTTCCAATGGAGCAAAGTTCTTTTTCATCCCCACTCCTGGATTAGATGCCGTCAAAATCGATGTGACTTGCAAAGGTCATCGAGCCACTCTGCCTCTTGACCATACCTTAGTTCCGTCCTTCACACTGCAAATGCTACAGGAAGGAACAACCCAGAAAAGTGCCGGAGAAATAGCCGAATTCTTTGACTTTTATGCTTCTGAAGTTCATCCTATTTTAACTTTTGCGCACGAAGGTCTCGGGCTTCTTTCTACCAAAAAACACCTTCACAACGTTTTAGAAGAGTTTCTTTCTTTATTTACCACTGCGACTTTTCCGGAGGAAATGCTGGAAAAAAGGAAGTCTCAACGAAGACTCACCCTGCAGTTAGAACGAGAAAGAACTTCTTCCAGAGCTAGCAAAATTTTCTCAAAATGCCTATTTGGAGCTAATCACCCTTATGGAATAGAAGCCGAAGAAATTCATGTAGATCAAATCCAACGAGAGCTCTTGGTTTCTTATTATGAAACTATGCTTTGGCAGGATCTGGAGATTTTCATCACCGGAAATTTCACTCCGGATGAACTGGATGGGCTAATTCTTGATTTTGAAAAATTGCCTAATCGCCCCATTGCTGAGCCTACCCTTCTCCCAGCAGTAAATACCCTGCTGGCAGTGACAGAACCAAGAGCAAATTCAGTTCAAAGCAGCATTCGCATCGGTAGCTGGTCCATCCCAAAAAACCATCCTGACTTCATAGGATTGACTGTTTTCAATACAATATTGGGAGGATACTTTGGTTCCAGGCTCATCAAAAACATCCGAGAGGACAAAGGACACACCTATGGGATTTACTCATCTCTGGCCGAAATCGGAGATGCCAACTATTGGGTAATTGCCGCAGATGTCAAAAAGGCATTTTATCCTGAGGTAATCCAAGAAATCTACCATGAAATCAAACTGTTGACAGAAGTAGCACTAGATGCCGACGAACTCGAGGTAGTCAGAAATTACCTCATTGGTCAAATGCTCAAGCAATTCAGTACTTCCTTCGATCTAATTGATCGGTTCAAAGCAGTGCACCATTCGGGAATGAACTTCGATTATTTCACCCAAAAGTTAAGCTATCTGAAGAAATTCAATGCGGAAGACATATTGGATATCGGGCAAAAATATTTCTCCAAACCTCCATTCATCGAGGTAGTAGTCGGCTAGTCAGGTCAACTGGACATAAAGCCAAGAAATATCCAGCTTAAGCCAAAGCCAAAGTCTATACAGGCGAAACTCTACCCCCTCCACTTCCAACTCTTTCGCCAGAGCTACAAAACCCTGTGCCACGTCAAAGTTTGCAGACCATAGCGCATGCTTCAATTCAAAAATCACGCGCGTTTTAAGCGCACTTTTCTCAGTTAAGGAGGTGTTTATATCCCTAATTTTCTCACAAATTCTGAGTGTGCTGGGAAGCATCACAGATCTATAGCGACGGTACTGCTGAGCAGAAAGCGAATTCGCATGCTTTCGCTTATAAATACCGATATGATCAGAAAAGACAACGGGGTACTTACTCGTAAGCCGAATCTGAATATCAAAATCCTCATAAGAAAGGGACGCATCATAGCCACCTTCCTGTCTGAGCATCTGACTTCTAAACACTACTGTAGGAGAAGAAATAAAACTTTTTCTAATCAAAACCTCATAAAATTCTCTTCCTAAAACCTGGTCCTTGAAAGTGGAAATATCGTTGTCCTGATAGTACATTTCCTGATCGCCATTTTCTTCAGATAAAGTAGCATTTGAGAAAACAAATGCTGCTACGGGCACCTGCCGCAATCTGGCTACAGAAAGAGAAAGATGCTGCGGATACAGAAAATCATCCCCAGAAAGATCCACGATGAATTCACCCGTAGCCTGCTTGAGGACTTCGTTGAAAAGGGCGCAATAGGGCACAGAGATAGGTTTGGCAATCACCGCAATCGGAAGTTTTCCAGAATATCTCGCCACCCAATTCCGAATGTTGACCAGCGTGTGATCAGCACTTCCATTATCGACGATGATTAATTCCTTATAGGAATGATCCTGCTGAGCGACACTTTCCAACGCCTTTTCAATCCATTTCTCGTGGTTGTAAGCTATGCAAATAACACTTACTTGATCAGTATTTATCATTTCACAATTCCTTTATCCAAGTGACTTTGTTGGAAAAGTCATTTGCGAAGCGCGACTTAAAAAATAACAAGCTATGATTTGCACCTGCCTCAAGGTCCGATGAACCCAAATCAATAAAGTTCACCCGTAGATCCAAGGCTAGGCGAAACAATTCGTTTACCATAAGTTGCCCGCCGTTCTTGGTGGTAGTTTTGGGATTCATCGCTGAAAGAAAATAATACAGCGAATCACTGGTAAGTTGGACGGCAAGCGAATATCCAATCGCCACGTCATGTTGGCTGACCGTGATCAAAAAGTACCGCTCAGGATAAGCTGACACTTGCTGCACAATCCTATTTTCGTCGATAGCTACATCATAGCCTCGCTGCACATTCCAGGTTCGGATCGCTTCCAGAAATCCAAAATTAGAAATGGAGGAAGAACTAATTTTCAACCCGGAATCCTTGATGCCCTTTTGAAATTTAACGGACTCCCTTTGTACCAACTTCTTGATTTTCTTTTTTCCAATGAAAAATTGGTGACTGAGGACTTTAGTCTGTTTAAAGCCATTTTTAAACAACAAGTAATTCACTAGATCAGTCTGAGAATTGTAAGGCTTAGGGGGTTGAGTCAGGGAAATTGATCTAATCTCACGACTCTTCATTTCTGTTATCAGTGCCAAAATAAATGCTTCCAATGAAGCAGAACTTAGGTTCGATTCCGTCCAAAACCCTCCAAACGGCACTTGAGGAAGAGACAGAGCCAACCCCGAATCAGATAGTACAAAGGTGATACTAGCTTTGATTTTTTGATTTTTCTCCCAAAAGAAATCCAGCTCAGATGAAAAACCATCATAAGGGAAATTACTTAGAAAATAATCCTTCTTCTGCACCAATGCAGAAGTCACCCGAAGGCGATGAGAATCACGAGGTTCTTTGCTGAAGTTGTTCAAAATAATCTAAGTCTCTGATATAATCCTCTTCTGAAAATGCCCGATCTGACATCCCAAGAAGCACAGCCTCTGGTGAAAAACTCGCAACTAACCAATTCAAAGGCGGTATAAACACGGTTTGTCCTGAAGAAGAAAGCTCAAAATCAAAGTGCTCTCCCTGAACAGATTGAATCGCTAAGTGAATAGTACCAGCTACGGCCACGATCACCTGAGACTCTTGCCAGTGAGCATGAGTTGCACGTGTTTCTCCCGGTTGCACTCCAGATATCCAAAAGCATCGCTGAATCCCATCTGGAAAAAGTGCGAGATTTTCCCAGAAGTGGAGATTTCCTCTTGCAGTGGAACTACCTGGAAGGGTAAAGGCATAGGGCTTTTGGGCGGTATTAAAGTGGTGCATTTTACTATTTGTGACTATCAGCTTCTCTACCTGTAAAGAGCGAAAGCAATCTAGTAAATGTAAATCATACTAAGTGAGGCCACTTCGTTCATCGGTCTTCCATCCTGATGAGGAAAGAATCTAAGGCCTCTGATATCCTAACGGATGATTACATTACTGAATTACTCTTGTTAAAATTAAGATAAATCAAGTGGATTACCTGTTACACAAATGTTAATTTTCTAAATTCGCTGCTCATCTACACCCTCCAATCCATGTCCGATCTCGGAGAAGAGTCTGCATTCGAAGATACATTTTTTACCCTTTCCGGAAGCAGCGAAGGAATGTTCAAAGACAAAGGAAGTAAGTTTTTTTACTTTGCTTTTCCCGTGAAAAACGAGGAGGAAATCAAACTTCACTTGGCTGACCTTCGCAAGAAATATTATGACGCCAGGCATCATTGCTTCGCATGGATGCTGGGTAAAGATGGGGAACAATTCAGAGCCAATGACGATGGGGAGCCTAACCATTCCGCAGGAGATCCTATTTTAGGACAAATCCGATCTAATAACCTAACCAATGTGTTGATTGTAGTCGTCCGGTATTTTGGTGGCACCAAACTCGGAATGGGTGGTTTGATCCAAGCTTATAAAACTTCAGCCGTGATGGCTATCGAAGAAAATGAAATCGTAGAAAAACAGGTCAAGACTTCCGTAGCTATTCATTTTCCATACCCTGTCATGAACGATGTAATGAAACTTATCAAGACCTACGAACTGGAAATTACTTCTCAAAAGATGACCCTGGACTGCCAGATGACCTTGGAATTCAGGAAAGGATTGGAAGAGTTAATCGTCGCTTCTCTGGAAGAAATTGACGGTCTCAAGCTAACTATTGGTTAAAGAGTTCATCCAAATAACCCTCCGATTTGAGTTTTTTGAAGATCTCCAAACATCCCCATGCGTCCGTAGCAGCATAGCGTTGCTGTTTGGTAGTCAATGTTTCCGCCTCCCAATTCGATACTTGCTCTGACTTAGAAATGCGAATGCCAAGCACCATAGCACAGAGATTGCGCACGCCAATATTGATAAACCCCACTCGTTTCAACTCATCGTTCAAATCAAAAAATGAGTTGGGATAAAAAGAGTCCGTGAGTTTTGCAAGTCCTTTAATGTCGTCATGAACCGCTGCTCCAACTTTGACTATACTTTCTTTTTCCAAAATACTACGAATAGAATCCGGAAAGCCAATCTTATTCAGTCTGAAGAGAAAAGCCTGAGTAGAGGTAGAAAGCTGAAGCAAAGAAACCTGATTCGTCACTCCTTTTTGAAATGCGGGCTTAGTCTCAGTATCAAAACCAATTAACCGCTGCTGCACAAGAAAGTCCGCCACCTCCTCAACATCTTCAATTTTATCGATTAAAAACATCTCTCCCTCGAACTGTCCCAGTGAAAGTGAATTTACCTCTTCTTTCGTAATCTTAAATGGAATCATACCAACGTTTCTTCTTCTACTTCATCGTAATAAGAGATCCCAATTTTGAAATAACCATAAAGAATGGTCATAAAGGGGCTTATAACGTTAAAAAAACAATAGGGCGCATAAGTCAAAGTAGCTACCCCTAACACCGAAGCCTGAGTAGCTCCACAGGTGTTCCACGGCACTAAAACAGAGGTGACAGTTCCTGAATCTTCTAAGGTTCTACTTAGATTTTCGGGAGCTAGTCCTCTTTTCTTATACACGTCTGCATACATTCTGCCTGGCACCAAAATCGCCAGGTACTGATCGGAGGTTGTGATATTAAAGAAAACACAAGTAACAACAGTAGATGCTATCAAAGAACCTATGCTGTGCACTTTACGGATGATCGCCTCAGCCAAAACTCTCAACATACCGCTTTCCTCCATAATACCGCCAAACACCATCGCTGCAATAATCAACCAAATGGTATTCATCATTCCACCCATTCCGCTGGTGATTAATAATTCATTCACTACGTCATTGGTAGTAGTGATGCTGATTTCTCCGTACAATGACATCATTACTGCTTTGAAACTCTGATAGGCATAGGATGCATTTTCCGCTGCGATCAATCTGACTATTTCTGGCTGAAAAATAACGGCGAAAAGTCCTCCCAAAAGGGCTCCAGTGAGTAAAGCTGGAATTGCAGATACCTTCCTCACGATCATTACGATCACTAGAGCAGGCACAATAAACAACCATGCCGACACATTAAATTTCTGCCTAATAATATCAGAGATGATTTGTACATCGTTGACATTTCCGCTAGTCTCATAGTTTAATCCAATCACCATGAAGATGATCAGCGTAATGGAAATAGATGGAACGGTCGTCTTGGCCATATAGCGAATATGTGTAAACAAATCTGTCCCTGCCATGGCTGGAGCGAGATTAGTAGTATCCGAAAGCGGCGACATTTTGTCCCCAAAATATGCTCCTGAGATAATCGCTCCAGCGATAATCCCTTCTTCAAATCCCAAAGCCTTTCCAATTCCTAAAAGCGCCACACCTACAGTTGCTACGGTGGTCCAGCTACTTCCAGTTGCTACTGATACAATGGCACTTACGATACATGCTGCTACCAAAAATATGGCAGGACTCAATACCTGAAGCCCATAATAGATCATGGCTGGCACTATTCCACTAAGCAACCAAGTGCCTGCCAATGCACCTATCAAAAAAAGAATAAGGATACTTGACATCGCCGCGCTGATACTTTTTATAACTCCATCTTGGAGAGTTTCCCAATTGAATCCCAATCTAAAAATTGCCACCAAGGCAGCTACCATGGAGGAGAGAATAAGTACTATTTGGTTGGAGCCGGAAAGTCCATCAGTGCCAAATACCTGGATGTTCAATACCAAAAGGACAATCAAAAAAACCAGCGGAATCAGTGCGTCTAGCACTTTTGGCGTACGAGTTAAACCTTGCATTAATCGGGGTTTGGTGAATTTAGAGTCTGAATCTAATCAAAAAATATGAATTACATCTTGGACAAAACAAGGGATAGTTCCTTCCCTACTTGCCAACCTATCGCAACCCCCATTCCGCCAAGACGAACAGCTACAGCAGTTTTATCATCTACCTGCTGGATAATTGGAGATTTAATTTTGCCAAAGGCCATTATCCCAGTCCATTCCATCTCCCACTCCATTTTCCTATTGGGAAAAATCACCTCCCTCGCCAAACCTTCTAAATGCAATTTTATTTTTGGGTTTACCGAGAAATCCATGGAGCACTCACCCTCCAAATCTATATTTCTTCCTCCACCAAGTAGCAGCCGTCCAGCTAGCTGTCGAAAATACACATAGCCCCTGTCTAGATGAAAGCTACCATTCCACGGAATATCAAAATCCAAAGGCTTAGACAAAAGTATTAAGCCTCTACCCGGTTGCAAATCTGGAGCAGTCCAAAGCTTTTTAGTAAATGCATTGGTGCAAAGTGCGATTTTTTTCGCCTTGAACTCAAGGTGAACCTGATCAGCACCTTCCGCTAACACTTTCCCTTCCTCTCGCAAAAGCTCCTTCACGGAGACTCCGGTCAATATTCGAATGCCGGCTCGGTGAGCCAATTCCCAAAGCGAATTCATATACCTCCCAGGATCTAGCTCACCTTCAAATTTATTCTTAACAACTGCTTTCACCTGATCAGAAAAACCCATTGCGGCAGGTTTCTGAACCAAAGAAAAAACATCATCCTGAAAAACCGGATATAGAAATTCATTAATCTCACTCAGCCGAACCAATGCGCCCAACTGCCTGTCATCAATTAACTCGTAGCCAAAGAAATGAGAATACCCCAATCTTTTGTCCCCAAACTGCTTTCTAATTGCTTTCAGACCATTGTATCTACGCTCCACCAGCCCCAACACCTCATCCTTACTCATGTGCGTGAGATCATCTAGGATCTCTGTCAAACTTCCAAAACAGGCAAAACCTGCATTTTTGGTACTGGCCCCTGACGGAAAAACCCCGCGCTCCAACACCAGAACAGTTGCCTCTGGGTTTGCGACTTGGTAATGAATTGCGGTGGATAGTCCAACAAAGCCAGCTCCAACGACAATTAAATCATACTTAAAAAAGTGAGTTTTCTCCCAATAGCTGAACATTTCAAATTTTTGAAAAATGAGTTATATAATGATCCACAATTTTGCCAGTACCTAAAATCCCTTTGCTCAATGGACAAAAATCCGAAGACCGAAACGAGCTCAATTTTCAAGGGTAACCTACCCAACATGGCTCATGCTTCCAGCCCGGCAACATTGCGAATTTTCATCTAGATTTATTATTTTAATTCAATCTAAGCGATATAATTCCAATTTACCATGAGAAAAATAGATGTTTTATTCAACGAATATGGGCTGAGCCATCAAAACATGACTAATAAGCTCATTCACTGGTTCTGTGTTCCAGCAATTTTCTTTAGCATCGTCGGCTTGATTTTCAGTATTCCAGTAGGCCCGCTTCCTGAGTTGCTGCCTTTTCTCGGCAATTTTGCTAATTGGGCAACGGTGGTTTTGGTCTTAATCCTGATTTATTACCTGATGCTATCCACTCCACTTGCTGTTGGGATGTTTTTCTTCTCCGTACTCTGCCTGGCATTAGCCAACTTCATAGACCTCACCTTCCCTGGAAAATTATGGATGATTAGTCTCGGGATATTTTTGATCTCATGGGTTCTGCAGTTCTATGGGCACAAGATCGAAGGCAAAAAACCTACTTTTCTAAGAGACATTCAGTTTCTCCTGATTGGCCCGGCTTGGTTGATGCATTTTATTTATAAGAAGTGGGGGCTCTCCTATTGAATGCTATCTGCTAGGATTGCTTGATTTTTGGTAAAAAGCTCTTCCAATCGCTGTAGTGAACTTTGATTTTTTAGGGTATAGACACTTTCCAAAATCGACTTTTTTTCGCGCGCTGTTAACCGCCAATTCAACGATGCCCGCTGCATGGTTTCCTGAGTTTCTGTCAATTCTTCCGCTTGAACCTTTTCTGGTGCATATTCAAACTCAATTCTTTCCAGATCGAAAGGCATCGATTCAGCCATGTAATTGAAAAGAACTTCGTTTTGGATGGTCTGAATGTTATCCCAATTGGAATAGATATTTTTCAAAGGGGTAAATACTTTTTCGAATATTCTAGGCGGAAAACTAGGAGCTATTTCAGTTATTTTTTCTGAATCTCTGATCGTAATCAACACAACTCCACCTGTGTTTTCATTAATCCATGACTGGAAAACGTACATAAAGCGCAGTGCATCCTGAATCCCGAAATTATCAGACAATCCCGTGTCCATCGTTTTCATCACCGGATGAGTTGGTAATTCTATGTTTGGAGTGATAAAAGGAAAGGTAGCACTCATGCGCAAGGCAGAGAGAAACCTCAAATTTCCGGAGTCATGATTTTCGAAAAATCTCAAGAAATCTATGGTCTGTTTTTTCTCATCCGATCTGAACTTCCCTAGCATTGCTGTGCCAAAAAAAGACATGGAGTGAGGTGATATTACGAGTTTGCGACCATCATTAGTAATCAAAGTCGTTAGCGGAAGCAGGGGGATTTTGCCTGAAAACTCAGGTTCCCTATAGGCAGAAATTGGCTTGTCCATCACCCCTTCTGTATTTTGATTCAGCTGACTTTCAAACGCATAACCTCTATCTTTAAGGTACTTATGCCCATTGTAATGATAATATTGATTCCGAATCAGTAAGTCATTCACAAGCAAGGTGAAAATTATAGGATTGAGATTATCTGCAGAGATTTGATGCAAGTATTTTTCATCTAAAGGATCCACCTCAGGGTCTGTAAGTGATCTCAGGTAAACCTCTCTAAAAAAAGCTTCTCCCAACACGCCCCCTGAAGCTCCCGTGAACAGCTCTGTATGTTTTAGCACTTCACCGTCTTCTATTTTGTAGATTTCCTGTAAGACTTTTACTGTCCAGAGAGCAGCTCGCTGTCCGCCTCCACTTGCAGCCACCATCACTAACTTCGGCTTTTTTTCCTCCGGAAACTTTGCCTTCCAATTATCCAGGATTTTCATCACATGATCCCGATCCTTGGTTATAAGTTCAGGAGTCAATAGCGAATCCATGTGAGCGAGACTGTAAGTCACTGGAGGAACAGAATAATCCAAGCCATAGGCTTCATGAGGACGATTAAGGAAACTAAAATTACTGAAATAGTTCGCCAAAATAAGAAATGTAAACACTGCAAAAGTGGACCATTTTCTAAGCCAAAAACTCACTGCTCCTACTAACATAATGAGGATAGCAAAGAGTAATGTAGAGCTCATAGCAGCAGGAAGCTGCAGGTATGGATTCTCTTTGAAAAAGCCTAAAAACAAGACAAACAGGATCAATATGACCTGAATGATGAAGAGATTCAAATGATTTTGATCGAATACACGAAGCAACTTGGTGCCTTCAAATCTGGAGATATCAGGTCTTATTTTTTCAGGGCGAAGGTTAATTTTTAAGTAGTAAAGTACCTTGTATTTGTTTGTTTTTAATTCTTTATACTGACTCATCACATTAGCTCTGGTCAGCCGGACTTTGCGTAGGCGCTTGTCCACAGTTCCGGCAAAGAGGACAAAGAAATCCTTATTCGTCAGTGCAAAATACCCAAAGATAACTGTGTATGTGATCACACCTCCGGCAGCAAATCCTAGAAAATAGTAGAGCGCATCCCAATCATTGTCCAGGTTATTATCAAGTTGGAAACCAATGAATCTGACCGTATAGACCAAATAGAAAATAAGTGGGATTATCCCATTATTGACGCAGTAATGGATAAAGGGCCGATTGAGAACAGCCAGGAAAGGAAAATGTCTCCCATCCATAATGTAGGTGGACATGTGGAACGCCATAGTCAAGACAGCAAATCCCACCCCCATTAAAAAAAAGCTCACCCACGATACCTGATGTAAATATTCAGGGTCAAGAAACAGAAAAGGGATACCAAGCATCACCCCGAAATATTCCAAAATCACTCCCATGAGCACTACCCATATGAGCACTAGGCTTAGGTTTTTCCTGAGGTGTAAGAGAAGTAATTGTATAGGAAAGCTGTACCAGATTTTATCCCTCATGCAGTAGGTTTTGGGATAATTTACTGCTTTTCTTTCACTCCCCACAATTACAGGTGATTTCTATGAATTCAAATTATACAGTGATTTTTTCATCAAATAATTAAGCTTGACAATCAGTCATTTACTTCACCAGTTTACACTTTCAGGATTTCTTTGAGAAGAAATTGCCTTGCCCTTTTAAGTATAAATTTTACCTTCGAAATTCTAAATAGATAAATATGAGAACCTGGTTTTTGTGCAAAGTCAAATACGCGAAAGAAAACGAACAAGGATTGCTGAAGAATATTTCTGAGCAATACCTGGTAGATGCGGTATCCTTCACTGAGGCGGAGGCTATTCTATACGATAGACTAGCTTCGCAGATCAGGGGCGATTTCCAGGTCACTGGCATTAGCAAAAGTAATATTGTAGATGTGTTTTTCTACGAAGATGCTGATATCTGGCACAAGTGTAAAATATCCTACATGGTAGCTGATGGCGAAAGTGGCAAAGAGAAAAAAGTGACTCAATACATGATCGTGACAGCCAATGACGTCAAAGAGGCGTATGATAGAATTCAGGAAAGCTTAGGTAATATGCTCGTGAGCTTTAGAGTACCGGATATAGTGGAAAGTGCTATCGTAGAGGTATTCCCCTTTGAGAGAGATGAGGTAGCGGATCAATTACCCGCTGGGAATTTCAGACCTGTATCAGAAGTGAGACAAGAATCAGAAGTCGATCAAGAAACGGAGTAGAAACTACTTCTTAATCAAATGCAGAAAGGCCGCAAGTTGCGGCCTTTTTGTATTTGATCAGTGCTATCACTTAGCCTTCTTCTTCTACCTGGACGATTTCATACGCGTCCTTTCCATCCACTTGAACAGGCTGGTAATACGTATCTCCGTACTTAACGTAGGTTTGATCTCCCACTTTCACTTCTTCAGAACCTTCGGGTAGCTTATCTACAATTGCTCCTGCCGGAGGGGCAACCACAGTATATTCTCCATTTTCCTTTTCGTAGTAAGTCCCACCATAGTAATAATTATTTACTGTTGGGCTAACTTCTACTATCTGAGCATCGCTGGGGATTACTTTTACTGTTGCGCCTTGAGGAGCTTCTACCACTACATAGCCATCATTAGACTCTTCATAGAAAACCCCCTCATCGTAATGGTATTTCTGGTTCTCTACACTTACGATAATAGCTGTAGTAGCTAGAGTAGCTACGAAGAAGCCCCATGGATGCCACATTGGCCCCCAGTAAAAAGGTGTAAAAGGGTGATAGTAGTAAGGTCTGAATGCATAAAAACCGAAACCTCCGTATCTGTAAGGAGGTCGCACATAAGGTCTATAAGGAGGCCTGTATCCTATATTCCTATTGTTCCTCACGTTAATATTGTTTCTGTTATTCACATTGACATTGACATTCTTACTGTTGTCAATATTCACCTTATTTCCAATATTGGTATTGTTGCCAATCTTATTTCCAGAGTTGTTACCAATCTTATTATCCTTAATGTTGGCTACATTACTGGTATTTTTTGGTTTTTTAGTTACACGATTTGAGCCACCATTGACAGTAGGTCTGGTACTGCTGTTTTTAGGTCTGCTTTGAGCAGTAGGCCTACTTGCTGAGGGTCTGGAGGCAGGTCTAGCTTGTGGGCGAGCCATTCGATTAGGTGCGGCTCTAGTAGTAGTTGGTCTTGCTCCGCCTCTGGCTCCTCCTCCTCTCATACGTTGAGCTTCCACGATATCTGGCATGAGAATCATTGCAAGTACCCCCAGCAGTATGATTGATAACTTAATCTTTATAGCTTTCATAGTCTTTAATTTTAATCCTAATTAATTTTTCTTCAACCAGGTAATCTGTCTAGCGCCTGGAGGAGGCATAAATTCAAAAATTGACTCCGGATATTCTTGGTTTAATTCCCAATCTGTGAAATCTGTCTGAAATTGATGCGCATACTGTCCTTCCAAATAAGTGATTAGTGTTTTTCTGGGTAAATAATACGCATCATCAGAGATCCACAATTGGACTGTGATCTTGTCATTAGCACCTGCTATGTGGAAAACCCGCTCTCCATCAATGTGAGTGACTCCAAGAAACTCAATGTAATCCATATACTCTGCAAAATCAGCTGAGAAAGAAGGGTAGAAAAGATCTGCCGTAGCAAACTCAACATTAAAATCCGTGTATAACCAATCAATCGTCTCAATCACATTGTCTGGCGCATCGGCTACAGTATAGATGTTATTTTTGAACGAATAATAAACTACCTGACTCCCGTCATAGGCATATAAGTCGTCCTTATTCTCACCTGAAAGGCGTATGGAAAACTTATTCGGGCCAGTAATCCGCACTCGACTAGAAGTAAACTCTTTGATGAAAAGGTCTTCAGAGTAAGCAACATCATTGGCAATGGTGGAGGTAAAACCTACAGATTTTAACTCACCTAAAACCCCACTCATTTTATCCAAAATCATCAGAGCGGTAGTATCTGTCCTTGATTCCTGGGCTTGGGCTATTAATACGGATAAAAACAGGCCTAATCCAAAACAACATTTTTTATACATAAAATTTAAGTTTGATTAAAAACGACTACTAAATGTAATAAAAAGAACATACTAATGAGCTCCAGGCAGCTAATTTGGACATAGGAAAATTTGCTTCTGAAGATTAAACGTCCTATTGAAAATGTCAATTGAAACTTACATTATCCCATCCAAAACTCACCTTTCCTCTCTTTACAGATCAAAGTTTTTAATTCGACATCCTGTACTAAAAAATTTTATTTAAAATCACCAATTGATTTTTCATAATCTATAATATGCATTTCATACTATTTTTTTTGTTTTTTAAATCAACTAATGAAAGAATTCATACCTTTACAGGATGAACAATTATGATGCTATTCAGGCACTCAGTCACCTGGCAGTAATTTCCGAATATTTTCTCCAAATCACCTTGGACAAAACTGGCCGAGTTATCAATTCAGACTCAGGAATCGGGCCTGTCCCTACATTTTTCGACAACAAAGAGAAACCGATCCATTTTGCTGATTGTTTTGTAGCTTCAAATTGGGCCAAATACGAGAGCCAACGAATCAAAGCCTGGAAAAATTCTCACCAATCTTTCACCGTGGATCTTCAAAAGATTGTACATCCACAAGGAGACTTAGTTGATACTAAATGGGAGTTCTTTTTCATATCAGAAGATTTCGGTACATGCTTAGGGATCGGACACCCCGTCATGCAAACTATGCCCTACAATATTGGTCTAGGAGACTTTTTTGATAGTACAACACATGAAGGAAGAGAAATTATTGATAGCATTTTAGAAGACAAATTACTGGGCTTCTGGGAATTTGACCTGTTAAGTAAAGGAGATAAAATCAGCCAAGGTTTGGGGCAGATGCTGGGTTATACCCAAGATGAATTATCTGGTGCTACAAGTATCTCTTGGCAAAAACATATCCACCCAGAAGATTTCTCCAGTCTATTGAGAGACCTGAATGGACATTTTAAAACCACTGGAAACATCCCTTTCAAAAGGGAGTTCAGAATAAACCAGAAATCTAATCAGACAATCTGGGCTTTAGGTTTTGGTAAAACTATTGAGTGGTCAGGCGCTGGATTACCAACTAAGATACTCGGATGTATATTGGATATTTCCGATAGAAAAAAACAAGAAATTTGGCTGAAGGAACATCACTATTTCCTGAAAGAACTGGCATTCGAACAATCCCATACCCTACGCGCAAGAGTAGCTAACATCCTTGGGGTCCTAGAAATCCTAGACTGTGAACCTCAAAACGATGAATCAAAGAGACTCGTGCAATTAATCAAAAAAGAAACTAAACTTCTCGATCAATCCCTCAAAAAGAGCATAAAGGAGTCGGTTCAAAAAAATAGATCCATAGAAAATGAGCTATCCTCCGACACCAACTCCTCAAGTTTATATTCATAGAGCCCTCAGAAATTACAGATTCCTGATTTTCCATTTTGCTTTTAGATAGCCCCAAATCACTTTGGGGCTCATGCTTTTTTTCCTCTTGAGGCTTCCATCATGTCCCACATCTCATCCGGAATCGCATCCAGGTTATTGAACTCTCCCGCCCCCTTGAGCCATTCCCCTCCATCGATAGTCATCACTTCTCCATTGACGTAAGAAGAATAATCTGAAACCAGATAGGCAGCCAAATTTGCCAATTCCTGATGCTCCCCTACTCTCCCCACGGGTACTTTTTTGGCAGGGTCAAACTTCTTCACCAAATCCCCCGGCAATAACCTACTCCACGCACCCTCGGTAGGAAAGGGCCCAGGTGCAATAGCATTCGAGCGAATTCCATACTTCGCCCATTCTACTGCCAGCGAACGAGTCATTGCCAGAACTCCAGCCTTAGCCGCTGCAGATGGGACTACATAGCCAGAGCCAGTCCAGGCATAGGTAGTCACAATATTGAGAAAAGTACCAGCCTGTTTTTTAGCAATCCAATCTTTCCCTGCAGTCAGCGTTACTTGTGAAGTCCCTTTAAGGACAATATCCAACACAGTATTGAAGGCATTTGTAGATAGTCGCTCTGTGGGACTTATGAAATTTCCCGCAGCATTGTTCAACACCACATGAATCTGCCCCAGCTGAGCTGTAGCTTCCTTCCACACAGTCTCTACTTGTTCTATATCTCTCACGTCACACGCGATTGGAATTACCTTTCCACCTTTGGCAGCCATCATCTCCTTTGCAGTTTCTTGGAGGACATCTAGCTTCCGGGAGGTAATCACGAGATTCGCTCCTAGTTCCAAAAAGTACTCGCCCATAGATCGCCCTAGGCCTGTGCCACCCCCTGTTACCAGTATATTTTTATCTCTCAATGCTCCTGGTTTGAGCATCCCTTCTGCTAAAATCATAAATTTGTGGTTTATCGTCGATTTCGAAGATAGGTATTTCGGCTTGGTAATTGAAGAAGAAATAACTTATCCAATTCCGCTATTTTCAACTACCCGTTAATGAGAAAATTAATTTTAGGCTTCTTTATCCTTCTGCCTATTCTGATGAGCTGTGAGGAAGATGAGGACAAAATGATACAAACTGATTTGACCAAAGAAGCTGGAGAACTTTTTAGTATCACCCAAGATTGGAATGAAAGCCTTTATTTTGCGATGATCTCTTGGGAGCAATATCATCAATTCGATACGGTTGGCCTGCCCGGATGCCCCGATATTTTGCTGGATGAAAAATTCAAAAGAGTAACCTTGAGCTTTCCCGGGAGTTCAGCCTGTCTTCAAGCAGGACCTTATCAGCGAGCAGGTGAATTAATCATCCAATTTGACACGGCTGTAGCTTCGCCTAGGCAGAAGTGGACAATGGAGTACAACAACTACCTTTTTGAAGAAAATTCGCTTCAGGGAATCCGTACCTTTCGCAGTGATAATCAAGCAACTTTTGTGGAGAATTTCACCAATGTCTTTGAAAAAACTGAGACCGAATTGAGTACTGAGTTTTCGGGAACTTTCCTTCACGAAAGAAAATATACCAATGACTCTTTAACTAGTTTCTCTTCTACAGGAAAAATCAATGGAGTAAATGCTGCTGGACGAGAATTTGAAATCGATATATCCACCCCTCTCTATCATACAATTTCTTGCTACGAGCAAAATGAAATTCTACCTAAGACTGGAGCAGAGAATTGGAAAGTAGCTCGAGGTGCAAATTCAAGCGTGACGTATAAGGTCACCTATGACCCACTCACAGAGGAGTGCAAAGTTGCAGCTAATGCGATTTTGCCAGATGGAAAGAAGTTACTACTTAACCAAAGTAATTAGCTGATAAAGCTTACCCAAACAACACGTGATTGATGGATTAAAACGAGACAAGTAAGTTCTAATTCTCTCACCAGCTAAGTTTGCTACTCCTCGTAATCAAAGGTTCTTTACCTGAAGAAAATCTGCCGAACCGGCCCGGCTATTCTAGTTCTTCACCCAAACCCTCGGATCCTGCCGCATCAATCTTACCAAGGTCCCGTACAATTCGGGATTGTACCTAAAAAACTCTTGGGGCTTTTCGAAGAAAGTCTCCAAGGCAACGGCAAAAAATTCATCAGCATCAAAACCACCCCTCGAACGAAATACTGTAGGGACACCTGAATTGATCCTGACTATTTCCTCGTCCGCCAACAGCTGAAAGGAGTGATAAACTTCAGGGTTGAAGAAGTCACTCTCTTCATTATAGAATATTTGATTTTCCAGTTTTAAGGCATGGGCAATCTCGTGGATTCCTAGATTCACCCCATCTTTTTGATCTTCCATTCCCTCCAGAAAACAGCTCCAAGACAACACAATAATTCCATGCCGTGGATTAACCTCACCACGATGATATTGCTTAGAAATCGTGCTGTAATAAGTAGTTGGATAGATCAGGATCTTTTTGAAATGAGGCAAACGAAGGTCATTCCAGCCGAAAGTTACCATCACGATGGTCGCACCTATTAGTATTCTCATCTCAGTTGTTACTTCAGTCATAGCTCCCCGAGGCACAAAAGTTTTCCCAGCCAATACCAGTTCTAGTTTTTTAATGAATTCCTCCTGATGATTATGATTGAGCCGCTGGTAATAGATGAATTTATTTTCCAAAATAGTCCTCTCCAGATTCGTGATTCTGATCCTTCTCAAGTGAGTAACTCCGTCCGAGAGCCAATCGAAAATCTCTGATAAAAGCGAATGCAGAAAAAGCATATGGAAATAAATAAGGTGGCAGTTATCTAATCAATTACTAGTCTCAAAATAAGAATTAACTCCTAAGTTAACTTACGCCACTTACGTTTAGTATTTGCTTTTTTATAGATTATTACATCTCACAACCTAAAACAGCAATTGGTCTGTCTGACACAAACCAAGGTAATTTCGATAAAAAAAATGACAGCCACTTTTCAGTAACTGTCATTTTGATTTAAAATCTAGGTACGGCAAACGGTATAAGTATGGACATTCTTATGTCTCCTGTCTTCCAGCCCTATTTTATCTAGCGTAATTAACAGATCTCATCTCACGGATTACTGTGATCTTAATTTGTCCAGGGTACTGCATTTCTTTTTCTATTTTCTGAGAAATATCAAAAGAAAGCTTGCCTGCTGTGGAGTCATCTACATTGTCGGCATCCACCAACACACGCAGCTCACGTCCTGCTTGCATCGCAAAGCATTTGTTCACTCCATCAAAGCTCAAGGCTAGCTCCTCCAAATCTTTCAGTCGCTTGATATAACTATCCATTACTTCGCGTCTCGCTCCCGGTCTCGCACCTGAAATAGCATCAGAGGCCTGGACAATTGGTGAAATCATAGAAGTCATCTCGATCTCATCGTGGTGAGCTCCGATGGCATTGCAAATCTCCGGGTGTTCTTTGTAACGCTTCGCAAGCTCCATACCTAACACAGCATGTGGAAGTTCCTGCTCCTCATGCCATACTTTACCGATATCGTGAAGTAAGCCTGCGCGCTTAGCCATCTTCGCATTGAGTCCCATTTCGGCTGCCATGGTAGCACAAAGCTTAGCCACTTCTCTAGAGTGTTGCAGTAAGTTCTGACCATAAGATGATCTGTATCTCAAACGTCCAACCATTCTGATCAACTCAGGGTGAAGACCGTGAATACCGAGATCAATACATGTTCTCTCACCGATCTCGACGATTTCCTCTTCGATGTTCTTTTCAGTTTTGGCTACTACCTCCTCGATTCTAGCCGGGTGAATACGTCCATCCTGCACCAATCTGTGGAGTGAAAGCCTTGCGATCTCTCTTCGCACCGGGTCAAAACCGGAAATAATAATAGCCTCTGGCGTATCATCAACCACGATCTCCACACCGGTAGCTGCTTCCAGCGCTCGGATGTTTCTACCCTCTCTACCGATGATTTTACCTTTGATATCGTCGCTTTCTATATTGAAAACAGACACGCAATTCTCCACGGCATGCTCAGTGGCAGTACGCTGAATAGTATCCAACACGATCTTTTTTGCCTGCTTAGTTGCGGTTAGTTTTGCTTCGTCCAGAATGTCTTTGATCTGAGAAGATGCTCTTGAATTAGCTTCTTCAGTCAGCATTGTCACTAACTGATCACGGGCTTCTTCACGGGTAAGATTGGCCACTTTCTCTAGGTCTGTGATCCGCTGATTGGTGACACGATCGAGCTCTTCTTTCTTCACTTTTACAGAGTGTAGTTGCGCATTCAGATTCTCAGATTTGCTTTCCAATTCTGCTTCTTTTCGCTTTACCTGCTCCAATTCTTTGGAAACCTGCTGCTCCCTTTGCTTGACTTTATTCTCGTTGGTGATGATAATATTCTTTTTATTATTCATCTCCTCATCAAACTCCGACTTGAGTTTGAGGTACTTTTCCTTCGCTTCTAGAATTCTGTCTTTTTTGATAGATTCTGCATTGATTTCTGCTTCTCTAAGCATGGATTTCACCTTTTCACGGGTTTCTTCCTCCAGTTTAGCATTTTTATTCTTTATCAATGCGCCAGCAATCGCGGCTCCTACACCAGTCCCTACGAGGGCTGCGAGGACAATATATAGTATTTCTCCCATGGGTATTTTGGATATAATTTAAACCTGGGGGAATCTGAAAAATCTTCTGATGTTTGTGTGATGAATAATTATAACGCTTTGGTTAGAAGAGCGTTGATGTGAGAAATACTGGATTTTATGTGCTCGGAATCATCTGTATTTACTTGACTAGTTTCTAAGGATTCCACCATGCAATCGAAGGCTACCATCGCCAAAAGGTCTTGGTGGTCGTCTAGTCCGTACTCCTCTTTATACTTTTTTAATTTTTCATTAATCAACTTGCCCGCATGGCGGATTTTGGATTCATCCTCAATCTTTACGCGCATAGGATACTCTCTATCTCCTATTTTTAATCTGATGGCAAGTGTTTTCTCCATTTCACTCGGATAAATAGGTGATTAAATGATCGATTTCTTGTATATAATTATTGATTTGTTCACTCATTTCAGTTGACTGTTCCGGATTCACCGGTTGGTTGTCCACAATGTTACTAATTTTAATTTTATTTTTAAAATGTTCGATTTCCTGCTCTTTTGTATCCAAAGCACTACTGACTTCGGATAATTTTTTCTTCAATTGCTCATTTTCCTCGCGCATTTCAAGCAATTTACTACTAGCCAGTATTGCCAGTTTCTCTAATTTTTGCAGTTCCTCTTGAATCATTTCTATGTTCTTATCAAAGCACCTACCTCTTTCTCAAAGGCTTGAATCAATTTACTCATAGTTTTGTCAATTACCTTATCGGTCAGAGTATTTTCCTGATCCTGTAAGTGAAAACTTAACGCATAGGCCTTCTTGCCTGCATCAATTTTGTCGCCTTGGTACACATCAAAAACTCCAATTCTTTTTAATAATTTTCCTCCAAACTTCGTCGCAACGGCTTTTACTTGATCATAGCTCACCGTTTTGTCAATTACTAAAGACAGATCTCGACGCACTTCTGGGAACTTTGAGATCTCCTCAAACTTCTTCAATCCTGAAGCTTTTTTGCAAAGCAAATCCCAATTCAACTCGGCATACCACACTTCCTGACGTACTTCCGCTTGCTTCAAAATCTTCTCATCCAGCAACCCTATTGTGGCCAATTCCTTCTGACCTAGCATGATCTTCAAACCGTAGGCAAAAGGCGCTGCTTCTACCATTGAAATCTCACCTGCTGCAATATTTAGCTTCTCCAAAATGCCTTCAACCGTAGAATAAATATCTGCAAAGGAAAAGGCTTTGGTAGGTTCCAACCAGCTTTCAGCAGTCTTTTTCCCACTAAGAAAAATTGACAACCTTCTGCTCTCGGCATACCCCTCTACAGTCTTTTGATAAACGGTGCCAAACTCGAAGTATTTCAAATCTGTCTGTCGCCTATTGATATTCCTAGCCAAAACTTCCAGTCCAGAATACAGCAAACTCTGTCGCATCACATCAAGATCCTCGCTGAGTTTGTTGTAAATGACTACGTTTTGCTCAGGATTCAAAAAGCCGGATTTCTCGGCATAAGTTGATTTCGTCAAACTATTGGTGATCATCTCGTAATATCCCTGACCAGTCAAAATTTCCGTCAATCTATACTGCAACTTGTTCAGATCTTTCAGAGGATGCTCCGCCAAATAATCAGTCTTTAGATTCTCAGAAAGCTCCACATTATGAAAACCGTAGATTCGCAAAATCTCCTCAATGATGTCCGCTTCACGAGTCACATCAACCCGGTAAGGTTTTGCAATAGCAGTAAACCCTTCGGCAGTTTCATTTGTAACTTTGATCTCCAGACTCTCCAGAATAGATTTCACCCGCGAAGGCTCAATTTTCTTCCCGATCAGACGATCAATATGTCCATAAGTCACCTCAATCACAAAATCCTGAATAGGCTCTGGATAAATATCAATTAGCTCAGAGCTCACTTTTCCCCCTGCGATTTCCTGAAGTAGTTTCACCGCCATTTTCAGCGCATAAACGGGCATATTTGGATCAGTTCCCCTTTCAAAGCGGAAAGACGCATCCGTCTTCAAGCCATGAAACTGGCTACCCTTTCTAATTATATCTGGGGAAAAATAGGCAGATTCCAAGAAAATAGAAGTGGTGCTTTCTGAAACACCTGAGTCAGCTCCACCAAAAACACCAGCGATACACATCCCGCCTTTAGCGTCCTTAATCATCAACTCCTCACCGGACAACTTTCGTTTCTTTTCGTCTAAAGTCACGAATTCCGTATTCTTTGGAAGCTTGCCTACGATGATTTTCCCTTCGGAAATTTTATCTGTGTCAAACGCATGAAGTGGTTGACCCAAATCATGCAAAATGAAATTTGTGATATCGACCACGTTATTGATCGGTTCCAAATCCAAGGCTTTCAGGAAATTCTGAAGCCAGGCTGGAGAAGGTCCAACTTTCAACCCAGAAATCACCACACCAGCATAGCGCGGGCAATCAGAAGCATTTTCTACCTCCACCTGAATAGCAGGAGCAGAAGCCTCCATGATGAGCTCAGGAGCAGAGTCAATTACTAATTCTTTTCCCAAAAGTGCTTTCAAATCACGAGCAACCCCTAAGTGAGAAGCTGCATCGGCACGGTTTGGTGTCAACCCGATTTCTAAGACCTGATCCAGACCAATCTCAATGTATTCTGAAGCTGGAGTACCATTTGGCAAATCCGTATCCAAAACCATGATCCCTGCGTGACTCGCACCAATTCCAAGTTCATCTTCTGCGCAGATCATTCCTTCAGAAACTTCACCTCTGATCTTAGCTTTTTTGATCTGAAATGAATCGCCTGAGGAAGGATATAGCGTAGCCCCGACAGTTGCCACTAAGACTTTTTGGCCTTTGGCTACATTTGGCGCTCCGCAAACAATCTGAGAAGGCTCCTCGCCTCCAATATCTACGGTAGTCAAGCTCAGCTTGTCCGCGTCTGGATGCTTTTCGCAGTTCAACACTTCTCCAATCACTATGCCTTCAAGACCTCCTTTGATGGAAACAAATTCTCCCAAACCTTCTACTTCCAAACCTGATTGAGTCAGCAATGCGCCGATTTCCACTGGCGATTCTGTATGAGGGATATATTTTTTTAATCTATTGATTGAGATTTTCATTAAAAGCAACTATTACCAATTAGCACAAAACAGAAAAAGGGTTTGAAACCCTTTTTCTACAACTCAACAAATTTAGAAAAATCAATTCACTTATTCAGCTTTAAGCCTTATCGATCTAAAGGAAAGTCAGGCAGGCAAATCAAAAACAAAAATTTGTTTTGAACTCAGTCCCTGTGTATACAATTTACCAGCGTCGGAATCCACATGAAAATTAGACGGATGATACCCGTCATCCTCATTGCCGGTTTTAAATTTGTATATTTTCTCTAACTGACATTTAGTTTCATCAATATTGAATACCAAAAGATTTCTTGCTTTTGAACGGTCATACCCTACCCTGTCGACAAACGACATATAAAGCTTTCCTTTATCATACTGAACCCCCATAATCACCATTGGAATATTACTTTTAGAAACAGGACTTCTAATCAAATCATTTTCTAAAGAATCTAGTGCAAGTCGTATTGGCTCAACATCTCCTATATTAAACGTAGTTATACTTTCTCCTGAAGAATTTAACAACTCAACATACGGAAGGCTTGCTCCAACAATTATAAAATTTCCTTTTTCATCAAGTTGAAAATGTTTCACCTGCCGATTTTCTCCTATTCTTGAATTCCCCGGAAACGAAGATTTAAATCGATCAATCTGTTTACCATCTTTATTCACTTTTAAAACTACATTTTCATCAAAAGGCGAAAATATTGGATAATAAACATTCTCTTGTTCATCCACACTAATCTTAAAATCAAAAATCTGCTCAGGAATTTTAGTTGAAGACAAGAATTTGACCTTATCCGCATCAAAACGCTTAATACTTTGATTGCCTTGATCTACAATGTAAACAACTCCATCATAAGCCATTCCCTGAGTTGGAAAACTAAACTCATTAGGTCCAGCTCCACGATCAGCAGAAACCTTTAAAAGATTTAATTCCTTATCTGTAGCTGCCAAAAAGGCAGGACTATGACTAAGAAAATAGACATGATCCTTATCTGAAAATATTGTAACATTGGTAAAAAACAGCGTGTCAAGTTGAGAAATGGAATTGCTTGGCACCAATTCAACCACTTCAATTTTCTCTATCTCTTTCTTTTGGCAAGAAATAATTATGTAAACAAAAAATAGTATAAAAGCATTTTTCATAAATCAATGGAAAATAAAATTGGTCATTACAAATGTGCATGACCAATTTTAAGTTAATAATTTGGAATTATCCTCCTAAACCGCACCTATTATACTGGGTACCCCCACCTGATGACGTACATGACACCCAGTCGGGTCCTGAGGTGCAAGAATAATTTGCAGTACATGAAATATACTCTTCACCACACCAAACCTCAGCAGTACATGGCACTGCTTCGACGCTAAAAAGGAAAACGAATCCTAATCCGAGAAACAAAATTTTTTTCATGGTAGTAAAATTTTAAATGAAATAAGTATTTATGAATTAAATCTAAAAAAAATTAAAAACCAAATCTTTACCCTGATATTTAATCACTTACCGTAATCTTTCTCCCCTACTGGAATAGCGATTTCCAACAAATTTTCTCGAGGAGGTAAAGGACAACCATAATCAGGATTATAAGCGCAATAGGGATTGTAAGCCATATTGAAATCTATCGTAATACTGTTTTTGCCATCTTGGCGAGCATTGATATACCTACCGCCCCCATAGGTCTCTACTGCACTGGTGCTATCTGCAAATGCTAAAAAGAAATTCCGTTTATCTGGTTCATTGATCGCTTGAAGCAGTAAGAGTTTTTCAGGCTTGCCATTCAGCTCAAATTCAGCCCAGGAGTGCTCAATATATTTTTCTTTGGTACCGTCCGTCAACGGAACTTCTCGCACTTTTCTCCCCTCGATCTGCACCATTCGAGCCTTCACTCTATAAGCTGGATCAATAGGGTAAAAATTCAATTTCTTAAAAGATGCCTTTTGCTCATCCGTCAGAGGTGATTCAAAGTTGAACCGGATGAATTTGAACTGTCTTTCTCGTTCAGCCTCGATTTTCTCTATGTAATCCTCAGGGCTTTCAGTTGCCGTCAGGGTATAAACTACGGCTGCCAAAACTACGACTGAGATAATTAGAACTAAAATGGTATTGTTTTTCATGTGTATTTACTAGGTTTTTCCGCCCAATTCCGGCTAAAATCATAGTGTGCCGTCATCGGCGAAGCTAAAGTAGCCACTATCTGCAAAAATCACATGATCTAGCACGGTCAAATCCAATTCCCTACCTATTTTCACCAGTCTTTGCGTGAGTCTGATATCTTGCTCTGAAGGAGAAATACTGCCACTCGGATGATTATGTACTAGAATAATCGACTGGGCAAGATGCTCTAAAGCAATTTTAAACACGACTTTTGGATCTACAACTGTTCCGGCTGTACCACCTTGAGAAATCAATTGTTTTCTCATCACTCTATTGCCTCGATTCAGTAGTATCAAATAGAAATATTCGATTTGCTCACCTAGTAACTCTGGCTTCATCAAATCATATATATCATGCGAACAAGCGATAGTTGGTTTCAGAGCAGGCTCGGTATCTTTTCTTCTCCTACCCAATTCCATCGCAGCAATAATTGAAATCGCTTTAGCCTCACCTATTCCTTTAAATCTCTTAAGATCCTGAATAGACAACTTAGCCAACTCACGTAGATCATAATTAACGCTGGCGAGAATATATTTAGAGAGGTCAACCGCACTTACCGAAGGAGTGCCAGAACCTATCAGTATCGCGATGAGTTCAGCATCTGTGAGTGCAGATTTACCTTTGAGTAAAAGCTTCTCGCGAGGTCTGTCTTCTTCGGCTAATTGGGAGATTTTTATAGAGGAGTAAACATCCATAGCTTTCTATTAAAAAGTGAGCTATGAATTTAATTATTTCTAAGCACAAAAAAAACCCTGACCAGCAGGGTTTTAGAGATTATAAAAATCTGTACTAATTAACCTAGAGCAGTAACGAACTTGGCCAATCTTGATTTTTTGTTGCTTGCGTTGTTCTTGTGAATCACATTCTTCTTAGCCAACTTGTCCAACATAGAAGATACTTTCTTATAGAGCTCAGAAGCTTCTACTTTATCGGTAGTTGCTTTCAATCTCTTGATGAAAGTTCTGGTTGTCTTAGCCTGATATCTGTTTCTCAAACGCTTAGCTTCGTTTGCACGAATTCTCTTCAGAGCTGATTTGTGATTTGCCATATCTTAATTATAATTGAATTTCTTTTACGTGTCCCTATTCCGAATCGGAGTGCAAAGTTATTGTAATTTATTAATTCTGCCAAAGGAATTTTAAACATTCCTTGTGTTGCAAGATTTTTTCAAATGCAATATTCTTGACAAATCCCTGTTAAGGCTGCAAATATACCTTTTATCCAGGCATTTTCCTGATAAAGATTTTGATTATTTTTAGATATGAAAATTTTTATAGCCTCTGTTATTCTAATCTTTTTAATGTCCGTTACAACTTCAACATGGGGTTTTTATGCACATTCTCTTATAAATAGGCTTGCTGTTTTTTCTCTGCCCAAGGAAATGATCGCCTTCTATAAACCTCAAATCCAATACATTACTGAGAATGCCGTGAATCCTGACCGAAGAAGATACGCGGTGGAAGGCGAGGCAGAAAAGCATTTTATAGACCTGGATTACTATGGAGATTCAGCCCTGCAAATTCTTCCAAAATATTGGAATGAAGCCGTAGAAAAATTTTCTGAGGATAGTCTTAGAGCAAACGGAATCGGGCCTTGGTCGGCATATTTTACTTTTCTCAACCTAACAAAAGCTTTCGAAACGAAAAACTCAGCTGCCATTTTGAGACTTTCTGCCGACCTAGGTCATTACCTCGCTGATTTGAATGTCCCACTACACACCACGGTGAATTATAATGGGCAGCTCACTGACCAGGTTGGAATTCATGGCTTCTGGGAAAGTCGCGTACCTGAGCTTCAAGCTAAGGATTATCCTCTTTGGGTAGGTCAGGCAGATTATGTAGAAAAACCTCAGCTCGCAATTTGGGAGGCGGTGGCGGCGGCTCATGCGCAAGTGGATAGTGTGCTGAAAATAGAAAAGGAGCTGACTAAGAACTTTGCTCCAGATCAAAAATACAGCTATGAAGAACGAAATAACCTTACCGTCCGCGTTTACTCCCGAGAGTTCACAGAAGCATACGCACTTGCTTTGGATAACCAAATAGAGCGGCAAATGAAAAAATCCATTAAGATGATTGCTGATTTTTGGTTTACCGCCTGGGTCAATGCCGGGCAACCGGATTTGAGTAGTTTTTCGAATGTGGTAGAAGAAGATGAGAAGTTGGAGGCAAATCCAAAGATTAGAGTTAGAGACCATTGAAAGTCAGAAAGATGAAGTCAAAGAGCTAAAAAAGCAATCATCAAACAATTGAGGGTATTTATAATCAGATTGTTGAAATTTAGTACCTAAAAAATCAATCGCATGGATAAAGACCTAAAACAAAGAACAAAAGCATTTGCTTTGGAAATTATAAAGCTTGTTTCAGAACTACCCAAAAACACGGTTGGGTTTGAACTCGGAAAACAAATTGTCAGATCTGGCACCTCTATTGGAGCAAATTATAGATCTTCTCAGCGCGGTCGTTCTAGAGCTGAATTTATTTCAAAATTATCCATAGTTCAGGAAGAAGCTGATGAAACCGTTTTTTGGCTTGAATTAATCTCTGAATCCGGACTTTCTTCTGAAGAAAGGACAAAACCTCTACATAAAGAGGCTTGTGAGTTAACCGCAATTTTCACCACCATGGTCATCAACGCCAAGAGAAACTCTTAAGAGCTAAACAGTGGGGGTTTTGGATTTTTCACTTTAAAGTTTTGAATTCCATTCTATAAGGTAACATAACCTTCAGCTCCTAAAAGTGGTTTTAACGTTTTTAGATTTCTGATTTTATATTTCAGACTTTAACTTTAAACCTTTACTTCCGACTTCAAATACTCCTCAATCGCCCTTCCAATCCTCCTAAACGTACTTTTGAACACCTCCTCATTTTCCTCCAAAAGAGTAACTCGGAAACCTCGCAGATCTGAGCAAAAGGAAGAAATAGGGACTACGCAGATTTGCTCAGCAGCTAACAGGTTATAAACAAATCGCTTGTCCAAAGGCATATTATTTTCCTGCAACCAAGAATCCAACAGGTCTCGAAGTTTCTCATCTTCTATTAGAAGTGATTGCCCTTCTTTCAAAACTCCCTCATCAAATACGATCGTATTGTAAAAAGCTCCCTGAGTGGGGTTGAACTTGATCCCGGGAATATTTCCCAAAATCTCGCGCATCCAATCGCTCCGCTTGCCAATTTGGGCATTTGCCTCTTCCCTGTATTTGAAGTATGCTGGATGCTTCATGATTTTCGGAATTGCTAGCTGCGGCAATATAGTCGAACAAACTTCGATCATCTTGGCATTTTCCAGCGTTTGACAAAGCTTCGAAAATTCCTTCGAAGACTCACGGTTATAAAACTCCATCCAGCCACATCTCGAGCCAGGCCAAGGAAATTCTTTTGAGATTCCTTTAAGTGAAATTGCTGGACGATCTCCGATCACTTCAGAAAGCGGAACCGCTGTGATACCATTATAGGTGATATTCTGATAGATTTCGTCTGTGATCAGAAGCAGATTAAACTCCTCAGCTATTTTCACAAAAGCCTCCAAAACCTCCCGTGGATACACCATGCCCGTAGGATTATCAGGATTGATAATTAAGATTCCCACAATAGAGGGATTATAGCGGACCTTCAAATACAAGTCTTCCATGTCCGGAAGCCATTGATTGTCTGGATCAAGTTTGTAGGTAATTGGGGCAGCGTTAGCATGCGCAGCCTCAGCCGAACTATGCGTGGAATAAGCCGGTGAAGGACCAATAATTCTTGCAGTAGGGATCAAAAATTGATACAGCTTTGCGATCGCGTCCCCGAGCCCATTGAAGAACAAAATATCTTCCGCTGTGATCTGCGCGCCTCCACGTTCATTATTAAGACCCGCCAGGAATTTACGCGTCTCCAACACTCCTTTGGAATCCGCATATCCGTAGGTTGTATCCTCCTTCAATAAATCAGCAATGATTTGCTTCATCCAATCGGGCACTTTATTACTTTTTTGGATCGGATCTCCGATGTTTTCCCAAGTCATCGTATAGCCCAATGCTTCTACTTGACGGGCTTTTTTTACGATTCCACGAATTTCATACGTCAGTTCTTCGGCTCCGGATCTTAGGAGTTGCTGTCTCATAGGTTTGTTAGGCTGAATTTCAACTAATTCGGGTGTAAAGAAACAAAAAAGAGGAATGAATGTAAGGTTTGGAATAGAAATCCTGAGATATAAGATTTCACGAAATGATAAAATTAGCCTTACTTACTTTGATTAAAGGCTGGAAGACCGAATATGGGTGACCGAAGTGGCTTTGATATAGTGTTCATCTTCTATTGAGCTGTATTCACGTCCTTACTGTCAGTAAAGCAGATAATCCATTAGTGTAATGAGTATAAAAGGCTGCCAAATGTAATTTGGGCTTACTTTGTTACAACAATTAATAGAAACTACCCCGACTTTATAACAACACTGGTGAAATCTACCCTGACTTTGACAAAAAATATTGGTTTATATCAACTGATTCATTTTGTATTCTTAGAAAGGGCTGTCTGGAAAAAGCGTCAGTTGGGGCTGTATGATCATGAATATCAGGGGACACAGCCGACGACAAATTAGAGCAGAGAATTAATAATTAGCGCTTTGACCTACACATGTATTCTGAAATTCCTGTAGCTATCACAATCATTTAGCCATTTTCTTCCGTTGCGTGTTTAATCTATATTGGCCTCCCTAGCAAGTCATCTTAATACCACAATTAAACAAATTTCACTTGGTTCGCATTGCAATCGTCCTAGTCATCGTAATCCTTATCGACTGGTATTCCTATCAGGCTTTCAAAACAGTATTTACTGAGCATAGCTGGATTAAGATCGGCTTTTGGGTGTTTTCTATTTCACTATATCTATTTGTCGCCTATGGTTTTCTGACATTCAGCAGAAGTAATCTGGGTCCCAACTTTGGAAGACTGATCTCCCTGCTGGTGTTATCGTTGATTCCTAAGCTCATCGTCCTGGGCTTTATGTTTGGAGAAGATATCTTACGCTTTTTAACCGGGATCTTTTATTCAGTCGCTGGCCATCAGGAAGGGGGTTTTCTAGCGGATAGAAGAAAATTTGTAAGCCAAACTGCACTGATAATTTCTGCTATTCCTTTTTTGGGAATATTGCATGGCGTATTAATAGGCAAATACAGATACCGGGTAATAAACCATACCCTTGAATTTGACGATTTACCCGAGGAGTTTGATGGCTTCAAGATTACCCAGATTTCAGATATACATTCCGGAAGTTTTGATAATAAAAAGAAGCTGGAATATGGCATTGAGCTGATAAATGAACAAGAATCGGATATTATCCTATTTACGGGTGACTTGGTGAACAACCAAGCAACAGAAATGGAACCTTGGATCGACACATTCAAAAAGCTGAAAGCTCCCATGGGCAAGTATTCCATCTTAGGAAATCATGACTACGGAGATTATGTTTCCTGGCCGAGCAAGGCAGCCAAAGAAGCCAATATGCAGCGTCTGTATGATATTCAGCGGGAATTGGGATTCAAGCTTTTACGGAATGAAAACGTAAAAATCGAAAGACTAGGAGCAACCATAGACCTTATTGGTGTGGAAAATTGGGGAAAGGGATTTGGGCAATATGGAGACCTAAAGAAAGCTGCTGCAAACTTGAGTGATCAAAGCTTCAAAATCTTGATGAGCCATGACCCTTCCCACTTTGACGAGCAGGTAAAAAATTTCTCTCAATTTATCCATCTTACTCTAAGTGGCCATACCCATGGAATGCAGTTTGGGATAGAGATTCCGGGTTTTATCAAGTGGAGTCCAGCTTCTCTTCGTTATCCGAAATGGGCTGGACTGTACGAGGAACTAGGCCGCTACTTACATGTCAACCGTGGATTTGGATTTTTAGCCTTTCCAGGAAGGGTAGGGATCTGGCCTGAGATTACGGTGATTAAGTTGAAGAGGAAGTAGTGATGTTGGCTGAAGGGTGTTTTTGAGAAAGTAGTTTAAATTAAAAAAAGAATACTTCTGATTGGATATCAGAAGCCAATTATAAATTACTCAAGATATGAGGGTGGAATAACAAATCCCACCCAGTCCAACTTGACATTTGACTTCACCCAGAGGGGCGTAAAGTAACAAAAAAGTGAAATGAAAGCGTGGCTTGGATTAGATTTCTTGAGTTTTTCTTTGGTCAATTGCAAATAGCCAACTATAATTCGGGTCTATTTTGTGGGAAGAAATACAGAATAACTTTCTGTCTTTTTGATATAAGTCTTCTACCGCAATAAACTTTAGAAATATCTACAAAATGAAAACTTCTTTAAGTCTCGGCCTGGCATTTATGCTTTTTCCATTTTTTAGCTTCGCTAAAAATGATTCTACTTTGAAGAAACCAACTCATTATAACCTAGTATTGATCGTAGCAGATGATCTGGGTTATGGTGATTTGGGATTTACGGGAAGCACCCAAATCAAAACACCTCATATAGATCAACTTGCAGCAGATGGAGTCACCTTTACCCAAGGCTACGTTTCTTCGGCAGTTTGCAGCCCTTCCAGAGCAGGATTTATCACTGGAATCAATCAGGTGGAATTTGGTCATGACAATAATCTAGGAGGGGTTGAGCAAGGTTTTGACCCTGAATACAACGGGCTTCCTTTCACCCAACAAACAATCGCTGATCATTTAAACAAGCTTGGCTATGTGAATGGCCTGATTGGGAAATGGCATTTGGGAAAAGAACCTCAGTTCCATCCGCTAAAGCGAGGTTTTGATGAGTTCTGGGGATATACGGGAGGTGGACATGACTATTTTGAATCCCATCCAGATGGTAAAGGATACAAGGAGCCTTTGGAAAGTAATTTCAAAACTCCAGATCCTATCACCTACATCACAGATGATGTTGGAAATGAAAGCGTGGACTTCATTACTAGACACAAAGGCGAGCCATTCTTCCTCTTTGCAGCATTTAATGCACCCCATACGCCCATGCAAGCGCTGGAAGAGGATTTGGCATTATACCAAAATATAGAAGATAAAAAGCGTCGCACCTATGCAGCAATGGTTCACAGACTGGATCTGAACGTCGGTAAAATCATGCAATCATTAAAAGACCAAGGACTTAGCGAGAATACACTAGTCGTATTTTTCAGTGACAATGGAGGTCCTGCAGATAGCAATGCTTCTATCAATGCTCCTTATCGGGGACAAAAAGGCATTTTGCTGGAAGGCGGAATCCATGTTCCTTTTGTGATGAATTTACCAGGTTTACTTCCAAAAGGCATGATTTACAATGAGCAGGTCACTTCATTGGATGTAGTCCCTACATTTCTTGCATTAGCTGGAGACAAAGAAACCGACATGAATATGTTTACTGGAGTGGATTTACTCCCTCACCTGACTGGAAAATCTGCTCCGCTTGCCAATCGGGAAATGACGTGGAAATTCACCATCAGTCGTGCTATTCGGGAAGGCGACTGGAAACTGGTAAGTATTCCAGATAGACTTCCTATGCTTTATAATCTTGCGGACGATCCTTCAGAGGAAAATGATTTGGCACTGAAGAACATAGACAAGACTACTTACTTATTGAAAAAGTTAGGTACCTGGGATGTAAACCTTCCGCATCCTGTATTCTTGGAAGGAGCTGCTTGGAAAAAGCGACAGTTGGAATTGTATGATCATAAGTATCAGGTGAGGCAGCCTGAGGTGAAATAATATTGTAAAAAAACCACCTCCACAGACTTTATAAAAGTAATGGAGGTGGTATATAATTTTGATCTTTAAATCTGCTTGATCTTTACTTCAAATTCTTATACCGTATCCGCTTCGGTTCCACATCGCCCAATCTTTTCTTCTTATTCTCTTCGTAGTCGGAGAAGTTACCTTCAAACCACACCACCTGAGAATCACCTTCAAAAGCCAAAATATGTGTACAGATTCTATCCAGGAACCATCTGTCGTGGGAAATTACCACAGCACAACCACCGAAGTTTTCTAATGCTTCTTCCAAAGCTCTCAACGTGTTCACGTCCAAGTCATTGGTTGGCTCATCGAGAAGCAACAGGTTTCCGCCTTCTTTCAGCGTCAAGGCTAAATGAACTCGGTTTCGTTCTCCCCCGGAAAGTATTCCTACTTTTTTCTCCTGATCACCTCCACCGAAGTTGAATTTGGAAACATAGGCTCTGGAATTCACTTCTTTATTTCCCAATTTCATTAATTCGTTTCCTTCGGAAATCGTCTGGTAAACTGTCTTATTTGGATCCAAGATATCATGTCCTTGATCTACGTAAGCCAATTGAACAGTCTCCCCCACTTCGAAATTACCAGCATCAGGTTTTTCCTGTCCAGTGATTAGTTTGAAAAGGGTTGATTTACCCGCACCATTTGGCCCGATCACTCCGACGATTCCACCTTGTGGCAAAGCAAAAGTCAAGTTTTCAAAAAGTAATTTATCACCATAGGCTTTGGAAACCCCATTTACTTCGATCACCTTCGCTCCTAAGCGCGGTCCTGGAGGAATAAACAATTCCAGTTTTGCTTCTCTTTCTTTGGATTCCTCTCCGACCAATTTATCATAAGAATTAAGACGGGCTTTGCCTTTTGCCTGACGGGCTTTTGGAGACATTCTAATCCACTCCAATTCGCGCTCCAATGTCTTCTGACGCTTAGACTCTGTTTTCTCTTCCTGCTTCAATCGATTCTGCTTTTGATCCAGCCAAGAAGAATAATTCCCTTTCCACGGAATACCTTCACCCCGATCCAGTTCAAGAATCCAGCCGGCCACGTTATCCAAGAAGTATCTATCGTGAGTTACGGCAATGACAGTTCCCTTATAGTTTTGCAAGTGTTGCTCCAGCCAATGCACAGATTCCGCGTCCAGATGGTTGGTAGGCTCATCGAGTAACAGCACATCTGGCTCTTGAAGAAGAAGTCGGCAAAGCGCAACTCTTCTTTTTTCACCACCGGAAAGGTTAGCCACATTGGCGTCACTAGGCGGCAGTCGAAGTGCATCCATAGCTTTCTCCAACATCGTATCCAATTCCCACGCGTTGGCAGCGTCTAGCTTGGTCTGTACTTCACCTTGCTTTTCGATCAGCTCATTCATCGCATCCGGATCTTCCATCAAAGCTGGATCCATGAATTGCTCATTGATTGCCTCGAATTCCTTTAGCAAAGCTACCGTCTCAGCAACTGCCTCTTCCACTACTTCCTTTACCGTTTTGGTAGGATCAAGCTTGGGTTCCTGCTCGAGCATTCCCACCGTGTAGCCGGGAGACCAGACTACTTCGCCCTGGAATTCCTTATCCATGCCTGCAATGATTCTGAGGAGAGAGGATTTGCCAGAGCCGTTCAAGCCTAGAACACCGATTTTGGCTCCGTAGAAAAATGAGAGATAAATATCCTTAAGAACTTTTTTCTGTGGAGGGTAGATTTTAGAAACCCCTGCCATAGAAAAGATGATTTTTTCTGAACTCATACGTTATATTTTTACTTTAGAATTGCACATAAATTTCAAAGATGGCAAAAAAACCGCTTTCTTAGGATAAGTGCTTTTGAATTAATTAATTTGCGGAAATTTGAAAACCGCCACCTAACCTATTGTAGAAGAATGGAGCATCCGTACGGATATATCAAGAACGACAAAGTTTATTTGAGGGGTTTTTTGGGTCAAGAAGATCGAATTATTGGCGAGGTAAAAGAAGATGAGGACTCTACACTCAAGTATTTTGAAGATCGATTTGTACTACTCCAGGAGAAAGTAGCCAAACTCAAAAGGGACATTCAGGAAAATCAGAACAAAGGATCTTTCCTGATGAAGCTGATTCACCTGAGAGAATCTTTATATCAATCCGATGCACTTGGCGATTTTGAGCCGCTTATAGAAGAACTCAAAGAACAAGAAGAAGCCCTCAACGAAATAATCCAACAGAATAGGAAAAAAAATCTGGAGGTAAAAAGAGAATTAATCCTGGAAGCTCAGGAGAAAAAAGACGATACAGACTGGAAAGAAACGACTGAGTTCTATAAGGATCTTAAGCTTCGCTGGATCAAAACCGGACCGGTTGACAAAGAATATCAAGAAGAAATAGAGAACACGTTCAATGAGATCGTGCAACATTTCTTCGAAAACAGAAGACATTTCTTTGAGGGACTGGCACTTCAGGCTGATGAAAACATCAAAGTCTATGAAGCTCTTGTACTTCAGGCCAGAGAAGCGCATGATTTTCCGGACGCAAAGACTGCCTTTGATATCTCAAAAAAAATCCAAAAGCAGTGGAAAGAGGCGGGAAAAGTGCCGGCAGAAAAACGTCAGCCTCTCTGGGACGAGTTTTCCAAATTGAACAACCGGATTTTCTCCAGATATAAAAGAACATTACAAACAGGCCCACAAATGAATCCTAGGGAGCTCATGCGGAAAGTGGAGACCCTGACTGAGGAAATCAAAAATCTATCGGGAAAACCAACCTCCTATGAACTGATAGGAAGAGCAAAAGAGATTCAGGAAGAATGGAGAAAATTGCCGCCTCGTAAGCCCAAAGAAGCAAACCTGATCGTTAGATCATTCCAGTTTTTCTCTGACATCGTCTTTGAGAAGGCTTTTCTAGAAAAACTTGTCCATGGAAAATATCCTGATTTTGACGAAAAACCAAAGGCAGAACAAATTCAGATAAAATCTGCTTTATTAAAAGATTTATTGCGTAGAGATCAAACTGAGCTGGAAGCGGCACAACAAAATACGGAGAATTTCCGCGTTCAGTCAGCTGATTTTGATATCATGATGAAGAAAAAACTATTTGCGGTAAAGCGTAAAGTGGATGTTAAAAATTATATTTTGAAACAACTTTCTTTTAATTAGTCTTACACCGCTGATAATTATAAAAAAAGAATAATTTTGCACCCTTTAAACTCCGGAACTCCTTTAAAATAAACACTATGTACTGGACACTCGAATTAGCATCCTATCTAGAGGACGCACCATGGCCAGCCACCAAGGATGAATTAATTGATTATGCCATCCGATCCGGCGCACCTATGGAAGTAGTAGAAAATCTACAAGAATTAGAAGATGATGGGGAACCTTATGAGACCATCGAAGAGATTTGGCCGGATTACCCGACTAAAGACGACTTCTTTTTCAACGAAGACGAATATTAATGGAAAGCCCTGAGTGATCGGGGCTTTTTTTCTTCTATACTAATTTCTCTGTTTTAAGCGCGGAGTACCCAGAGGTTTCGCAGAGCACACTATTTTTCCATACAAATCTTGATAAAGGCTAAGTAAGGTTATAGTCTCATGCTTTTGATCCCTTTCATTCAATGTCCTCAGAAATGCCTGCCGCTTGGCAGTCTCGGACCAGAGATAATGAAGCCTCCTGGACTTCTATCTCAATTTCTCAACCTAGCAACCTGAAGAATGTATTAAAAAAACAAAGGACTGAATACCTTCTCTCAAATCCAGGAATGATCAGGGCAACTGAATTATTGGGAATATAAAATGGGACTGATCACTGAAAATTATACCCCAAGCACCTGTCTCAGCCTACTATACCCCGTTTTACTCACTGGTACTTTTGCGCCAGCTCTCAGTAAAACCAAATAAGTATCTCGCTCGTAAGGCTCTATTTTGGTAATTTCATTGAGGTTGATCAGATAAGATCTATGCACCCGGACAAACTTCGCAGGGTCCAACGCTTCCTCAAGCGACTTCATCGTCATTTTCTTAAGGTATTTCCCTGCTCCGGTATGTATGGCGATGTAATCATCTTCTGCTTCGAAAAAACTAACCTCGTGTGTGGGAATAATTTTGATTTCATTCTTGACTCGGACGACTAGTCGATTGCTCTTTTCCGCTAACTCATTGAATCTCTGGGTAGATTGACTCGTAGAGCCTTTTTGCACCAAAAATTTATCTAAGGCTTGGGCAAAACGCTCTTGCGAGAAAGGTTTTAGCAGATAATCAAGTGCCATCGCATCAAAAGCCTTCAATGCATACTGATCAAAAGCTGTGGTGAATATCACCGCAGGTGGCTCATCCAATAATTCCAGCATCTCAAAACCCGTAATCTTCGGCATCTGTACATCCAGAAATATCAAATCTGGCTCATGCTCTTGGATAGCTTTGAGTCCCTGAAACCCATCGCGACACACAGCCACTACCTCAAACTTGGGGTTGTCAGCTAAAAACTCTTGGACAATAGAGGCTGCCAAAGGTTCGTCATCTATGATTAAAGTCTTGATCATTTATGTTGGGGGATTTTTAAAATTACCGTGAAAACTGACTCCACAGCTTTCGATTCTAACAAGTCTTTTCTACCAAAAAGCAAAAATAAACGGCGTCCGACCGAGCTCAATCCGAACCCGGTGCCCTTGGGTGCTGCGACCTCAGGGTCAAAAGGATTCTCTATTTGCACCATTAGATAGTTCTGCTCTTTGTATGCCCGAAGGATAATTCTCACATCTTCTGTGATACCGTAGAGGCCATGTTTTATCGCATTTTCCAAAAGGGGTTGTATCAATAGCTGAGGCAAACGCAATTGCTTTACTTCATCCGTCACATCGAAAACAACTTCCAAACGATGCCCAAATCGGACATGCTCAATATCCAGATACATTTTCAGGTAAGTCAATTCTTCCTCTAAAGAGACCCACTGCTGATGATCCTTTTCCATAGTCCCTCGCAAAAAGTCCGATAACTGAAGAACCATTTCCCGGGCTTTTTGGGGTTGGGAGATGGTCAGCGCAGAGATCGAGTTGAGACTATTGAACAGAAAATGAGGTTGCAGCTGCTGACGAAGCTGGCTCAGCTCAGCTTCTCTGGAAAGCTCATGCATCATCACTTCCCTGTTTTTGATTTCTTTTTGCTCTTCGAGTTTGGATACAGCTAAAGCCAGTAGGGCTACGAGGATTTCTGCCATTCCCAAAACGGCCCAGCGAAGCAAAAAAACTTCACGCAAAAAAACCAAATAGAGGCTTTCTTCATCAAAAATCCACCTCAACAGTTGGAAATGAAAGTAGCTAGCCACCAAGCTGAACAACAAAGGAAATATCAATAACATGCTGTTGTTTCGCCCTGAAGGAACGTAAAAATTAAATGTTTGATCGATGATATTCACTCCGAAAATAAAAAACAAAGCAAAAATTAAGGCATCAACTATGGCTACTGCCTGACCGACTCCATAGTACATAAGTAATCCGAACGTACCAAGGAACCAGATTATTCCGGCTCCTTGGACGATCCATTTACTGATATAAGGATTTGAAAATGCTCTTGAAAACAATTGGCTAGGGTTCTATAAAGGAATTTCGTTAATAAGATTTGATTTCCAAACCACCAAAGAAGACTGTACCTCTGATTACTAATATTTTATCAGAGTCAGTTTCTGCTTGGCGATAGACTCTTTTGTCCTCCACACCCGCAGCGATATTTGTCACCTCTACTCGAATATCCCAATGCGGAGGAACCACCAACTTGATCGCACCGAAGATGACATCTACCTGGAGGTTGATCATTCCCGAGAAATCAGATTGGGTAAGGTCTAAGTCGATGCCTCCGAAGGCAGCAGTCAGTTTACCACCTTGAAAATTCTTTGTAAGCATACGCTTATTAATTCCGCTCAAAATCGAGTCTATCGAGACACTGTCAGAGTAGCTTGCGCCAGAGGTGCCAGACATTCCTGAGAATGACTTATTTCCCGTCGTTTGTCTTGAGAAAGCAGTCTTTTCTTCCTTATGGTATGCTTGATCTGAGACTTTATCATCAGTGGAAGTTTGATTAGCAGCATTTTTCGCGTTCAGTTTATCCTGAATACTCGTCAGTGCCTGCCGTTCTTGTTGCTTTTTGGTAATGAGGTAGATACCCACTAAAATCAGCGCTATCGGGAAAATGTAATTTTGCAATCCAAAGTGGAAATCAAATTCTCTTTCTAACAGGAAGAACACCCCTAATCCGAGCATTAACAGTCCAAAAAAACTTTTGAATTCATGCTTGACCAAAGTGATCACTCCAATAGCAATCAAGATCATAGGCCACGACAGCAGCCAGTCAGGGTAGAAAATATTAAGTTTTCTGAGTAGTATTAGTACACCTACTGCCAGGATAATGAATCCGAAGATCATTCCTCCGTCATTGTTGTTTATGCGATTTCGTTTCATTGAGTTTTGATTTAAATGATACTCGAAAGTAATTCAAGCACCTAACCTCTGAAATACACAAAAGGTCAACACTAGCAAAAAGTCGGTGAAACCGCCTAAAAAGTAGGTGAATTTTCAAGCTGAGGTTTTACCGATCTGAAGATTTTCCAGAAGCAATAAACTCCGCAAAATCCATGTCAGCCGGGGTCGTGATTTTGATATTCTCTTCGTTTCCGGCGATTAAAGTCACTTGCCAGCCTTGGTTTTCATAGACAGTGGCATCATCCGTAAACTGCGACTTTTCGCTGGCGGTGAAGGCCTTCTTGATTTTCTCTACTTGAAAAGTCTGAGGAGTCTGTACCAATCTATAGAACTGTCGCTCCTCGAAAAAAGAATGTCCCTCGGAATTAACCTTTCGGATAGAATCCTTCAAATGGATCACGGAAATAGCGCTACCGGTACGTTCTGCTACCTCAAAGCTTTCTTCAATCACTTCTCGTTTTACAAAAGGCCTGACTCCATCATGGATTGCAACCAGCTTCGCATCTGAACTGAGAGCATCCAATCCATTCCTAACCGATTGAAATCTTGAATTACCTCCCGCAACGAGACGATGAGGAAGTTCGAATTTATATTCCGCACACAATTTTTCCCAGTAGAAAAATTCACTTTCAGGCAAAACTAGGATCAAATCGGTGGAAGGATCAGCACCATAAAAAACAGAAAGCGTTCGCATCAGAATCGGCTGTCCCGCAACAGGTAAATATTGCTTAGCTATAGGGCCTCCCATTCTTGTTCCTTTTCCGCCTGCTACCAGGATCGCTGCTTTTTTTGCCATACTTATTTTCCGCAAACGTAAGAAATCATACTCCTCAGTATTTTTTTTGTAAAGTTATGCCGAAGTGAAAATAAACCAACTACGAATCAGGCAACAAAGCAGGGTTCGCAGACCATTACTTCGAGTGACAGGGAAATTACCTAGAAGAAAAGCACAGTCAGCTCCACTTCTAGGGTAGCTGATGCCAAGCTGCAATCTCTGCAAAACTTTGCGACACCCATGTGGTAGTTACTTTTTCGCATAAAAAAAGCTCCTTTCGGAGCTTTCTAATATTAAAGAATCAGCATTGCATCTCCATAAGAGAAGAAACGATACTTTTCTTTTATGGCTTCTTTGTATGCTTTCATCACTAAATCGTATCCTCCAAACGCCGCTGCTGTCATCAGCAAGGTGGATTCCGGTAGGTGAAAATTGGTGATCAAAGAATTGGCAATTTTGAAATCATAAGGAGGAATGATAAACTTATCAGTCCAACCGTTGCTCGCTTTCAATCGACCATTGGCAGTCACCGATGACTCTATCGTCTTCAATGCGGTGGTACCTACAGCTACCACTCTCTTTTTAGCATCCAAGGATCTATTGACCAACTTTACGGTTCCATCTGGGATCTCGTAGTTTTCCGAATCCATTTTATGCTTAGTGAGATCTTCTACGTCCACTTGACGGAAAGTTCCTAGTCCAACATGAAGCGTAATTGGAGTTACGTCCACGCCCTGAAGCTCCAGTCTTTTCAGCAAATGAGGAGTAAAGTGTAAACCAGCAGTAGGTGCTGCTACAGCGCCTACGTTCTTGGCGAACACAGTTTGATATCTCTCTTTATCTTCAGCTTCTACTTTTCTTTCGATAAATTCCTTCAAAAGTGGGGTCTCACCTAAGGTATCGATCGTCTTGTGAAATTCTTCATCTGTTCCGTCAAACAGGAACCGGATTGTACGACCTCTTGAGGTGGTGTTATCAATGACTTCCGCCACTAGGTCCGAATCTCCAAAGTAAAGTTTGTTACCCACTCTGATTTTACGAGCTGGATCTACTAGAACATCCCAAAGTTTCAATTCAGAATTTAATTCTCTCAAAAGAAACACTTCTATCTCAGCTCCTGTTTTTTCCTTATTGCCGTAAAGCCTAGCTGGGAAAACTTTGGTGTCATTGGTCACAAAGACATCGCCCTCACCGAAGTACTCGATAATATCTTTAAAAACCTTGTGTTCAATCTTACCAGAATCTCGATGGATAACCATCAACCTGGATTCATCCCGGTTTGGAGCAGGATAATGAGCTATTAGTTTTTTTGGAACGTCAAATTTGAAATCCGATAATTTCATAAGGTTATAATTTGTCTTTTAAAGGCCATCCCGATATATACCGGGAGAAATCTCACATGGCTGATATTCATACCAGTAGTTGTCGTATTCGACATGCTTGATTTCATAGATAAGTTTTAGATGTCTTGAGAGATTTAGAATTACTCTAAAAAAAGCAAAGATACTAACAATATCAGGTAATTACCGCTAACTTGACGAATTGTTTTAAACCAACTAAAGTCACATGCTATTTCTTAAACTCTCATGGGAAAGTTTTCGCTTCGCAGTATCGGCACTAAAGACTAGTCTCACCCGAACCATTCTGTCCCTTTTGGGGGTAACAGTGGGCATTTTCGCAATCATCGCGGTATTTACTCTAGTAGATTCGCTAGAGGCAAATATCAGATCATCCTTTTCATTTCTGGGCACCAACGTGATGCGCGTGGACCGGTTTCCTTTTCAAGAAGGCCCTTCAAACTTCCCTTGGTGGAAATATTTTCAAAGACCTCCCGGCACAGTGGAGGAATATGAATTCCTACAGCAGCGACTGACTACTGCGGAAGGAGTGACTATCTCTGCTTCCTCAAACACCCTAGTGAAAGCTGGCAGCAATGCCTATCAAGGAATGGCTTTGACAGGCGTAATGTATTCGTATCAGGATGTGTATGATGTCGCGATTGAAGAGGGCCGCTTCTTCACTCAATCCGAAATAAAAGCATCTCGAAACCTTGCTATCATAGGTAGAGAAATAGCCAATACGCTATATCCCATGCAAACTGTAATAGGGAAGCAAATTAAAATCAAAGGGATGAAGTTCGTAGTAATAGGCGTTTTTGAAGAAGAAGGCGAAGGTCTCTTTGATGCTCCTTCCAAAGATGAAGCATGTTTGATTCCTTATGGCGCATTTGGAAAAATGTATAATACTGGAAGAAAAGGCTTAGAACCAACTATCGCTGTGAAAGGCATGGAGTCAGATATTGGCCTAGTGGCATTAGAAAACGAAATGACTGGCCTTCTGCGTGCCAAAAGAGGCCTAAAACCTAGAGAAGAGGACAACTTTGCACTAAACAAAACTGAATTTATTCAAAATGCTATCGGATCTGTGTTTGATGTGATCTCTGTTGCAGGATGGGTGATTGGAGGTTTTTCTATTCTTGTCGGTGGATTTGGTATTGCTAATATCATGTTTGTATCTGTTCGTGAGCGAACCAATATCATTGGAATTCAAAAGTCATTAGGTGCAAAGAATTACTTTATCTTATTTCAATTCCTTTTCGAATCAATCTGTCTAAGCTTGATCGGTGGAATAACGGGCATTATCATCGTTTTCTTCTTAACCTTTATAGAATTAGGTTCCTTAGAGATCGTGCTTTCCTTTAGCAATATCATGCTCGGACTAGGTGTATCTACCATTATTGGAGTGGTCTCTGGAATTGTTCCAGCAACCCTGGCGGCAAGAATGGATCCAGTAGAAGCAATTCGAACAAATTAATCCTTTCATTTTTAGTAAAAAAAAGAGGTTGCCCAATGGATGGGCAACCTCTTTTCGTAGATATTCACTCGATAAACTTATTCGCTTTCCTCTTCTACCTTCGCACCTTTGGAAGACAATCCAGACGCTGCTTTGATTTTCACCTCTAGTTCTTCCATCAACTCAGGATTGTCTAGAAGTAAAGTTTTCACAGCTTCTCGTCCCTGTCCTAGCTTCTCTCCATTATACGAGAACCAAGAACCAGCCTTTTTAATGATATCTAGTTCTACACCTAGGTCAATGATTTCCCCCACCTTGGATATTCCTTGCCCATACATGATGTCAAATTCAACAACTTTGAATGGAGGTGCTACTTTATTTTTCACCACTTTTACCTTGGTTCGATTTCCTAAGATATTATCAGCACTCTCTTTGATCTGACCAATTCTACGGATATCCAGACGAACTGAAGCGTAAAATTTCAACGCGTTACCGCCAGTGGTGGTCTCAGGATTACCGAACATCACTCCGATCTTCTCACGAAGTTGATTGATGAAAATACAAGAACATCCCGTCTTATTGATGGCTCCTGTAAGCTTTCTCAGCGCCTGAGACATCAATCGAGCTTGAAGACCCATTTTGCTATCGCCCATATCGCCTTCTAACTCACCTTTTGGCACCAAAGCAGCCACCGAATCAATCACTATAATGTCAATTGCTCCTGATCTGATCAAGTGCTCAGCAATCTCAAGTGCTTGCTCTCCATTATCAGGCTGGGAGATGAGAAGATTCTCTGTATCTATGCCCAACTTCTCCGCATAGGTCTTATCGAAAGCGTGCTCTGCGTCAATAAAAGCGGCCAAACCTCCTGCTTTCTGCGCCTCAGCGATGCAATGCATCGTCAGCGTGGTTTTACCTGAGGATTCTGGACCATATATCTCGATCACACGACCTCTCGGGATGCCCCCAACTCCCAAAGCAATATCCAACCCTAATGAGCCGGTGGAAATAGCTGGAATATCCTGCACCTTATTATCGCTCAGCTTCATCACGGTTCCTTTACCGTATGTCTTCTCCAACTTGTCGATCGTCAGTTGCAGTGCTTTTAGTTTTTCAGCGTTATTACTCATGCTTTTATTTTGTTAGATTCTATAGTTATATGAAAGTAATTAAACGGTAGTCTATAAGCAAGACAGCACCTACTATTGTTTTGGAAAGCCAAATTCGTAATTTTAATCGCCTTTCGGCACGTTTTTTCGTAATACCTATAGAATACCGCCCTTTTCGTCAGGTATTGTCATTAAAATTTATGAAAAGAATCTTCGGATCACTTCTATTCTTATTTTTCTTCATCCACTCATGTCTTCAAGCTCAGGAGGCATACAACCAAGTACCCTTTACTTTTGGCGAGGAATTATCATTTGAAGTATCCTACGGATGGCTCAATCTTGCTGACGCAAAAATGCAGGTATCCAAAAGAGCCCAAGATCAAAATAACAGACCCCACTATAAAATAGATGTGTATGGGAAAACAAAAGGGGCTGCTACTATTTTTGGTAAGGTAAATGACAATTGGGGTACCTACTTAGACGTAGAAACCAATCTACCTTCCTTGTCCTACAGGCATATTGAGGAAGGAAAATACCGCAAGCACGAATACGTTCACTTTGATCAAAAAAACAGAAAAGCCACTATGAAGCTTTTCGACAAAGAGAATAAAAACATAAAAGACACCAAAGACTTCGATTTACCCGGGCAAGTACAGGATCTGGTGAGCGGTTTTTACTATTTGAGAACCCAAGATCTACGAGGATTGAAACCTGGAGAGGAGATTTTAATTCGTGGATTTTTTGATAAAGAAATATATAACATAAAGTTAATCTACGAAGGTACAGAAACCCTCGACACTAATCTCGGCAAGAAAGAAACCTACATTTTCTCTCCTCAACTTCCCAAGAATAAACTTTTCAGGGGTGAGTTCCCTGTGAAAGTCTGGGTCACAAAGGATCAGAACAAAATCCCTGTAAAAATCAAAGCAAATCTCTTCATCGGGTCCTTAAATTTAGACATCATTTCTGCCAAAGGTCTAAAAAACAACTAAGGGTAAAAACGCGTAACATTGTGATAACACAGCGCTAACACCACCAAAGAATCTACCCCGCCCCGACTTATAGCCATCCTCCTGCAATCATTTATTTGGCACCAATCTTCAAATATTTCTTAATTTTAAAACAAACATTAAGAAATCACTGATGAGCGAAAAACAGAAAATCAAAGTTCTGGTAGTTGATGACGAACCTGATATTGTTGAAATACTGAAATACAACCTCGAAAAAGAAGGCTATGAAGTAGCCACTGCTGAGGATGGAATAAAAGCTGTAAAAAAAGCTTCAAAATTTTTACCCGACGTGATTCTATTGGACATTATGATGCCTAATCAGGACGGGGTTGAAACTTGCCTACAGATCCGTCAGATTCCTGAGCTCAAAAACACCTTCATTATATTTCTCACTGCACGCATGGAGGAGTACTCTGAAGTGGCAGCATTTGATGTAGGAGCCGATGATTATATCACCAAACCGATCAAGCCAAGAGCATTGATGAGCAGGATTTCTGCACTTTTCAGACGCGAATCCAAAAAAGAACAGGACCAAAGCCAGGTCAAAATTAAGGACTTGACCATCGACCGAGGAAGCTACACCATAGATCAGGGAGGCAAAACTATCACGCTGCCAAAGAAGGAATTTGAACTATTGTTTTTCCTAGCCAAAAGCCCTAATATAGTTTTCAGTAGAGATGAACTTCTCCAAAATATCTGGGGTACAGATGTGTTTGTATTGGCTCGCACGGTGGATGTGCACATCAGAAAAGTCCGCGAGAAAATCGGCGAAGACTACATCACTACTGTGAAGGGTGTAGGATACAAATTCGAATTAGGCTAATACATGTTCAGTACCTCCAGAGGAATATCCTTGATTCTGGCTTTAGCCATCTCAGCTTTAGTTACGGCATTTTTATCGTTGATGGATGGAGCAGGCTTATTGATTCTGCTGGTAGCTTGGGGAGTGTCTTTTTCATCCGCCTATTTACTTATTTCCTTTACCCTGGAATTTCTGATTTTCAAAGAAATCGGAGACATCTATTCTCTTTTGGAGAAGATCCAGCGAAAAGATCTTTCAGAGATCAATGAAAAAGGAATAAAAGGATCAATCTCCCCGCTTCGCAAAATCAACAAGGTCATCAACTCCTATGCGATTGCACGCCAAAAGGAAATTGATACCCTTCAGAAAAATGCTGAATTCCGACGGGAATTTATCGCTGATATTTCTCATGAGTTAAAAACCCCGATTTTTGCTACTCAAGGCTACATTCACACCCTATTAGACGGAGCGATAGACGACAAACAGGTTCGGATGCGCTTTCTAAAGCGCGCTGCAAAAAGCCTAGACTCCCTCGATATCCTTGTCCAAGATCTCCTCACACTGAACCAAATGGAAAGTGGCGTGATCAAATTCACCTTTTCTGAATTTGATCTAAGGGAACTCATCGAAGAAGTGATAGAGGAGCTGGAGCATAAAGCATCCAAACGTGACATCCAGGTTAAGTTTGAAGTGGAGGATGGGAAAACCTACTGGACAAATGGGGATCGCCAAAAAATATACCGAGTGTGCCAAAATCTGATCTTTAATGCCATGAAGTACAATCACAATGGCGGCGAGGTGCAGGTGTTATTAAAAACACATAAAAATACCATCCAAGTAGATGTAACCGATGATGGCCCCGGAATCCCACCGGAGGATTTGAAGCGAATTTTTGAGCGATTCTATCGGGTGGAGAAAAGTAGAAATAAAAAAGAAGGCGGCACAGGTTTAGGACTAGCTATTGTGAAGCATATTCTGGAAGGCCATAAAAGCAGGATATCCGTAAGTTCAACTGTGGGCAAAGGGTCTATTTTCAGTTTTTATTTGCCTTTGGTGAAAAACGAATTAACGGAGTAGAGATAAAAGTGCTAACTCACTAAGAATAAATCACAGGAAGTTTTTTACCCATCCTTTTTTCCCTACTTTTGCAGCCTCAATTGAAGAGGCAGGAGAATCCATGAAGAAAGTAGATTTTGACAATCTTATTCTGTTTGAAAACGAGGATTACCTGGTAATCAATAAACCGCCGTACCTGTCAAGCTTAGACGACAGGCACGAAGCGCAGAACATCCTAGACTTAGCCAAGGCACACACACCCGATTCCCAACTGTGCCATAGATTGGATAAGGAAACTTCAGGATGTCTAGTGATTGCCAAGAATCCAACGGCCTACAGGCATTTGGCTATGCAGTTTGAAAGCAGGAAAGTGACTAAAATCTATCATGCAGTGGTGGAAGGGATCAAGGAATTCAGCGATGAGCTGGTGGACCGCAATCTCTCAGCCAGCAACAAAGGAATCGCCAAGGTAAGTAAAGACGGCAAGCCCGCGCAGACAGTATTCAATACATTGAAGACCTACTACGCACATACGCTGGTCGAGTGCAAACCCATCACTGGGAGACTGCATCAGATCAGGGTTCATTTGGCTTACCTGAAGTCACCCATCTGTGGTGACATCTTATATGGTGGTAACCCTCTATACCTATCTTCTATCAAGCGTCGCTTCAATTTAAAAAAAGAGACAGAAGAATTACCGATTATGCAACGGGTTTCGCTTCATGCATATTCGATTGGGTTTCAGGGTTTGGATGGAGCAGAATTGTTCATAAAAGCCCCCTATCCGAAAGATTTCAAGGTTTTGGTGAATCAGCTAGAGAAAACCAGCTAAGAAGTTTACATCGAAAAAAGAGCGAAAAACGAGCAGTTAAGATTGGTAGTAAAACGCTAAGCCTGTGAAAATTAGGACTTAGTATTGGAAAAATTTTGCATCAAAAACAAAATACTCCTATCTTTGTGTCCCTTTTTGAGGGTGAAATAAATTTAACAAGCTAAATATTAAACAGTTACACAGTGGATACTTTGAGCTATAAGACCGTATCAGCCAATGCCGCAACTGTAGAAAAGCAATGGGTGATAGTGGATGCCCAGGCTGCAGTTTTAGGTAGATTGGCTAGTGAGGTAGCAAAAATCTTAAGAGGTAAGACGAAGCCAAGCTTCACTCCTCACGCAGATTGTGGTGACAACGTCATCGTAATCAACACAGACAAAATCAGACTAACTGGTGACAAGTGGGACTCCAAAGTTTATGTGAGACACACAGGTTATCCAGGAGGACAGCGTATCTCTACGCCAAGATTGTTGAAAGAGAGATCTTCTACCATCTTGATCGAGAAAGCTGTACGAGGCATGTTGCCTAAGAACAGATTGGGAAGAAAATTATACGGCAATTTGTACGTGTATGAAGGATCTGAGCATCCACATGCAGCACAACAGCCTAAAGCCATCAACCTTTAATCGTCTATTATGGAAATGATCAACAAAATCGGTAGAAGAAAAACCTCTGTAGCCAGAATTTACATGTCTCCAGGAAAAGGTGAAATCACCGTTAACAACAGATCTCTAGAAGTACACTTCCCTTTTGAACTTCACCAGATCGTTGTAAAGCAACCATTGACACTAGTAGGTGTAGATGGCAACTATGACATCAAGATCAATGTAGATGGTGGTGGAAGTACAGGTCAGGCAGAGGCAGCTCGTATGGCTATCTCTCGTGCATTGTGCGAATTCGATGCTGAGCACAGACCAGCATTGAAAAAAGAAGGCTTCCTTACCCGTGACCCTAGAATGGTGGAACGTAAGAAGCCAGGACGTAGAAAAGCAAGAAGAAAATTCCAGTTCTCAAAACGTTAATCTGGATTTACTTCAGAATATACAACTTATATTATGGCAAAATTAGAATATAAAGACTTACTAGATGCTGGTGTTCATTTTGGACACTTGACGAGAAAGTGGGATCCAAGAATGTCTCCATACATTTTCATGGAGAAAAATGGCATCCACATCATCGACCTTAACAAAACGCTTGTATGCCTCGACGAAGCATCTAACGCAATCAAGCAAATCGTACGCTCAGGCAAAAAAGTGATGTTCGTTGCTACTAAGAAGCAAGCGAAAGATCTTGTAGCTACAGAAGCAAAGAGACTTAACATGCCTTACGTAACCGAAAGATGGTTAGGTGGAATGATGACTAACTTCGCGACTATCCGTAAATCATTAAAGAAAATGTCTGGCTTGGACAAATTGATGAAGGAGGAAGCTTATAAGAACCTTGCGAAAAAAGAGCGTTTGATGGTTTCCCGTCAGAAGGACAAAATGGAAGATGTTCTTGGCGGTATCGCTGACTTGAGCAGACTACCTGCTGCACTTTTTATCGTGGACATCAAAAGAGAACACATTGCAATTGCTGAAGCAAAAAAGCTTGGTATCCCTGTTTTCGCATTAGTAGATACGAACTCCAACCCGAACGAGGTGGACTTCCCTATCCCTGCTAATGACGATGCTTTCAAGTCCGTATCTTTACTAGTTAAAGCTTTCGGCGCAGCTATCGAAGAGGGTCTTTCAGAACGTAAGAGAGACAAAGAAGACGCTAAACTTACCGAAGAGGAAGAAGCGAAAAAAGCTGTGGACGCTGCTGAAACAAAAGATTAATCCACTACTTGATTGAAATAAATTAAAAATTGAACATCTGGTTTCGGCCTATGTTCAATTTTTTTGTTTTACCTGCATCTGGCACCTGAATCACTTGATTCAAACCTATGCAGCCCATTTCCAAATACAAAACCTCTATGTTCTTCGCTTAGAACAAGAAGTTTTTTCAAGAAAATTATATCGTTTAATCATACAAACTGACAATACAATGGCAATTACTGCACAAGAAGTAAACAAACTGAGACAAATGACCGGTGCCGGTATGATGGATTGCAAAAAAGCACTTACCGAATCAGAAGGTGATTTTGAAAAAGCTGTGGACATCCTCAGAAAGAAAGGTCAAAAAGTATCTGCTTCAAGAGCTGATCGTGAGACCAAAGAAGGTGTAGCTGTAACTAAAGTGACTGAAAATGGCGCTAAAGGGACAATGCTAACCTTGACTTGTGAAACTGACTTCGTTGCTAAAAATGAAGAATTCGGTGCATTTGCAAACACACTACTTGATCTTGCTGTAGAGAACGGTGCAACATCTGTAGAAGAAATCCTTGCCCTTCCTTTCGAAAACATCACAGTAGCTGAGAAAATCACTGAAATGACAGGTAAGATCGGTGAAAAACTTGAGATCTCTCATTACGAAGTGATCACTGCTGAGACTGTTGTTCCTTACATCCACTCTAATGGCAAATTAGGTGTATTGGTAGGATTGACTAACACTTCTGGAACTGACGTAGAAGAAGCTGGGAAAGACGTAGCAATGCAAATTGCAGCGATGAACCCAGTAGCTCTTGACAAAGACGGTGTAGATTCTTCTGTAGTAGAAAGAGAAATCGAAGTAGGTAAAGAACAAGCAAGAGCTGAAGGTAAGCCTGAGGAAATGCTTGAGAAAATTGCTTTGGGTAAACTGAACAAGTTTTACAAAGAGAATACGCTCCTTAGCCAATCTTTCGTGAAAGACAACAACAAGACCATCGCTCAGTACCTTGACAGCGTAAGCAAAGGAATGACTGTTTCTGCATTCAAAAGAGTATCTATCGGTTAATCAATTCCGATCAGCTTAGTACTAACAACCCTCTTGGAACGATCTGAGAGGGTTTTCTTTTTTTCAAGAAGACTGTTAAAAGTTTTTCATGAATTAATTAGCTTAATAATAATAATAATAATAATATGTTAGTAACATCTAACTAATCGGTTAGCCACTTTTGGGCCAAAAGTTTTTCAAATTGTAAACACTCTTATTCTTATGACAACAATGAAAAAGTTCTTTTTTACTGGTCTTTTGGGACTAGGTTTAGCCTTATTTGCATTTCCTGACACAGCAGATGCTATGGAGATGCTACCGTGCGATAATTATGATGTAACATATCCATCCAAATATTGTGATCCTCAAGGCTTTGGAAGGTGTTCTAGAATCTGTTCTCCACCTGAAGAGGAAGAGGAAGCGTAACTTTAATCCGCAGGAGCATTAGCTCCTGCTTTTCTATTTAGTATTGTTCCTTATGAATACATCACTTGCAAAATGAATACCTCATATACAAATAAAACTATCCTCCTGATTCTAACTTTTGGGCTTTTAGCCTGTGAATCTGGCCATAAGGAAGCCAAATTTTTTGAGCTTCAATATAAAGGTAAAAATTTGTCATTGCCAATTGATGAAAGCACCTCAAATTTAAGTGATGGATTGACATACTTTGCTCAAGGAAATCTGCTTTTTAGCCTCAATTGGATTGAAAACGGTTTTCAAATTTATGATTTAGATGAAAAGAGAAAAATTGCCGATGTTACGTTTGACTACGAAGGCCCAAATGGGGTATTGGACGTCATGGGAATCTTTGTTCAAAGCTTAGACAGTATCTTTCTTTTCAATCAACTGGAGTCACAAGTTACCCTGATCGATTCGTCAGGTAAAATAAAAAGTAAGATAAAATACCAAACTCCTGAAAAATACAGTCCAGCATTTGTCCACAATGCTTATTTTAACAGCCCTCCTCTTCTCCAAGGGAATAAGTTGACGGTAAAAACTCATTATTACGGTCCCCTTCAAAATATGACTCAAGAGGAACTTTTAAAAAAGGAGTTAGTTTACGAAATAGATTTAGAAACAGGAATAACCTCATTTTTAGATTTCAAATTCCCAATAGATTATATGCTCGGTGGATTGAAGTTGTTTGAAGCCTCCATAGCCCACGGTGCGTCGAAACATGTATATTCTCTCTTTGGAGACCATCGCCTATTTTACGTATCAGAATTTGGTGACTCTTTGAAATGGAAAGATGGGAAAAGCAATTTTGTACCACAGACTTTACCTCTTTTCCCGCTACAGGGTGACGGATTAGACTTTAGAAAATATTCCTATTACAGCCCACACTACGAAAGCTTAGTATATGACCCTTACAGAGAAGTATTTATCCGATTTGTTTTTCATTCTTTTGAGCAAGATGAATCTGTTCCTGTTTCTGATATGCGAAATCACTCTGGCCCTTTCTCAATCCAAATATTTGACATAGAGCTTAATTTAAAATCAGAAACTGCATTTGAAGCAAATCACTATCATCCTTTTGACTATTTTATTACTAAAGAAGGAATCTATCTTTCAATAAATCATCCATTAAATCCCCAAAACAAAGAGGATCAAATGACCTTTGAACTTTTGGAATTTATTCCAATAAAAGAGTAAAGAAAAAGGGAATAGAGGTAGTATTTCGGGGTAAGGTACCCGTTTTAATGAATGGTAGAGGCACGCCAATCGTCGATCCGAGAGGTTGGTTGATGCTGAAAAAATAAGTCATTACAAGTTAGAATCTCTTTAAGCTGATAAGATTTTTAATCATAAAAACCTCTTCAATTGATTTTGAAGAGGTTTTTTTGATTTTAAGAAAGGGTAGAATTTAATATGCTCACCAAAAGTTAAACATCCAAACGCAAAAAGCGACTTAACCTATAGCCAAAATTCCTATTTCCGGGACTTCGGTCATCCTCCATGGGTCTTCTGACCGGTTGTGCGAGGAATTTAAGCTATTGGCATAATTGCAGATAATAATATTTCAATCAAAAATGTTTCCAGCCCTGAGCTTTAATCTTTACGGCAGTTCCACTTTTAGTCACGAGGAATTTTCCTTCGTCTGACTTCGTGATATGGCCGATAAAGTGGATATCAGGATGCTTTTCCAGCTTTGCAAAGTCCTTCTGATCAATCGTAAATAGCAATTCATAATCCTCTCCCCCATTCATCACGCAGGTGATAGGATCAAGATTCAGCTCCACAGCCGTATCAAAAGTTTGCTTATCGATTGGCAGCTTATCTTCATAAATAGTCGCTCCAACTCCTGAAGCTTTGCAGATATGAAAAATCTCGGAAGCCAAACCATCAGAGATATCCATCATACTTGTCGGTATTACTTCCATTTCGCGAAATTCATGAATGATATCCACCCGAGCATCGGGCTTCAATTGACGCGCGGTAACAATCGTATATTTACCTAAATCAGGCTTCATATCCGGATTGGCAAGAAACACCTCCTTCTCACGCTCCAATACCTGCAAACCAACTAAAGCAGCTCCCAAATCACCCGTTACACAGATAATATCATTTTCTTTGGCGCCAGATCTATAAGTAATCTGCTCAGGCTTAGCCTCGCCTATGGCAGTTACAGAGATTACCAATCCACTTCGAGAAGCCGTAGTATCACCACCAATCAAATCCACTCCGTAATGTTCACAAGCCGCGTGGATTCCTTCGTACAGCGCATCAATGGCCTCCACAGAGAATCGGTTGGATAGCGCGATGCTCACAGTGATCTGCTTTGGAATCGCATTCATCGCAGCCACATCGGATACATTCACAGCAATAGCCTTGAAACCTAAGTGTGGCAAAGGAGCATAAGACAAATCAAAATGAACGCCTTCAACCAATAAATCAGTGGTCACGACTTTCACTAATTCCCCTGCTTCTATGACTGCAGCGTCGTCTCCAATGCCTTTAAGTGTACTTGGATTTTTAATAATAACTTGCTCACTCAGATGATCGATCAAACCGAACTCACCCAAATCGCTTATTTCTGTTCTCTTTTCTGACATAATTTTTTGTCTCGCTTTTCAGCTTCTCCACTTGAAGGCTAAAGAAATCCTTCTATAGCCCTTATACATTTCTCCCCTACGCAACTCTGACTACACTATTCATAGACGACAAGGACTGACTTTCCCACTTCAATGATCTATCAAAGAGACAAAAGTCAGATGATAGCAATTAATCCAACTTCAGCACCGCCATAAATGCCTCCTGCGGTACTTCTACATTGCCGACTTGCCTCATTCTCTTCTTACCTTTTTTCTGCTTTTCGAGAAGTTTACGTTTACGGGAAATATCACCACCGTAACACTTAGCCAATACATTTTTACGCATCGCCTTCACCGTTTCTCTGGCTATGATCTTCTGACCAATCGCCGCTTGGATGGCAATTTCAAACATCTGACGTGGAACCAACTCTTTCAACTTCTCACAAAGTCTCCTTCCCCAGTCGTAGGCTTTATCCCGGTGAACTACCGCAGAAAGTGCATCGACTGGTTCGCCGTTTAGCATCACATCCAATCTCACCATGTGAGACACTTGGTATCCAATCAACTCATAATCCAAAGATGCATAACCTCTAGAAATGGTCTTCAGCTTATCAAAAAAGTCAAAAACTATCTCTGCCAACGGCATGTCGAAGGTCAACTCCACACGCTCGGAAGTTAGGTAAACTTGATTTTTGATCTGTCCACGCTTGTCCATACAGAGGGTGATCACTGCGCCCACATACTCTGAGGCAGTGATGATCGATGCCCGCACATACGGCTCCTCGATGTGCTTCATCTTGGAAGGATCAGGCATATCAGAAGGCGCATTGATCAACTGGACTTTGTCGTTTGTCAAAAGTGCTTTGAACTGCACCGAAGGTACAGTCGTGATCACAGTCATGTCAAATTCTCTCTCCAAACGCTCCTGGATAATCTCCATGTGGAGCATTCCCAAGAATCCGCAGCGGAATCCAAATCCCAAAGCCATGGAAGTCTCAGGTTCCCAGACGAGCGAAGCGTCATTCAGCTGAAGCTTCTCCATAGAATAACGAAGCTCCTCGTAATCCGTAGTTTCTACCGGGTAAATACCTGCAAAAACCATAGGCTTTACGTTCTCGAAACCCTGAATAGCGGCCTCGCATGGACGCTTTACATGGGTAATGGTATCACCTACTTTGATTTCCTTGGCGACTTTCACCCCAGAGATCAGGTACCCCACGTTACCCGCACTCATGGTTTGCTGAGGAATTTGATTTAACCCCAAAATCCCGATTTCATCCGCCTCGTATTCCTTACCGGTATTGACAAATTTGATCTTATCGCCTTTGCTGAATGTACCGTTGAAAATTCTAAAAATCACTTCAACCCCACGGAAGGAATTGTACACCGAGTCAAAAATCATCGCTTGAAGTGGCGCATCCGGATCTCCTTTAGGAGCAGGAATTCTATTTACAACGGCTTTCAGGATATCGTCAATACCGATACCTGTTTTGCCGGAGGCCAAAATAATATCTTCCCTATCGCAACCGATCAAGTCAATTACCTCATCGGCAACCGCTTCTGGATCGGCTCCAGGAAGGTCAATTTTATTGAGAACTGGAATGATTTCCAGATCATGGCCTAGGGCTAAGTAAAGGTTGGAAATGGTCTGTGCCTCGATCCCTTGAGAAGCATCCACAATCAGCAATGCACCTTCGCAGGCTGCAATGGACCTAGAAACCTCATAGGAAAAATCCACGTGACCGGGGGTATCTATCAGGTTGAGAATATATTCCTCGCCCTCATGCATGTATTTCATTTGGATCGCATGAGACTTGATCGTGATTCCACGCTCGCGCTCCAGATCCATATTGTCCAACAACTGATTCTGCATATCTCTGTCTGCAACTGTCTGCGTTTCCTGCAGCAAGCGATCTGCGAGTGTACTCTTCCCATGATCAATGTGGGCGATGATACAGAAATTCCTTATTTTTTTCATATCCATTTCGGGCGCAAAAATAGTAAATAACTAGGAGATAAGAGTAAGATCAGGTTTCAATGTTCAAATTCAGGCGTCAACGGGCGTCATTGCGAGGGAGGCACGACCGAAGCAATCTCGTTTACTTGAAAGATTGCTGCGTCGTTCGTTCCTCACTTCTCGCAATGACGCAGTAATCCCTACATTTGCGTCTCCAAACACCAATTTCATGCAGTCAGTAGCCGAAAACAAAAAATCCAATAACATCGCCGAATACATTATTTACATGTACCAAATGGAAGATCTGATCCGATCCTATCAGGGTAATCGGGAGGAAATCAATACCTTCATCGTGGAGAAATACCCGGTGTCAGAAGAGGACAAAACTGAAATAGCTGATTGGTATTTGGCACTTCTGGATAAGATGGAAGCTCAGAATATTCTGGAAAAAGGTCATTTGGAAGAATTGAATTCCTTGGTTGCAGACCTAGCTCAAATTCATTGGAATCAACTCAAAATCGATCCTAAGTACTTTGAAGCCTATAGCAAAGCCAAACCATTTATCATCGACGCAGTGATGCAAGCAGATGGTGAAGACCTGGGAAATGAAATTCAAATCTGCCTCAATGGTGTTTATGGCTTATTGCTTTGCCGACTTCTGGGAAGAAAAGTATCTGATGAGCAGCTAAAGTCAGCAGAAGCTTATGGCGATATTCTCAGCACCTTGAGCTATCATTATAAGGTGAAGAATACGATTTCGAAGAATTGAGGACTGGATTGGAAGATTGGAAAAGCTGATAATTAATTTACTGCAAATTTTAGCAAAACTGGTGTATCATAATCGCCCTTTTCCATAATCTTAATCTCAGGAAATTCAGCCATCAATCCCTTCCATTTTTCGTCAGAAGCTATAAGTTCTGATAATTTCAACTTTGAAATATAAGCGTAGAAAGAGTCACCATCAGTAGCTATAGGTCCTTTCAAATTCATTAAAAACTTCTCACTGTTGCTCAGGTAGCCTTTACCTGTTTTTATATTGTAATAACCCATTCTGGGATCTACTACATATAGTCTTCCACCCTTCTTTTTGGCATTGAGGTTAAAGAAAAAATACGATTCACTTTCCTCGTAATATTTCGACAAAAAAGAAAGTTCACCTGTTGAAAGCTTTTCGAAATAGGCATTCAATTCATGACGATCTTTTTCTGGCCAAAAATCGTCAGCAGCCACAAATTTATATCTAGGCTTCAAATTCATTTCAGCATCCAAGTGATACACAATTGATGAGGCTGGCTCATTCACCAAGACACCGTCGGTATTTGATTTCGTCAAATTTCCAGATATATATTGAAGACCAATAGGGAAAGTCTCTTTCGGGAAAGGGAATGCTGTTTTTAAGGTGTCTCCAGCTTGATCTAAAATACTTAAATATTTGTAGTAAGGATTGAAGTAGGTAAGGGTCAAAACCGGCTTATTGCCTAGTATAGTAATATGATCTGCTTGGCTTTCAATTTTAAAGTTTCTCACAAATGTCCCATCAGGTTTAAAAATCTTAACCTGCATATTACCAGGGCTAATCACGTAGATTTCATCTTTATCAGGATCAAAAGCAAAATCTGAAATCGCAGGCATTTCTGTAGGGCCATCTCCTTTCTTGCATATTCTATTAAGGACTTTACCTTCAGAAGTGAATCTAATTAAATCTTCCAATTTTTCATCCAGCACAATAAAATCACCTTTTGAAAGTGCTATCTTGCTCACCTCGCCCAAATAAAAATCAGACTTGAATTCTAATTCATTAACCCCAATCAATTTAAATATTTCCAGAAAGTTAGCTTCCTCGAAGCTATTAGGATCATCTATAGAAAGAACTTTCAGAGATCCTTCAATATCATTTACTTCACTTTCCTTTTTTTCTGAACATGAAAATAATATTAAGGGGATCGCGATAAGAACTTTCCTCAATAACACAGGGTAATTAGTTTTAATTATACTCACAAATAGTTTATTATAGTCAATTTATAAAAATAATTTACCTCCTTAAAAGGAGGATTAAGTACAACTAGGAGTAGCATTTACTACCCCTAGCTTACTGGTATTATTCTACATCATCATGGCACTCATCAGGATTACACCCCATACCCCATTGTTTACAAGCAGTATAGTAGGACATACCACTATCACAAAGAACTGCAACAGCCATGAACTCTGAAGTATCATAAACAGGCACTTCAGCTAAAGCTGGCTTGTGGATAGTAGTACTTAAGACAAAACCTAATGCAATCATTGCTGTAAAAACTAGTTTTTTCATAAAAGTTAATGTTTAAAGTGAACTGATTAATTATTTCGATTGTAAACTACTCAGGTAATTCAGAAAAAAAAGGATACCTTAATATTTCTTTTTCAATCAGGTATAAGTAGTTGATTTTCAAGATTAAAAATTTAATTCATTTATCTCAACCCAAAAACTCCCACACAGATCTATACCCTTCCTTCTCCTCGAAGTACTTCAACAATCTATCAAAAAAGGCATTTTGAGCCAACGTGCTGCTATCTCCGACCAAAACTAATTTACGCTTCGCGCGCGTCAAGGCCACATTCATCCGGCGCTCTTCGGATAGGAAACCTATTTCCCCACTATCGTTTGATCGAGTCAGAGAGATCAATATAAAGTCCCGCTCCTGACCTTGGAAACCATCTACTGTGTCTATAGTGATTTGCTCGCCGAGGGACCTCAAGTTCGGGAAATCGTAAGACTCAAAAACCAAGCTTCGAATCAATCGAACTTGTGCACCATAGGGAGCGATCAACCCAATCGTCCAGCCTTGTTCTTTGAATTTGACCAACCCAATAGAAGTAATCAACCTATTGAGATGAGTACAGGCGAACCTAGCCTCCTCGGGATTGAAGGTGCTTAGGCTTTCCTCCTCCACTTGCTCGGTATAACCAGATCCTGCCGTGTCGATCCACTCTATCGCAGTTTCGCCTTCGAAGGTATGAGTTAAGGTATTTTCCGCTGCTTTTAGATTGCCCTGATAAAACCACTCATTCGAAAAACCCATAATCAGTTCGGGCATTCTATACTGAAGCTTCAGCATGTGCGCGGCCTGAGGCTTGCGTTTGATTACTTTTTCGAAAAGCGTTTCCGCCAAACCTTCTTTCGCTGCCAGTTTGGACTTGATTGTTGGTGGAAGTTGAAAATGATCCCCTGCGTAGACGACTTTCTTGGACTTCAAAATCGGAATCCAGGTGGCAGCTTCTAAGCCTTGCGCAGCTTCATCAATAAATACCACGTCGAATTTCATTCCTTTCAGATGGTAGGAAGAAGCACCCACCAAGGTACTTGCAAAGACTTTTGTCTTCTGAAAAATATCAAACTGTATGTATTCTTCCAGCGCTTTTGAGGCGTCCCGAAGTCGGGAAACCTCCTCGTACATCAGCTTTCGCTGCATCCGCTCCTCATGTCCAAAGTTGCGCTTGTATTGCTTCGCCAGCTTCAGGTATTGATCCGTCTCTTTGCGCAGCTTCTTCAGATCCCGGTAGCTATCATGAAAAGCAGTCTTGGCATCCAAGGTCTGATTCAGAATCTTCTCCTCCACCCGGGCTGGATGACCGATTCGCAGCGTTTCAATCCCATTATCCAAAAGCTTTTCCACCAGTAAATCTACCGCGGCATTGCTTGGCGCACAGACCAAAATAGTTTGTCCGGCTTCCACCGCATCCTGGATGGAAGCGATCAAGGTCGTGGTCTTTCCCGTACCGGGAGGCCCGTGCACGATAGCCACATCTTTGGACGTTGAGATAAGTTCGCAGGCTTGATTTTGGGAGAAATTGAGATGAGGCTTTGGGGAAAAATGGCTGGCAGAAAGCTGCGGTGCTTTTTGTCCCAAGAGAATCTCTGTCAATTCCTGAATGCGCTTATCTTCGGAAGAAATCACTTTTTTCAGCGCAAATTCCATTTCTCTATAGCTCGCCTCGTCAAAGAGCAAATCTACACCAAGTCTATTGCCATGCATCCAATCGGGGATTTCATCCACTTGTAGGGTCACCACCATGGAGTCTTTGCGCACCTGATTGATCACGCCATGCACTCTGTCGTCGTTGGATTGATAACTGTCTTGAGTAGTGAAAAAAGCGACAGATTTCCCTGAGCCAAAGGAAGAAGAACTCTCCTGACTCATTCGCTCTACTTCCACCAAAATCCGCTCTCCCATCCCGATTTTGCTCTTTTTGAGCTGAACCGGATGCCAGGTGATACCAGCTTTTTTCTTTTCCGCCAGGGAAGTAGTTAGAAATTTCTGCTTGTATTGGGCAAGGTCTTCCTGCCATTCGATCTTCAGCAGTTTCAATCCATTCTTTAATTCTTCCGTGATATTGGGCATCAATCCGTATTTTAGACGAAACTAATAAAAACCCTAAGAGTTTACCCAACTCTAGTCCCATGAACTACCTCGCACACGCATATCTTTCTTTCGGTCAGGACGAGGTACTGGTGGGGAATTTTATCGGAGATTTTGTGAAGGGAAAAATGATAAAAACCTATCCTGTGGACGTTCAGCATGGAATAATGCTGCATCGGGAGATCGACAAATTCACCGACACACATCCGCTTGTACGCGCCGGGCAAAGCTATCTGAGAGAAAAGTACAGGCTTTATTCCACGGTAATTACAGACATCTACTTTGATTATTTTTTAGCAAAAAACTGGAAGAGGTATTCAGATATTCCTTTGGAAGCTTTTGTCCAAAACACCTTTGCAACGCTGAACCATCACCGAATACTCTTTCCTCCGCGCTTTTCGGCTATGTTTCAATGGATGGAAAAAGACAACTGGCTCATCAAGTATCGAGAGATGGACGGGATACGCCAGACCCTCACCGGCATGTCCCGACGCACACGATTCCCTTCCAAAATGGAGTTGGCACATCTTGATTTGCTAGAAAAAGAACAGGAATTTCAGGTGATATTCTTCGCTTTTTTCGCAGATTTGGAGACTTTTGCACGACAGAAATTACTAGAAATCCAAAATCCCCATGTTGGTCATTAAACCAAAAGTATCCACATACATTTCTCTGAGCCTCGTAGTTTTAATCCTGATTGCAGGCTTGGTTTATATTCTGCGGGACTTTGCTTACACCGGTAGCTTTGGAATTTGGTTTTACTTGATCGCCTGCACGATCATCACACTGGTGATTTTGATGCTCTTGGTGAAAATGCTGGCAGGCTATCGATTTATCACCGCAGGACGAGATCAGATCATCGTCAAACTACCGCTTAGGGGATTCAGTAAAGCTTATCCCGTCTCTCAAATTCTGGCTTGGGAAGAAGAAATCGTCTTAGCTAATAAAAAAGAATTTCGACAAGTGACTATTGCATTTTCCGATCATCAGTCTATCTCAGTTTCTAATCACGAGCACGAAGCTTATACTGATCTAGTGGCATATTTGGGCAAAAAAGCTGGGAAGCAGAAGGTGAAGAAGTGATGGTGAGGTGTCAGATGTGGGATGACCGATGCTCTTGAATGTGGTGAGTGGGTGTACGATGCTGTAGAAAGTAAAATGCGGTAAGTAGTAAGTAGAAAGTGGAAAAATTGAAAGGTTGGAAGCCTGAATTTGCTACACCACCGATCTTATCTCACGAATGGTCAAAATAGTCCAGCTTCTGGAGAATCAGGTCAACCATTGAAGTAGGAAAACTAGCTTAATTTCCACACTGTGTTCTCCGTGTAACCTTTGTGGGTAATGTGGTCAAAAATAGTTGGTGACTTTGGTATAAAATTTCATTATAATTTGCCACAGATTTGAAGAGGACGTAAGCTCTGCTGAGGAGCAACTTACCAGCAATAAAATCTGTCAAGTGGAATGGAAGGGCTTCGTTTTTTCGGAGCCCTTTTTTATGCTTCATTCTTCTTGTCCCATGGCTTGGAAAACCTTTTGCCTTGTTGATTTTTGAAGTACAGATACCATTTCAAAAAGCTTTTTCTGTTTGCGTTCGAAAGTCCTCTATGGACATTGAGATTGTTTTTTAAATGTCCGAAGAACGACTCCAGACCGTTTGTTGATTTGGGTATTTTTGGGTTTTCCAGATAGTGAAACAAATTGGGCAGTGCGCTCATAATAACAGAGAAGGAACGCTTCAACAGCTTATGTTTATACCAGTATTTTCCCGTGGTGGGGTTCACGGTTTTCTCATGCACAAACTCATGATGACGGGCATCCCAATTGGCCAGATCCAGCAGCCAAAAGCTGAGCTGCTGTTGGGTACGGATCAGATGCAGTGTAGAGATGATTCTTCGAAGTTCCTGACCAGGAATACTCTTTGGTTTACTGGAAAGCCATATTCTGCACATACGCTGGACATGGATCACACATCGCTGAAGAGTCACATCGGGGCAAACTTTCTTCACCGCCCGTAGTAGAGCCCGGTGACCATCACAGGTGATGGACTCAACCTGAACACCAAGGGCTAGCAGATTTCCCAGGTCTTCTTTCAGCTCCTCATACCGTTCTCCACTACTGAAACGGTAGAGCTGGGTAAACTTGACGGTGTTGTCCCGATACAGAATCAGACACAAGTCGTTGGTGAAATAAGTGCCGTCAATGATCAGATTTACACGCTCAGAGGGATAAACACTCAGCATCGGAGGCTTTTTCAAATAGCCTTTGAACAGCCGCTGGATGGTACTTTTACTGTACCCTGTGAGAACAACCAACTGCTCCAATGTTTGCTTGCCGATAACCCACTTTTCAAACCATAGAAATTGGTTGGACTTAGCCACCGATGGATTCGAACTGGTAAAAAAAATCCCGCAGTTTTTGCATTTATATCGCTGCTTGCCGCTTTGCTTTCCCCATTTAATTGAGTCCAGAAAGCCACATGCCCAACACCTTTTTTTTTGACTTTTCCATAAAGCAAAACAACCTTATTGAAATGACTTTCAATAAGGTTGTTGTAAAATTCAGTAAATCAACATTTTACACGGGTTTTACCAACTATTTTTGACCATTAAATCCCTTTGTGAACTTTGCGGTGTAAAGAAAAAAGCCTGAGATCGAATCCCAGGCTTTCAGCTTATTTTCTAGTTCGGAAGTTCTTATCGTATAGTTCGATGCTTTCTCTAATGATTCGTATCGCATCTTCTTTACCAAGGAAGTCTTCGACTTTCACTTCCTTATTTTCGAGCTTCTTGTAATCCTCAAAGAATCGATGAACTTCTTTCATCAAATGCGGAGGAAGATCGTCTATATCATCGATGTAGTTCACAGATTGGTCACCAGCAGCTACAGCTATGATCTTATCATCTGCCTCACCACCATCTACCATTCGCATCACTCCGATCACTTTGGCTTCTACTAAGCACATGGATGGAATATCAATCTGAGAAATAATGAGTATATCCAATGGATCGTGATCCTCACAGAAAGTCTGTGGAATAAAGCCATAATTTGCAGGATAATGAACCGCTGAGAAAAGCACACGATCTAGCATGAGCATTCCAGTTTTCTTATCCAGTTCGTACTTCCCTTTGCTTCCTTTTGGTATTTCTATTACTCCTGTTACTACCTCAGGGGCATTTTTACCGATGTTGACGTCATGCCAAGGATTAATCATAGTATCTTATTTTGTTGATAAAAAGTGTAGCTTTTTGCAAAGCACGTGCAAAGATACAGTTTAGCCCGAAAATGCCCAGAAAGGATTTGCTATTTCATACTTGGAAGAGTGACCTTGAAAGTCGCTCCCTCCCCAAATACTGATTCCATATCTATTCTACCTCCCATTTGCTCCACCGCTTCCTTGACCATATAGAGACCTAGGCCAGTTCCTACGTTCTTTTGCGTAGCTCGGGTGAATAGGTTGAATACATCTGGGTGATGTTTTTCTTCTATACCTATTCCGTTATCTGCTAGGGTGATTATAGCTTCGGATTCTGTGACGGCTACTGTCAGACTAATCTTATTTTCACTTAGGTCTGGCTTTTGAAACTGCACCGAGTTACTAAACAGGTTATTAAGAATCACCCGTATTTTTGAGTCATCAGAGAAGAATGGAAAAGCTTGATTGATCTCAATGTCTATTTGAATATGATTGATGTCAAACTTTGCTTTGTAGGCATTCAGTTGTTGCTCTAAAATATCTTTGAAGAATATTTCAGATACTTTATTGTCAATTTTGGTCGAACGGTAAAAGTCTAGCATTTTGTAGATAAAATCATCCAATTTGCCCGTAGCAGTATCAATCATATCAAAATACTCCCAGGCTTCTGGGTCTTTGAGTTCCATTTTTGCCAGTTTGGACACTCCCGAAATACTCATCAGCGGACCTCTCAACTCATGGGATAAACTGTAAACAAATTGGTTCATCTCAGAATGCAGTTTCTTGAGTTTAAGATTTTTATCCTTGAGCTCTCGACGCATGAAATAAATATCTGCAGCATTTTTGATCGAATTTTTGATCTGCTCGATATTCCAAGGCTTATCTATGAATCGATAGACTTCGCCTTTGTTGATAGCATCTATCACCGAAGCAATATCGGAGTAGCCCGTCAGTAAAATTCGGATAGGATCGGGATTGAACTTCATCAGTTCTTCGAAAAACTCCGTCCCAGTCATACCGGGCATTCGCTGGTCAGCTATCACCACATGAACGTCTTCTTCTCTGGCTATTTTCAGCCCGTCCTCTGCATTAATGGCAGTGAAAATCTTGAAATCTTTCCTTAAAGTAGCTCTAAAGGATTTTAGATTATTGTCTTCATCATCTATATAGAGGACATGAATTTTATCATTCATAGCGTTCAGTGCTTTGATATATGGGCAGCGTAATTTTAAAAGTAGTTCCTTGGCTTTCTTCAGTAATTACCTCCAGCTTACCCTTGTGATTTTCAATAATAGAATAAACTATCGAAAGCCCCAAACCTGTGCCCTTACCTACAGCTTTGGTCGTAAAGAATGGTTCAAAGATTCTTTGCTTGACATGCTCCGGCATTCCAGGACCATTATCCATGATCTCAATTGTGACGGCATCTTGCAGCGATTGCGTCCGAATCAGTATATGTGGATCAGTGATAGCATCGATATGATCTGCCAAGGCATGTACGGCGTTGTTGATGATATTCATAAATACCTGATTGATCTTACCAGCCAAGCATTCTACCATTGGTAATTCACCGAATTCCCGGATGATACGGATTTTGGTAGGCATGGTGCTATTCAGCAAAATTATCGTGCTGTTGATTCCATCATGAAGATCTACTTTCTTCATATCCTGCTCGTCCACTCGTGAGAACAATCTCAATCCTTTGACGATTTCAACGGTTCTTCTAGCGCCATCATCCATCCCCTTAAGCAGTTGATTCACCTCATCAAGCACATAGTCTAGCTCAAGATCTTGTTCTAGTTGCATCGCTGCTTTGTGTGATTCAGGGCTAAACTCTTCGGCACCTTTAGCTCTGTAAAACTCAATCACCTCCATAATGTCCTTAATATCTCGTTTTAGAGGCATTATATTAGAACTCACAAAGTTGATCGGATTATTGATTTCATGTGCAATACCTGCGGTCAGCTGTCCAAGTGAAGCCATTTTTTCTTGATTCACGAGCTGGCTTTGGGTATTCTGAAGGTTGCGAAGGGCTTGCTCTAGTTCGTCAGTCCTTATTTTAACTTTATCCTCCAGAATTGAGTTCTGCTCGCGTACTAAACGCTCGTTCTCGTTTAGAACTCTTACAAGTTCTAATTGCTCGCGTTCTTTTTCTTTTTTCAAAACATTGATCTTATCTGCTAACGCAAAGGAAAGCAGCAGGGCTTCGCAGGCAGAGCCAAAAGTGAAAATATAATTAGTAAAAAAATTATTGGGAAGAACATTAATATCATTGAGTAAGAATATAATCATACTCAATATCAATAATGACCATGATAGGAGGAAAAACTTAGCTGGTCTATAGCCTTTTCTATAACTGTATATAGAGATATAAAACAAATAAAACGGAACTATTCCTAAGAAAACTTGCAAAACCCTCACTCGAGAATTAATAGTACCTATATCCGCCAAGAACGCTATAAACACAAGAATATAGATCAAAATAATAAGCAATCCAGCCTTACTTAATTTCTTGCTTATCTCATTGATTTTAAGAAAATTAAGTGAATAGTAAATCCCCACAATATTCACTAACACAGTAAAAAGGAAATAAGAATTCTGCTTTAAAAAGTCACTTGAAGGCCAGAGGTAAACATCAAGGTACCCCGCGATGATTCCCTGTGTCATACCTACTACAAGAATATAGGTAATGTACAACCCATATATTCTATCTTTTGTAGATATCCAGAGAAATAAGTTATAAAAAAACATCGCAAAAACAATCCCAAAATAAACTCCAAATAGGACGTTTCTTTCGTTTATACTCAATTGAAAATCATCTTCACCGACTACATCGATCGGAATAGTGACACTTCCAAAGCTCTGGATTCTCACATAAAAAACATTCTCCCCACTCTCTGGAAGCCTTCCAATATTAAAAAAGCTTTCATAATTATCCTTCCTGAAATTGATTCGCCCTAACTTAGTTACAAGTTGCCCATCGGTATCATACACCTCAATTTCAGTAATCATGGGGTTATTGAATGTGATCAATGCCTCCCCATTTTCAAATCTCTCCCGCTTTATTTCTAGCTTGATATAAAGTTCTTTTTCATAATGACCCAAGGAAATAAATGGCTCCTGAATAGAAAGTGCTGAATCCGGGTTTTGCTCCATAAACGCCTTGATAGTTGGCGTCTTATCACTCTGCAAGCTATAACCTAGGTAATCAAAATCACTATCTTGCTTAGTAGAACAGGAGATTAATGAAACGATGGTAAGAAGGAGTATAAAAAAATTTCTCATTTTATATAAGATGTATATTCGAGAACAACAGTTCTTCCGCGATAATTTTCTTCAATAATCAAATGCTCGTTATTTCTGATTTCAAAAACAGACTCTCTAAACTCAGGAGTCACAAGAGGTAACCCTACCGCATCATGCAATTTCATAGCTGTAGCAATTAAATCTAACTTAGGATAATAGAAAGTACCATTATTCCCTACTTGTGTTAATATTTCATAGCCAGTTTCGTGGCCTAATTTTACGGTCATGGGTGCGAGTAATGCGTACATTGAGGTTAATCCAAGTTTAGTCGCTAAAGCCAAACAGGCTTTTGACATGAAAATAGCTCCTATACCCAAGCCTGTAATTTTCCTAGAGTTCCAAAGACCACAAATCTCACCCGTTCCGGAATCAATATCTGCATTAATAATATCTCTAATACTAACGTCCAAATCTTCAATAGCCTCCACTATTGGTAAAGGATAGGTCGCATTTGCTTTATGAATTCGAGCGCCCCCATAGATTAATCCGTCTTCCTTCGACTCCACAATCACCACAATAACATCTGGATTCTCAATCCATTTGTCGTTAGCGGAAGTTACTTTTTTCACTCCTATACTCTCCAGCACTTGTCTATGCCCCTCTATAAATTTGAGACATCGTTCTCGATCATTTACAGCTCTAAATGCTATTAGCTTAAACATACGTCTTATTGAACAATCAAACTAGCTGAAACATCACGTCTAAACGCTCTCATAGATGGCTCTCCAGCCTTATTTAATCTCACCATAAACCCCTCATGCTTACTCAGATCTTTATTGAAGATCTTAGTAAGCTCATTTTTAAAGTGCAATATTACCGACTTTTCTTCTTGTGAAAACCCCGTATTGGATTCCCTCAGGACCCTATGAAATACAAACAATGCTGCTGAAATAGGCTGAAAACTAAAACCAGAAAGATTTGCTTGAATCCAAACCCTTTGTACTGCAGCTCCTAACTTTAAAAACGCCATAGGTGTATATTCATCTACCTGAAATAATAAAACTGCTGAAGAGGTGAGTATAGTCTGGTCAGACATCCTTGCCAATCCGTAGCCTAAATCATTTTTTCTAAAAAACGCTACTGTTCCCGGGTCACGAACTAGCCCCATAGCGGCTCGCTCAGCAGATCCCAATTCCAGAGTGGCCACGTCAATACCGTCTTTAGTGGCAAGGGCTTCCTCGTCAGACCAGCGAATTTCACTCAAAAATTCTGTGTGTGATTGTTTATGAAGCAATCTCAGTCGGTCCATACCTCCTACTATAGGCGCCAATTTTTTCAGCTCAACTAACTCATCTATAATTTCCAAAGTAACTCCTTGCCCTTCTGCTAGGGATTGCAAGGCCAAGAGTTCTTTTGGATCGATAATAAATCTCTCAGTATTTTTACGATTAGTACATCGCAGGTCAATACCCTCTACCAGATGGCTATAGTTAATAGTTAGGCAGTTATCAGATTTGGAATTGAAAACAATAGAAGCGATCAATTCCTCTCCAAACTCTTTAATGTGATGATGAACAGTAAGATCTATCCCCATCTTCGCAGCAGCTAAAGTCAGGGTCTCTAAGGCCGCTCCGAATGCGAGTAAGGATCCTGTCCCTAGGTAATCCAAAAAGGAATCACTACTATTTTTGTCATGCATCAAGTGCAAGACTCCATTCTGATCAAATATCCACTTCCATGGCTGACAATTTCCTCCTGATGGTGCTGTGTTTGCTTTTTCTACCAGATAATTGAGCTCTTTGGCTGAAAGTCTGTAGTCCGATACAATTGAACTCTCCGGAAGTAAAGAAATGAAATATTCATTTGAAGGGCTAGACTCGGTAGCTACTGCAGCAGGCATATCAATAGAAGCTTTTATTAATTCGTCTAAATCAATAAAATACCTTCCTGAGGTGAGATTCTCTCCTAGCAGCAATCTTCTAGAAGTATTAGCAACGGTAGCACCACCTAAATAAACTGCAGATGCTAGTTGAGGCCATGAACTTATACTCTGATTAACCTCCAGGAGTGACGCCTTCATTCTAGTCGATACAGTACTAATTCCAGTGATTTTCAATGCCATAGGCAGCTTTTGGTTTTTGCTGAGGGTCTTTAGACTACTAGAACTAATCCCTTCAATCAAACCATGAAATATAGGTCGATTGACTTCTTTATCAAATCGCTCTACATCAAGCATGCCTCTATCTGAAGTTTCCATCAGTACAGGTATTCTTTTTTCCTTTGCCTTTTCACGTGCAAGTACCTTAATATCGAGGCTGTCGCATTCGTCTATGAGCAGGTCTAAGTCACCACCATCGGAAAGAAACGACTCTATAGTTGTTTCATCAATCCCCTCTCTAAACAGGGTGATTTTCAAGTAAGGATCTATTTCAGAAATTTCCTGCGCTGCCAAAACCACTTTCTCCCTTCCCAAATCAAGAACTCCTGCTTTGATCCTGTTAAGGTTGCTCAATTCCAACGTATCAAAGTCTGCCAATCTCATTTCGCCACATCCACGCTCTAAAGCTATCGCAAAGGCTATGCTTTGACCAACTGATAGTCCAATAATCCCAATTTTCTTCTTTCGAAGTTCCGCTTGTTCATTGGGAGTTATTTTATAGTTGTTTCGCTGGGTTCTTACTTTAATAAAATCTTCTTCCGGTAAAAGTCTCACCAGTGATTGTTTCCATGGAAAATAAACCCAGGTACCATACTGATCCCTAGCCCTTTCTCGAAAAAACTGAGCTACCCTATCGGAAAGCTCTTCTTGGGAAAAAACCTCGGATGGGTTATTTGCCTTGATCAATTCTCCAACCTGATTGTCTAATTGATCAATCACTTGGATCGAGGAATTACTATACAACTCTTTAAAGACCGGAGATCCAGAAAAATCTATGGGGTGATAGACAATTGGACCTATATGATCTTCACGTTTGAACTGTGAACTACTAAGCATGATTTATTATCGGGGGTGATAAAGCTGGGTAAAGTTAAGCCATTCAACTATAAGTCCAATTTTTTAGATAATTATATAAATTGCTTTTTTGCTTTTTCAAAAGAATATATTGGACAACACTGAAATGAACACGCTAAACTCTATTAGTTGTCGTGGTTACAGTGTAGTTATCCTATTTCAATTCCTAGAGAAAATAAAAAACAGGCGTGGCCTAAACATTTGAATTCGTCAGTTCATCCTATGCTTTTGGTTCTATACTCGCGAGGAAGTGGCCCCGCACAAACTTTTTTTTCTAAAATCTACCCTTTTATTGTAGTGGATCGATAGTTTTTAGACAAATTTGTCATATGGAAACCAAGCCCGAGGAAAAAATAAAAATTTTATACGTCGATGATGAAGAAAATAACCTTCAAGCATTTAAGGCGACTTTTAGAAGAGACTACCAGATTTTCCTTGCGGTAGAGGCACAGGTAGCTCGGGATATTTTGGACAAGGAGGCGATTGATATTATTATCACTGACCAGAGAATGCCAGGAGAAACCGGCGTGGAGTTTTTAGAATCTATAATTCCAATTCACCCTAACCCCATCAGAATCCTACTCACAGGATACACTGACATACAGGCTGTTATAGACGCGATCAACAAAGGCCAAGTGTATCACTACCTGACCAAACCATGGGAGGAAGATTATTTGAGGACGGTTATAAAAAATGCGTTCGAAATCTACACCTTAAGACAGGAAAATGAAAAATTGACAAAGGCGCTTATTAAGTCAAACGATCAATTGGAATTTATCCTTCGTCAAAACCTACTTTCATAAATTAATACCGCGCGGCTAATAATAGCTGCAGTTCCTTGTGACTAATACCGAATCTCCTTCCCATATAGGCATTAGTGAGGCTACCTCTATAGGTATAAACTCCCCTCAAAAACCATTTGTAGTTAAAGATCATCTCTTCTGCTCCTCCCAAATCCGCCATTTGTAGGATGATCGGCGTAAAAATATTGCTCAGGGAATAAGAAGCAGTTCTCGCTACTCTGGATGCAATATTGGGTACGCAGTAATGAATAATGTCATGTACCTGATAGACTGGCTCATCATGGGAGGTCATCTTTCCTGTTTCGATACAGCCACCTTCGTCGATCGCAACATCAATGATAATGCTTCCATGCATCATATTGGCGACCATCTCCTCTGAGACTACAATTTTATTTCTGCCCTTTTCAGCTCTCAAAGCTCCGATGACTACGTCGGCTTCTGATAATGCTTGATTCAAAGTGAAATTATCTATCGTCGAGGTATAAACCTGCTGACCTAGCAACTGCTTAAGTCTCCTCAACTTATAAATATGATTGTCAAAAATCTTAATGTTTGCACCTAATCCCAAAGCAGTCCTTGCAGCATATTCGGCGACAGTCCCCGCTCCGATTATCACTACCTGAGTTGGCGGAACTCCAGTCACTCCACCCATCATCAGTCCTTTCCCATTGTTTTCGCTGGAAAGGTACTCAGAAGCGATTAACATCACCGTGCTTCCCGCAATCTCCGACATCGCACGGACCACAGGCATTCCTCCCACTTTGTCTTCCAAGTATTCAAATGCAACTGCCGTGATTTTCTTTTGATTCAGCGTATGAATAAACTCTTGGTTCTGTCTTCCCAACTGAAGTGCGGAGATCAAACAACTCCCAGTGGTCATATAACTTAACTCCTCTTCGGTAGGTGGATCTATTTTCAAAACCACCTCTGACTCGAATACCTCCTTCTTGGAATTCGTCACTTTTGCGCCAGCATCAGAAAAATCCTGATCCGAAAACTTAGCCTGCAGACCAGCCCCTGCTTCAACCACCACACTTATCCCATTATTGGTAAGTAGCCCCACGGATTCTGGAGTGATGACTATTCGCTTCTCCTGAGTGGACACTTCCTTAGGCAAACCAATCACGAGAGAGCGGTCACTTTTTCTCACCTTTGCAGGAGCCTCTTTGGGGATCAGACCCACGGCTGTAAGTTGTTCTAGTTCAGCTGGCATCTTTGATGTGTTGAAGGTTCAGGGTTCGTTTTGTTTCCGAATCAGTACTGATCCGAATTAGGAAGAATTTCTCAGGTAAAAATGCAGCAATTTTCTCTGCCCATTCTAACCAGCAATAATTCCCGCTATAAAAATACTCCTCTATTCCAATATCCAAGGCTTCTGAAGGATCATCTAACCTGTAGAAATCAAAGTGATAAAAGAGGTCTCCCTGTTGATTTTCATAGTGATTTACGATCCCGAATGTAGGGCTACTGACTTGATCTGACACAGAAAAAGCTTGGGAAAGGGCCTTTATCAGCGTGGTCTTACCTGCGCCCATATCGCCTTGGAACACCCAAACTTTTTCATCGGAAGCTTCTCTAATAACTGTCTGAGCGGCACTTTCCAGCTCATGCAGTTCGTAGGTAAATTGGGTCAACTGTGTTGCTATTTTGGTGACAAATGAACAATCGGAATGATCATTTCTTCCAAAGATACGCCTCCATGCTGAAAGGTGTCTTTATAGAAGTTCACATAATAATTGTAATTATTCGGGTATGCAAAGAAATAATCCTCCACAGCAAAAACATAGGTAGAAGACACATTTAATCTAGGCAACTTTGCATCTTCTGGTTTTTTGATTTCGAAAACCTTCCCAGCCTCGAAATTCAAATTTTTACCCTGCTTGTATCGGAGATTAGTAGTTACATTCTTGTCACCGATGATTCTATAGGGTCTATTCACTCTTTTTGTCCCATGATCAGTAGTGATAATCACCTCAGCGCCAGCATCGTGTATTTTTTTCAACAGTTCAAATAAAGAAGAATGCTCAAACCAACTAGTCGTCAATGAGCGATATGCTGACTCATCCGGTGCTAGTTCCCGGATCATTTTCATATCCGTTCGGGCATGAGAGACCATATCGACAAAATTATACACCAGGACGTTTAGATCATTTTGAAGGAAGGTGTGAAACTGCTCCAATACAGCCTTACCTTGATAGGCTTGTATAATTTTATTGTAAGAAGTCTTAAGCGAAAGCCTGTTTTTGTCTAGGTTTATTTTCAACCAATCTTCCTCAAAATTATTTTTCCCTCCTTCGCTATCCTCATCCTCCCAAAACTGCGGATAGAATCTGGCCATGTCCATTGGCATCATGCCACTGAACAGCGCATTCCTGGCGAAAGCGGTAGTAGTAGGCAAAATACTGTAATAGTTATCCTTGTTTTTAATATTGAAATATGGGGCTATGATGGACTCAATATCCTCCCACTGATCCAATCTGAAATTGTCGATGACAATAAAAAACAGCGGCTTATTTTCAGTGAGATTTGGGAAAACTTTCTTCTTCATCACTTGGTGCGAAAGCAGCGGCTTCTCCGCATTTTTCTCCTCCATCCAGTCCAGGTAATTCTCCTTTATGAATTTACAGAAATTAGCATTGGCTTCTATTTTCTGCGATTCCAGCACAGGAAGCATATTTTTGTTTTCTGTATCGTCGATTTGCAACTCCCAATACGTCAGCTTCCTGTAAATATCCGCCCAGTCTTGATGATCTACAGCATCGCCAAAAGCCATGCTGATGTTCATGAAATCCTGCTGATAACTTTGAGTGGTCCGCTCGTCGATCAACTGTTTATTTTGAAGAAGTTTCTTCACTGAAAGCCATATCTGGCTTGGATTGATAGGTTTGATGAGGTAATCGGCTATTTTTCCCCCGATCGCATCATCCATTATATGTTCTTCCTCACTCTTGGTGATCATGACCACCGGCACTTGAGGTTTCATCTGCTTGATTTGCTGCAGGGTCTCCAGACCAGTCATACCTGGCATCATTTCATCCAGGAATATGACATCAAAGTTTTTTTGCTCTACCTCTTCTATTGCATCCACGCCTGAGTTGACGGTAGTGATGGCATAGCCTTTTTGTTCGAGGAAAAGAATATGAGGTTTGAGCAAATCGATTTCATCATCAGCCCAGAGTATGTTGAATTTTTGAGACATTACAGGTTCCGTTTGTTTTAAAATTATAATTACTTTTGAGTCCAACAAAAAAGGCCTCCTTGAAAAGCCAGAAGATACTAAACGACCCGGTTTACGGATTCATCACAATCCCCAGCGAGTTGATTTTTACGATCATCGACCATCCTTATTTTCAACGCTTGCGGAGAATAAAACAACTGGGTTTGACAGATTTTGTCTATCCTGGAGCTCATCATACTCGATTTCATCATGCGATTGGAGCTATGCACTTGATGAGCATTACCCTGGACAATCTACGAATAAAAGGCACCGAAATCACAGATTATGAATATGAGGCGGCCCTTATTTCCATTCTTCTACATGATATTGGACATGGGCCTTTTTCTCATGCGTTAGAATACAGCTTGCTCAAGGGCATTCCCCACGAGGAGCTGTCGCTTATGACTATTGAACTCTTAAATCAGGAGTTTAGTGGCAAATTAGAACTAGCTTTAAGGATTTTTAAGAATCAATACGAACGTAGATTTTTCCACCAGCTGGTTTCCAGCCAGTTGGACATTGACAGACTAGACTACCTTCAGCGGGATTGTTTTTTCACGGGCGTATCTGAGGGCACGATAGGTGCGGATCGAATCATCAAGATGATGGATGTGAAAAATGACCGGGTAGTCATAGAAGAAAAAGGGATTTATTCCATTGAAAATTTCCTTAGCGCTCGGCGGTTGATGTATTGGCAGGTTTACCTGCACAAGACTACTGTGAGTGCTGAGAAAATGCTGATCAAATTAATTCAACGAGCAAAGTTTCTTAGGCAGTCGGGAATTACCTTCACGGTAACTCAGGAATTTGATTTCTTCCTGAAGGAGAACCTTTCCTTATCCGACTTCCGAACCAATCCTGACTATTTGCGCTTATTTCTCGAAATGGACGATTTGGATATCTGGGGAGCAGTGAAGCTGTGGAAAAATCACTCTGATTATGTACTGCGGAATATTTCCCAGATGTTTTTGACTAGAAACCTCTACAAAATCACTTTGACCAACGAGCCATTTTCTCCTGAAGAAATAAAACAACTGAAAGTGAAAACGATTAAAAAGCTTAAAATCCCTAGGGGGGATATAGATTATTTCTTTTCGCAAGGCGCAGTAAGTAACTATGGCTACCTGGTAAAAGACCGAATAAATATCCTGACTAAAAAAGGAAAAGTAATCGATGTGGCGCAAGCAGCTGATCTACCTAACATTAAAGTCATGAGCCAAATCGTAGAGAAACACTATGTATGTAAGGCCAAAAGCTTAAATTTAACTTATTAACTTCGTTTAAACTGGTTATGGAATTTACCCTCGGACAAGTAGCAGCCATTCTTCAAGGGAAAGTAGAAGGCGACGAAAACCAAAAAGTATTTCGATTAGACAAAATTCAAGAGGGAAAAGAAGGCGGAATTAGCTTTTTGGCCAATGAGAAATACACCTCGTATATCTATGAAACTGACGCTACCGCAGTCATTGTTTCCAGTACCTTCAATCCTACCAAAAAGCTAAAAACAAATCTAATCCGTGTAGCAGATGCATATAGTGGTTTCACCCAGCTGCTGGAAGCCTATGCCATGATGATGAAAAACAGCATGGTAGGAATAGAAGAACCTTCCTATCTAGACCCGAGTTCTACCGTAGGTGAGCAGAGTTATCGTGGCGCTTTTTCCTATATAGGCAAAAACTGTAAAGTTGGCAACTCCGTCAAAATCCATAGTCACGTGCATATCGGAGATCGGGTGCAGATAGGAAACAATGTGATTATCCACCCTGGCGCAAAGATTTGTGCAGACACTAGCATTGGTAATAATTGTGAAATTCACCCTGGTGCAGTTATCGGCTCTGATGGATTTGGTTTTGCACCACAAGAAGACGGAACGTACAAGGCAATTCCTCAGATAGGCAACGTGATCCTTGAAGACTATGTGAGCATAGGTGCCAATAGCACGATTGATTGTGCCACGATGGGTTCTACCCTAATTAAAAAGGGCGCGAAAATAGACAATCTCGTTCAAATCGCACATAATGTGATTATCGGTGAAAACACTGTGATTGCTTCGCAAACAGGAATTTCAGGATCGACCGAAATCGGTAAAAACTGTATCATAGCAGGACAGGTGGGTATAGCTGGACATTTAAAAATTGCTGATAATACCACCTTAGGTGCTAAAACTGGAATCAGTAAATCCATTAAAGAGCCAGGGACTACCTTGTTCGGGTTTATGGCGATGGACATGAAGAAATTCTTGAAATCGTACTCAATATTCAAAAAGCTAGGCTCAATAGAGGACCGAATAAGAGAACTAGAAAAAAAGCAGTAAATTTGCAGCCTTTAGCTTGCTGACCGCTTCAATAATCAGATGGCTTCAATAATCAGATGAAAGTAAAACAACACACGATTAAAAAACAGGTAGAACTATCCGGTGTGGGACTACACACAGGAGTCATATCGAACATGACATTTCTCCCTGCTCCTCCTAATCACGGATATAAGTTTCAGAGAATTGACCTAGAAGGCAGACCGACCGTAGATGCAGATTGCGACTTGGTGGTGGATGTGTCCAGAGGTACCACACTGGAGCAAAATGGCGCCCGAGTTTACACGGTAGAGCACGTCTTGGCGGCACTAGTAGGCTTAGAGATTGACAATGTGCTTATACAGCTTGATGGGCCAGAACCTCCGATCATGGATGGCTCTTCGATCCAGTTCATCGAAGTCTTAGAAGATGCCGGACTAGAGGAGCAAAACGCCCTTCGCAGATTTTTTGAAGTCCAAGAAAGCATTCAATACAAAGACTCTGCACGGGAAGTAGAAATGGTAGCTTTGCCTACTGATAACTACCGTGTGACAGTAATGGTGGATTATAATTCGCCAGTTCTCGGAAGTCAGCATGCATCCATCACAGACATTAGCCAATTTAAGTCTGAAATAGCTTCCTGCAGGACATTTTGCTTTTTGCATGAATTGGAAATGCTTTACAATTCTAACCTTATCCAAGGCGGAGATTTGAACAATGCTATCGTCGTAGTGGACAGGATTGTGGAAGAGAAAGAGCTCGTCCACCTGGCTAAGATGTTTAACAAGCCGAAAGTCGAAGTCAAAAAAGAAGGTATTCTGAACAATGTGGATCTGCGCTACCGCAATGAGCCAGCTAGACATAAGTTATTAGACGTAGTAGGAGATCTAGCATTGGTAGGCCGTCCGCTCAAAGCGCAGATTATGGCTGCAAGACCTGGCCATGCTGCGAATGTAGCTTTCGCGAAAAAAATAAAACGTGCGATGGAGAAATCTTCCTCCTCCCACATCCCTTATTACGACCCGAAGCTTCCTCCAGTAATGGACATCAATCAAATCAGCAATATATTGCCACATAGATATCCGTTCCAGCTATTGGACAAAATCATCTATCTGGATAGCACGGTAGTCGCTGGAGTGAAAAACGTAACCATTAATGAGCCCTTTTTTATGGGGCATTTTCCTAATAACCCCGTGATGCCTGGAGTCTTACAAGTAGAGGCTATGGCTCAAACTGGTGGAATCTTGGTATTGAGTACGGTAGATGATCCAGAAAATTACTGGACTTATTTTCTAGGAATTGAAAACTGTAAGTTTAGAAAAATGGTCCTACCTGGTGATACCCTTATTTTCAAATGTGAACTTTTGGCCCCAATAAGAAGAGGTATAGCTAAAATGCGTGGTGAAGCTTATGTAGGAAACACGCTAGTATGTGAGGCCGTAATGACAGCAAGCATAACCCGAAAAGAATCATGATCAGTCCTTTAGCCCACATAGATCCGAAAGCAAAAATCGGAAAAAACGTCACTATTGAACCATTCACTATGATAGGTGAAAATGTCACCATAGGTGATGGCACTTGGATCGGACCTAATGTGACTGTTTTTTCTGGAGCGACCATAGGCAAAAACTGCAAAATCTTCCCTGGAGCCGTAATAGCAGGTATTCCTCAAGATTTGAAATTTCAAGGTGAGGATTCTACCGTCATGATTGGCGACAATACAACCATCCGTGAGTGTGTCACAATCAGTAGAGGCACTGTCGAAAAACAGACTACAGTCATTGGAAGCAACTGTTTATTAATGGCTTATGTACACGTAGCACATGACTGTGTGATAGGAAGCCATGTGATCATCGCAAATTCGGTACAAATCGCCGGACACGTATCAATTGATGATTGGGCGATCGTGGGCGGATCCAGTGCTGTTCATCAATTCGTTAAAATCGGAATGCATTCCATGATTTCTGGCGGGTCATTAGTACGCAAAGACGTCCCTCCATTCACCAAAGCAGCGCGTGAGCCACTTTCCTACGCGGGTGTAAATTCACTTGGACTACGAAGAAGAGGCTTTACCAGTGAGTCCATTTCACACATCCAAGAGGTTTATCGCTATCTTTTCCTCAATAGCATGAACAATAGTCGTGCACTGGAAGAGATAGAAGTCAACCTTCCTGCCACCAAGGAAAGAGATGAAATATTGAATTTCATCCGCTCCTCAGAGCGTGGCGTAATGAAAGGTTATATCAATTAACAATGCTAAAAATCCAACTAGAAGAAGCCTCAAAACGCTTCCAATACGAATGGGTTTTTAAAAATCTAACCCTTGAATTATCTCAGGGAAATTCTTTAGCTATCACTGGCAGCAATGGATCAGGCAAGTCCACCTTGCTCAAATGCCTATGTGGTGCTATCCCAATCACCTCAGGGAAAATCGAATATTCATCAGGCGGCAAATCAATCGCAGAAGCTGATTGGTTTGCCCATTTGACAATCTCTGCACCCTACATGGAGCTGCCGGAGGAATTCACGCTTGAAGAACTATTGAATTTTCACTTCAAGTTTAAAAAACCGCTCAATAGCATCACATCAGCAGAAATCATTGAGCACCTGTACCTAACACAGCATAGCTCCAAACAAGTAGGCCAATTTTCCTCGGGTATGAAGCAACGCCTGAAACTTGGCTTGGCGCTTTTTTCGGATGTGCCTTTGATCTTTCTTGATGAACCTACCTCCAACCTCGATATAAAAGGCATAGAATGGTATCAAGAGATGATAGCTCATTTTGGGAAAAATAGAATTATGGTGATTTGTTCCAATGAGCCTAGAGAATACGAGTTTTGCGAGCAAAAAATAGTTCTAGAGGACTTTAAGTAATTCGATGCTTTAAACTTAAATTCCTACCTTTAAATCTTCAGGTATTAATCAGAAAAGATATGAAAACACTTTTTCTTAGAATATTACTTTTGTCAGTGATCGCAATCACCTTCCAAAGTTGTGGCGGAGACGATCCCGATCCAACACCACCAAAAACCGCCGAAGAAATAGCCATAGAAGCCTTGACAGGAAACGGCACGCAAGCATGGGGAATAGATGGCGGAGGATCAGTAGAGCGAGATGGCTCAACAGTAACCAATCTCTACACTGGTTTTGAGTTGGTAATGAAATCAGGATCAGCCAAAACTTATACCTCCAAAAACAACAATGACCTTTTCGATAATTCTGGAACTTGGAGTTTTTCAGGATCGAATTTCGACAAGTTCATGCTGTCAGGTACCAAGCCTGGAGCGGGTCGAGAGATTTCATTTACTCAAACGGGGAATAATCTGCGACTTACCTTCACTATTCCAGCTCCTGGAGCGAGGATAAATGGAGTACTGGCTGTGGCAGGAAATTACACTTTTAATCTATTGAAGAAATAGTACTCTAGTACACACTGAAACCAAAAAAGGGAAGCGATCGCTTCCCTTTTTTGGTTGATATTTAGTTCAAAGTAACCAGTGTCACTCCCGCTCCACCTCGATCCGCATGCTCATCTTCCATGTGTTTGACTTGGCTCATTTCTCGGAGAAAATTTCGGGTCAGATCCCGGAGAATCCCATTGCCTTTGCCGTGAACAATTCTCAAATCCTTCAGCCCCAGCATGAATCCCTCATCGACAAATGTCTGGATCAAGGAAAGAATCTCCTCCCCTCGCTTTCCTCTTATATCGAGATTGGGTGAGTAATCCATCATTTTCTCATTGGTATTATAGCCGCTTCTAGAGCTAGCAGCTTTCTTTTCCCTTTTCACTTCGCCTAGTGAGATTTTTTCTAGTCGCGAAAGCTTGACTTTTGATTTCAACTCACCGATAGATACTTCCAATTCCTTGCCTTTGATCTGAAGAACTTCTGCGATAGCACCGTTATCCTTCACTCTCACCCAATCTCCTACGGCTATCTTCCCTCCCAAAATCTTGATTTCAGGACTTTTAACAACTATTTTCTCTGGCTTAACCTCTTCTTTAAACTCCTCAAGTTCTCTACGTAAAACTTTAGTCGCCTCTTTCTCCGCTTTACCTTCTTTGATCTCACGAATCGTAGCTTCAATCTTCTTGTTGGCTTGATCTAATAGCTGCTTTGCCTCCTGCTTTGCCTCTTGGAGATAGCGCTTTTTGGTAGTTTCCATCGTTTCCTTCAGCTCATTGTATTCCTGAAGACGAGTTTTTAGCAGTCGCTCCTTTGCCTTTACATCTGCCAATAAACTTGAGTACTGGTTTTTCTCATTTTCTACCTGAGTCAACAATCGATCATACCTTACCCGCTCTTCACCAATCTGACCTTTAGCATATTCCAAAATGTCTTTGGGAATCCCGATTTTAGAAGCTATTTCCAGCGCAAATGAAGACCCAGGCTTACCGATTTCTAGCTGGTAAAGTGGCTCCAGTTTATCCACGTCATAGCGCATAGCACCGTTTACCATCCCTTGATTTTTGTTGGCAATCTGCTTTAGATTACCGTAGTGGGTGGTGATGACACCATACGCTCCGAGTTTATTCAGTGCCAAAAGAATGGATTCAGCGATCGCTCCACCGAATTGTGGCTCCGTCCCTGTCCCGAATTCGTCTATAAATAATATGGTTTTCTTATTAGCAAAAAGAGAAAAATGCTTCATGCTCATCAGGTGCGAGCTGTAGGTACTTAGGTCATTTTCTAAATTTTGCTCATCACCAATATCGATAAAGAAATTATCAAAAAGGGAGTTTTTGGAATCCGGGTGAACGGGGATCAAAACCCCACATTGTAACATATACTGTAGCAAAGCCACCGTTTTTAAGGTGACGGATTTACCTCCGGCATTAGGACCAGAAATAACCAGCAATCGCTCATGTCCACTCAATTTTACATCCAAGGGTACGATTTCTTTACCCTGAGATTTGAGTGCCAATTCCAATAGTGGATGCCTGGCTTTGGTCCAAATGAGCTGTCGTTCCTTTGTGATTTCTGGACGACAGCTATCCGTTTTTTGCGCAAATTTAGCTTTGGCACGAATGAAGTCCATCAAACCCAGGAAATTGGTAGCCTTCCTCAGCGCAGGTATAGCCGGCCTGATTCTATCCGTAAGCTGAGTCAGGATCTTAATGATCTCCCGCCTCTCCATGTATTCGAGGTCACGAATCTCATTGTTAATATCCAGTGCCTCTTCCGGCTCCATGAACACCGTCTGTCCTGTGGCTGACTCGTCATGGATAAAGCCACGAAGTTTGCGCTTATTCTCAGCAGCAATAGGAATCACCAATCTTCCCGAGCGCACGGTAATTGCCGAATCCTCAGTGGTCAGGCCTTTTGCTCTGGCTTCTTTAAATACCCGATCCATTACCTTCCTCAGGCGACTTTCTTCGTAGATAATTTGGCTTCTGATCAGTTGCAGATCTTTGCTGGCATTGCTCCGCATTTTGCCCTTCTCATCTATAATCAGCTCGATGGCTTTGAGCAAACTCATATCCAAATCCATCAGCAATCCGAGTAACTGGCTTAGTACAGGATATTCCCCTTCCTTTTTCTGAAAAAAAGAAATACAGCCTCTCAGTGTATCCAATGAAAGTTTGATCTCAAAGAAATCCTCTTCATCCAAGAAAGAATTCTCCAGCTTAGCCTTCTCTAAGTAGGGATTGAGGTTAGTGAAATTGGAGGAGGGAAAAAACTCTCCAGAAACCAAAATCTGCCGAAATTCCTCTGTCTGATCAAGCAACTTGGTCACCAAATTAAAATCAGAAGAAAAAGACAAGCGATCTACATACTGCATTCCAAGGGGAGAAGTACACTCCGCTTTGAGCAGTTCTTTGATCTTTATGAAATTTATTTTTTGTTCGAGGTTGCTAGGGTACAGCATTAGAATTGGTCTATAGTTCCGCCAGATGACTCTCTTACTACAAGGGAATCAACTACACGAGCATAAATCTGCTCCATCTCTGCTGGATCTCGGAAGTAATAAAGCATGCTCTGAGTGAAAACAGAATCACTTACGTCATGTTTAACAAAAACATCTTTTTCAAGCAAATTATACAGGACCCGAGACGAATCGTAAGCGATGGGCATGGCACTCGTCAGTCCCTCGGTCAGGTGGATATCTATCAGCACCTCCACCATTTTATCTTGTGACAATAACGTTTGTGGTTTGTTGTTAGAATCACAGCTAGTAAGAGCGAGTAGGCAAAAACTTAGTAGTATAAATAGTTTCACAGGTCAAAATTAGGTTTTTTTAACGGAAAAACTCCCCACCCTTCGTGTAACTGAAATTTTATAATTCAGCTTAGAAGCATAACTTAGGCCGTTCAAATCATCCTTCATGAACGAATTATTCAGTAAGCTCAGAAAGTACGAAGTTATGATCCGAAAGGTGGCCAATAATCACCTGCAAGGAGAATACCAGTCGCTCTTCAAAGGGTCAGGACTGGAGTTTGACGACCTCAGACCTTACCAGTATGGAGATGACATTCGTACGATTGAGTGGAAAGTATCTGCCAAAGGACACGGAACTTTTGTGAAAACGTTTCGCGAAGACAAGGAGCAGTCGGTTTTTTTCCTACTGGACATCAGTGGCAGTCAAGATATAGGCCAGGTAGGGAACAAGAAAATAGACCAAGGAAAAATCATAGCAGGAGTGCTGACGTTGGCTGCAGTATTTGAGGGCAGTCAGGTAGGTTTGATCAGTTATTCAGATCAAAAAGAAAAGCTGATTCTCCCCGCCAAAGGCAGCAAACAAGGTGTGAAAATGATCCGGGGAATTTTCGATCATGAGAATAACTCAATGAAAACAGACCTGAATTCTATGTTTACTTTTGCGCTTAATCTAATCAAAAGGAGAGCGGTGATTGTGATCATTTCAGATTTCATCGACGAGGCATATGAACGTCCATTCAGGGCATTAGCTGAGCGTCACGATGTGGTGGCTATACAGCTGACCGACCCTAGAGAGTCTGCTTTGCCTTCATTGGGGATTATTCCGGTTTTTGACAAGGAAAAAGGAAAAACTACGTGGGTAAACACCGCCTTTGGGAGCTTTTCTAAAAAAATAGCCGATACCTTTACCTCAGAGCGCGAGCATTTGAAGGAGCTGTGCAAAAAAAACCAAATAAACTACCTAGCTATCGATACTACCCAGGACATCGTAGGCCCACTTCTGGAGCTATTTAAGTACCGAAACAAAACCATGAAACGTGGCTAGAACGCTCAATTTCTTTCTTTTACTACTCATTCCATTGTTGAGTCAAGCTCAGCAAATCACTGTGAATGGGTATTTCATGCAGGACTCAGCCAAACTGGGTGAACGTGTAGGCTATGTACTGAAGGCAACCTATCCCGAATCCAAACAGCTTGTCTTCCCAGATTCTACTTTTGATTTCTCACCCTTGGTGTTGTTGGAAAAGAAAACCTTTATCTCCTACACTCAGGATAGCATCACACAGGATAGTACGATTTATTACCTTTCCAATTTCTCGTTAGACCCAAGTTCCTTCTTGACCTTGCCTGTCTATGAGCTAGCTCGCTACGATAGTGTGGTGCATTACCCGCTAGAGGCCGAATTGAAATTAAAACTTACCCTCGACAGCATTCCCGAGGAATTAGCATTCCAGCAAAACAACATTTATCAACCACTTGAGAAGTCTTTAAACTGGATAATAATAGGGATTATCATAGGTGGAATTTTACTTTTACTTGGCATTTTCTACCTCCTATTCGCGAAGAGAATCAAAGAGTTCTGGAAGGAACGACAGGAGAAAAGACGGTGGGCACTATTTGAGAAAAGATGGAAAACACAAACCAAGCTCCTAGCAGAAAATCCATCAATAGAAGCTGCGGACGAGGTAATTGGTCTCTGGAAAGGCTATATGGAAAGTATCACGAAGATGCCTGTGAGAGAATGGACATCCAGTGAGATCGGCGAGCAAATGGGAAACATGGAAATTTTCAAAGCACTACGAGCAATTGACATGATCATTTATGCAGGCAAATCTTCCAAAAGTGAAGAAGCTACGGCTTATTTGCTAGAAGTGGCGAGAACTAGTTATCAGGAAAAACAAACCAAAATCAAACATGAGAGAGCAGCTGTCTGAATTCTTTAGCTGGTCTTGGTTTTTGCCTGAGACCTTCCAGACGTATGAATGGGACAATCCGATCTTATTGAATTTGATCTGGTTGATTCCGCTTCTTATTCTCTTCAGGACCTTTGTAAAATTCCTGAAAAACCCAGTTTTAGAACTTTCTCTTCCCAAACGTGTAGCCAACAACAACCCATGGACGTATTTACGCCTGATCCCTGCAGGTTTTTTCTACCTCTTTCTGATCCTAATGGTGATAGCGTTGGCACGCCCACAGCGCAGCAACGAGCGGGTGGAGCAGTACACTGAGGGCATTGACATTATGCTCGTGCTGGATATTTCCGAATCCATGGATCTTCAGGACTTCACCCCCAATCGTCTTGAAGCTGCAAAAGCTACTGCCATAGAATTCATTAATGGTCGCGTGGGAGACCGCATTGGCATGGTGGTATTTGCCGGCGAGGCATATTCTCTTGCGCCTCTTACGAATGATTACGAGTTACTCACAGATCTAGTGAATGAGATATCTTTCAGCATGATGGAAGCTAAAGGAACCGCTATCGGCTCGGCGATAGCCGCTGGAACCAATCGGATGAAAGAATCTGAATCTACGTCCAAGGTGATGATCTTGCTCAGTGACGGAGAAAGTAATGCTGGAAACGTGGACCCCTTATTTGCCGCCAATCTTGCATCAGCATTGGATATCAAACTTTACACCATTGCTATGGGAAAAGACGGTCTAGTTCCCTACGGCACAGATTTCTTTGGCAGACCGCAGATGGTGGAAAGCTACCTAGATGAGTCCACACTCAGGGAGATCGCCAAAATAGGAAATGGAGAGTTTTTCCGAGCAGCTGACGGAGGAACTTTAGCCTCAATTTTCGAGAGAATTGACACCCTTGAGAAAACCGAAGTAATCGAAAATCGCTACAAGGAAACGGCTGATTACTACCGAGTTTATATGTTTTGGGGATTGATCCTGCTGTTTATTTGGCTAGGATTGAAGAGTAGTTTCCTGAATAACTTCCTCCTAGATTAATTTTTACCCGAAAGTCTGCTTTTTCCAAAAGTCAAGGCGGGGATTCATCACTCTAAACCAAAGAGGTGGAAATAGCGCCAGTATGATCATAGCTGAATAGCCTGCCGGAAGCTGTGGACTTTCATCATAATGATTTAATACTTGATAACGCTTGTAGGCATTTGCATGATGATCAGAATGACGTTGCAATTGAAAAAGCAAAAAATTACTAACCACTTCGCTGGCATTCCAAGAATGAAGTGGCGTAACACGTTCATAAATCCCTGAGGGCATTTTTCTCCGTTCCATTCCGTAATGCTCTAGGTAGTTAACCAATTCAAGGAGAGAAAAACCAAAAAAGCTTTGAAGAAAAAAGAATAGTGGAATCTCCCAAACCAGGCGATTTTGGATAAAAGAAAAAACAAAAAAGCCTGTAGCTACGAAAAGCAAAGGAATCACTAGAAATTGAATCATCTGATTATGGATGGACAAGAAAGCCTTCCTATTCCTAGCAAGCCGATCACGCTCAAGATCCCAGGCACTACGATAGCCATCCACCACCGAGCGAAACCAAAACGCATAAAAATTCTCTCCCACTCTGCTAGTAGCGGGGTCCTCTGGAGTTGCTACCCGTACATGGTGACCGCGATTATGCTCTATTATAAAATGCATATAGCAGACGGTCATCAGTAAGGTTTTAGCATAACTCTGTTCCAATCTGCCTTTTTTATGCCCTAGTTCATGTGCAACAGTGATTCCTATTCCTCCCGTGATCAAGGCCATCCCACTTGAAAAAGCAAGCCACTCCCACCAGACTAGCTGTTCATTACTTACTATCCAAAACCCCCAAATCACTATCGCTAGCTGCACATAGACCCAAAAGAAAGTGACCAGTTTATAAAAATTGTCATTTGTAACCTGACTCACAGCAGCTAAGGGCACGTTTTGCTTATCTCTGCTAATGAAGTAATCCATAATCGGAACTAGTATAAATACGAAAGCATGAACCATAAATAAATATCCACCGCCCAGTCGTGTACCGAGGATAAGAAGAAGTGGTAAGAACAGGGCGCTGAAAAAACCGATTTTCTTGAGGCTAGACATTGCATGTTTGGGTTAGGTTCAGCCAATTTAAGATAGATTTTCAATTCAAAAAATTGTTGCAAAAAAGCTTTGTAGTAGAACACAAAATGATTTTTGTCAGCTAGGTAAAAGAATTGTATCACCCCCTACTTAGCTAAGAATTATGACTTTTGAGCAAAGAAAAAAACATGGCAACTACAGCTTCTTTGATTCAAAAATACAACGTACCTGCACCCAGATATACCTCTTACCCTACCGTACCTCTTTGGGAAAACAACCTAGAAAACTACCAATGGAACGATCTGGTAGAAAAGGCTTTTCGGGATTTCGGCCAAGACGAAGGGATTTCTATTTACATACATTTGCCATTTTGCGAGAGCTTATGCACCTATTGCGGATGCAATAAGCGGATCACAAAAAACAACGCAGTAAAAGACCCTTACATTGAGGCGCTATTAGCTGAGTGGGGAAAATACAAGGAGATTTTCGAGGGCAAACCCAAGATCGCTGGCATCCATCTCGGTGGGGGAACTCCTACTTTCTTTGAGCCATCGTACCTTCAGCTGCTGATATCATCTATTCTGGAAGGTGCAGAAATCAGCTCCGAATCAGAATTCAGTTTTGAAGGCCATCCCAATAATACCACGTTTGACCATCTCAAAACCTTAAATGAGCTCGGATTTACCCGCGTAAGCTACGGAATTCAGGACTTTGACATCCAAGTTCAAACAGCCATACACCGGATTCAGCCTTTTGAGAAAGTGAAAGCTGCAACAGATTCAGCACGAATCCTTGGCTACACTTCCGTCAACTATGACCTCATCTATGGCCTACCTCATCAAACGGTACAAACTCTGGAATCCACCTTCGAAAAGGTTCAAGAGCTAAAACCTGATCGAATTGCATTCTATAGCTATGCTCATCTGCCTAGCGCCTTTCCGGCACAGAAGAGTTTCGAAAAATTCCTGCCAAATGATGAGGAAAAAAGTGAACTATACGAATTTGGAAAAAGCCTCCTTGTGAAAATGGGGTATGAAGAAATCGGCATGGATCACTTCGCCTTGCCGGATGATGCCCTCACTATCGCCAAAAATGAAGGCCAACTCCATAGAAATTTTATGGGCTATACTACTTTGCCCTCCAAAATTCTCATCGGACTTGGCGCCAGCAGTATCAGCGATGTGTATTACGCCTATGCGCAAAATGAAAAAAGTATAGGGAAATATGAAGCACTAGTGAAAAAAGACACGTTTGCAATCCAAAAAGGGCATATCCAAACTAAAATGGATAATACGATCAGACAGGTGATTTTAGATTTGATTTGTAAAAAACAAGCTTTAATCCCCAAAGAAATTTTAGAAAAACTAGGCCATGACCAAGTTGCTACCTTAAAAGAAATGGAAAAAGACGGCCTGATTTCAACTTCAAAAGATCAAATCTTCGTCTCGGAAATAGGAATGAAAGTGATAAGAAACATTTGCTCTCAGCTTGATCTGCGATTAGCAGATAACCAGCTCAAAAAAGAATTATTCAGTAAGACCATTTAACGGCAAACTGTAATTTCCACCTGCTCTTTACCATAGTCATAAACGACTAATTCAGGACTGTAAAAAAGTCCCAAACCTAATCCTCTAAAAATGAACAAGATTCCAATGAGCGCACCCAAATAAGGGATCGCTTTTTGGAACTTTTGTCTTATTGGAATTGAAATCAAACTCCCAGAATACATCAGCGTCAGCAAAAGTGGAATAGTTCCTATCCCGAAAAAAAACATATAGGTAGCTCCCATAAGTGGACTTTGCAATCCCAACGCTGCGACCAACGCCATATAAACCATCCCGCAAGGAAGAAGGCCATTGGCTAATCCTGTGCCGAAAAAGGCGAAAGATCCACCTGCTTTTAGAAATCGGCTAAGCTGTCTTTTCACCCAAATAACTACTCCTGAGAGTGCAGGGATTGCAAGGAATTGATCTGCCCGCTTGTACATAAGTGCAAAGATCAGAATTATCACTCCCATGGCTATAGAAAAACCTTGCTGAACTCCCGCCAGCGACAGTGAGAATCCTATGCTCCCAACGATCAATCCGAGCAGCGCATAGGTGACACTTCGACCTAAATTATATAGCATTTTATGGAAGAAATAGGCCCGATTTCCTCTGCTACCCACTGCCAAGGCAATAGGACCGCACATTCCCACACAGTGAAATGACCCTAAAAAACCCAACAAAAAGGCTGTCCAAATCATCTAAATAGTGATTTTCTTCTCCTGATAGTGATCTACTCCGTTTTCGGACCAAGTGAGTTGAACCTTCCAATAGCCATCCTTCAGCTGATTCAACGGCACGCTAGTCTTGCCCGCTTGAGTGACTTCTACCTTTATTGTTTGATCCAAAGAAGAATCAGAAGGGCGAAAAAACTGCAAAGATCCTATGGTACCTTGGGGAAGATCGAGCTCTAAAACTTTGGTATGCGCATTATAAGAAATCACTTCCCTGCCAAGATTTAGAGCAGAAGTAGATTCGTCAATAATCTCCTGATACTTAATCTCCTCCTCATAGTAGTTTTCTGTCACGAGTTCGATACCGTCCATTCGAACAGATATGACTACCATAGTCAATATTAAAACTACAAAGCCTACAATCGTAAGCACTATCCCTTTTCCCCAATCCATACAAATTTCAATAATACAATTATTCTACTTGATCGGCGCTGTGAAACTCGTTTCAATACGCCCAACCTCTTGTCCTAAATGTAGGACTGCCAACTCCACCTTCTCTTGGTTCACTTTGATTTCATCATGTTTGCGTACCAAGAAGAACCTTCCTTCAAATTTCGTCTGAGGTTCCAGCACCCAATTTTGCTCTCCGATTATTTCTACTTCCATCCCTTCAGCTAACGAAGCTAAGGAGATTTCCTGCGGATCGTAGGTTTTATTGATCAACGTGATCTGATAAAGATTGGTAACCATGCCATCCTCTCGCTCTTGATAGGTCATACCAGGAAATCTAGTAACCGTAGCCGTGATGTCCTTCCGTGTAGCCAATAAAGTCACAAAGGCAGCTACTAGTAACACCAAAACTACTATGTAAGATTTAACCCTATTGGTGATTAGCTTTTGAAATCCTTCCTTGATACTATTCTCAGACGCATACCTAATCAAGCCTACTGGCCTATCCACTTTCAGCATGACCTCGTCACAGGCATCAATACAGGCGGTACAGTTTACACATTCCATCTGTATGCCATTGCGAATGTCAATTCCAGTAGGACAAACTTGTACACAAAGACTACAATCAACACAATCACCCTTGTCTGCATTTTCAGATTCTTTCTTTCGAATAGGGGCTCTAGGCTCTCCACGTACGTAATCATACATTACGTTGATGGAATTATTGTCTAGCATCACCCCTTGGAGACGGCCATACGGGCAAACGACTAAACAGGCTTGCTCACGAAACCACGTGAATACAAACATAAAAATCCCTGAGAATGCTAAAAGCCCTACAAACCCAGCTAAATGAGCGGATGGAGGTGAGGAAACTATCTTTACTACTTCATCGATTCCAATCAAATAGGCCATAACTAGATGCCCTATTAACAAGGAAATAAAAGCAAAAATGGAAATCTTCGCCGTTTTTTTAATGATTTTCTCCTGAGTCCAAGGCTGAGCATTCAGCGCGCGCTGTTGGTTGGCATCTCCTTCTATAGCATACTCAATTTTCCTGAAAACCATCTCCATAAAAAGTGTCTGCGGACATGCCCATCCGCACCAGACCCTTCCGAAGACCACCGTAAATAGAATGATAAATACGAAGAATATAAGTAGTAGAAAAATAAGCAGGTATGTATCCTGAGGCCAAAATACAGCTCCAAAAATGATGAATTTCCGTTCAAAAATATTGAACAGAAGCCAGGGTCTTCCATCTACTTTAATAAATGGCCCAGCAAATAAAATGGCTAGTAAAAACCAGGATAAATAGGTCCTATACCTATAAAAAAAGCCTTTAACTTTCTTGGGATAGACCCAGTTTCTCTTGCCATCGTCTTGGACGGTGGCTAATGAATCTCTGAAGGTTTCAGGATTTAAATGTGGATTCTTCTTTGCCATATCGATAGGCTATTTTTCTGCCGAGAATGAGTACATCCTCGGCAGAGTTAATTTATTCTGAAACAGCAACAACAGTCGCAGCAACGGCAGTACTATCTACCGGTTCAGATGAATTCTCAGCAGGAACAGTTTCACTTCCACCGGTATAGAGTTCTCCTTGAGGTTCTTTCGCCACAGCAGGAGTGGTCCCCTGCAAGCTAAGAATATAGCTTGAGACGTCTTGTATTTCTTTAGGGCTCAACTGATCCTCCCAAGGCACCATCCCTTTTTCAATTACGCCATACTTGACCACTTTGAAAACATCTTTGATATCACCGCCGTGCAGCCAATAGTTGTCCGTAAGATTCGGTCCTACTCCTCCGCCACCATCCGCTGCATGGCAAGCTGCACAGTTCGCACCAAAGATGGTTTTCCCTGTAGATAACGCAGCATCTGAAGCGTCAAGCACCACATTAGTCTCATCTATCGAAGCTAATGTACTCATGCCTCTAGCTTCAGCTTCTACTGCTGCAATACGAAGTTCTTCCTGATATTCTTCTACGCCAGTCAGGCCAAAACCTAGGACCGTATAATAGCCAAAATAAACCACGGCAATTACAATCGTACCAGAAAAGACGTACTGAAGCCAAGGTGGCATAAAGTTGTCTAGCTCCTGAATTCCATCATAAGAATGGTCTTCCATCAGCTTGCCACTCTCCTGCTCTTCCTCAACGTCTCCTGTAACAAATCGTTTTTTAAAGGACTCCCACCAGCTTGGTTCGTCTGCTAGTTCAGGGTTTTCTTTACGAAAAACCGCCGAGATAAAGGACATCAGATAGATCATAAGAATCAGGAGTAAAATAATCACCCCTATAATGACTCCTATGATAATCAAAAGTGCCATTTGATTGGAATCCAACGCGGCAAAGCCAGAGGATCCATCCTGAGCCAGACCAGGAATGGAGAACAAAAGACTAAATAATGCAAGAATTGTTACTTGTTTTCTCATGGCTGTTTGTCAGTTAATTCGTTGTCATCATCCATCGGCAAAGCACTCATGTGCTCCACATATTCCTTTGGAGCCCTTATCGCATAAATAGTAATCCCTATAAAAAAGAGGACAAATATGACCAGAGAGATAATCGGGAATATCTCTACGTTTTCCATTGATCTTAATACTTCTTTGTACATGATTTCTCTGGTTAGTTAGTTGATGAGACTTTAATATCAGTACCTAAGCGCTGCAGATAGGCAATCAATGCGACAATCTCCGTCTGCGGCATTACCTCTATTCCAGCATCCTTGAGATTAGCAGCGATTTTTGATGCCTGAACTTCTAGATCAGCGGATGCTTGCTGATCATATCCCTCTGGATATGGCACCCCAAGCTTTTGCATCGTTCTGATTTTTGCTGGCAAATCTGAATAGTCTAGCTCATTAGTTACCAGCCATGGATATGGCGGCATCAGGGAGCCAGGAGACATGCTACGAGGGTCTTCCATGTGGAAATAATGCCAGCTGTCTGGGTATTTGCCCCCAACTCTATGAAGATCAGGTCCGGTACGTTTTGATCCCCAAAGGAATGGACGGTCATAGACAAATTCTCCTGCTTTGGAATATTCACCATACCGCTCCGTTTCAAATCTAAATGGTCTAATCATCTGAGAATGACAGCCCACACAGCCATTATTAATATAAATATCTCGTCCTTCAAGCTCAAGTGCAGTGTAAGGTTTTACCGAGCTGATTGTCGGTATATTTGATTTGACCAAAATGGTAGGGACAATTTCAACTATACCGCCAATCAGGATTGCTACAGTTGCTAATACTGTAAAGAAAATAGGTTTTCTTTCCCATGCTCTATGCCAAAACTCGCCCTTAGGGTTGTAGTTTTTAGCCAAAGCCGGCGCAGAATCTTCTTCAGTCGCTACGAATGTTCCTTGCTGAGCTGTTTTGAACATGTTATACATCATCAAGATCGCTCCGCTGAGGTACAACAAACCACCTAATGCTCTAAGCATATACATAGGTACTAGCTCGACTACAGTTTGTAAGAAGTTGCCGTAAGCCAATTTACCCATCTCGTCAAACTCTCTCAACATCAAGAATTGAGTCAGAGCAGCTACGTACATAGGTAGCGCATAGAAGATGATACCTAAGACTCCTAGCCAGAAGTGCACATTTGCAAGCTTTGTGGAGAAAAGTGATGTTTTAAATAATCTTGGCCACATCCAGTAAAGCATACCGAAAGTCAAGAAACCATTCCAGCCCAAACCTCCCACGTGTACGTGTGCTACGATCCAGTCCGTATAGTGAGCGATAGCACTTACATTTTTGAACGAAAGCATTGGGCCTTCGAAAGTAGCCATACCGTACGCTGTAATAGCTACAACCATAAATTTCAACACAGGGTCATTGGTCACTCTATCCCAAGCGCCACGCAAAGTAAGTAGGCCGTTCACCATACCTCCCCATGATGGAGCTAGTAGCATTACGGAGAAGACAGTACCTAAAACTTGAGCCCATTCCGGAAGAGAGGTGTATAGCAAATGGTGCGGCCCAGCCCACATGTAAAGGAATATCAGCGACCAGAAGTGAACAATCGAAAGTTTGTAGGAATAAACGGGTCTATTAGCTGCTTTTGGCAGAAAATAATACATCAAACCTAAGAAAGGAGTGGTTAGGAAAAATGCCACTGCATTGTGTCCATACCACCATTGTACTAAGGCATCTTGCACGCCTGCATAGGCAGAGTAACTTTTGAAGAAATTCACTGGCAAGGCAAGTGAATTAAAAATATGCAAGACCGCTACGGTGACGAATGAAGCTAGGTAAAACCAGATAGCTACATACATATGGCGTTCTCTTCGCTTAAGGATAGTTCCAATCATATTTACCCCAAAAGCAACCCATACCACTGCAATTGCAATGTCTATTGGCCATTCAAGCTCAGCATATTCTTTAGAAGAAGTGAATCCTAATGGCAAGGTCAACACTGCTGCAAGTATGATTAATTGCCAGCCGTAGAAGTGGAACCAGCTAAGGGACTCTTTCCACATCGGTGCCTTCAGCAGCCTCGGCATGGAATAATAAACACCTGCAAAGATGGCATTACCCACAAATGCGAAAATTACAGCATTGGTATGCAGTGGTCTTATTCGCCCAAATGTAGTATAAGGATTACCCAAATTGGCTTCGGGTAAGAAAAGCTGTGTCGCTGCAAGTAAGCCGACCAGCATCCCTATTACGCCCCAGATAATAGTCGCGGCCCCAAAGTATTTGACAATTTTATTGTCATAATGGAACCTCTCCAGAGTAGTGTCATTCATAGGATTTCGGTTTTGTTGGTTGATTTTTAGTTGATTTTTTAGAATTATTTTCAAAAAGAATTCTGACTGAAGGCGTGTAATTATCGTCAAACTGGCCATCTTTCATTGCTTTAAAAAACAGAAAAAGAAAGGAACCAGCTAGAACTAGACTTATGGCGATTAATAGAAATATTACTTCCATACTAAGTGAGTTTTGAAGTTAATAAGCCTTTTTTCCAAGCGATGAAATTGGTGCTGAGTGTGGTGAACACCACGACTGACACACTGCTGAGAGGCATCAAAATAGCGCAGATAACTGGACTAAGTAGCCCCTGAACAGCCAGCGTAAGACCTACGACGTTGTACATCAAGCTTAATATAAAACTTGCTTTGATAATAATCCTGCTGGATTTGGCAAAACTTAAAAAATCCGGAATCATTCCAAATACCTCTGAATCCATTATTGCATCGCTAGCTGGAGAGAAATGACTCACACGATCCGAAATAGCCACACCAACTTCACTTTCTAGTAATGCTCCTGCATCATTCAACCCATCGCCGATCATCAGTGTATTACAGGTGGAATTCAGCTCTTTTAAATAGTTCAGCTTATCAGAAGGACTTTGCTGAAAATTAAATTTGATAGTATCTCCCAGTTTGTCTTCTAGGTAAAGTTGCTCATGGGAAAAATCCCCTGACAAAATATGTAAATTATAACCTGCCTTGAGTTGAGTCACTACATCAACGGCCTTTTCCCTCAGGCCAGACTCAATCAAGAAATAACCCAACTCGAGACCTTCCACAGTAAAGCACACCAAGTTCCCATTTAGGTTGGTGATTTCTTTTTTAAATCCAGTAAACTTAGTAGAGCCTAGTCGAAATTCTTGATTTTTGAAAATGCCTAAAATCCCAGCTCCTTTGATTTCTTTAACCTCTTGTAGCACTTCTCCCTTTTGATTTCCTAGCCAGAGATTGATTCTATTACTCAGTGGATGAGTTGATCTTTCTACCATAGATTTCAAAATGGCTTTGCTCTCTTGAGATAGCACTTCACCTAGGTAAGTAACTTTAGCATTCACCGGATCAGTCAACGTACCTGTTTTATCAAAAACAACCGTGTCGATCAATGCCAGGCGTTCGACTACATGAGCATTCTTCAAGTAAAAACGACTTTTCCCAAAAATCCTAAGTGTATTACCCAAAGTAAAGGGAGTGGACATCGCTAAAGCACATGGGCACGCTACAATAAGCACAGAAGCGAAGACCTTAATAGCGATGGACAGATCGTAAAATGCCCAATAAGAAAAACCTGTAACTGCAATGAAGACTACCGACCAAGTAAAGGCCGAGCTAATCTTGGCAGACAAAGGTTCCAACAGCCTCTTAGTACTTTTCTTAAAAGAATCATTATTCCAAAGATTTGTCAAATATCCTTGAGAAGGAGACTTCTGAACGGTCAAAAGAATAGCATCACCGATTTGTCTTCCACCAGCGTAGATCAATTCACCCTTTTGCTTTGGCACAGGCACTTCCTCACCTGTCACGAAACTGTAGTCAATATTCGCAGAAGAGCTCAACAACAAGGAATCCGATGGGATCAATTCTTCGTCACGCACCAGGATCACATCCCCAACCTGAAGCTTGGCCAAAGGAACTACTTCCTCTAAATCTTTGTAAATTTTGGTAACTGCTATTGGAAAATAGGATTTGTAATCCCGATCAAACTCAAGTGTAGAGAAGGTCTTTTGTTGATACAGCTTTCCTAAGAGCAAGAAAAACAAAAGTCCTCCTAGACTATCCATGTATCCTGAGCGGTGATAAGCAAAAATCTCCCAAAGTGAATAAGCAAACAGCGCAATAATCCCCAACACGATTGGAATATCCATGTTGATTTTTCTTTGTTTGAAAGAATTCCAAGCGGACTTATAATAATCACTAGCTGAATAGAAAACCACTGGAATAGCTAGAAGCACATTTAGGTAACTAAATAGCCCACGAAAGGAGGAGTCAATCAAATCGGCTTCTGAAAAATACTCAGGAATGCTGAACAACATCATATTCCCAAAACAAAATCCGGCGACAGCAAGACGTTGAATTAATCGCTTATCATACGAACTACTTTGCTTTTTTTCCAGATCGGAAAGGTTAATTAGTGGTTCGTAACCAATGGTGGATAAAAGACTAACCAATTCCTTAACTGAAATTTTGTTGTGAAGAATTTTTATTTGAACCTTCTTTTTAACAAAATCCACTCTACTGTAAAAAATGCCAGAATGGATTTGGTGAAGATTCTCCAACAGCCAAATACAAGATGCACAATGAATGAGAGGAATGTGAAAAGTAAAATGACTTTCTATTTCATTTCGAAAATCCACCAATTGAGCCGCGGTCTCTTCATCATCCAAGTAATCAAAACGATTAGCCTGTAGTTTTTTCTTTTTCTGACTTTCTCCTGGATGATCCGCTATGTCATAATAGCTACAAAGCTGGTTTTCAGAAAGCACCTCGTAAACCAATTTACAGCCTTGACAGCAAAAACTCTGCTCATTAAAAACAAGTTTTATCTCACCACAATCTTCCCCACAGTGAAAACAAGTACTGATTTTTTGAAGTGGAAGTTCAGGTTTCATTAATAGAAGAGTAATTAATCAATCTACCATTCGGGGTAAAAATCGCAAACAAATCATGTTTCAGATGATATATTAAGCGGATTTGTAACCTTATCAGATCCTCACTTGGAGGGATTATTCCCTTAAGATAGCAAAGATTTCTTTTCGAATGGATTACCAAAACTACTTGAGGAAATGTTGGAAGTACTTGAGCAATGTCTCGCCAAATACTGACAAAAATCATAAAATAGCAGACAGCTATTAAGGGTATAAAAATCAAAATTTCATCAAATAGGTATGTCAGCAATCTTACGAGTATGCACAAATGCGTAGGGCATTAGAACAGAATCGAGAATTTGCATCACTGTCAGAAGGCTACCGTGACCAAAGAAATCGGAAATTTTAAGTTAACCAAATCCTATCTTTTCTCTAGCCCTTTGCTGGTAATGAAGCGGCTCAACCCTATTTGAAAAATGAAAAAAAACAAATTAGGGACCGTAACCAAAATCATCATAGAAATAGATCATTGGAAAAGGCTAAAGCACACTAAAGAAAGAATAGCTACAGAAAAGCTTATTGCCTCAAAGAAAAAAAACAAAAAAACCCTTTGGGTATTAACCAAAGGGCTTTGAATAAATGAGGCGGCGACCTACTCTCCCGGGTGTAACCCCAGTACCATCGGCGCTGCAGGGCTTAACTTCTCTGTTCGGGATGGGAAGAGGTGGGACCCCTG
>NZ_JBDVMZ010000018.1:0-6273 GCF_039969895.1 Algoriphagus sp.
CCATAAACAGCGGTTTAAAACTGACAAGGAAGACCGATTCATTTTTTCCACGGGAGATACCCTTTCCAACCAAGATGCAATCGCACAAAATAAGCCTGCCAAAAACTTAATTCCTGACGAGGAAGGCATGTATTTCCGAAACTGGCGGGAACACATCAAATCTCCAGATGATATATGGAAAGAAATCATCGCAGTTACCAAAATACCGGGAATCACTTCCGCTCCTAAATTACAACCGATAGAAACCAGATTGGTCATGCTCCAAACAGGTATGCGAGCACCAATGGGTATTAAAGTATATGGGCCTGATCTACAGACTATAGAGGACTTTGGTATTCAACTGGAAAACATCCTGAAGCAAGTTCCATCAGTCAAAGAGGAAGCAGTTTTCGCAGATAGAATCGTGGGAAAACCTTATCTGCATCTAAATATCAACCGAGAAAAAATCGCGCGATTTGGACTGACGATAGAAAATGTGCAGCAAACTATAGAAACGGCTATTGGTGGCATGAACATAACCACTACAGTAGAAGGCAGAGAGCGTTTTCCTGTGCGTGTTCGCTATCCAAGAGAATTGCGCGATGACCCTGAAAGCTTGGCTAAGATCTTTGTTCCAACTCCTACCGGAGCTCAAATCCCTTTAGGGCAACTCGTGGATTTTGAGTACAAACGTGGCCCTCAAGCCATCAAAAGCGAGGAGACTTTCTTGGTCGGTTATGTGCTTTTTGACAAAAGAGACGGGGATTCTGAGGTGACTGTGGTTGAAGATGCACGACAGTTGATCCAAAGCAAAATTGATTCAGGGGAGCTGGATGTGCCCGCAGGAATCACCTACAAGTTTTCTGGTAGCTATGAAAATCAGGTTCGTGCTGAGAAACGGCTGAGTATCATCGTTCCGGCAGTATTGGCTATTATCTTTTTGATTCTGTATTTCCAATTCAAATCAGTCACTACTTCCCTGATGGTATTCACTGGAATAGCCATGGCATTCAGTGGTGCATTTATCACACTTTGGTTTTATGGACAAGGATGGTTTGCTGATTTTGATCTCTTCGGTACCAATATGCGAGACCTGTTCCAAGTTCACCAGATCAATCTAAGTGTAGCAGTCTGGGTGGGATTCATTGCACTATTTGGTATTGCCACTGATGATGGAGTGTTAATGGCCACATATCTGGATCAAAGTTTTGAACGAAATAAAACTGATACTCCACAAAGGATACGAATGGCTATTGTGGAAGCTGGTCAGCGAAGAATCAAGCCCGCCGTGATGACTTCAGCTACCACAATCATTGCATTGCTTCCGATTTTAACCTCTTCTGGAAGGGGATCGGACATCATGATTCCTATGGCTATTCCAGCCTTTGGAGGAATGATCGTAGCGGCTATCACCTACTTTATTGTACCAGTTCTTTACTCCATTCGAGAAGAACGAAAACTTAAAAAAAGCTGAAAATGAGAACTTTCACACTTTCCTTTCTTTTGCTCCTGGGGATGAGTTTCTCAGCTGCTTCGCAAAGCTTAGAAGACTATTTTCTAGTGGCCGCCGAAAACAATCCAGGGCTTCAAGCCAAATACAAGGCATTTGAAGCTGCCATGGAAAAAATATCACAAGTTGGGTCATTACAAGATCCTAATCTGTCATTTGGGTATTTTGTATCACCAGTGGAAACCCGTGTGGGGCCGCAACAAGCCCGTTTTTCCTTAACTCAGATGTTCCCTTGGTTTGGCACCTTACGTGCACAAGAAGATGTAGCATCCTTAATGGCTGAAGCGAAGTATCAGGAATTCTTGGATGCTAAAAACCAGCTATACAATCAATTGGCGGCAGTTTATTATCCTCTGCTTGAGACCCACGAGTTAATAGCTATTGAGGAAGAAAATCTGAGAATTTTAGAAACCTACTATTCACTTGCTACTTCCAATTTTGAAAATGGACAAGGTTCGCTAGCCGATGCACTACGAGTAGATATCATGATTCAGGCATCAAAAACAAACATGGAGGTACTTAAGATGAAAATAAAAGGAAGCAATTCCTGGCTCAATTCCCTCCTTGCCAGGTCTCATGATTCTCCGGTAGAGATTTCAGAAAAGCTGGAAATATGGGATGCTGACGAGATGCTTTCCCCTGATTCTATTCAAACAAATCCATTGCTGGAAAGCATTGATCTGAAAATTCAAGCCAGTGAAGCCTCTGTGTTGGTTGCCCAAAAACAAGGAATGCCGAAGCTGGGAGCTGGAGTGGATTATGTCCTGGTCGGAGAAAGAACAGATGTCGTTATGGCGGACAATGGCAAGAATGTCTTGATGCCTATGATCACGATGAGTCTTCCGATTTTCAGAGCAAAATACAAGGGAGCTCAGAAGGAGGCAGAACTTATGCAGGAATCTTACAAACTGGAAATGGCAGAGCTGAGCAACAAGCTCTATGGTTCTTATTACCGCTATTCTTCCGATATGCAAATCCAGGAAGATTTGATCAGCCTCTATGACAAGCAAGTGGTGACTTCGGAACAAACGTTAGAGTTGCTTTACAATGGCTACAGCAATTCTGGAAGGGACTTCGAAGAGGTATTGCGAGTACAGCAGCAGCTGCTGGAATTCCAAAAAATGAAATTAAAAGCCATGGTGACTTACAAGACTTCCCTGGCACAAATCAATTATCTAACCGCTAAAACCTACTAATTATGAAAAGCAAAAGCTATGTAAAATTCGCAGCAATGATGGCAGTTTCATTCGTCATTATGTATGCAGTCATGTTTTTGAATGCAGATCTTTTCGAGCATGTCATGCTCAGCACCACCAGAACCTACATGACCATTTTGATGGTGGCTCCCATGGCCATCTCTATGATGTTATTTATGTGGGGGATGTACGAAAACAAAAAAGCCAATTACATCATCCTTGTGAGCGCTGCGATAATTTTTGTAGGCACACTGACCATGCTTAGAAATCAGACTTTGATTGCTGATGTGCAATGGATGAAAGCAATGATCCCACATCACTCTTCTGCAATCATGGTGAGTCAGAAAGCGAATCTTCAAGATCCAGAGGCTCAGAAACTGGCGCAAGATATCATTGTGGCCCAAAAGCGGGAAATAGCCCAGATGCAGGATATGATCAAAAGACTGGAGGCTAAAAAATAGAATTACTATGGATCATTCACATCACAGCAGTACGCAACATGCCTCTCCTCATAAGGAAAAGCATGAAATGAAAGGAATGGAAGGCCATGATCACAGCATGCATCATATGCATATGATCGAAGATTTCAAAAAACGATTTTGGATTTCATTAGTGATCACCTTACCAATAGTAGTCCTTGCACCGATGATTCAGAGCCTTGTAGGGTATGAATTCAGATTTGACGGTGATAGATACCTACAGTTTGCACTTTCATCAATAGTCTTTTTTTACGGTGGCTGGCCTTTCTTAATCGGCATGGTCGATGAATTGAAAAAGAGGAAACCAGGTATGATGACCCTGATAGCATTGGCTATTTCGGTAGCCTACTTCTATAGCTCCGCAGTGGTATTTGGCTTATCAGGAAAAATGTTCTTTTGGGAGCTCGTCAGTTTAATCGACATCATGTTGCTGGGGCATTGGATAGAAATGAAATCTGTTATGGGCGCATCAAATGCCTTGCAAGAACTTGCAAAGATGATGCCCTCCGAAGCAAGGAGAATTAAGGACAATGGAGAATCCGAAGATGTACCAATTGCAGAGCTAAAGTCTGGAGACACCATTCTGGTGAGGCCTGGAGAGAAAATTCCAGCTGATGGACAGGTTCTCGAAGGAAGTAGTCATGTAAATGAATCCATGCTTACCGGGGAATCTAAACCAGTATCAAAACAAAAAGACGATGAGGTGATTGGTGGGTCAGTCAACGACAACGGTGCACTGAAAATTAAGGTGAAGCACACCGGTGAAGACTCCTATTTGTCCAAAGTAATCGGATTGGTGACAGAAGCGCAAAAGACAAAGTCAAACACCCAAAATTTAGCAGATAAAGCAGCGGGGTGGTTGTTTTACATCGCTTTGGCAACAGGGATTATCACGCTGGTAGTATGGTTAAGTTTAGGAAAAGACTTCAATTATGCGCTGGAGCGAATGGTAACTGTCATGATCATCTCCTGTCCCCACGCATTGGGACTGGCAGTACCATTGGTCGTTGCAATTTCTACTTCTGTTTCAGCGAAGCATGGTCTATTAATTCGGAACAGAACAGCCTTCGAGAATTCCCGAAAACTTACTACCATCATTTTCGACAAAACCGGAACATTGACCAAGGGTGAATTTGGAGTGACCCGATTCAAAAGTGTTAATCCAGAAACTGACGATCAAGAATTACTTGCCATCGCAGCTGCTCTTGAAAATAATTCTGAGCATCCTATAGCAGCTGGAATAGTTAGGAAATCCAAAGAACTAGATCTGAAACTTGACAAGGCTGAAAACTTTCAGAATATCACTGGAATGGGTATAGAAGCTAATCTCAATGAAAAAGAAATCAGCATTTTAAGCCCTGGAGGATTAAAACAAAAAGGAATCGAACAACCCGAAGGAGCTTTCAAAACAGAAGACGAAACTGTGGTTTTTGTTCTTTCAGATGAAAAACTAATCGGCTTCATCGCATTGGCAGATGAAATTCGAGAGGAATCCAAAGAGGCAATAGATACCCTCAAAAAGCAAGGGATAAAAGTTCTTATGGCAACAGGGGACAATGAAATAGTTGCAAAGGCTGTAAGTGAAACGCTGGGTTTGGATGGCTACTATGCCGAGGTAATGCCAGAAGACAAGCAAAAGATTATTAAAAACCTTCAGGGGAAAGGTGAATTCGTCGCAATGACCGGAGATGGAGTGAATGATGCACCTGCTTTGGCTCAGGCAGATGTGGGAATCGCAGTGGGCTCAGGAACTGACGTTGCTGCTGAAACTGCCGATATCATTTTGGTCAATAGTAATCCAAAAGACATTGCCAATTTAATCCTTTTCGGGACGGCCACTTACAGAAAAATGATGCAGAATATCTGGTGGGCGGCAGGCTACAATATCGTGGCAGTACCTCTGGCTGCAGGAGTATTAGCAGGTGTAGGAATTATTCTTAGCCCTGCAATCGGTGCAGCTTTGATGAGCCTCAGTACTGTGATCGTAGCACTTAACGCCCAATTATTAAAAAGACAAATTAAATCCTAAATGAACGTGCTTTGATTATAATTCCCTATGACCCCCTAAATCAATCATGAAACCAATTTAAAACTCAAAAAATATGAAAACTCAAAAATCAATTTTATCGCTGGCACTCATCGCCGGACTGTCAATTTCCCTTATCGCCTGTGGAGAGAAAAAAAAAGATGACCACGCTGCAGGATCAGAAGAACATGACCATGAGGCTATGTCTGAAACGATGGAAAATATGGATCAAGAAATGACCATGACCAGAACTGCATCTAAGACAGAACTTATTAACGAATACTTGGAAATTAAGAAAGCTCTAAGTGCCAACAACAAAGAAGATGCTGCCAAAGCAGCTGCCAAACTAGCTGACAATGCCAAAACGATCTCTTTCGATAATGTGTCTGCTGATAATAAAACAACTGTGAATGAAATTCTTGAAGTTATTCAAGAACACAGCGAACACATTGCTAAAAGTGAAATGGATCATCAGATTGAACATTTTCAGGCCATGGGTAAAGATTTTGAAGATCTACTGGCCCTTGTAGGTTCGGACAGAAAACTTTATGAGCAATACTGCCCAATGTACAATAATAATGAGGGGGGTATGTGGCTGAGTGATTCAGAAGAAATTGTTAATCCTTTGTTTGCTGGAAAGATGCAAACCTGTGGTTCTGTCAAAAAAGTAATTGAAGTCGGGTGAAAAAGGTAATCTGGGGGTCCTTATATGTACTCCTAATTGTATTGGTGGGAATTCAATTCATTCCCACCAACCATAATCCTAATATACCTTCAGGCCCCGATGACTTTCTGATTCTAAATAATGCCCCGGTGCAGATACGAAAGATGTTTAAAACATCGTGCTACAACTGCCATAGTGAACAGATCAACTACCCTTGGTACAGTAATATGCAGCCAGCGGGTTGGCTATTAGATAAGCATATCAAAGAGGGAATGGCAGAGTTGAATTTCTCAGAATTTGGTAGTCTATCTGGGCGGATGAAAAAGATGAAATTGGAAAGTATGATCAAACAAATTGAGCAAGAAAAAATGCCTATTCCTTCTTATACGCTGGTTCACCGAGATGCAATATTGTCGGAT
>NZ_JBDVMZ010000019.1:0-5700 GCF_039969895.1 Algoriphagus sp.
CCATAAACAGCGGTTTAAAACTGACAAGGAAGACCGATTCATTTTTTCCACGGGAGATACCCTTTCCAACCAAGATGCAATCGCACAAAATAAGCCTGCCAAAAACTTAATTCCTGACGAGGAAGGCATGTATTTCCGAAATTGGCGGGAACACATCAAATCTCCTGATGATATATGGAAAGAAATCATCGCAGTTACCAAAATACCTGGAATCACTTCCGCTCCTAAATTACAGCCTATTGAAACTCGATTAGTCATGCTTCAAACCGGCATGCGAGCACCTATGGGTATTAAAGTATATGGCCCTGATTTGCAGACTATCGAGAACTTTGGAATACAACTGGAAAACATCCTGAAGCAAGTTCCATCCGTCAAAGAGGAAGCAGTTTTCGCAGATAGAATCGTTGGAAAACCTTACCTGCACCTCAATATCAACCGGGAAAAAATCGCGCGATTTGGACTGACTATAGAAAATGTGCAGCAAACTATAGAAACAGCTATTGGTGGAATGAACATAACCACTACAGTGGAAGGCAGAGAGCGTTTTCCTGTGCGTGTTCGCTATCCAAGAGAATTGCGCGATGACCCTGAAAGCTTGGCTAAGATCTTTGTTCCAACTCCTACCGGAGCTCAAATTCCTTTAGGGCAACTCGTGGATTTTGAGTACAAACGTGGCCCTCAAGCCATCAAAAGCGAGGAGACTTTCTTGGTCGGGTATGTGCTTTTTGACAAAAGAGACGGGAATTCTGAGGTGACCGTGGTTGAAGATGCACGACAGTTGATCCAAAGCAAAATTGATTCAGGGGAATTGGATGTGCCCGCAGGAATTACCTACAAGTTTTCTGGTAGCTATGAAAATCAGGTTCGTGCTGAGAAACGGCTGAGTATCATCGTTCCGGCAGTATTGGCCATCATCTTTTTGATTCTGTATTTCCAATTCAAATCTGTCACTACTTCCCTGATGGTATTCACAGGAATAGCAATGGCCTTCAGTGGAGCATTTATCACACTTTGGTTTTATGGACAAGGATGGTTTGCTGATTTTGATCTCTTCGGCACCAATATGCGAGACCTGTTCCAGGTTCACCAGATCAATCTAAGTGTGGCAGTCTGGGTGGGCTTCATCGCGCTTTTTGGTATTGCCACTGATGATGGAGTGTTAATGGCCACATATCTGGATCAAAGTTTTGAACGAAATAAAACTGATACTTCAAAAGGGATACGAATGGCTATTGTGGAAGCAGGTCAGCGAAGAATCAAGCCCGCCGTGATGACTTCAGCTACCACGATCATCGCATTACTACCTATTTTAACCTCTTCGGGAAGGGGATCGGACATCATGATTCCTATGGCTATTCCAGCCTTTGGAGGTATGATCGTAGCAGCTATCACCTACTTTATTGTACCAGTTCTTTACTCCATTCGGGAAGAACGAAAACTTAAAAAAAGCTGACAATGAAAACTATCATCATATCATCCCTTTTGTTTCTCGGAGTATTCTGCTCTGCAGCTTCCCAAAGCTTAGAAGATTATTTTCAGCTAGGAGCAGAAAATAATCCAGGGCTTCAGGCTAAATACAAAGCATTTGAAGCTGCCATGGAAAAAATCCCACAGGTTGGATCACTACAGGACCCCAATTTATCTTTTGGCTATTTCCTTTCTCCTGTAGAGACTCGTGTTGGTCCCCAAAAAGCAAGGTTTTCATTGACACAAATGTTCCCATGGTTTGGGACACTGCGTGCACAGGAAGATGCAGCTGCATTGATGGCTGAAGCGAAATACCAAGAATTTCTAGATGTTAAAAATCAATTATACAGTCAATTGGCTACGGTGTATTTCCCTCTGCAAGAGTCTCATGAGCTGATTGCTCTGGAGGAAGAGAATCTAAGAATTCTTCGTACCTATTATAGTCTGGCTACTACAAAATTTGAAAACGGCCAAGGGAGTCTAGCCGATGCACTTCGGGTAGATATTCTGATTCAGACTTCAGAAACAAATTTGGAGGTTCTTCATAAGAAGATTCAATCTACCAATTCCTGGTTCAACTCACTGCTCTCCAGACCACATGACAGCGAAGTACCCATAAGTGAAAAATTAAATATTTCAGTACAGGATCGAATGATTCTCCCTGATTCCATCCAGTCCAATCCCATGCTGGAAAGTCTGGATTTGAAAATTCAGGCAAGCGAAGCGAATGAGCGTGTAGCCCAAAAACAAGGTATGCCCAAGTTAGGTGCAGGTTTGGACTATGTACTTGTGGGCGAGCGAGAGGATATGGCGGTCGCTGACAATGGTAAAAATGTACTCATGCCTATGGTGACAATGAGTCTTCCCATTTTCCGTGGAAAATACAAAGGGGCCCAAAAAGAAGCTCAGCTGATGCAGGAATCCTATTCACTGGAAAAAGAGGAGCTTACCAATAGGCTATACGGGTCTTATTACCGCTACTCCTTTGATATGAAGATACAGGATGATTTGCTCCTTCTCTATGACAGACAAATCAAAACCACCGAACAGACCTTGGACTTGCTGTACAATTCCTATAGCAATTCAGGGAGGGATTTTGAGGAGGTTTTGAGAATCCAGCAGCAATTACTCGAATTCCAAAAAATGAAATTAAAAGCCATGGTGACTTACAAGTCTTCCCTGGCACAAATCAATTATCTAACCGCTAAAACCTACTAATTATGAAAAGCAAAAGCTATGTAAAATTCGCAGCAATGATGGCCGTTTCATTCGTCATTATGTACGCAGTCATGTTTTTGAATGCAGATCTGTTCAAGCATGTGATGCTCAGTACAACTAGAACCTACATGACTATTCTGATGGTGGCGCCCATGGCCATCTCTATGATACTATTTATGTGGGGAATGTACGAAAACAAAAAAGCCAATTACATCATCCTAGTGAGTGCTGCGATAATTTTTGTAGGCACACTGACCATGCTTAGAAATCAGACTTTGATTGCTGATGTGCAATGGATGAAAGCAATGATCCCACATCATTCTTCTGCAATCATGGTGAGTCAGAAAGCCAACCTTAAAGACCCAGAAGCTCAAAAACTGGCGCAAGATATAATTGAAGCTCAGAAGCGGGAAATAGCCCAGATGCAGGATATGATCAAAAGACTGGAGGCTAAAAAGTAATAAGACATGATAAAGCTAAACCAATTACTTCATCTAATCACATGGCTTTCCCTTATGGTTGTAACCATGGCGACTGGTTATTCCCAAGAGATACCGACGGATACTTCGACCTACACACTTACTTTAAAGCAAGCAATGGTCTCAAAGGCTGGAAAGCCTGTCGCTGCAATGACGGTAAATGATGGAATTCCCGGGCCAACTCTGCGATTTAAAGAAGGAGGCTATGCTGTAATCTATGTCAAAAATGAAATGGATGAAGAGACTTCTGTGCATTGGCATGGTATCTTATTGCCAAATTTCTTCGATGGAGTACCCTATTTGACAACTCCGCCCATCAAGCCCGGTGAAACCCAGAAATATGAGTTCCCGCTGAAACAAGCTGGCACCTATTGGTATCATTCCCATACCATGCTCCAAGAGCAAAGTGGAGTGTATGGTTCAATTGTGATTGAACCTAAGGAGGAAACATTAACCTATGATTCTGAATTGGTAGTTGTTCTTTCCGATTGGACTAATCAAAAACCCCACAATGTACTGCGCAATTTGAAACGTGGTAATGAATGGTATAATATTCGTAAAGGGACTGCAACTCCTTTAAATCAGGTGATTAGTAGGGGAGGATTTAGTGCTCAGCTTAATTTTTGGAAGCAACGAATGGAAAGTGCGGATATCGCGGATATCTATTACAATGCATTTTTGAATAATGGGGAAACCACTACTGAATATCCAGATTTTACCCCTGGAGAAAAGGTGCGTGTGCGTTTCATCAATGGTTCAGCTTCCTCTCAGTTCTGGTTGACTTTCGGAGGCAAGAATCCAATGCTTGTCTCAGCCGATGGTCTAGACGTGGTGCCTATCGATCACAATAAAACTTTTATCGCTATAGCAGAAACCTATGATTTTATAGTTACGATCCCACAACAGGGCAAATTGGAAATCCGCGCTACTGTGCAAGATGGTTCTGGACAAACTTCCACCTTCTTAGGAAAGGGAGATATTATTTCTGCTCCTGATGTTCCCCGACCCGATAAAATAGATATGATGATGAAAATGGCAAAGATGGACATGAAAATGGGTGCCCCCGCCATGAAGTTTAAGCCATCTGAAGAGAAGCCAAAAGAAATGATGGATAAGTGGGGAATGCAAATGGATGATAAAATGAACATGGATGACATGGATCACTCGAGGATGGAGAAGTCTGACATGCCAATGGATCATTCCAAGATGAAAATGGAGGAGAAAAGTACCAGCGATTCATCTAAGAAAACAACTATGCAAGGCATGGATCATTCCAAAATGAACCACGACGAGTCAATGGACAAATCCATGGAAATGAAAGGCAAGATGGACATGGGAGCAACTATGGACAAAATGCCTGGCATGGACATGTTTGCTGAGTACAATTATAACTACCTCAAGTCCCCTGAGAAGACCAGCTTTCCTACCGACGAACCTGTCAATGAAGTTCTGCTGAATCTTACCGGGAATATGTGGAGATACATTTGGAGTATGAATGGAGTGCCATTGGCTGAAGCTGACAAGATCAAGATCGAAAGTGGAAAAGTGACTCGAATTACATTAAATAATCTTACGATGATGCATCATCCCATGCACTTACACGGGCATTTCTTCCGGGTAATCAATGATAAAGGAGAATATTCGCCGCTAAAGCATACCGTGAATGTACCTCCAATGCAAAAGATCACGATAGAATTTGAAGGGACTGAGGAAGGTGATTGGTTTTTCCATTGTCATGTCCTCTATCACATGATGGGTGGTATGGCACGAGTGTTCTCTTATGACACCCCACGTGATCCAAGATTGAAAGGCTTTCCTTTGAAAAAACTCCTCCATGAAACAGACGGTCTATTTAATTGGGGGACGGCAGAAGTTTCTTCTCAAATGCTCGGACTGAACCTGATGTCATCCAATATCAGAAATCAACTGAACCTGAACTTAGAGTATGGGTATAACCAGAATTTTGAGGCAGAAGTAAGTTATGAGAGGTACTTGTACGATTATTTCAGAGTCTTTGCCGGGGTAAATATGGAAAATGAGATAGAGGAGAGTTTGGATGAAATCAGCACTACGGCCGTAGTCGGTATTCGATTTCTAACTCCATACCTATTCAATCTGGATGTAAGAATGGACAGTAAGCTGAGACCAGAATTCCGGATAAGCAGAGAGATAATGGTCTTTCCTCGCACCACCATCTTCGCAAATTATGAATATCAAATGGATTTTGGGTGGACAGATACCCTTCCTGAATCCGGAGAAAACTCCAATTATAAGGGAGAAACTACCTGGTCTGCCGGAGCTAGCTATATCCTTTCCAGAAATTTCTCATTGATGGGACTTTATGATAACCGTTTCGGTGCTGGTGGGGGCTTAACTGTCAGATTTTAAGCATTCAAGTAAAAAACACACCTTCTTAGAAGGTGGCTTTGAATTGCCCCTGTAAGGGGCTTTTGGCACCGAACTAGAAGTCAAAGCCTTGTTGCTGTTCTTCTACCTTTCGTTCTTCTTTCTCTTGATACTTAACATATCGCTTGAT
>NZ_JBDVMZ010000020.1:0-10977 GCF_039969895.1 Algoriphagus sp.
TCACTACACTTCCATTCTGAACTTCTTTGAAAACAGGAGTACAAATGCATCAGCAGAATCATTCAATGCAAAAATAAAAGCATTCAGGGCTCAGTTCAGAGGAGTCACCAACATTGAATTCTTCCTGTTCAGACTATCTAATATCTATGCGTGAATAAACCTGCTCACCAGATATTAAGACTGATCCTTCAAAACCAACCCTTCAATCAGCCTTTTCTCTCCCAAAATCTCAACTTGCCCTTACTGCCTGACTTTACCAATCGGTAGCAGTTAGGTATTTCTCTTGCCGATCCACAGTAGGTCACAATTCGGGTATGTTTTGGTAAGGCTTCTAATTTGTCACGGATTTGAATGATATAATGACTATACAGTTCAAAATCAATTTGGCTCTCCTTATCTAACCGATCTGCCAGATTGATATTTTCCTCAAAGGAGTTAAAGAAGTAAAACCCGTCATAATCTCTAAAATCCACATTACTCATATCTTCATGGATGAAATTCACATCTTCAACTTGAAGGGAGGTCGCTAACTTCCTAGCCAATTGCACCAGATTTTCCCGGTTTTCTACTCCGGTGAGTTGGGCATCAGAATTTGACGCAGCTACCAAGCAAAACTTACCAACTCCAGACCCCAAATCCATCACTGCTCTACCTCCAGCTTCATTAAGAAACGAGATCGCTGCTTTGGCAACATTCACCGGAGTCCAGTGGGTACCTGACACCTTTCGAATTTTAATCGGGTATAGCGAATCAAACTCCTTATCCCCCAGACTCCTTAGTTCCATAGTATTTCCTCTAGCAGCAAAGTCCCTATTTAAGGCTCAATAACCGCCTAATCACATAATTCCTTTTAAAAAAAACTACAATTTGCCTCAAAAATAAACGTTTACTTTTCCAACCATAACCAAGCAGAGATCCAAGAATAATACGAGCTTTGCCGATGGATGTGGGTTAGCCTTCAACAAAACCATAAAGCTAATTATCAATTGATTAAACATTAAAAACAAGTTATACTGATGCCAAAAAAACCATTAAGGGGACTTTTGCACAGGCTAAAAAAACCAAGGATATCAGCCAGAAAAGAATTCATTTTGCGTAATATTGAGCTCAAATTACTCTTCTACTAACACCATGGGAAAAATCATTGCCATAGCCAATCAGAAAGGCGGAGTAGGCAAAACTACCACAGCGATGAATTTGGCGGCTAGTTTGGCCGTTCTGGAATTTAAGACCCTGGTGATTGATGCTGATCCGCAGGCCAATACCACCTCCGGACTAGGTCATGACCCGAAATCCATCAATAACAGCATCTATGAATGTATGGTGGATGGAATCGCTGTCAAAGAAATCATTCACAAAACAGATCTAGAATACCTCGATTTAGTGCCTTCACACATCGATCTTGTCGGAGCCGAGGTGGAAATGATCAATCTTGACAATCGGGAGGAGAAAATGAAGGAGGTAATTCAAGAGCTGAAAGATCTCTACGATTACATAATTATTGATTGTTCACCGTCTCTGGGATTGATTACAATCAATGCACTCACTGCTGCCAACTCGGTGATAATCCCTGTCCAATGCGAATATTTCGCCCTTGAAGGCTTAGGCAAACTTTTAAATACCATAAAAATCATTCAAACCAGGCTAAATCCAGATCTTGAGATTGAAGGCATTTTATTGACCATGTATGACGTCAGGCTTCGCCTTTCCAATCAGGTAGTTGAAGAAGTCCGATTGCATTTCAAAAACATGGTTTTTGATACGATCATCCCTAGAAATGTGCGACTCAGTGAAGCACCTAGTTTCGGCTTACCAGCTATTTCTTTTGATGCAGATGGAAAAGGAGCAGTAGCCTACATGAATCTCGCAGATGAGATCGCGCAGAAAAATGATCTTCAAAAAGCCACCAACTAACTATGTCAGACCAAAAACCAAATCGTAAAAAAAGTGTCTTGGGAAGAGGTCTTGGTGCCTTACTGGAAGACAGCCCCGCCAAACACAAGTCTGAAGAGATTTTGCCTGAAGTAGTGAAAACTGGGATATTCGGGATACCTCTGGACCAAATACAAGTCAACCCGTTCCAGCCTCGAGTTCACTTTGACAAGGATGCACTGGCAGAACTGGCAGAATCCATTCGCGTCCAAGGTATTATTCAACCCATCACGGTCCGAAAACTCGACGTAAACGAATACCAGCTAATCTCCGGTGAACGCAGGTTTCAAGCCTCCAAGATTGCGGGATTGACAGAAATACCCGCCTACATTCGTACGGCCAATGATCAGCAAATGCTGGAAATGGCGTTAATAGAAAACATCCAACGGGAAAACTTAAATGCGCTGGAAATAGCTCACTCCTATCAGCGCCTGTTGGCAGAGTGTGATCTAAAGCAGGAAGAATTGGGTGATCGCGTAGGGAAAAATAGAACTACAGTAAACAATTACCTTAGACTTCTAAAACTCCCGCCATCCATTCAGGGTGCAATCCGTGACCAACAACTTTCCATGGGGCATGCCCGAGCATTGATTAATGTAGAGGATGTAGATGTACAGCTGGCTATTTTCAAAAAAGCCGTGGAAGAGGAGTTAAGTGTGAGAAAAGTCGAAGCATTGGTCAAAGCATTGAGTGAAGGTAAGCCCGAAAAAGCTCCAGCAGCACAGCTAGATCCAGTGAGGAAATATGAAATAAACAAGCTCCAACAACGACTAGCGAGCCATTTTGGGACCAAAGTAGCGTTGAAGACCAACCCCAAAAATAAAGGTGAGATAAAAATTCCTTTCAACTCCGCCTCAGACCTGAATAGGATACTAGAAATCTTGGAAATCATCTAACGTTGAAGGCAAAGCTTTCTCATATCACAGTGCTGCTCAAAGCCCCGCTATTCCTAGTGGGACTTTTTCTTATCTGTTTCAAAATGAGCTACGATAGTTTTGCTCAAAATGCAGACACCTTAGAAATTCAGTCGTCGAAAGAATCCAAGTCACAGCCTGATTATTCCCTACTCCCAAAAAACCCTAAAAAGGCTACAATTCTCTCTGCCATACTTCCAGGAGCCGGACAGGTATATAATGGAAAAGCGTGGAAGGTTCCCTTGATCTATGGAGGCATCATCACAGATGTTTACTTTATTAACTTTAATAATCGTCGCTATCAGATTTTCAAACAGGCACTTGCAGATTTTGACGATGACCTTCCTACTGATTTTCCAAGCCTCAACCGGGATGGGCTAGTACGAAATGTAAACTATTGGCGAAAAAGCAGAGATCTATGCTACCTTCTCTTGGTGGGAATCTATGCGCTCAACTTGATTGACGCCAATGTGGATGCACATCTGTCCGGCTTTGATGTCACAGACGAGATTGCCCTGAAAATCGAACCGCATTACGAAAGCTTCTCATCCAACAACAAATCTGTAGGGGTCTCATTAAAACTCAACTTTTAAACATGAACATATTACTTCTAGGCTATGGCAAAATGGGGCAGCTGATAGGTCAGCTATCCGAAGTCCGTGGTCATAGCATCGCCGGTAAAATCTCTATCGACAACCTCGATGAGTTAAACACATTAGATCCATCTATTATAGATGTGGCTATCGAATTCAGCCAGCCTGAAGCGGCTGTTGAAAATATCAAATGGGCAATTGAAAAAGGAATTCCGATCGTCTCAGGGACTACAGGATGGCTTGACCAAAAGCCGAAAATCGAGCAGCTCACCTTAGCTTCCAATGGCGCATTTTTCTATGCATCCAACTATAGCATCGGCGTCAATATTTTCTTTAAAGTCAATGAATATTTAGCCAAGTTGATGAATGAGACTACCGGCTACCAAAGTGCCATAGAGGAAATTCATCATACCGCCAAAAAGGACGCACCATCGGGCACCGCAATCACTTTGGCCGAAGGCATCATTAAAAACCTGAACAATCTAAAAAGCTGGAACCTGACCGATGAATCGAGCGGAAATGAACACTCACTTCCTATCACTTCCAAGCGAATAGATCCTGCTCCTGGCACGCATATTATCCGTTACACGTCTGCAATCGACGACATTGAAATCTCTCACACGGCACATAGCCGTCAAGGCTTTGCTCTTGGCGCAATTTTGGTTGCGGAGTGGATTCAAGGTAGGAAAGGCGTATTTTCCATGGATGATTTTCTATCTTTCTGAACTTAAAAACAAAAAATGAGTAAGTCAACTAAAAAAAAATCAGCTGCCCGCGAATGGGCTGATGCTTTGATTTTTGCAGTAGTAGCAGCCAGTTTGATCAGATGGTTACTACTTGAGCCATTCACCATTCCCACAGCATCGATGGAAAAATCCCTTTTAGTGGGTGATTTCCTTTTTGTAAGTAAGATGCACTATGGGACACGATTTCCAATGACACCTTTGCAAGTGCCCCTCACTCATCAGAAAGTTTGGGGAACGGAAATACCTTCCTACTCTGACGCTATCAAAATTCCTTATTTCAGACTCCCGGGATTTGCAGATGTCAAAAACAATGACGTTGTGGTATTCAACTACCCCGTTGAATTTCAATATCCAACTGACCTAAAGACAAACTACATCAAGCGCGCTATCGGAATTGCAGGGGATGTGATAGAAGTTAAAGACGGAGAGGCATATGTGAATGGAAAAATCGCTGATAAACCTGAAGAAATGCAGTTTTCGTATGATGTGATTTCCAACAGACCACTTACTGCAGATTTCCTCAACCAATATGGAATAAATCAAGATAGTTACGTGCCGTTTACCGATGGATCAGGCTATATGGTTTTTGCTACCGATGAGATAATCAGCAGATTAGAATCTTCTCCAGTAGTAACCTCAGCCACCAAACGTCTGGAAAGGGCTCCTAATCCTGGAATATTTCCTTCTGGGATGGCTCAAACCTGGAACCGAGATAATTACGGACCGCTTCAAATTCCGGCTGAAGGTCAGACTATAGAAATGACTAGCGAAAACGTAATGAAATACGGTTTCACAATAGAAAAGTATGAAGGACTGGAAAATGTAGAAGTAAGAGAAAATCAGTTATTCATCGATGGACAGAAAGTAGATACCTACACGTTCCAGCAGAATTATTATTTCATGATGGGTGACAACCGTCACGATTCATTGGATTCACGTTTTTGGGGTTTTGTACCAGAAGATCATATTGTGGGCAAAGCTTGGTTCTTGTGGCTGTCTCTAGACAAGCATGAGTCCATGTTCAGCAAGATCCGTTGGAGTAGAATATTTAACGGAATAGATTAACCTTAAAGCCCTGTGAGATCAGGGCTTTTTTTTAAACCTACTGTAATGGGAATGATCCGATGGCCTTAAACACAAAGGATCTATAGGTTGAAGCTTGAGGAATAACGGCTAACTTCTAACAAATCCAACCTGCTCACTGAGAGTAAAATCAGATTACTTTTCTCACCATTCAATAGGCTTAATCCCATTTGCGGCTAGGTAGTCATTCGCTTTTGAAAAATGCTTGCACCCAAAAAAACCTCGATAGGATGACAATGGACTAGGATGAGGTGCTTTCAGAATCAGGTGCTTTTTCTCATCGATAAGCAAAGACTTCTTTTGCGCATAAGCACCCCAAAGCAAAAACACCACATGTTCTCGTCTATCACTAAGGGTTTTGATTACTTCATCTGTAAATTTCTCCCATCCTCGCTTCTGATGAGATCCTGGCTCATGAGCTCGTACGGTAAGTGTGGCATTCAGCAGAAAGACACCTTGCTCTGCCCAGCGTGTCAAATCACCACTTGAAGGAATGACATGACCTAAGTCAGCCTGTATTTCCTTGTAAATATTAGCAAGGCTCGGAGGGATTGACACTCCCTGTCGGACCGAAAATGACAAGCCGTGAGCTTGACCTGGACCATGATAAGGATCCTGCCCTAAGATGACTACTTTCACCGAATTTATAGGACAAAAATTAAACGAATTAAAAATATCATTGACCGCAGGATAAACTTTTCCATGAGCATACTCGTCTTGGACATAGTTGACTAAGTTTTTATAAAATGGTTGATCTAAGAGGTGATTTAATGCACCTTCCCAACTTGGCTCGAGGGTAGCTTTCATTTAGTTTTAATATTATTCAAACTATAAATTGTATATTTACAGACTTTTAAATGTTCAATACATGGTAATTGCAGTTACATCAGGAATTCAGGTAAGCGTAGAAGTCACTTATCAATCCGAGTTTTCAAGTCCTCATCAACATCACTTCGTTTTCACTTACAAGGTAACTATTGAAAACAAAAGCTCCCAAACTGTGCAGCTAATGCGTAGAAGATGGGAAATATCTGATGCGGCAGAAATCAGAAAAATAATAGAAGGCGATGGAGTAGTAGGCCAGCAGCCGATCTTAGAGCCTGGTGAATCACATAGTTATGTTTCCGGATGCAATTTAAAATCTGGCCTCGGGAAAATGACCGGAGTTTACTACATGGAAAAATTATTTGACGGCAGCAAATTCGAAGTCCTCATTCCAGAGTTTCAAATGATCGCAAGCTACTTCCAAAATTGATTTGCTAAACAAAGCTTACCCTCTCCTATCCTATTTAGCATATTGGCTGAAGAAAGAGGATAAATTTTCCCTTCAATCTCCATTTCTTTTCAAAATTCACCAAGACCTCACGCGCTTTCTTGAAATCAGGAAAAAAGAGGACTTGGATATAGAAGCTTACAGAGCTTCTCTTAGCACTTCTGATAAAATTATTGAAGTCACAGACTTTGGAGCGGGATCAAAAAGAGTCAACACCAGCAAAAGGCGTGTAGCTGACATCACAAAATTCAGCACCAGCAGCCGTAAACATGCGCAACTCTACCAGTTTTTTTGCTCCCTCACGCCAGCATCCACAGTACTAGAACTTGGCACCTGCATGGGAATCAGTACTAGATATCTTTCCAAGGTGACTAAGGGAAAACTCTACACTTTTGAAGGATCTAAGGAAATTTGGGAGGTAGCACAACCGGAGCAAGGATATGAAAATGTAACGTTTGTGCTGGGGCAACTTAGCCAAACCTTGTCTGAAACGCTCCGAAAGTTGGACCAGATAGATTTTGCACTGATCGATGCCACGCATACCTATGAAGGGACCATTCGCTACTTTGAGCAAATCCAACAGAAAACCCATTCAACCTCTATTGTTGTTATTGGTGACATTCATTGGTCTGCAGAAATGAGCAAGGCTTGGGCGGATATCAAGGCTAAACCTGCCGTGAAACTCAGCTTTGACTTCTATGAATGCGGGGTCGTATTCTTCGATTTTCCAGGACAAAAAACTGAATACACCTTAGATTTTTGAATTTACCAAAATCATAAATACTTCCGATCCCATTCGCTCAGGAATCGAATTATAGCAAGGCGAGCATTCTTTTACCTCAAAATATTTTTCGAAAAGCACCTTATATTCATTCGCATTTCCACCAAATGGCGGGCCATCGAAGTCGAATTCCCTATCAAACCAAACGCCAACCAATTTACCACCAGGATTCAGCAGTGATAGCATCTTCAGCGCATAGTCCCTTCTAAGATTAGGATCCAGTGCACAAAAAAAAGTCTGCTCCAAGATCAGGTCATATTTTCCGCGATGCACAAAAAAATCTTCATGATGAACGTGCCCTTGTGGAAATTCCGGATTAGCAGCTTTGAATCTATCCAGAGGCTCCCCAGAGAAATCCAATACATGGAATTTTGAGAACCCGGACTTCCTAGCGTAAACTGCCTCATAGCCCGAACCAGCACCGGGAATCAAGACTTGAATGTCCTTGTTTTCAATTTGGTCTAAATATTGCACAAGCGGAGGGGAGGCAAAACCTATATCCCAACCCGTTTTGCCCAAGGAATATCTTTCAGTCCAATAATCTTTGTCTAAGAAAGTCATACTAACACCATACTTGAATGAATACTGAATTCGAAAAGAACACGCCTGAGAAGAAAGACCAAGGTAAAAATATTATCATTATCGTCTTGATTCTTTTAGTGATTATAAGTGGGATCAAGCTCTACACTGATTACGTAGATCGCACCAAAAAATCGGAAGAAATCCTGCTGTTATCTACAGAAAACAATGATTTGAACAAGCGTCTAGATTCAGTGACTTATCAGCTTGATCTACGAATTCAAGAGATCGAGAAGCTTGGGGGTGATGTGAAGTCTTTGGAAGAAGTACGAGATCAACTCATCGCAGAAAGAAATACCTCAAGGCAAAGGAGTTCTTCAGAAATAATGGCTTTGAATGAAAAAATCAAATCCTATAATGGAATGATCGTAGAGAAAGATCAGGAGATTCTGGAGTTACGTGCGATGAACCAGCAGCTTTTCACCGAGAATCAGGACCTAAAAACAACCCAAGCGGAAATAGAAGAAGAAGTAGCACAGCTAAACCTACAGAAGGAAGATCTTCAAGCGAAGGTCACCGTAGCATCCATGCTTAAGGTAGAGAATATCGAAATAGCAGCGGTTAATTCAAAAGGAAAAGAGCGAGTGGAAACGACTAAAGATTTTCGAAATCGACAAATCGAACGAATCAAGGTAAGTTTCAATATTGCAGATAATAAGGTAGCCGAAAAAGGGCCTAGAAATATTTATGTACAAGTGTTAGCTCCGAACTCCCAACCTATTTTTGATGTAGCCAAAGGATCAGGCACATTCATGATACAAGGTAAAGAGCAATTCTACACAGTAAAACAGGATGTGATTTTTGACAACACCGAGCAGGAGTTAACCTTCTTCTACGAAAAAGGCTCAGACTACGTGTCTGGAGATCATTTGGTCAAAATATTCGTGGATAACTACGAGGTCGGTTCCAAAACCTTCTCAGTGAAATAATTCAAGCCTCCTTTGGGATGTTTTTTTTGAGCATTCCTAAGTTAGGATTTGCTAGTTGTTTGGAATACAGGGAGATTTCTCCTACTTTTGCAACCTGTTTATTAAATTCCTTAAACACATTAAAAAAATGTTCCAAAGAAATTACGAGACGGTATTCATTTTAACTCCCGTTTTGTCTGATGTTCAGATGAAGGATACTGTCGACAAGTTTGTGAACTTGTTAAAAGAAGTGGGGGCAGATGTCATTAATGTGGAAAATTGGGGTCTTAAGAAAATGGCTTACACCATTGAGAAAAAGACTACAGGATTCTACGTGATGGTTGAATTCAAGGCCGATCCTACTCTAATCCGCAAATTCGAACTAGAATTGCGAAGAGAAGAGAAAGTGATGAGATTCTTGACTACTGTTTTGGATAAGCATTCAATTGTTTATGCCGAAAGAAGAAGAAAAGGAGAGTTTAACAAAAAAGTTGAAGCTAAGGAGGAAGCCACCAAATGACATTAGTTAACGAGCCAATCAATAGAGGCGAAATCAGAAAAAAGTATTGCCGATTCAAGAAGCACGGCATCAAGTACATTGACTACAAGGATCCTAATTTCTTGTTGAAGTTTGTCAATGAGCAAGGTAAAATTCTTCCAAGAAGACTTACTGGTAACTCTGCAAAATTTCAGAGAAAAGTAGCTCAGGCTATTAAAAAAGCAAGACATTTGGCGTTGTTGCCATTCGTAACCGATGGGTTGAAATAATCGTCCAATCACAAAAGATCATTACAAATGGAAATCATATTAAAAACAGACATCAAAGGTCTTGGCTATAAGAATGACATGGTAGATGTAAAGCCAGGGTACGGAAGAAATTACTTGATCCCTCAAGGTTTCGCTGTACTTGCCACTGGATCTAACAAGAAAATTCTTGCTGAGAACATCAAGCAAGCTGCTCACAAAGCAGAAAAGATAAAAACTGAAGCTGAAAATATCGCTGCAAAACTTGAGGCACTTACTCTTGAGATCAAAGCGAAAATCGGTGAGTCAGGTAAAATCTTCGGTAAAGTAACTACCCTACAGATTGCTGATGCTTTAGCAGCTCAAGGTATCGAAATCGATAGAAAGAAAATCTCTATCAATACGCCTGTTGACGGTGCTGGAGAGTTCGCTGCAGAGGTGGATCTTCACCGAGAAGTGAAAACAAACGTAAAATTCAACGTGTCAGGAGAATAATTCTAGCACACTGATAAAAGTAAAAAACCCCGATAATTCGGGGTTTTTTTATGCCTATGCTAAAGCTTTTTCCAGACTTTCCACCAATTTCTTGGACACTGCCTTTGAGTTCTTTTCTCTCGCTTCTTTGAAAAGCGCTAAAGCCTGCTGACCTTTTTCGATCACCCCTACTGGATTTTGATCATTTTGAAAGCTCATCCAGCACCAAGAAAGCTCGGCAGCTAGGGTTTCACCTGATTTCAACTTGGAAAGCTTCTGAACAACTTCCGGGACTGTTTTCTCTAGTTTTTCTACTTGCATACTAAATAACAATTAGATTGGTTTAACAATATACTCGCGAAATTGATGATAAATTTCGGATCAAACAACATAAACCCCTCATTATTAACAATATCACAATCTAAGGTCATATCCCTATCCTATTCTACATAATTGTGCGAACTTCTCCTCTAGAATTTGCGGCAAATAAAAGCCACAGTCCCCAACTTTATTTCCAGCTGATTCCAAGCTCATTAGCCAAAATCATGAAAAATGTTTGATATCTAGCTTGGAAAAAAAGAACCAAGACTTTACCTTTGTGACACTTTAAGAGGGACTGAAAAAGGAACCTCAAGTAAAACTGGTCTATGGTGTAACTGGCAACACGTCTGATTTTGGTTCAGAAGAGTCCAGGTTCGAGCCCTGGTAGACCAACCACTCGAAAAAAAAACCGCTGAACAATCAGCGGTTTTTTTATGCCTTTATCTCAGAGTTCAAACCCTCCCTGAGTACGGATCAGTCGGAATATCGGATCAGTCTGAATATCTGGGGAGCAGGTTTATTCACGCATAGATGTTAGATAGTCTGAACAGGAAGAATTCAATGTTGGTGACTCCTCTGAACTGAGCCCTGAATGCTTTTATTTTTGCATTGAATGATTCTGCTGATGC